>JAUBOM010000075.1:0-38429 GCA_036700245.1 Microcoleus vaginatus BM001213989
GGAGTAGGGTTTCATTTTTCTCTTTTTTACCACCTCTACTATTGTACCTAATTGTCAAGCAAAGTGCTGTAGCCAAATCAGCCATGCTGACAGTAGAGTTATTTGGCTCGACATAATGCCGATAGAACCAGTCTACATGGTTTGAATTTGGGCAAGGCAGAACCCCTCCTTTCGTACAAATAATTAATTCATCTCTTGAAATATCTCCCGATTCGACGAGTTGCTGAATAGCCTTTCCTACACTTAGCTCTCCATGCTGATACCGATAGTTGATTGCTGAGTCGATTAGGTTTGCACCCTGCTGAACGGATTCAATTACCGCTGCAGTGACAAGGGTGTCAGTACACTCATTCGGTTCGCCAAGATAAGTGCCAATTCCAATAGAACTCGCTACAAGTGAATTTGCTTCTCGGAAATAATCGGCTGCACACTTTTGATTGTGCCTTTGCTTGTAACGCTGTGTTCTTTCTGCGGTAGCTCTACCTGCGATCGCGATCATCATACTTTACCTATATCAGAATATGCTGGTTTCTTCTAAATTCAATTTTTGGTTTCACCGACTAATGATCGATTTAACTCGATTCCAAAGCATCTAGAAAACCACTCTGGATCAAATACGAGAAATAGGTACTAAACAATTGCCTATCTACAGGCGGACAAGCGATCAAAGTTCGTGCAAGTCCAGTCAGCGTGTTTTGGCAGTCAAAATGTTGCGCCGTTAAGTTAGATATTGGTTTTGGCGGTTCAGTTTGATTGGCGCTAGTAGATGCCTGTTGAGAAAAAATTGGCACAAGTGGAGTCAATGCGTTTTCTTGCGATCGCCCAGCAGCATCAAGGAGTTTTGCTCGCCAAATATCATAGGGAACTGGTTCTAGTGGGTAGCCAAATGAGTGAATCCAGGTAATAACTTCACTCCAATGAGCCGGGTGCGAATTAACTAAGTGAAACACCTTTCCTAGAGATTCTTTTTGTCTTGATAAATGCACGATCGCTTGGCTAGTATAGTCCACAGGGATTAGATTGACCATTGAGTTGCGCTCGGGAACACTTTTGAGTTGGATACAGCCTCGAATCGTTCTGAATGTATGATCGTCTGGGTTGCAAACTCCCGTCTTACTGTCTCCTGATATCCGTCCCGGTCTGTAAATAGTGATAGGAAAACCGCGATCGCGAGCAATTGTTACTAGCTTTTCGGCAACCCATTTACTCTGAGTATAGCCACTTGAGAGTTCGTCGGCGTGAGGCAGTCTATCCTGTTCTTTAATAATTTTAACCTCAGAACCATCCCCAGATGCGATAACGCCAGTCGTCGATCCAACAACACCAATTGTGGAAATGAAATGTACCGGCTTGAGTTTAATTTGACTAGCCAACCTCAAGACTTCTTGAGTACCCAAAACGTTAGCTGCCTTGAGGGCAGCGTATGGATAAGTAAAATTAACCAGTGCACCATTGTGATAAATAGTATCAATCTTACTAGCAAGCGATCCAAACTCTTCCTCGGAAAGCCCTAAAAGAGGCATTGACAAATCTCCTAAAACAGGAATAATCCTAGTGGTAAAAGATTCATTCCACAGTAAATAAGCTTCAAGACTATTTTGCAGATTCTTTCTGCTTAGTTCAATATTTGGCGATCGCACTAAGCAGTAAATATCAGCAGCAGTTTTTTGCAAGAGTTCATCAAGTAAAAAAGCTCCTAAAAATCCTGTTGCTCCCGTTAAGAAAATAGCATTTTCTGAAACAGGAAAATTACAAGTAACAGCATTAGGGTTAATTCCTGGATCTAAGACAGCTTCAGCATTTAGATCGAAAGTTTCTACGCCAGTTTTGACAGGAGAGATTTTTGTTCCCAAAGTAGTCTCAAGGGTTTCAGCTAAGCCGGCGACAGTGGGCATTTCAAATAAGCTCCGCAAAGGTAAATCAACCTCAAAAGCACTTCGCACTAAGGCAAGAAGCTGAGTTATAAGCAAGGAATGACCGCCCAATTCAAAGAAGTTGTCATGAATGCCTACCTGTTCAATATCAAGGACTTTTCTCCAAATCTCAGACAGCTTTTCCTCTATCGGGGTACGCGCTGCTACATAGACAGCTTCGAGTTCCGGGCGAGATTGATCGGGGGCTGGTAGTGACTGGCGATCCACCTTTCCATTGGGGGTTAGAGGCAGAGATTTCAAGATCGTAAAAGCTGAAGGAAGCATATATTCAGGCAGCTTTTCTTTCAAAAAAATTCGGAGTTCATTGGAGTTGAGTGCTAGTTTGTTGTTGGGAACAACATAGGCGACTAAGCGTTTATTTCCTGGCTCATTTTCCCAAGCTGAAACCGCAGACTGCCACACTCCAGGATGTTGATTTAGTAATGCTTCAATTTCTCCCATTTCAATGCGAAAACCTCTAATTTTTACCTGATTATCGGTGCGTCCTAAAAATTCAAGGTTTCCATCCGGTAAATAGCAGGCTAAATCCCCGGTTTTGTACAGCATTGTTCCGGGAATAAAAGGGTTGTTAATAAAACACTCTGTTTGTTCTTCGGGTCGGTTTAAATAGCCCCTAGTTAACCCCGCTCCGCCGATATATAATTCCCCCGGCAGATTTATTGGTACGGGTTGCAGTTGTTCATCTAGTACGTATATTTGCGTATTAGGTAGAGGTAGTCCGAGGGGTACAGTTTTGGAGAGAGAGGCTAATTTTTTAACTGAATAAGTGAGTACGCCTACAGTTGTTTCTGTAGGGCCATAGTGATTGAAAATTTGGCAGTTAGGTGCTTGCTGATGGAGAGTTTCAATTAAGTCCCAGGTAGCAGCTTCACCACCAAGGATGAGGTGAGTCTGGGGCAAGATAAACTGAGTTGGGGAAGATGCTAAAAGAGCCGCGAGGTGAGAGGGAACAATCTTGAGACAGTCAATAGGATGGTGGTTAAAGTAGTTTGCTAGTGCCACTGGATCGGATGCCCGCTCTTGAGATATTATATGCAAGCATCCCCCAGTACATAAAGCTGGGAAAATTACAGTGTTTCCCAAGTCAGCTGCGAAGGTAGAAACGGTAGCAAAACTGTTAGCAATACGCAAGTCTAATCTGTCTAAAATACCGTACAAATAATTGAGGAGTTGTCGGTGTTCGACCGCTACACCTTTGGGTTTGCCTGTAGAACCAGAGGTAAACAGTAAATAAACTAAGTTTTCGCATTTTACCTCGCTAGCTGGAGTGGCGTTGCTTTCTTGATTAATTATTCCCCAATCTGCATCTAAGCAGACTACTTGGGCGGAGCAATTTGGTAGAGTCTGAACAAGCGAATGCTGTGTTAAAAGTATCGAGGCCTGGGCATCTTGCAATCGGTTTGCTAAACTTTCTGCTGGTAATGCCGGATCTATAGGCAGATATGCTCCACCTGATTTTAGAATACCGAGTAAGGCGACGATCATATCGAGCGATCGCTCTGCATATATCCCCACTGGCGTATCTGAGACAACACCTAATTTTTGTAGGTAATGAGCTAATTGATTGGCGCGTGCATTGAGTTCAGCATAAGTCAATTGTTTGTCTTCAAACACGACAGCAATCTTATCTGGTGTTTGTTGTACTTGTTCCTCAAAAAGCTGGTGGATGCACTTATCTTGCGGGTAATCAGTCTGAGTATTGTTAAACTCGACAAGTAGTTGATGGCGATCGCGATTGCTCAAAATCTCTAATTCGCTGACTTTAGCTTCTGGGTTACTCACAGCACTTTCTACCAAAGTCTGAAAGTGTCCTGCTAAACGTTTGATATCTGCTATCGAGAATAAGCTGGCATCGTAGTGAAACTCTGCGATTGTAAATTGTTCTCTTTGCAAGCAGGTTAGCTTAACTTTGAATGGCTCAAAGCAGGCATATTGTTTATCAATAGAAAACACTATACCGCCAGCCTCATATTTATTTGGGCATTCTTCAAACTCAAAACTAATCGGGAAGTTAACACCACTGGCAGTTGTTTCTTGCTCTTCTTCGCCTACGAAATATTCTTCCCATTTGCGGTTATTGCCGATTGTTTCGGTAATTTGTCCCAAGATTCTAGTGAATTTAAAGTCTCCCTCAAAAGAACAACGAACAGGCTGGAATTTCGCAAGCAATCCCAGCATCTCATGCAGTTCATCATATTTTCTGCCATTAGAAATAGTGCTAACAATAATGTCTGATTGTTTTGTGAATCGCCACATTAAAGTTTGCCAACAAGCGAACAAAAAATCAGAAACTGTGGCATGATGTAAAGCTGAAACCGCTTTCATATTTGCCAATAAATTTGGCTCAATATTCAAAGCAAAAACATTAGGTTTAAAGATGCTTTTATCGTTTAGTTTGTCCTCAAAAGGAAGGGTCATCGGTGGAAAATTGTATACAGCTTGCTGACTCCAATAAGCTTTTCCATGCTCTGTATCCTCTCCCTCTAGCAATTCATTCTGCCATTCGGAAAACTGGACATATTGTATCGGTTCCTCAGATAGCTCTTTGCCTTCCAAGCAAGCAGCATAGGCATTACCAATTTGGTAAAATAAATTCTTTAGCGTCCAACTATCTGCACAGAGTGATGGCATAGTCACTAGCAAAAGATGCTTGTTAGCTGACAAATAAAGGAGGTTTGAACGCAACAGAGGTCCTGTCTCGAAGTTAAAAATAAAATGCCTTTCTTCCTGAAACAATTCTTCAATTCTGCTGGATTGTTCGTTTTGAGATAAATGGGTGAGATTAACCTCGTGCCAGGGAAGGTTACTGCGCTCCCTTACTACTTGAAGAGGGATTTTGATTCCCGGTCGTCTGTAAAAAGTCGTGCGGAATATTTCATGCAGGTTAACAACTTTTTGTAAAGCTGTTTTTAGGACTGGGATATTAAGTGAACCGTCAAGCAGGATAGCAGACTGGGCGCGATAAGCACAACTCTCTTTCTGCCACAGCCAAAGACGTTTTTGTTGGGGTGAAATCCGAAATCCTTCGACAATTGTGTTTTGCATTGTTGCTAGTTTAATTTTATAAAATGGACTCGATTATTGAATGAAGAGAAAAAACCAGGTTACAGGTTAGCGATATCCCTAAATTTCCCTAAAAAAAAGGACTTATAGAGTTTCTAGTTTTTTCCATTTGACATTAGATGTTTTGGCTGCCAATCATTTCTCCCATTGCTACTAGGATTTTGCGATCGCCCGCGTAAGGATTCCGACCGTGTGCCGCTAGCATATTGTCCAGCATCAGCACATCTCCTTGCTGCCAAGGAAAACTGATTTTAGCTTTCTCATAAACGGCTCCAACTTCTTCCATGACAGAATCTTCAATGGGAGAACCGTCTCCGTAATAAACATTCCGCGGCAGATTTTGCTCGCCAAATACTGATAGCATTGATTGGCGCATATCTAAGTCTAGACAGGAGATGTGGTGTAACTGAAGCTGATTAAAAAATACCCACTCTCCGGTTTTAGGATGCTTAGCGACCGCTGCTCGCAATTTGCGAGTTTTTAAGCTATTATCTTCCCGCCACTCAAAGTCAATATCTGCTTGCCGACAATAATCTTCAACCTCTTTTTTATCATTGGTACGAAAGAACTCTTGCCAACTGACATCTAAACCTTCAGTGTAGTTGCGGACATACATTAATTGCTTTTGCTCAAATCTTTCTCGCAACTTCGGATCGAGAAGTTGGTACATTTGCCGACAGTCAACAATTGGTGTTTCTCCGCCTTCTTGAGCGGGTTGTAGGCAAAAAAACCAAATTTTTAGCGGCCATCGGTGTAAGTGGGAACTTTCATTATGAAACAAAATTGCGCGATCGGACGGATAAGGAGTAGAACCGTAAACTTTACCACTAGCAACTTGCCGAGGTAAATCGCCATACTCGCTAAACAATTCTGGGCAAATCGCTAAAGCAAGGTTTTCAAAGTCTACTACTGATTTAATATGAAAGCCTCGAAACAGAATTGCTCCGTGTTTTAACAAGTTTGTTTCGATAAGTTTCCGCTCGTTTTTAGCCCAGTCAGCTAAGTCCAGTTCAGGGACATCAGGTTGAATGACTAAGGGAAATGTTTGCCCAGGATTGAGGTAATCAGTTTTGATTAATTGTCCTTGGGGCAAACTTGTAGCCTTGGGTTTAGCCTGAAGAAATTTTTTGAACTTACTCTCCTCGCGCTTAACTGTTTCCGCAAGTTGTTTTTCCTTTTCAGTGTTCATAGGTATTTCCAGCGTATCGATTCCGGCGTCAGGCTTCCCGACAATGCTATTAAGCAGCGCTTCTAAATTATTTGACAAGTGAGCGATCGCTTGAGAGGAAAAAATCTCGGGATTATACTTCCATTTAGCGACAACTCCTTGCTTTGTTTCCTCCATAAATAAAACCAAATCAAACTTTGCCTTTCCGCTGTCAAACTCTAAGGGAGTTAAGGTTAGGTCGGAAAATTCCCAAGTCGGCATCGGGGTATTTTGGAGGACAAATAATACTTGAAAGAGTGGCGTTGTACTCGCTGTGCGATCGGGTCGTACAGCTTCTACTAGCTTGGCAAAGGGTAAGTCTTGATGAGCATAAGCATCTAAAGCAACTTGGCGCACCCGTCGTAACAATTCCCGAAAACTAGGGTTGCCTGACAAGCTGGTACGCAAAACTAAGAGGTTGACAAAAAAACCGATTAGCGGTTCAGTTTCAGCTCGGTTGCGATTAGCAACATCCGTGCCAACTACAATATCATCTTGATCTGTGTAGCGGTACAAGAGGGTCTGAAAAGCAGCTAACAGAGTCATAAATAAAGTGACTTCCTCTTGTCTGCTCAAGGTCTTGAGTTTTTCAGATAAATGGGTGGAAATTACGAAGGAGTCGCCTGTATTTTCTTCGGGCAAAATTTGCAATTTTGTAGCTATCTTTTTGAGGTTCAAAACAGGAGGAGCGCCAGCTAACTGTTGTTGCCAATAAGACAATTGAGTTTGCAATACTTCTCCCTGTAGCCATCGGTGCTGCCAGTCAGCAAAGTCGGCGTACTGGATCGGAAGTTCCGGTAACGGCGAAGGTTTATTGTTAGAAAAGGCTTCATAAAGCGTCGCTATTTCTCGGAGGAGTACGCCAGCAGACCAACCATCGGAAATAATGTGGTGCATTGCGAACAGTACCGCATATTCGGTTGCGCTTAATTTCAGTAAGGTTGCTCGCAATAGTGGGCTTTGGGCTAAGTCAAAAGGCTGCTGAGCTTCTACTTCTGCTAGTCGCAAAACTTCAGCATTTCGCTGTGTTTCCGGGAGATCTTGCAAGTCGAGTACAGGTAACTTTAATGTCAAAGTTTGGGCAATAATTGCGATGGGTTTACCATCTATGGCTGTAAAGGTAGTTCGCAAGATTTCGTGACGCTGCACGATTTCGTTGAGAGATTGTAAGAGTACCGCCACGTTGAGGTTGCCGGCGATCCGCACCGCTGCAGGAATGTTGTAAGCCGCGCTGTTTGGTTCCAATTGATCCAAGAACCACAGCCGTTGTTGAGCAAAGGAGAGGGGTAGATGCCGATCGCGCGAAACCGGCTCAATCGGCAGGATTTTCAAGCCAGCTTTTGCTTTCAGTGCGGCCTCAATCCGATCGCTCAACGAAGCAACATTCGGCGACTCAAACAGCCACCGCATCGCGACATCCACCTGAAAAGCCGATCGCAGGCGAGAGATGACTTGGGTAGCCAGCAGTGAATGACCGCCCAACTCGAAAAAGCTATCGTATATGCCAAGTTGGTCTAACCCTAAAATGTCCAGCCAGATGGCAGCTAATACTTCTTCTACAGGAGTACGAGGCGCAACAAAAACTTTTTCTAACTCAGGTCTAGCTGTATCGGGCGCTGGTAGAGCACGGCGGTCAACTTTACCATTGGGTGTCAGGGGTAAGGTAGACAGCATTACGAAAGCCGAGGGTATGGTGTATTCTGGCAGTTTCTTTTTGAGAAAGTTCCGCAGTTCGGTAACAGTAGGCGGACGTTTGTAGTCAGGAACAATGTAAGCAACTAAGCGCTTGTTGCCGACTTCGTCTTCTCTCGCTAAAACTGCGATCGCACTTACTCCCGGATGTTGGTTCAAAACCGCTTCAATTTCTGCCAACTCAATGCGGAAGCCTCGGATTTTCACCTGATGGTCAAGCCGGCCAAGATATTCAATGTTACCGTCGGGTCTGTAGCGAACGAGATCGCCAGTTTTGTAAAGAAATTTTTGAGTTGCAGCTTCTTTTAATTCAGAACTCAAAACTGAGAACTCATAACTTTCAGTAAAAGGGTGAGGAATAAATTTTTCAGCAGTTAGATCGGGACGGTTGAGGTAGCCGCGCGCTAGTCCTTCACCACCGATGTGCAGTTCGCCTGCAATACCTATGGGAACGGGTTGGAGATGGCGATCGAGAATATAAACTTGGGTATTGGCGATCGGGCGCCCAATAGAAATCGGTTTATCTTCAGAGTCAATCAGTTGAATCATCGACCAAATTGTGGTTTCTGTAGGACCGTACAAATTCCACACAGCAGAGCCTTTTTGGTACAATTGACCAGCCAATTTCTGAGAGAGAGCTTCACCGCCACAGAGGATTTTTAATTGTTTGTTACCTTGCCATCCAGCGTCATGCAACATCTGCCAAGTCGCCGGCGTTGCTTGCATAAATGTAGCGCCAGATTTAACCAGTTGTTCTGCTAAAAGAGTTCCTGAAGCAGCGACTTCCCTGCTGGCTACAACGGTGCAAGCGCCTGTAATAATGGGTAAGAAAAGTTCTAAGGCTGCAATGTCAAAAGACAAAGTAGTGACAGATAGAAGAATATCTCGCTCTCTCACTTCCAAAGAGTGGCGCATTGAAGTGAGAAAGTTGACGACAGCGCGGTGCGGAACTTGAACGCCTTTGGGCTTCCCAGTCGATCCGGAAGTGTAGATTGTGTAAGCCAAGTGAGAAGAATTCGTCTCACTAAGCGAGTTTAAATCATTCTCACAAGCGATACTTTCCCAGTCAGCGTCTAGATAGACGATCGCCAAAGGTGAGATTTCAGTCAAATTAGTAAATTCGGCTAACTGCTTCTGAGTCAGTAACACCTTAAGTTGAGCGTCTTCTAGCATGAAAGCTAGGCGTTCTTGGGGATAGCCGGGATCTAAGGGAACGTAAGCACCGCCGGCTTTGAGAACGCCCAGCACTGCTACTAACATTGAGAGCGATCGCTCCACGCAGATACCGACAAGTACATCGGGGCCAACACCCAATTTTCGCAAGCGGTGCGCTAACTGATTCGATCGCCGATTTAATTCTTGGTAGCTAAGGTGCGTATCCTCAAAGATTACTGCAGTTGCATCGGGCGATCGCTCCACCTGTTCCTCAAACAGTTGGTGGATGCACTTATCTTTCGGGTAATTTTTGTGAGTGTTATTCCACTCCACCAACTGTTGATGCAATTGTGGTGCTGTCAACAGCGGAATCTCCGCTAAGCGCTGATTTTGATTAGCCGCCATACCTTCGAGCAAAGTCTGAAAATGCTCTAGCATCCGAGCGATCGCAGCAGCATCAAAACGGCGGGTATCGTAGGCAATCTCCAGCTTTAACTCC
The DNA here is from genome assembly GCA_036700245.1 of Microcoleus vaginatus BM001213989. Classification (GTDB taxonomy): domain Bacteria; phylum Cyanobacteriota; class Cyanobacteriia; order Cyanobacteriales; family Microcoleaceae; genus Microcoleus. The sequence continues at coordinate 9,551 of JAUBOM010000075.1, forward strand.
GAACCTGGCTCTACCAAAACCGTCAGCGGATAGTTCGTTTTTTCATAAGTCCGATAATTGCTAGCCCCAATGCTTGCGCTCAATTGCCATTTTGAAGCATCCATCGGATAGTTATTAAAGACCAGAATGCTCTCAAATAAAGGCTGACCGCTAGGAATCTCACTCACTTGATGGATTTGTACCAGCGTACTGTATTCGTACTGTCGCGCCTCCACTTGTTGAGATTGAAGTTGCTTCAGCCAAGGTACAACAGAAGTATCGGGAAGCACTTGCACTCGCAACGGTAGCGCATTCAGAAATAACCCCACCATAGATTCTACCCCCGCGAGTTCCGCCGGCCGGCCAGAAGTTGCCACTCCAAAAACAACATCTTCCTCACCGCTGTAGCGACTCAAAAGCAGCCCCCAAGCACCCTGCACGACTGCGTTTAAGGTAAGCTGATGCTGTCGCGCTAGGGATTGTAAGGCGGCTGTCGAAGTTGCCGACAGCGAGATCCGCTGTTTATCATCATCTTCGCCCACATTTGGCAAGCTGCCAGAAGCTCGATCGGCTATCAGCGGCGTGGGTGCAGCAAATCCTTTGAGCTTTTGGCGCCAGAATATCTCAGTTTTAGAGAAGTCTTGCTCCTGTAACCAAGCAATATACTCTCTATAAGGTCGGGGTTGTTCCAAGTTTAAATCCCGATTTTGGGAGAAAGCCGGATAGAAAGCGTGAACTTCTTTCCAAAGCAAAGACCAAGACCAGCCATCAAGTAGAATGTGATGGTGGCTGCGGACAAATTGATAGGTATTGTCAGCCAGCCGGATTAGAGCTAGGCGCATTAGCGGTGCTTGGGAAAGTTCAAAACCCCGATCGCGATCGCTTTGTAAGAAAACTTCTAGCCGCTCTTGTTGCTCGATCGGCGATAGTTCCCGCCAGTCTTGCTGGGCGATCGGCAAATCAACTTGTCGGTACACTACTTGATACGGGCGATCGAGATCCTGCCAATAAAAAGCAGTCCGCAAAATTGGATGCCTTTCTACAACTTTCTGCCAAGCCCTCTTAAAAGCTGCGACATCAAGAGTGCCTTGCAAAGTGCAGCTTAGCTGCTCGAAATACACCCCCGAATTTGGGGCAGCAAGCGTGTGGAAAAGCAGGCCGTGCTGCATCGGTGAAAGTTCGTAAATATCTTCAAGGTTTTCGCCGTTCATTAATAATTCCTCCGATCGACTTGAGTGGCTTGAGAGAGTAACTTACTAAAATCTTTTTGGCTGATTCTGGCTGCGGGAAAATCTGAAGGAGTGTAGTCGCCAGCATCTTTTGACTGGCAGCCGGCGATGAGTTCCCGTGCAGCTTCCAGAAAAGTCTGAGCCAAGTCCAGGACTGTATCGCGCTGGTGTACGTTCTCGCTGTACGTCCACTCCAGGCGCATTTGACCGCCAGTAACAAAGGCGGATATCTGTAATAGGTGGGGGCGAGAACCGCGCGGACTGCGATCGCCAACCTTAAACTCGCGGTTAAGCTTAAACAAAGAAGAGGTTGGCAAACTATCTTCAAATTGGCCGAGATAAAGGAAAACTACTTCCGCTTGGGGAAGCGCTGCCAATTTCGAGGTGATTGCCGAATCGCCACTTAGGTAGCGCAGCGCCCCGTAGCCAATGCCCTCATTGGGAATCCGCCGCAGTTCTTCCTTAACCGCCTTCAGCGTCTCTCCCGGACTGTCAGATTTCCCTAACTTTAAAACTACCGGAGCAATAGTAGTAAACCAACCCATAGTCCGCGATAAATCAACGCCTTCAAAAATAACCTCCCGCCCGCGCCCTTCCAAATCGAGCAGCAGCGACGGTACGCCTGTCCATTGGGCAAAGGCTTTTACCACAGCAGCAAGCAGCACGTCTTCAACCTGAGCGCGGTAAACTGTCGGCACCTCCTGCAAAAGTGCCTGAGTCTCTATGACGCTGAACACAGCCGACGCAGTTTGAGCCGACGCTACAGTATTTGCGCCACCGGCATAATCCACTGGCAACGGTAATACCTGAGTGCGGTCTGCCAGCCAGTAGTCCAACTCTCCTTGTAATTTTTCTGACTGAACCCAGTTTTTTAATTGTTCTGCCCATTGTTTGAAGGCAGTTGTCTTAAGTGGAAGCTGAATCGCTTTACCCTGCGCGAGTTGGTGATAAGCCGTCTGGAAGTCTTCGAGCAAAATCCGCCAAGATGCAGCATCCACAGCTAGGTGGTGGATAACAATTAGCAGGAGATGAGGCCGATTCATACCTCGATCGAACAAACCAACCTGCACCAGCGGCCCGGTTGTCAAATTTAAGGTGGCTTGCAATTCTGCTGCTGCTGCCTCCAAAGCTAATTTTTGGTCAATTTCTGATAGCGCCGACAGATCCCGCCGCGTCAATTTCACAATTAAATCATCAGCGCAACTGATTTGTTGCCAACCTGACTCAGACCGCGTAAATCGCAGGCGCAGAGCATCATGGTGGCGCGGCAATTGCTGGAAAGTTTGTTCTAACAAGCTGGAATCGAGAGGTTGAATAACCTCCAACAAAACTGATTGATTCCAGTGATGCGAATCGGGCTGATTTTGTTCAAAGAACCAGTGCTGAATCGGTGTCATAGGCAGTGCTCCAGTCACTAAACCTTGTTCGGCTTGGCTGATATTTGTGCCAGCGACTGCTGCTAATTCCGCAATCGTTTGGCGCTCAAAAATCAGTTTGCTACTCAGTTGAATACTAGCTTTATTCGCTCTAGCAATCAACTGAATACTCAGAACTGAATCACCGCCCAACTCAAAAAAGTTATCGTTGATGCCCACTTCTTCAATACCAAGCAATTGTTGCCAGATTTCGGTAAGTGTTTGCTCAATTTGATTTCTGGGAGCAACATAACTATTGCTCAGTTGAGGTCGTGGGTGCGTTGGCTGAGAGCGGCGAGAATTTTCTACTTTTTCTAGGAAACTAGATACTGTAGATGCAGCATTTTCGTACTCAATTCTGGCATGAAAATCTTCCGGCGATACTATTACTTGAGGCTGAGAGTTACCAAGTATGCGACTGAAAGCATCAACACCTTCCTCAGATGACATTCCTTCTTTTAAGGCTGTTTCTGGTTGGAGATTAAGTCGGCGCAATGTGTCTACTGACATCCCCACTTCTCGCCAAGTACCCCAGTTAATCGATACGGTGAACGTACCATTTCTGGAATTAATTTTGTGAGCGACAGCATCCAGAAAAGCATTAGCCGCGCAATAGTCTACCCGTCCCGGGCCGCCTAAAAGCGATCGGCATGACGAACAGAGTACAAAAAAATCTAGCGGGCTCTCTTTGAAGATTGCCTCTAGCACTTGCGTTCCTTTGATTTTAGATGCAAAACTATTTGCTACCATTTCAGGTGTTTGCCGTTGAATTAATCCACCGCCGGAAATTCCTGCTGCATGAATTACACCGTGAATCGTGCCAAAATACTCAACTGCTTGTGCGATCGCAGCCCGCATTTCTCCTTCATTGGCAACATCAGCGCTGCCAACTAAAACTTCGGCACCTAATTCTTCTAATGCCTGAACTTTTCGGATTTTGCAGCTAATTTTATCCTCATCGTTGTGAGTAATTAGCCATTGCTCCCACTCTTCTCGATCGGGAATATTAGAACGCCCTATCAAGATTAGTTTTGCTCGTACTGCCTCAGCGAGATATTCAGCCAGCGCTCCGCCAATTCCTCCAAGTCCGCCCAATATTAGATAAACTCCTCCTTCCCTCAACCGTGTTTTCCCAACAATTGCTTCTTCTAAGCGGAGTGGTTCAAATGTTTGTATCCAGCGATGTTTGCTCCGGTAAGCAATACATGAATCAGGAGATTTTGCAATAAATTCTTCTAAAAGCTGGTCTATTAATTGACAATCACTAACAGAAAAATTTTTCCTCTTTTCCTCTTCCGTCTCTGCGCCGATGCGATTCGGCTTAAATTCATTTTGCCTAAGCCCTATTGTTTCGTTTTTTGCTGCTTGTGGATGAGGAGGAATAACAATATCAACGGTGCGGCAAGTGATATTAGGATATTCTTGGGGAATAACTTTGCACGGCCCTAAAACTGTCACTTGTTCAGGAAATAATTCCTCATCTCCGGTCACGTCATGTATGTTACTTGTGACGACTAAGAGATCGATAGGATTGCTAATCTCGTGTTTTTCTAAAGCTTGTGCTAGGAATAGCAGGCTGTAAAAACCTAAATTTTGAGTTTCTTCTATTCGCGTTTGCTCGGAAGGCGCAAGGCTCCAAAAATGGGCAATATGCCAGGGATGCTTTGCGATCGCATTTGGTATCTGATGCTGCGCCTGGATTTCTGCAACTAAAGTGTCGTAGTCATCCCGCTGTTGAGGATTAATTGCATAGGTGCGATCGTCCAAAATAGCAAACTCTTTGCCAGTAGTCACAGTAATGACATTTTTGCCCTGAAGTTGCAAGCGTTTCACCACTTCGGAGCCGATCGCACAAGCATCAATAAAAACTAGCCAGCATGACTCTTGTTCTGCCTCCGGCGCCATAGATATCCCCTTTTCAGGGAGAGGAGAACGCTTCCAAGAAGGCAGATAAAACCAATCTGCAAGATCCGGTTTTTTCTCTAACTTAGTTTGAATATCGCTGCCATTTTCGCCTTTCAAAGGAGGTTCAATCCAGTAACGTTGACGCTCAAACGGATAAGTCGGTAGGGGGATGCGGGAGCGCTGTTCGTGGTTATAGAAACTCGACCAGTCGATCTCAACTCCTGCTAGCCACAGTCGCCCAAGCGCTTTCAGCAAGAATGCGATATCTGATTGGTGCTCATTTGGGTGGCGCATTGAAGTTACGATCGTGCGATCGCTCTCCGGGCGGTGCGAAGGACGATCGCAAACCTGATGCCGCTTAGCAAAGGTACTCAAAACCCGCCCCGGTCCGACCTCCAGCAAAATTCGCTCTGACTCTTGCAGCAGTTCGGCAATGCCATCACTAAAGCGCACTGTTTGCCGCAGATGTTTCACCCAATAATTCGGATCGGTGGCTTCTTCATCTGCGATCCAAGTACCCGTGACGTTGGAAACAAAAGGAATTTGGGGCGGTGCCAGTTTGACTTTTTTTACTTCCTCTGCAAACAGTTCCAAAATGGGATCGGTCATCTGGGAATGAAAGGCGTGAGAGGTATGCAAGCGCCGATAGTCTAAACCTCGCTCTGTTAAACAATTTTCTAGGGAATTTACAGCGCTGAACGAACCTGACACCACGCAGGAAGATGGTGCATTGCTGGCAGCCAGAGATAGTTCTTCATTGAGTAGCGATCGCACTTCGGCTTCTGGAAGTGAAACGGAGATCATCGCACCAGCGGGTAGTTGCTGCATCAGCCGGCCTCGAATTGCTACCAGTTCGATTGCTGCTTCCAGGGAAAAAACACCGGCAAGACAGGCCGCTACATACTCGCCGATGCTGTGACCGATCGCAGCCACTGGCCGCACGCCCCACGCCATCCACAATTGAGCCAAGGCGTATTCAATTACAAACAAAGCCGGCTGAGCAAGATAAGTTTGTTTAAGCTGTTCGGCAGCCTTTTCTGCTTGTGCTTCACTGGGATACAGCAGCGATCGCAAATCGAAATTGAGGTGAGGTTTGAGCAGTTCCGAACACCGATCGATTTGCTTGCGAAATATCGGTTCGGTTTGATAAAGTTCCCGACCCATGTTGATATACTGAGATCCTTGACCGGGAAACATAAACGCGATCGCACGGTTGCACGGTTCTTGGCAGTGTGTCAAAACTTGTTGCGGTTCCAGGGTTTCCAGCGTTTTTACTGCACCGCTGAGGTTCTGGCAAATAGCAATTCGGCGGTGGTTAAAAGTTCGCCGGCCAATTTGTAGGGTGTAAGCGACATCAGCGAGAGTGCAATTGGGTTCTTGTTTGAGGTGGAAAGTGAGATTGGCTGTAGCGGCATCCAGTGCCAATTCAGTTTTGGCTGACAGTACCAATAACTGCCAAGGGCGTGAAACTTCGGACGCTTCGACTGTTGGCGCTTCTTTGAGAATAACGTGAGCATTTGTCCCACCAATGCCGAAGGAACTGACACCAGCAAGGCGCGATCGATCTGCTTTCCACTCGGACAGGGAACTGTTGACGTAGAAGGGGCTGTTGGCGAAATCAATTTCGGGATTGGGCTGCTTGAAATGCAAGCTGGGTGGTATCAGCTTGTGTTTGAGAGCTAAAACCGTCTTAATTAAGCCAGCAACACCTGCTGCTGCGCCTAGATGCCCGATATTGGTTTTGACTGAACCGATCGCGCAAAAACCTTTTTTGTTGGTACGAAGTGAGAACGCTTGCGTGAGAGCGGCGATTTCCACTGGATCGCCTAAAGGAGTGCCGGTGCCGTGAGCTTCGATGTAACTAATTGCTTCAGGATCTATGCCTGCTATGGCTTGAGCTTCTGCGATCGCTTTCGCTTGACCCTCAATGCTGGGTGCTGTATAACCAATTTTTAAAGATCCGTCATTATTGATAGCAGAACCGAGGATAGTTGCATGAATGCGATCGCCATCCTCTAAGGCATCTTTTAATCGCTTTAAAACTACAATTCCCACACCGCTCCCGCCAACTGTTCCCCTAGCTTTAGCATCAAAAGCTCGGCAATGTCCGTCGGGAGATAAAATTCCCCCTTCTTGATATAAATACCCTGCTTTCTGCGGTACAGAAACGGAAACACCACCGGCCAATACCATATCGCATTCGCCAAACAGCAAGCTTTGGCAAGCTAAGTGAACTGCAACTAATGAAGTGGAACAAGCGGTTTGAATGGTGATGCCTGAGCCTTGGAGGTTAAGTTTATAGGCGGCTCGCGTAGTCAGCAAATCTTGATGGTTGCCGAATTTAATTTGCTCGAGTCCGACTGTTGCTAACAAGTCAGGGTTAGCCAAAAGATTGAATAATAAGTAGGTGTTGATACTTGCACCGGCGTAAATACCAATCCGACCTTGATAAGTGTCACTATTGTAGCCCGCATTTTCCAGAGCTTCCCAAGCAGACTCTAGGAAAATGCGGGATTGCGGCTCCATAATTTCGGCTTCTCTGGGAGAGTAGCCGAAGAATGAAGCATCAAAGGATTCAATGCCTTCTAGTACGGCTGTTGCTTTAACGTAATTGGGATTGTTCAGCAGATTTTTGTCTATATTTTGCAGTTCTGCATCTGAAAAAAATGAGATAGACTCAACGCCGTTTTGCAGATTTTGCCAATATTCATCGAGATTTGGGGCTTGCGGGAAACGGCCTGCCATGCCAACAATGGCTATTTCATTAATGTTGTCAATTGCTTCTAGGTTAGTCATTATTTTTGTTTTAATCGGAAATTAACGCAGGTGTTTTCTAGATTGTATTTGTTGTGTGATTAATTGTCTTCGTAAATTAGCTCTGTCTTGGCTCCCCTCCTCGAAAGCAGGCTGTAAATTTTGGTCTTGATTGAGATATTTAGCTAGAGAGTTGATGGTGGGATATTTAAAAATATCGGTGATTAAAATACTGCGGTTAAAGACTCCTTGCAATTTGCTATAAAGTTGGACGATGAGTAATGAATGACCGCCGAGATCGAAGAAGTTGTCGTGGATGCCAACGCGATCGAGGTGAAGCATTTCTTGCCAGATGGTCGCGATCGCGCGTTCAATTTCTGTCTGGGGTGCGACGTAAGCGGCGGCTAGTTCTGGCCGCAGACAATCGGGAACCGGGAGCGATCGCCGATCGATTTTGCCGTTAGCTGTTAGCGGTAAACTTTTCAACAGCACGAAGGCTGATGGCATCATATATTCGGGCAACCGCTGTCGCAGAAAGCTTTGCAAGTCATTCGCTGCGAGGGATGCAGAGCGATCGCTATCGGGGACGGCGTAAGCGACCAGGCGCTGGTTGCCCGGTTCATCCTCTCTAAGTGAGACGATCGCCTGTCTCACTTGTGGATGTTGACTCAGCACTGTCTCAATTTCTCCCAATTCGATCCGGAAGCCGCGAATTTTGACTTGGTGGTCAACTCGCCCCAAGAATTGTAGATTGCCATCGGGTAAGTAGCAGGCTAAGTCGCCGGTTTTATACAACCGCTCTCCGCTGATAAACGGGTTGGCAATGAACCGTTCTGCTTGTTCTGCTGGTCGGTTCAGATAGCCCCGCGCTAACCCAGCCCCGCCGATATATAGCTCACCTGGTATACCGATCGGTACGGGTTGGTGATGCCGATCTAGCACGTAGGTGTAGCAGTTGAGTAGCGCGCGTCCCAGGGGAACCGTCTGGGAAGTGTGCCGACTCTGGACTGTAAAGGTTGTTGTGCCTATGGTGGCTTCTGTAGGCCCGTAGTGATTGATGATGCGACAGTTGGGCGCGTGCTGCTGGATCTGCGAAATCAATTCCCAACTGGCTGCCTCACCGCCGAGAACTAAGCACTCGCGGGGCAGGATTTGCTCGGGAGGGGCAGCAGCGAGAAGGGCGGCGAGGTGCGAAGGTACAATTTTGAGGCAGTCGATCGCATGGCGGTTAAAGTATTCTGCGAGGGCGGCAGGGTCTGTTGTGCGGTTCGAGGATACTACGTGCAAGCATCCTCCGCCACATAGAGAGGGAAAGATCGCTGTGTTGCCCAAATCGGCGGCCAAGGTGGAAACAGTGGCGAAACTAGCGCCTGTTGGCAGTTCTAGTTTTTCCCAAATGCCGTTGAGGTAGTTGAGAAGTTGCCGGTGTTCGACGGCTACGCCTTTGGGTTTGCCGGTGGAACCGGAGGTGAACAGCACATATACTAAGTTTTTGGTTGTTACTTCGCTGTTGGGATTTCGATCGGAAAGCTTTGCGATCGCATCCCAATCTACGTCAAGGCAGATTACTTGCGGCGGGCGATCGCTCAAGTTTGCTAGCAGGTGCGTTTGGGTAAGCAACACTGGCGATCGCGCATCCTGCCACCGGAAAGCTAAACTGGCGGCTGGTAATGCCGTATCTAAAGGTAAGTATGCGCCGCCGGCTTTGAGGATGGCTAGCAAGCCGACGATCGCATCCAAAGAGCGATCGGTGTACAGCGCTACCACAACTTCTGGCCCTACGCCCAGCTTTTGCAAGTGATGAGCCAGACAATTAGCTTTTTTGTTCAATTCTTGGTAGGTTAGTTGCTGATCCTCAAAGACAATAGCAATGCGATCGGGCGTTTCTTCTGCCTGTTTTTCAAATAGTTGGTGGATACATTGGTTATGTGGGAATTTAGGATTAAATATTGGTGATTGATTAAACTCGACTAAAAGTTGGTGGCGCTCGCGATCGCTCAAAATTTCTAACTCGCTAATGACAGCTTCTGATTCGCTAACTGTGCTTTCTAATAAAGTCTGAAATTGTTCAGCCAAGCGCGAGATATCCTCGCTCTGAAATAAGTTTGAATCGTAGTGAAACTCTGCGCTTAGGGAGCCATCTCGCTGAATGCAAGAAAGTTTAACTTTAAAGGGTTCCAAACAAATGTATTGCTTGTTAATAGAAAAAGATAAGTTTGCCTCTGAAAAGTTTCCAGGCTGTTCATCAAATTCAAAGCAAATGGGAAAAAATAAATCCTGAGGTCGAGCCGTCGATTCTGCTGCTTGTTCCCAAGTAAAAGACTCTTGCCATTTGAAAGCTTCGCGTACCGACTCGCTAACCTGCTTCAGGTTCTCAGAGAATTTAAGTTTTTCTTCAAAATGACTGTAAACAGGTAAGTATTTAGCAAACAGACCTAAAGCTGACTCCAACTGTTCATAACTCCGACCCTCACAATATGTGCCAACAACAACATCTGAGTTGCCAGTGAGCCGCCACAGCAGAACTAGCCAGCAATTCAGAATAAATACAGAAGTAGAAGTGTTATATTTTTGAGCGATATTTTCAATTTTAGCTACAACTTGAGTATCGAGTGGGACTGCAACAACTTCTGGTTGAAATTTTACCTTTATCTCATTTTTTTTCTCAGTTGGCAATGATATATTTACAAAATTTAAAATGTTATTTTTGCGCCAATACTCTTTACCTATTTCTGCATCTGCTCCTTCAAAAAGTTCATTTTGCCATTCGGCAATATCTGCATACTGCAAGGGTTGGTCAGATAATTCTTTGCCCTGCAAATTGGTGGCATAAAAACGGCTGATTTCATGCACAAAATTTTTGACAGTAACCCGATCTGCAACCAAAGCAGGCATTCCAACCAGCAAGAGATGCAAATCTTGGGAAAGAATAACCAGAGAAATATCTAAAACATTACCGTATTCTAAGTCAAAAACGCGACTACTTACTTCAGCAAAAAGTGTCTCAATTTTAGCTGCTTGGGCTTCAGAATTTATATCACTTAGGTTGTGGTAAACAATCTTCGGCACACTGGAATTGCTAATAATTTGCAGCGGCAGCGCCATTCCCTGTAAACATTGAAAGTTCGTGCGAAGAATTTCATAGTTGCTGACCAGGTTTTGCCAAGCTGATTCTAAAACTTTTAGATTTAGATTACCTGCAATTTTAACAGCGAAAGTAGCGCGACAATGTGGGTTAGATGCAGATTGTTGCAACATCCAAAGGCGCTTCTGCTGGGGTGAAATCCGAAATCCTTCTAAAGACTGTTCTTGCATAATTTTTACTCCATCGATCGGGTTTTATTTTATTTAGCTATAAAAGAAAGGTTCAGCCATGCCAACTACAACCTTCCGCAAGCCTGAAAATGGCATTCGGCCATGGGCTGTTAGCATATTATCTAGCATTAATACATCTCCCTCTTGCCAAGGAAAGATAACTGATTCCTGCTGATACAATTCCCGAATTTCATCTAACACAGACTTTTCAATCTCAGACCCATCACCGTAATACGCATTGCGCGGCAAATATTCCTCTGGAAGGGCTGAAAGCAGTATTTGACTTGTCTCCTGTTCTAAACTCGATACGTGGAATAAATGAGCTTGATTGAACCACACTTTTTCACCCGTTTTAGGATGTGTAGCAACAGCTTGACAGACTTGGCGAGTTCTTAAATAATTGTTATCTTTCCACTCAAATTCAATGCCGGCTTTTTGGCAATAATTTTCTACTTCTAATTTCTTGTCTGTTTGAAAAACATTTTGCCATGTTAAGTCGAGTTGAGTGTCATAGTTTCGGACATACATAATCTGCTTTTCTATAAACTTCTCTTTAATTTTTGGATTGAGGCGATGAAAAATTTTTCTGCTGTCGGCAATAGGCGTTTCTCCACCTGTTTCTGCTGACTTAACGCTGAAAAATCCTATTTTCATCGGCCAACTACGAGAGTAAGCCATTTCGTTGTGCAAAGGAATAGATTGATCTGCTGGATATTCAGTTGAAGTATAGATTTTGCCACTCACTTGACTGCGTGGCGTTGAACGATAGGAATAGTCTAGTAAATCGCCAGAAATTGCCTTGACTAACTGCTCAAATTCGGTTATTTCTTTAATGTCGAAATTCCGAAACAAAATACCGCCATTTTGATATAGCCATTTCTCGATTTGTTCTCGATTATTAGCCGCCCAATCGACTAATTTTATATCTTCTAGGGCGGGTTGAACTACTAAAGGCAGTGGCTTTTCTGCTTGAAGCAAATCAGTTTTAACTAGCTTAGCATCCGATAGCTTGACTGCTTTCCGTCTAATAGTTTTTAGCTGGTTGCTATGTGTTAGTTTTGACTCTACATTACTCATGTTTTTGGTATTTAACTGGTTTATTGAATAGACTTTGTAACTACCTTGCGCTGGATATTGCCGAGCTTTTGGCGGCGTGCTTCCTGAAAATCTTTTTCTTTAGACAACTGCTGTTGTTTTTCTGCGATCGCCAATGTTTCTGCTAGTGCATCCAACTGAATGTCGGGCTGTTCAACAACTCGCATGAGCAGAATTTCAAACAGCTCTGCCATTCGCGCGATCGTCGCTGATTCAAACAAGTCTGTTTTGTATTCAAAAAAACCTTTAATTCCCTCCGGAGTTTCCGTTAAATCCAGCTTTAAATCGTTGCGGGCTTCCCCAATATCGAGTTCTGAGAGAGTCAAAGTCACGCCCGGAAGTTTAAGGGCTGGAACGGGTGAATTTTGGAGCACAAACCAGACTGGAAATAAGAGAGGATGACCGAGATTTCGCTCTGGCTGCATTTCTTGCACTAGCTTTTCAAAGGGTAAATCTTGGTGAGCGTAAGCGCCTAAACACAACTCTCGCACTCGCTGCAAAATTTCCCGAAAACTCGGATTACCTGATAAGTTAGTTCGCAAAACTAGCGTATTAACTAAAAATCCAATTAACCCTTCTGTTTCCGCTCGATTCCGATTGGCAATGGGCGAACCGACTACAATATCTTCTTGACCTTTATAGCGAAAAAGCAAGGCTTTAAAAGCCGCTAATAAAATCATAAACAGTGTGACACCTTCTTGCCGAGATAGTGTGTTCAGTGCCTCAGTCAACGCTGGAGATAGTGCTAATAATTGTTTGGCACTGCGTGTGGTTTGGGTAGCAGAGCGGGGTCGATCTGTGGGTAATTCTAGGACGGGAGGAGTGCTGCCTAATTGCTGCTTCCAGTAAGCTAGTTGTGTTTCTAAAATGTCCCCTTGCAACCACTGTCGCTGCCAAATTGCAAAATCGGCATATTGGATGGGAAGTTCTGGCAATGGGGAAGGTTGATTTTGAGAAAAAGCACTGTAAAGGGCTGCAATTTCTCGAATCAATACTCCTGCCGACCAACCATCAGAAATAATGTGATGAATGACAAACAGCAGCAGGTGTTCTTGCTCCCCTAATTGTAACAGCTTCGCTCGCAGTAAGGGACCACTAGCTAAGTCGAAAAGCTGTTGGCAGTCCTCAGTTACTAAGCGCTGAACTTCGCGATCGCGCGCTGTTTCTGGCAACTCTCGCAGGTTCATTACAGGTAGCTTCATTGCTAGTGCTGGGGCGATGTCTTGAACTGGTTTCCCATCCACTATTTTGAAAGTAGTACGCAGGATTTCGTGACGGCGCACTATCTCGTTAAATGTTTGCTCTAGCGCTGCTGCATCGATCGCACCTGTGAGGCGCACAGATACGGGTATATTGTAACAAACGCTGTCAGGATCTAACTGGTGAAGAAACCACAGTCGCTGCTGGGCAAAGGACACTGGTGCCGGGCCGATGTTGGAACGGCGAGGAATACTTTGTAATGAGTGCGTTTCTATTTGAAATTTACCGCTCAACCGCTGTTGAAGAAGGGCTTTTTTTGCGGGTGAAAGCTGAGACTGTCGGTGCAAAATTTCGTCTTTTTTAGTATTCATGATGCCGTTTTTTAGTGATGGTTATATGAAAGAAAAGTTGCAATAAAAAACGTTGTTATTCAGTCAATTACCTGTACTTTCATATAGTCAGGCGGGGGTTGAATCCGCATTAAATTATTTTCCAGAGTTACCAAATCGCCTCTCTTCTCAATTTCTTTAAAACCCGCAAACTTATAAGTAATATACATCATACGGTTTCTGTCAGTTGAAACAAAATCGGCCAACAAGCGCACGTTTCGAGCTTTAGCAAGGCTCGTAAGATAATTAAGCAAAACAGCGCCTACACCTCTGGACATCACGCGACAAGACATTAACAATAGTTTTAGCGTCCATACAAAATCATCGCATTCTACAAGTGCTAACCCGATTTTTCCATAACTTCCATATTTATCATCCAAGCCTGCAATTAGCAGTTTGTGCTGGTTGGAGAGCCGAAATTGATTGAGTTCGCTGTAGGAGTAGGTGTAACCAGTTGCATTCAGTTGATTTGTCCGTACTGTTAATTCTTCGGCTCGCTGCAAATCCTCTTCTTTTGCATAGGAAATAGTCAAAGTCATGTTGAGTGTGGCTAAAAACTCTTCTGGAGCTCCGACAAATTCTTTCTCGGCATTTTGGCGTTCTATATCGTTGATATACATTAGCCTTCTCAGTTGTGAATCTTCTGTAATAAAACGGGGATTCATTTCCGGCATATCTAGCACATCGTCTAGCTTGGCTGCATCAATACATAACACTTCTGGTAGTGAAAAGCTTACTTCTTCTAGCTCAAATTGCCCATCGTCAATAAAGGCGATCGCGTCAAGACTGATATTGAGCGATTTAGCAATTTCCTTAATTGAAGCAGCCTTGGAGTTCCAGTTGATTTGAGGATACAAAAAATACTCGTCTAACCCTATCTCTCGCAGCTTTGCCATTGCTAGACTGCGTTCATTCTTGCTAGCAATAGATTGTAAAATACCTCGACTGTCTAAAGTGGTGACGATCCGGGCTGCATGGCTGTGCAGGGAAATTCGATCATTTTCTAAGAGTATACCATTCCACAGAGTATTATCTAGATCCCAAACTACACATTTGATAGTTTTTTGATTTTGTTTTTGGCTCTCTATTCGTTCGGATGTTAAGTCAATCATAGCTTTATGTTCTTACCACTAAGTTTGGCTGTGTAACATTGCGTTCTGGTAATACTCCGTACTCTTGATAACCAGATTCAGCGATGGTAATTTGCTGAATCTGGGTACTTCCTTCGATAATTTCCATAATTTTTGCGTCTCGGAAATACCGTTCCACAGGGTAGTCACTACTGCAACCGTTACCCCCGTGAATTTGTACGGCATCGCTTGCTACTTTAACCGCCATTGTGGATGCAAAATATTTAGCAATTGAGGTTTCTGAAATCGATCGCGGATCGCCATTTTCTTGGAGATATCCGGCTTGATAGCATAGCAATCTGGCTGCTTTCACGTTAGCGATGGCTTCGGAAATCATTTGTCTAATTATCTGGTGTTCTTTCAGATAAACGCCAAATTGCTGGCGTTGGCTGGTGTATTGAATGCACGCTTCTAAACAAGCTTGACCGATCCCTACACAGCCCCACGCTACGCTGTACCTGCCACGATCTAGGGCCGATGAAGCGACATGAGAAAAACCAAAACCCTGTCGGCAAACGAGATTTTCCTGTGGGATTTGGCAGTCATCTAGGTGAAGTTCTGCTAGCATGGAAGCTCTCGTTCCCAAGATTCCCACCATGGGTTTTATGGATAGTCCCGGTCTATTTTTTTCAACCAAAAAAGCAGTAGCTTTTCCTTCACACTGAGTAAAAACTAAGAATAAATCCGCAATCTGTCCGTAAGTAATCCATTTTTTTTGTCCATTTAATATGTAGAAATTGCCTGAAGGAGTTGCAGTTGTTTCTACACTTTTTGCATCGCTACCGGCGTTAGGTTCGCTCAGTGCAAAAGCTGCGATCGCTTCACCGGATGCTAACTTAGGAATCCAATGTTCTTTTTGATATTGACTTCCCCACTTACAAAGAACGTGAGCAACCATACTGTGAACTGTTAGCAAACTCCGCAATGAAGAACACCCCCGCCCAATTTCTTCGTTAAGCAGGCCATAGGCGATCGCATCCATACCGCTACCGCCGTTCTTTTCGGGTATTGTAGCACCCAAAAAGCCTCGCAGAGCTAGCTTTTTAATGAGCTGTGGGGGGGTATGCTGTTCGCGATCGCACTGGCTAGCATAAGGTATTATTTCCCCATTTACAAAAGCTCTAAATTCTGATTGAGCGTCTTTTTGTTTGGTGGTTAATTCGAGTTTCATTGCATTCCCTAACTCAATTGCTTGTAAGTACAGATGTTTTGCGCTCGACTAGATTAACCAGAGCATTTATTGTATTGAAGTTATCAATTTCCAAATCTTCATTTTCAATGGAAACTTTAAATTCTTGCTCCACGAATAAAACCAGTTGCATTGCAAACATTGAATTGACAAAGCCCAGACCAAAAATATCTTCATTGTCCTGCAAATCGTAATCGCCGACAACGCGCGCCAAGAATGCTTTGATTTTTTCTCGATTTTCTTTCATCTTAAATAACTCACTGATAAACGTAGAAACCTTGTTTGCTTTTCTGACCGTATAACCCCGCCTCTACCATCTGCTTTAACAGAGGACACGGCCTATACTTGCTATCTTTGAAGCTTTCATACAAAACTTCGATAGACAGTAGAATCGTATCTAGTCCGATCAAATCTGCCGTTTCTAGCGGCCCCATTTTATGACCAAAGCAGGTTTTGAAAATTTTATCCACATCTGACGCTGAAGCTACTCGCTCTTGCAATAAGAAAATCGCTTCATTAATTGTCAACATTAACACGCGGTTAGAAACAAATCCAGGTGAATCGTTGACAATAATACATTCTTTGCCCATTTGGGCTAAAAAACTTTTGGCTATCTCAATTGTTGCATCAGAGGTATGATACCCGCGAATCACTTCTACCATTGACTTCATGGGCACTGGGTTCATAAAGTGCATCCCAATCACATTTTTAGCTCGCTTGGTCGCTGAAGCAATGCGGGTAATGGGGATGGCAGATGTATTAGCTGCAAAAACTGTTCTCTCTGGGCAAATGGCATCTAGCTGCGCGTACACCTCCTTTTTAATATCCCATTTTTCGGTAACATTTTCAACCACAAAGTCTGCACTATCTAGCAACTTGTAATTAGTGGAAAATGTAATGTTTTTTAGGATATCGTCGGGACTCCCAACCTTTTTTTCTTTGTTGAAAAGAGTTTGAAACCGGATATTCTTCTTGATTTCCTGTTCTGCACTTTCTAGAATCGTTTCCGAAATATCTACAAGAATTACCTGATAACCAGTTTGGGCGAGGTTTTGCGAAACCCCAATTCCCATAACGCCTGCTCCCACAACACCGACTACTTGAATGTTCATAATAGATGCTTTATCCTTTGCAATTTCAGATGAATTTTACCTTTCTCCAACTAAGACAAGCTTTTTAGCTTCCTCTTCTGTTAATTCTTCTAACTCTGCTACAATTGCTTCCTCGATCGCTAAGGCAAATTCAGCCACAGTGGGTCCAGCAAATAGGTAGCGAAGAGGGAGTTCAATTTGAAATAATTTGCGAATCTGGGAAAGTAACTGAATACCGATTAAAGAATTTCCTCCCATTTCAAAAAAGTTGTCATGGATGCCGACTTGCCCAATTCCTAATAGTTCTTGGTAGATGTCGGCAATTGTCCGCTCGATTTCACTATTGGGAGCAATGTAGGCATTTCGCAGGTTGGGTCGAGCAAAGTTCTGAATATTTGGCTCTACAATTTGGGAATTTTCCTGTTGCTGTTCTGTTCCTTTTTCCCCAGTAGCTAATATTTGTTTTTGTGGCTCAATCCAGTAACGCTGGCGTTCAAATGGATAGCTGGGTAAAGGGACGCGATGCCGAAGTTCGTCAGCATAAAAACCTTGCCAATTTATCTCTACTCCTGCTAGCCAAAGTTGACCTAGTGTATTGAGCAAAAATGCTACATCGGATTGCCGATCGCAGGAATTTCGCAGCGTTGGCAGCACAGTCCAATCTACCGTTAAATCACTCGGCTTACATTGCACAGCCAAGCTGCTCAACGTTTGTCCGGGACCAACTTCTAAGAGAATTAAATCCTGTTTTTTCCATAACTCTTGCACGCCATTTGCAAATAGTACCGGCTGGCATAAATGCTTTGCCCAATAACTCGGGTTGGTGGCTTGACTAGCGGTAATCCAAGTTCCCGTAACGTTCGATAAATAGGGAACTTTGGGCGGCTGAAGATTGAAGGTTTTAACTAATTCGATAAATGGTAGCGCGATCGCATCCATCATCTGAGAATGAAAGGCGTGAGAAGTTGGAATCGGCCGGCAAGCCAAACCGCTTTCAGTTAACTGGCGTTCCAATTTATCCACAGCATCAGGAACACCCGCGATCGCACACAGGGACGGCCCGTTAACTGCTGACAAAGAAAGACCTTTTCCTAAAAGCGGTCGCACTTCCGCTTCTGAAAGCGGAACAGCAAGCATTTTCCCAGCCGGTAAACTTTGAATCATCAACGCTCTTTTGGCAACGAGAGCGATCGCATCTTCCAGGGAAAACACCCCCGCCAGACACGCGGCCACATATTCGCCGATGCTGTAGCCAATGGCCGCCCCAGGGCGAATCCCCCAGGATATCAACAACTGAGCCAAAGCGTACTCGATCGCGAAAATAGCCGGCTGAGTCAGAAAGGTTTGATTCAGTTTTTCAGCAGCAGGATCGGGCTGTTCTTGGCTGCGACCGAGCATTTTTCGCAGGTCGAGGCCGGATTTGGGCGCTGCATCTGTCTCAGGCTGGCTGGGATACAGCACCGATCGCAAATCTAGATCGAGGTAAGGTTGGAAAAGTTGGCAGCAACGATCGAGTTGTTCTCGAAATATTGGCTCCACTTGGTAAAGTTCGCGAGCCATGTTGGGGTAATGAGTTCCCAGACCCGGAAACATAAAGGCGACAGTGCGATCGCCGGCCTCACGGTACAAAGTGAGAACTCGTTTCGGAGCCAAAAGGGCGATCGCAGCATCTTGAATGTCTTTGCAAACAACCGCCCGCCGGTGGTCAAAAACTCGTCGGCCAACTTGCAGGGTGTAAGCAACATCCGCGAGATTGAGATCGGGATTTTGCTTGAGGCGATCGCTCAGATTTACTGTAGCCGCATCCAGTGCCGATTCCGTTTTGGCAGACAGTACCAACAACTGCCAAGGGCGAGAAGGCCCTGAAATTTCGACTGTTGGGGCTTCTTCCAAAATCGCGTGAGCGTTAGTACCGCCAAGGCCAAAAGAACTGACTCCCGCGCGACGCGGGGTGCCGTTTGCAGGCCATTCCGACAAAGCGGTATTGACGTAGAAAGGGCTGTTGACCAAATCAATTTCCGGGTTGGGCTGCTGGAAGTGCAAGCTGGGCGGTATCAGCTTGTTTTTGAGAGCCAGAACAGTTTTGAGCAAGCCTGCGATCCCAGAAGCGACATCTAGATGGCCGATATTGGTCTTGACTGAACCGATTGCACAATGTGCAGGTGCCGCGATCGCAGCTTTTTTCTGAGTGCTAGCGCGAAACGCTTTTGTCAAGGCCTTAAATTCGATCGGATCGCCCAAAGCCGTTGCAGTTCCGTGAGTTTCTACATAAGTCACTGTTTCCGGCTCGATATCGGCGATGGCAAAGGCTTCCGCGATCGCCCTTGCTTGCCCCTCCAAGCTGGGCGCTGTGTAACCAACTTTCCCAGAACCGTCGTTATTTATAGCCGAACTTTTGATAACAGCGTGAATGCAATCACCATCGGCGATCGCTTCTTCTAACCGCTTCAAAACTACAATTCCTAAGCCGCCCCCCGGTACAGTGCCTTTCGCACCAGCATCAAAAGCACGGCATTGACCATTTGGAGATAAAACCCCTCCTTCTTGATACAAATATCCAGCTTTTTGCAAGGCATTTACCGCTACGCCTCCGGCTAAAGCCATATCGCATTGGTAACTTAACAAACTTTGGCAAGCTAAGTGAACGGCAACTAATGATGTCGAACAATTCGTTTGCACGCTAATGCTCGGACCTCTTAAATTTAGTTTATAAGAAGTGCGCGGAGCTACATGATCTTTCTCGTTTCCAATTAGAGTTTGGTAATCAATAACAGTGCCTAGAAAACCCCGGTTTGAAGCTAAATTGAATAACAAATAGCTATTCCAGCCTACACCCGCGTAAACCCCTATCTGACCTCGGTATCTTTCAGAATCATAGCCGGCATTTTCTAGGGCTGACCACGCCTCCTCCAAAAATAAACGCTGTTGGGGATCTGTAATCGCTGCTTCTCTGGGATTAAAGCCAAAGAATGAAGCATCGAATAAATCTATGTCTTCTAATATAGCGCCAGCTTTCACGTGGTTGGCACTATGAAACATAGTAGGGTCAATCCCTGAAGAAAGCAATTGTACTTCATTAAGAACAGAGATTGATTCCACTCCCTCTCGCAGATTTTGCCAATATTCATCAAGATTTTTTGCTTGAGGAAAGCGACCGGCCATGCCGATAATCGCAATTCCTTCTATAGATTTGTCTGTTTCTGAATTACTCATTAATTTTTTCCATTCTATATTGCATGAAGTGCCTTCAAATAAGGGAAGGCTGACGTAGTAAGTTTAAGGCAGATTTTATTAACTGCGGAAACCGGGTTTGTTTGTAGATATCTAGTTGAGAGTCAGGGATTCTTTTAAGAAACCTGGTTTCTTTGCGTCATCTCTGCATCCGGAGTTGTTTTTGCCGATGTGCAACCGATTTTTGCTTGTCAACTCGATCGCGAACAGACTGAAATTCAAGTTCTGGCTCTTGCTTTTCAGTTAAATGTTTTGCTAGGGAGTAAATTGTTGGGTATTCCAATAGCTCAATCAGTGATAAATCTGCCTTCAAAATTTCCCGGAGTTGACGGTGAACTTCGGCAAGCAGTAATGAGTGACCGCCAATATCGAAGAAGTTGTCATGAATGCTTACCCTTTCTAATTGCAGTACCTCTTGCCAAACATTGGCGATCGCGCTTTCGACAGAGTTACTAGGCAAAACCAGCGGAACTTCCGATCGCAGCGAGACGGCTTCGATTGCTAAAAGCGATCGCCGATCGACCTTACCGTTAGCAGTCAGCGGTAACAGGGGTACTGTCAGGAAAGATGACGGGATCATGTATTCCGGCAATTTTTCTTTCAAAAATTCACTTAGTTTGCCGATCGCAGCCCGGGACTCTTGGTTTAAAACGATGTACGCAACTAAACGGCGATCGCTACCATTTTCTTGAACCAAAACTACAGCTTCATGCACCCCTGAGTGTTCTAGGAGAACCGCTTCAATTTCCCCAAGTTCGATCCGGTAGCCGCGAATTTTTACCTGATCGTCTAGGCGGCCGAGGAATTCCAGAGTGCCATCTGGCCGATAACGTGCGCGATCGCCCGTTTTGTACAGTCGGCTTCCAGGCTCATCGCTGAACGGATTCGCGATAAACTTTTCAGCAGTGAGATCCGGTCTGTTCAAATAGCCTCTTGCCACTCCTAAACCGCCGATATGCAGTTCCCCGGCGACACCGATTGGTACCGGTTGCAAGTGCCGATCGAGCACGTAAAGCTGAGTATTGGCGATCGGGCGACCGATCGGAATTGACCCTGACAACTGTTCGCCGCCTGGAACCTGATAAACGCAGCAGCCAACTACCGTTTCCGTTGGCCCGTATTCGTTCACCAGCAAGGTATCGGGAGCATTTTCCTGCCAAAAAGCAACGCTGCTAGCCAACAGATTTTCGCCACCGATAATAAAAGCGCGGGTCAAACCGGCAGCGGCTTGGGGTGGTATTTGCTGGGCCAGTAACTCCAAGTGCGCGGGGGTAATTTTGACTAAACTCAAGTTAGAACTGCGGCGCAAGGCTGTGCAAAGCGTCTCTATGCCTTGGTTTTCCGGTAGCAATTCTACTCGACTCCCCACTAGCAACGGTGAAAACAAGCTGGTAACAGTTAGGTCAAATCCTAGCGGCGAGTGAACTAGCGTCCCCGTTCCTGCCTCGACTGCATAGGCTTGCGTACACCAAGTGAGATAATTTGTGAGCCCTTGGTGCAGAATCAACGTTCCCTTGGGCTTTCCAGTTGAGCCGGAAGTATATATAGCGTAGGCTAGATTGTGAGAATTAGCTTCACAGGTTGGATTTTCTGTACGTTCAGAGGCGATGATTTCCCAATCCGCATCCAGGCAAATTACTTGAATTCCGCTTGTTGGCAAGTCGGCGACTAAGTGCTGCTGAGTCAACAGTATCGGCACCTGACTATCTGTGAGAATGAAGGCTTGGCGATCGCGCGGTATGGTTGAATCAATGGGAACGTAAGCGCCACCGGCTTTGAGAATGCCCAAAATTCCGACAAGCATTGAAAGCGATCGCGCTACGCAAATCCCCACCAGTACCTCTGGCCCTACTCCCTGTTGCTGTAGGTAACGGGCTAGTTGATTTGCCTGGGCGTTGAGTTCAGCGTAAGTTAGTTGCTGACTTTCAAACACAGCGGCGGTGCGATCGGGTGTCCGTTTTACTTGTTCTTCAAATAACTGCTGAACGCATTTATCGATCGGGCTAGCAGTGTTTGTAATGTTGAACTCAAATAACAGTTGTTGGCGATCGCGATCGCTCAAAATCGCTAACTCGCTAATTGTCGCTTTCGGATTACTGGCAGCGCTTGCTAACAAAGTTTGAAATTGCTCCGCCAAGTTGCCGATATCTGCTACTTGGAATAAGTTAGCATCATAGTGAAACTCGCAAATCAAAGCATCATCTTGACAAAGGCAAGAAAGTTTTACTTTAAATCTACTAATATAGGCGGAACGCTTAGCAATTGACCAGGATAAACCACCAGCCGAATACTTGGGCAGCGGTGGCTCAACCTCGAAACAAAACGGAATGAAAGAGTCAGTGGCGCCCTTGCCAGTTGCGGTTATAATTTGTTCGGGCGTAAAATACTCCTGCCATTCATAGTTATTGCCAATTAATTCGCTAACCTGCTGTAAAAATTCGTTAAATTCTAAGCTATCTGACGACGGGCAAGTTAGGGGTAAATATTTGGCGAATAGCCCCAAGGATGACTCTAAACCTTCATAAGTTCGGCCATCGCAATAAGTGCCGACGATCGCGTTTGATACTCCTGTCAGCCGACTGAGGAGAATCTGCCAGCAAGTTAGTAAGAATGTAGGAACAGAAGTGTCAGAGTTTTGAGCGATCGATTCAATTTTTGTCGCCAAGTCCTGCGGAATTTTAATCGTGAGTTTTTTGGGCGTAAACCCGCTTTTTCGATCTAACTCTTTTTCCCCTACTAGCTGGCTCACAAACAAGTCAGAAATCTCAAACTTATGCCAATAATCTTTTCCAGCTTTTGTATCCTCAGACTCAATTAAATCATTAAAGATTTCCGAGATATCAGCATATTGAATCTCTGCCTCAAATAAGCTATTTTTCTGTCCAGTAGCAGCGTAGGCTTCGCTAATTTTACGCACTAAGCTATCTAGCGTTAAAGTATCCGCCCCGAGAGCAGACAAACTAACAATTAGCTGGTATTTTTCAAAGGAAAGTTCAATTAAAACTATCTGCAAAAGCTGCCCTTCCTCATCAAAATGCTGTTGATTTATTTCCTCAAAAATTTCCTCAATTTTAGCCTCTTGTTCTGACGGAGTTAGCTCGCTCAAAGAATATTGAGAAATTGATGGAATGCTGCGATCGCTTATTACTTGCAAAGGAATATCCATTCCCGGTAAGCAGCGAAAAGTAGTCCGCAATATCTCATGGCTATGCCACACATTCTCCAAAGCAGCCTCGAAAATTTCCTTGTTAAGATTTCCCTGAATTTCCACAGCACACTGAGCGCGATAAGGCAAGTTAGACTCAACTTGTTGCAACAGCCATAGATGTTTTTGTTGCGGTGAAAGTCGAAACCCTGTAATAACTTCTTTTTGCATATCTCTACCTCTGTATCTAATTATTTTAATCAAAAATTATCTGCGCTAAACGTTAAGATATAGCCTAAATAAGGCTTCAATACCCGATTAGCATATTCTTCAGTCAGCGTAGGCTGACATTGTTTGTGTAGTTACAGTTTCAAGCGCCGAAAAATAGGGAATAGCTTTAGCTTTCGCTATGAGACAGGAGTTTCAACCGCTGTCGGACTATAGCTGTAAGTTTCAGACATTCCTACCGCAATTTTACGAGAACCAACAAAAGGCGATCGTCCGTGAGCTACTAACATATTATCCAGCATTAAAATATCCCCTTCCTGCCAGGGAAAAGTTACAGTTTCCTGCCGATATGCTTCGCGCACTTCATCTAAAACAGAAAGCTCAATAGGAGTACCATCTCCGTAATAAGTATTGTTAGGAAAATCCGATTCTTTAAAGTCTGCCAGCAATGACTCCCGGAGCACCGACTCTAAAGTTGATATGTGAAAAAAAGCAGCGTGATTAAACCAAACTTTTTCACCCGTTTTAGGGTGCTTGAGAATAGCGTGGCGAACTTGTTTAGTCCTTAAGCAATTGCCATCTTTCCATTCTACCTCAATGTCACGATTTTGACAATACTCTTCTACCTTTAATTTATCAGTTGTTTGAAAAACATCATGCCAATGCAGCCCTAAGCCACTGCCAAAATTGCGGACATACATCACCTGTTTTTGTGCGAAGATATCGACAATTTTAGGGTCAATGCGTTGTAATACTTTCCTGACATCAGCCAGTGGCGTTTCTCCTCCTGCCGTCGCACTTTTCAGGCAAAAAAAGAAAATTTTCATCGGCCATGTGTGTTGGTAGGAATTCTCATTGTGCAAGAAAATACTTTGCTCCGCTGGAAAGTCAGTGGAAGTATAAATATTGCCCTTGACGCGACTGCGCGGCGAGGAACGTTCTCGATACTCCAACAATTCCCCGGAAACAGCAGTAATAAATTCTTCAAACTGGGTTGCGTCACTGACTTTAAAATTGCGAAAAAGTAGACCTCCCCATTTGCCTAACTCTGTTTCTATAAAATTCTGATTTTGCCTTGCCCAAACTACAAGATTTACTTCCTCTAAAGTCGGGCTGACTACTAGAGGTAGAAATTGGTGTGACTGAAGAAACTTAGCATCTACTAACTCTTCTGAAGAGGCGCTAATAGCTCGGCGCGATCGCAGTGGTGGCAGTTTGCTCTTAAAGCTATGAGATTCAAAAGTTTTCATCATACCAATTGTTCAATTGCTTTGCGCTTGACATTTTTAAACTTGAGCAGGCGAGCTTCTTTAAGTTCTTGTTCTTTAGCAATTTGCCACTCTTTGTCAGCAGTATTTAGCATTTCTTTGAGAACGCTCAGCTTCACTTCAGATTGAACCGCGATCGCATTCAGAAGCGTTTCAAAAAGCGACAGCATCCGCGCGATGCTAGCAGTAGCGAACAAATCCGTGCTGTACTCCATCCACCCAGTCAAACCGATCTCGCTATCCGTCAGATTTAGCAGCAAGTCATACTTGGCGGTTTCGCTATCCACCTCGCAGACGGTCGCACTCACACCCGAAAGCGCCAAAGGCGGTAGCGGTGCTTGCAGCACCAGCTTGACCTGAAATAAGGGTGTACGGTTTAAACTCCGTTCAGGGTTCAAAACCTCCACCAACTTGTCGAAAGGCAGATCCTGATGTGCGTAGGCTGCCAAGGTGCGATCGCGCACGCGGTGCAGTAACTCATCAAATGTGGGATTCCCAGATAAATTATTCCGCAATACCAATTGGTTGACAAAAAATCCAATCAGTTGTCGAGTTTCCGCTTGGTTGCGGTTAGCAATATCCGTGCCTACAGTAATGTCGTCTTGAGCGCTATACCAGTGCAGCAAAGTTGTAAAACTCGCCAGCAGTGTCATAAACAGCGATACTTCCTGCTGCTGCGATCGCACTTTCAGCGCATCCGTTAAAGCTTTCGACAGTGAGAACGGCAGCCGCAAACCTTTGAAGGTCTGAATAGCTGGGATCGGATTGTCTGTCGGCAGTTGCAGCACAGGCAGGTTGCTTAATTCTTGTTTCCAGTAAGCGAGTTGAGACTCTAGCACTTCTCCCTGCAACCATTGGCGCTGCCAGATCCCAAAGTCAGCATACTGAATCGGCAAAGGGGTTAACGGGGAAGGCTGACCGCTGGAAAAAGCCCTGTAGAGTGCTGTCAGTTCTTGAATGAATACTCCCATAGACCAGCCATCAGCAACAATGTGGTGTACTGTCAGCAGCATGGTGTATTCAGCTTCGGCTAGCTGTAGCAGTGTGACTCGCAGCAGTGGCCCTGCTGTCAAATCAAAAGGTTGCTGAGCTTCTTGAGTGGCTAGGCGTTGTGCTTCCGCTTCCCGGTTGGTTTCTGGAAACGATCGCAAATCTATGACTGGCAGCGCTAAAGTTAAAGTTGGGGCGATCGCTTGCACCGATTGACCTGACACAGCGGTAAAGGTTGTTCGCAAAGCGGCCTGTCGCTCCAAGATTTCGTTAAAGCTTTGGTTGAGTGCAGTTACATTCAGCGGCCCTTTGAGCTTTACAGCAACAGCAATATTGTAAAAAGGGCTTCCAGGCTGCAAGCTATTGAGAAACCACAGCCTTTGCTGGGCAAAGGATAAGGGCAATTCTGCTTGTCTGGGTGCAGGCAGCAGTGGCGGCACGCTAGGGGTAGCGGTAGCGAGGCGATCGCACAATTGCGCTGCTAAGTAAGAGAGGCTGGAACTCTCGAAGAGTTCTGCTGCAGACACTGTTGTAGCGAGATCGGTTTCAATTCGGTTTTGTAATTCAAAGACTTTTAAGGAATCGAGTCCTAGTGCGATCGGTGACTGCTGTGGGTTTACCTGCGATCGGGGAACTCTTAGCACCTGAGCGATCTGCTGCTGGAGGTAAGATGTTAGTAGCGGTACTCTGTCAGTTGGCTGTGTTGCGATCGCCTGTTCGCGAGTTAGACGCACCTCGTTTTCAACTGTCTGAAAATCCTCTAAAATGCTGCTGCCAATAACTTTCAGGTTGCCTGAGAGAAAATCTGCACGGGCTGCGCGGCGCTGAATCTTACCGCTGGAAGTTTTGGGAATAGTGCCGGCGGCGATCGTCACGACAGCATAAACTTGGATACCGTAGACTTGCGCGATCGCACTTCTGATGGCTGCGGTGACTTCCTCCACATTCGGTTTCTGCCGAAACTCCACTTCTTGAACGACTACTAACTGTTCCTCATCCTCTACATCCACCGAAAATGCTGCACCGCCACCGGATCGCAGTGCCGGATGGCTGCGTTCTGCCGTTACTTCAATATCTTGAGGGTAAAGATTTCGACCTCTAATGATAATTAAATCCTTAGCCCTACCCGTGATAAAGAGTTCTCCATCTTGCAAGAAGCCTAAGTCGCCTGTTCGCAAAAACGGCCCTTCACCTGTGTCTGACAGATAGGCGTGAAATGTCCGTTCTGTTTCCTCGGTGCGATTCCAGTAACCGACACCCACACTCGGCCCTGATACCCAAATTTCACCAACTTCGTCAGGTTGACAGCGGGTTAACGTTTCAGGGTTCGCGATCGCAATTTCTTGATCGGGCAAAGTTTGACCGCAACCTACTAATGTCCGAACATTTTCACTTTCTGCACTTGTTGCGAACACCCTACCGCTCTCAAGTGCTTCTGCCTGAACTGTTTTGATGACCGGGAGTGCTGTGTGCAGACCGCCAGAAATCATCAAAGCTGCTTCAGCCATCCCGTAACAGGGATAGAAAGCCTCCCAGCGGAAGCCACAGGGTGCAAAGGCTGCGGCAAAGCGTTCTAAGGTATCGCGCCGAATCGGTTCAGCACCGTTAAATGCCACCTTCCAACTGCTTAAGTCAAGAGTTTCTCGCTGCTGCTGGCTAATTTTCTGAACGCACAATTCGTAAGCAAAGTTAGGGCCGCCACTCGTCGTGGCTTGGTAGTGAGAAATAGCTTTCAGCCAGCGGTAGGGACTTTGTAGAAAAGATGCGGGGGGCATCATGATACAAGGGAAACCGCCGTACAGGGGTTGAAGTACGCCACCGATCAGTCCCATATCGTGGTAAATCGGCAGCCAGGAGACAAATTTGCTGGTGTGGGAATGTCCCATCAGGCGTTGGGTCATGTCGGCGTTGTGCAGCAAGTTGCGGTGGCTGAGCATTGCGCCTTTTGGTGTCCCTGTGGAACCCGATGTATATTGCAGAAATGCTAATGTTTCTGCGTTAATTGAGGGTTCCTGCCAAGTATCTTCGATTCCGGCGGGGATTGTATCGGTAGTGAGCCAGTGTATACTTCCTATTTTTTCTGCCAGCAAGGATTGCACTTGGGGCAAAATTGCTGTTGTGGTGAGGGCGATCGCGGCTTGGGAATCGGTTGCAACTGATACGGCCGTTTGAAGTCGGGCTGCGTGGCGCTGATTGCGGGGCGGGTAAGCTGGAACTGCGATCGCCCCTGCGTACAAGCATCCGAAAAAAGCCGCAATATATTCTAGTCCTGGCGGATAAAGCAATAAGACCCGTTCGCTGCCAGCACCTAAAATCTGAAGTTGAGCTGCGATCGCTCGGCTGCGACGATCTAATTCGCTGTAAGTCAGGCGATCGCTTTCTGTTTCTCCGTCTTCCAGAAAGGTAAAAGCTAGTTGGTCAGGCTGGTGCAGGCATCTGTAGCGCAACAAGTCTACACCTGTCAAACTGTTACTAGAGATTTCTCGAAAATCCTTGAAAAGTTGAGCCATTCTACTTTTTGCACCCATTGCAACCCGAAAATCTTGAGTTTTGCGATCGCCAAGCTGATGACCGCGATTTTGTCTCAAAAGGTTATTCTCTAGCTACTCCTAGAACTTATTGATATTAGTTCTTGATTAGCTTTTACACTGTAGGTCTAAAATATTGATTTTGCAAGTAGTAATTGATAATTATTTTTAAAGTAATCCCTCAATAGTCATAAGTTACCTGGCAGTACCCAAAGCGGAACGATGCAGTCAATCGACCAAATTTAGGTTTTTGGAAGCTTAGGATCAGGCACGCAGACGGCAGTGCGCCCAAAATCGCTAGCATAGGCCAGCGTGCGGCTTGATAAAACTTGATAAAACTTAGCAATAAAGAAATTTGACTTATTGCTTGACATTAGCAGCACCCTTATTTTATTTTGATGAGGCTACTGCAAATAATTAGTGATAAATCGTTGGGTTGTTGACTGCGATCCGAGTGTATCGTCGCTCGTGTCAAAAAACTGGATTCAAACTGCGACCACAGATATCTGCGCCTGTTAATCATAGGCTTAGTTTTCGTGTTTGCTTGGGTAGATTTTCAGCAGAGTACGAGTCGGGAGTGCAGCTCCATCGGTGCATTCACTCTTACAGGTGGTGTAGCAGTTCAAGTTTTTAAGTGTGTGGTGTGAATGAAAATGAAACTGCGTGTGCCTTTTTTATGTGTTGCACTGCTAAGCGTTGGTATCATGCCAGTAGCAGCAGCAGAGTCAAGGAGTTTTTCTGACGGCGCTAACTCCGACTCTGCTGAAGCTGCACCCGCGATCGCCCCCGATCCGAGTT
>JAUBOM010000312.1:0-2522 GCA_036700245.1 Microcoleus vaginatus BM001213989
GGGCTGCAACCCTGATTCGGTCTATCTCCTAGGCCTCTTTGTCACCCCCCCAGCTCCTATCATTGATGCAAATATGATTTGCATTCACTCAAGCCAAATTTGATAAGTTGAATTAGTCTCTCGGTTTACTTTATTTCCCTCTCTACATCTAATCATTTCTTGCATTGGGGGATATTTGCGGAGGCACAAAATATCGTCACTGATATTTTTCAAACTGTTACCGCTAAAGGCGACACTTTCACCAAGGTGACTCAATGCTAAGGTTGGCAGTGCTGCTGGAGAATAAGAAATTCCCTACCACCCTACAAGAGATACTGGAATCAAGGTACTTAAATTTAGGAGAAGCAGTAGTCGGTGTTTAATTTTTTTGAAAAATGTATCGCTCATTAAAAATTGGTAATGAATAATGGATAATTGGGAATTGGTAATTAACCTTCCTTATTCCTACACTGCTGATTTGAGATTTTCGGCTGGATTTAGGTGTTCGGTGCCGAGTTTTACTTGAGAAATGTCGATGGCAGTTTCCTTAGCTACTAGGTTGAGATAGTTGACGGCTTCAACTAAATCCTGAAGCGCGATCGCCAAAATAATCGCTTTATTTTTTCAAGACTCATTAAAATTATAACTGAGCGCTGATACGATTTTAGATTTTAGATTTTAGAGTTGAATAATGGGAAATGACTAATGAGTATTGGGGTTGGTATCATTGGTCTACAGTTGCATTTTTTTGTGAAACTATCAGAAGCGATCGCTATTCTAAATAATTGCTTTTAAATCTAAAGCAGCTTCATTCAATTTTTGAGTGCCGACTTTAGTTTGAGTGATACCGGAAGCCGTTTGGGCCGCTGCTTGGTTGAGAGAGTTCATAGCTTCCACCACTTGTTCGATCGCAACCGCTTGGTTTTTGGCATTGAGCGAAACTTGCTGAGAGCTCAAAACCACGTTGTTAATTGCATTAGCCACTCCGGCAAATGCCGCAGCGGTTTCTGATGCAATATTCACCCCAGATTCCACAGTTTTAGTGCCTTCGTCTGTCACCATTACTGTTGAATTAATCGCTTTCTGAATATCAGCAACTAACAGATTAATTTGCGTGCCCGATTTTTTACTGCGATCGGCAAGTTTGCGGATTTCTGATGCCACAACGCCGAACCCCTTGCCGTGTTCGCCCGCCCGTACTGCTTCCACCGCAGCATTTAGCGCTAACATATTAGTTTGATTTGCCAAATCGCTAACTAGAGTTGAAATATTGCCAATGCGATCGGTTTGCTCGCTCAACTGCATAATTTGCCCTTGCAGATCCTCGACTTTAGTTTTCAGCGTTGCCATTGCTTTTAAAGTTTCTTCGACAGCTTTTGTACCTAAGCCAGCTAAACTTAAAGCTTGCATTGCTTGAGATGCGGCAGTTTCTATCTGCTCTGAAGTCGCCCTAGAAGATGCGCCCAATTCGTCCATCGTCGTAGTAGTTTGATTAACTGAAGCTGCTTGCTGGCTTGCCATGCGTTCCTGTTCTTCAACTGTTGCTGCAATCTCCGTGGAAGAACTGGCGATTGAACTAATTGCGCGATCGATAGTTGCAACAATTCCTGACGAAATCAGCCAAGCTATACCCCCACCAAACAGCACTAACAGCACCGAACCAACCACCAGCGTCGATACCAAAAAGCTTAAAGCTTCCTTGGTGATTTTCGTTTTTTGATTAACCAGGTTTAATTCTGTTTCCCGAAATTCCCGGTTCACATTCAAAAATTCATTCACTAGACTTTTGTACTTGTCTGTATTAAATACAGCAATGGCTGTCGCTGTCTGATTTTGCAGCACTAAGCGAACAATGTCTTCGTTACAACCCTCATAATATTGCTTGACTAGCCCTCGCATCCTCTGCAAACGAATTCTCTGTTCGGGATCTTTAACGCTCTGCTCTATTTTATCTGCCGACTGCAGAGCTAACTCTGCACCTGTGTGAAAATCCGTTAAAAAATCATTATTTTTATTAATTAAATACCCACGTAGCCCCCGTATCATTTGGTCGGCACCTAGGGATATATTAGTTGTTTCTCCAAGTACCTGCTGTACCCTTTCTGTTTCTTGGAAAGTTTTCAACACCTGATGTGTAGTAGCGATAACTACTACGGGAAACCCTAAGTATATAGCTGCTGGTGCTAGATACCCGAGCAGCATCTTCTTTCTAACGTTTAAATTTTTGATTTTAGCAAACATCTTTTTTTCCTGAATTTAAGATAGCATTTCCCTTATTAATGTTGTGACCCTGCAATAGTGGTTGGGAGTCCGGCCTTGGCAACTCAAATGAGCCGGCGAGTTTTGCGATCGATGCCGTGGAGTGACGGTAGAAAATAGTATCATAGCAAATTCTGTTCTATTACCCTCTTTTCTTTAGCTTCGGGCTGCGCGGACATCGTTTGTGCAGGTGCGACCCCGATTCGGCGGTACAATCATGCCCGTCTAAATATAGCAATCCTAAATGATTTTCTATATCTAGAGCAATCCTAAATGATTTTCTT
>JAUBOM010000313.1:0-2517 GCA_036700245.1 Microcoleus vaginatus BM001213989
TTGGCTGATGCCGATGCCCATCCTGAAGAAATTGCGATCGCTTTGGGGGAACTTGCTCAGGATCGATTACCAACTATCAACTACTTTAATGGCTATTGTTTGAGCTGGAGTTATAGCTGTATTGACTGGCGGTGCAAAAGTAAATTCTGAGCGCAGCGAGTAATTAATCAGACTCCAGCGCTTTGTGATATTGCATCACCTATATATTTACCATTTCACTACATATTTACCACCACCTCACTAGATATTTACCACCACCACCTGAATACTTAAAATTTTTGAGAATAGTATATAATTTTTCTACAATATCAACGCTATTAAGCTTGTCTGATGTGAGTATCCTTATTATTACAGAACGTGCTATTGCAAGCAGATCTTTATAATCTGCTTGACTAATATCTTTGTTGCCAGAGTGTACAATCTTCGATCTCAAGCCATACAATTTTTTTACTCTTGATTCGATTTTTAATCTTTCATCGACTGAGCTGCCTAATATAAGAGCTATACTTTCAGAGATTTGATTTAGAATTGACGGAGTAATGATTGCCTCTTGGCTAGGTGTAAAGATAATTTCTAGAGCGATGGCCGCCTTGATAAAAGCACTTGGTGGTGAGGGATCAGCTATTGATTGCCCGATCCATTCAACTGCCAACATAATTCTTTTTTGAAATTTATTAAGGTTTGTCTTTGTAGTAAAACCCCAAACAGTTTGATATCCATTATCCTCGTTTACAAAATATGGAGCATCAAGTTGTATCGGCTCTATTGGGCCATGCAGAGTCGATGAGTTTGAGACTTCCCCCATATCAGACAATATGTAAGCTCTACGATGACGCCAGCCTTGGTAGTTTAAAACGCCAACTTCAAAGTCATTTGTGGCGGAACCTAGGACATATCTTAGGATAAGCTCGAATCGCTCAAAATGTTCATCAGCAATTTCAACTGCTTTTTCAAAGTGTCTTGCTTCAGCCTTCCATTCAATTAAATATTCTGGATTGTCATTGAACCATATTGGAGGAAATGAATCTGTTTTTGAGTCAATTTTTGACTCAATAAACTCTTTTTGTGAAGCAAACTCGTATATTGTGTAACCACCCAATAACAAGGGAATTGTGGGACTGTTTAAAACTATTCCATGTATGTCTCGAAACACATAAAATGTTTTTATACTTTCCGCCTTAAGATTTTTCACAAACGATGATACATCCTCCTTTTTAGCTGAGCATTTTTTTAAAAAACACTCTCTAAAATGCTCTTGTAGCAGAGATTCATATTTCTTTAACGTATAGGTGCTTTTAATTTTCTCATCTGAATCAAATGCCCTTGATAGTGCGTCACGATATTGGATTATATTTTTTTTGGTTACGAAGTAGATAGGATTGCCCCCACCGTAAAAAAATTCAAAGGAGACATCTGTCCTCCCCAAAGAATTACCTGTTTCTGCCAATTCTATAATTTCATTTACAATTTCAAGAAGTTTCATGGCTTTCTTTCGCAATAAATATAACGTTCATGTTCAGCGGTTGCCAGTATCCTTAGCAAGACTCTAGGGAAATAAGGTATTACCACCCTACAACCAAATTAGCAATAATTCCCAAACAAATAACTTGGCAGTTTAACTAGATATTGACTTGCCTATTTGACCCAAAAACCTATCTTTTCCTAAATTACTGCATCTTTTATTTCCTGTCAAGAGCAACTCAAAAAAAAATTAGGATTTGCCAGTATCTACCAGGTTACCGGCAAGTTCATTGAGAACAAAAACAAGTTTGCTCAAGTGTGAAAGCTAGTGTTCGACCCAAATCTCTTTTCAATTTAAAAATTCCTGTTGCAAGTCAGTTATAATATTCGTTTATTTTAGTCTATAATAAGCCTATGCCCAAGCTAGACATCATTCACTACGCTGTCAAAAACGCACTGATCAAAGACGGCTGGACGATTACTGACGATCCGTATGTAATTCAGTATCGCAGAACAACGCTGTACGCCGATCTCGGTGCGGAACAACCCATTGCTGCTGAACGGTCGGGACAGAAACTTGTAGTTGAAGTGAAAAGCTTTATCGGTGCGTCAAAAATACAAGATTTAAAAGAAGCTCTCGGTCAGTATGACATTTATCGTTACCTTTTAGAAGAAACAGCGCCCGATCGCAAACTTTACGTCGCAGTTAGTGCGATCGCATATAAAAGTTTCTTCACTCAAGATGTAATTCAATTAATTGTAAACAGACATCAACTTCCGCTAATTATCGTAAATACAGAAGTAGAGGAAATTGTGCAATGGATAAACTAATCGAGTATCCCCAATTAATCAAACGTATTTTGACCGAGTATGTAGAATTGTGCCGCCATCCTCAACCAGACATCGAGACATTCTTGATTACCGACGAACAAAACGGTCATTACATCTGGATGAATCTTGGCTGGCAAAAGGGCGATCGCATTACCGGTATCACTGTTTACGTTCGGATTCGCGATCGCAAATTCTGGATCGAGGAAGACTGGACAGAAGATGGGA
>JAUBOM010000076.1:0-36763 GCA_036700245.1 Microcoleus vaginatus BM001213989
TTGTGAGTATTTGGGGCGAATTCCATCCAACGTTAAATTCTTAAACGAAACACAATTAGATGATGGTTCGTATGTGAGTTGCATTTCCCCATCCGGCAAATTAAGGAAAAAAGGATTTAAGCCCATACAGGTAAGAGTAATTGAGTACACAATTGAGAATTACGACCGCCCAGAAGCACAAATTAGATATCGTTTAATTACCAGCTTGTCGGATGCTGAAAAATTTACTGCCCAGTTATTTGCCTGTGAATATCATCAACGTTGGGAAGTCGAGAATACGATTGATGAACTCAAAGTACATTTATTAGGACGAAAAACTCATATTCGTTCTCAAAAGCCAAAATAAGTTGTGCAAGAAATTTATGGTTTACTACTAGGACACTGGGCTGTAAAGTCATTGATTTTTCAAGCGACCAGCAAGGCAAGCATTTCACCCTTGCGTCTTTCTTTTACTGGAACATTACGAGTTGTTCGTCGCGCACTCCCAAAAATTCAGGGGTTCCAACTACACGAACTTCCCTTTTTTGAGTTGGTTGACTTTGGAGATTCTCGATCAAAATATACCGGAAAGAGTCCAGAGAAACAACCCAAGAGTGGTGAAAAAGTCGGTCTCAAAATTTCGGTCTAAACAAGTTAAACACAGAGGTACTGGCATTATGATGAATACTCCTGTATTTATTGTTTTAAGCACTGCATAACCCTTAACTGATCCGTATTGGATTAAGATGGTGCTGAGTGCTTTATGGGGACTGTTTGCTGCCAAAAATGCTAGCAAGTATCCTGAGCGAGTGCGAGCAATCGCTTATTATTCACTACGACAATTAGCAGCTCAACAAAAATTGATTGACTCAGTGTTTGAACTGTCAAGTGAATCAACTAAAATTTCCGAAGTTATTGCTGTTCTCAAAAGGAAGAATAGTTGTGAGGCACTCAATCAAGCTTGTGTCTGTTCTCAATCTGTCCTAAATACTGCAATTCGGTGGGAGTAAGAGCCGTTGTTCTTTCTAACAAGTTCAGAATTTCGGCTTCAAACGGATCTAGATTTCCTAATTTGTGAAGTCGGTCAGTGCGAGCGCAAATTTCTTGAAGTCCCGGTTGATTTTCGAGCGGTACAGCAGTAAGAGCCGAGTGTTTGAATGTGTATAACTGCATAGTAACGGTGGGGATGTGTCGCATCCACACAGTGGCGGTTTTCTCCCCGACAGAGTGAATGCGGCCTAACCTGCCGTTAACATCTTGGCGATCGGGCGCGTACACTTCCACCAAGGAACCAATTTTGAGCCTCAGGTGGTGGGCGATGGTAGGTTCACCTTCAGTTTTTACTTGTCGGTCGCGCCCCTGTAAAGTTTTGGCAACTTTAGTTGGGCGGCTCTTAACCTCAGCGGCTAAGGCAATAACTTCTTTTTTGGTCAGTCCAGCAGAGCGGTTAAGAATCTTCCACTTCATATCCTCTCCTCCAATAGAACTCAGGGTGTCTACTGCTTGAGTAAACTTGGCATCCCGGTAAATCGTTCGGGGGGAAGCTTTGAACCGTTCTCCCAACTCTCGTGCTGTTTTGTCTGTCAAGTGGTCATTTTGACAGCTTGCTCCCTCTGGCACTGTTTTGTCTGTCAAGCTGACATTTTGACAGCTTGCTCCCTCTGGCGCTGTTTTGTCTGTCAAGCTGACATTTTGACAGCTTGCCGAACGCTTGCCCCCGTGAGATTGCTTGGTCAGCTCGTACCATGTGCCACGCAGGTAACTAACAGATTCTGGTGTCAAGCTGCGCCGCCCGAGCTGGTTGGCGATCATCCAGACCTTGACTGCATTCGGGCCCTCAAAAGACATCTCTACAATTTCGTAGGGTATGCCGTGCGCGGTACATATAGCGTACCTGTTATGACCGTCGATGAGAAGCTTTTCCTCGGCCCAGACTACTAACGGGTCGCGGCATCCTTCCTCCAGAATGCTTGCTTGCAGGGCAGCTTTTTCGTCTTTACTCAGGGGAGGAATGAGAGATTGGAATTCAGGATCGATTCGCAGTTGTTTCGCAGCATAGGAGGTAGTACACCGCTCAATACCCCCCGGCAAAACAATTAACGCTTGCGGCTCCCGATCGTCTGCTCCTGATTGCATTTGACGTATTCCTGGCGAGTTTGTTGAATGCAAGGCTCGCCCGCGCTGACTCCTGTGCTCCGCAAGCGGCTTCCGCGCGGGCAGAAATTTCCTTGAACTATTCAACACTAACATAGTTATCGTCGAGAAGCCTCTAGAAAATGCGAAAATAGTTAAAAAAGGAAATGCTATCGACGCTATGCCACCTAGGAAAGGAATCCACCCCCATCCCAACTCATTAGCCAACCTCAACCGCTCAGGGGGACAACCTCGCTATGAAGAACCCAAGAAGCAAAGAAATATCCAGGTTACGTCGGTAGGATGGGAAGGAATTCGCGCGATCGCCATTGAACGCGGATTGAGTCTCAACGAGTTGATAGAACAGATTGGCAGGGGTCTGATTCCCCTTGGCAATGGTGAAAAAAGTAACTAATCGCCAGATATGGAAAGGGAGGTTAGATAAAAAAAACTTTCTATCAACTCGTTACTAGAAGCTTTATTGATAGTAATGACGGTATTTTTATCTGTAAAAAGTTGTTAATATTTACGGTATTGTGCCGTCTTAATGTCTCAGAAAAAAATATAATGTTTCAATCACCTCCAAAACTTGTAACTGTTGATGAATTTATTACGAACTACGGCGACAGCCTTTGTTACGAACTCATTGATGGTGAATTAACCGAAATGGAACCAACAGGGCCGCACGAACAAGTATCCGGGTTTTTGGGACGAAAACTAAATGTAGAAATTGACCACCTGGATCTACCCTACCTTATCCCCCCTCGCTGTCTCATCAAACTATTAGGAACAGCAACAGCCTTTCGCCCCGATG
Organism: Microcoleus vaginatus BM001213989; assembly: GCA_036700245.1. Classification (GTDB taxonomy): domain Bacteria; phylum Cyanobacteriota; class Cyanobacteriia; order Cyanobacteriales; family Microcoleaceae; genus Microcoleus. The sequence goes on from JAUBOM010000076.1 coordinate 2,927, forward strand.
TGCTTGTATTAGACCAAACTCGACTAATTAATGAACCTTTGTGGCAACAAGAACCTGTAATTACATCAGGTTCTTCTATTAAACTGATTGCTGAAGTTGTTAGCACCAACTGGCAAAACGATTACGCTCGCAAAGTTGAAGATTACGCTTTGCTAGGAGTGCCAGAGTATTGGATTGTTGATTATTTGGGTATTGGTGGCAGAGAATATATTGGCAAACCCAAACAGCCGACAGTTACAATTTGTACGCTGCGAGAAGACGAGTATCAAAAACACTTGTTTCAAAACGACGCTCGACTGATTTCCTCAATCTTTCCCGACTTGCAATTAACCGCACAACAAATCTTCGCGGCAGGCAGATATGCTGCTATGTAGCTTATATCCAGGTAACGTCGGTAGGATGGAGGAAATTCGTGCGATCGCAATTGAACGGGAATTGAGTCTCAACGAGTTGAGCGAACAGATTGGCAAGGGTCTGATTCCCCTGGGCGCTGAAGAAAGTAACTAATAGCTTGGTCAGGAAAAGGACAATTCACTCAATTAAACTTTCTATCAACTCGTTACCAAAAGTTTTATGGATAGAAAGCAATAATTGGCTTGTTGATTCCCCGAGCCTGCTAACTCGCTCTCAAAATTTGCTCAATTAGGGAGACAACTTGCTGCGGTCGATGCTCAAACTGCTTCTTGATTTGAAATTTTAACGAATCTGCTGGCACATCTTTTTTGTTTAGTTTCAGGCGAATATGCTCACTTCGTGGGAGAGTGGAATTGAGCGCTCGAATAACGGTGCGGCATTGTCGGAGAGTGAGGCTATCGACTTGAATGAAGGGTAGATTTAATGTGTCGGTATCGAGTTGAATATTAGAAGCAAATTCGGCTTTAACTTGTAGCGAAGAGGTGAGGCGCTGTTCTTCTGTGGGTTCTGGAGTTGCTGCACATTCGGCAACAGCAGGAAAGGAAGCAATTTCATTGAGAAGAGGCACAAAATCTGGGGCAAGTTCTGCTGAGAGTTTTTCAGAAGGATTCATCCGCTTCGATGCTAACAGCGTAGCGATATAGTGAACAATTAAGCCACCGTAACCAAAAATTACCACAGTTTCAATTGTGAGGGTGAGAAAATGCTGAATATGTTCGTACATGATTATAATTTATTTGCAAGTGGAACATCTCTCAAACGCGCTCGCGTTTAATATCAAAACCTTACTAAAGCCTTCTGAGAATGCGAGCGCAAATATCGCAAAGGGAACTGGTGCGGTGGGTGGGCGGGCAAAACAAATCCTGCTTGGAGCAGGATTTTATCCCCTTTATCGGGGGTCGTCATTGATTACTTGATAAAATCATCAATCTCTTCATTATCGTCAGTTGCCTTTTTCTTATGAGAAGCTTTGACTGCCGATTCGATATAACGGAAGTGCAAGTCAATCACTGCTTGCTCAGATGAAAGCCAGTAAACGTTGCTCAAGATTTCTTCAAGCATCTCGTCAGCCGAGTAGCCTTCATATTGCTTGTTAAACCAAGTATTGAACGCTTCCCAGTCAAGAGCTTTACCTTTCTGCAACTGTCGTTGTTTGGCACGTCCCGTTAACTCGCGGGCAACGTGCAAAAACATCTCGAAGCGCTGTTCTTCAAGAGTTTCTGCAAATTGCTTTTGCATCGGAGTTGGAGCGGATTTGCGATTAGCCATGATTAACCCTCAAGCGTGTTTTTTTTTCACAACTAAAGCGACGGCAGTCTGCTAATTACAATTAATTAAAAAAAATTAGTGGGTGGGTGGGTGGGTAAAATTAAATTCACAACCAAGGTCAAATTTTCCTTGATTGTGAATTTGTTGGGTATGCTTCCCAGAGCGTCCTGATTCGGACGGTGGCGACAATCATTACCCAGCATCGCGATTCGTGGAAAGGGCCTCGATAGAGGCAAAAAAATGCTCTGCTTTTTCAGCAGAGCTTTCTAATCAAACTTTCGCAATTATTCGTCGTCTTCCTCAAATTCTTCGTCTTCGTCTAAACTAAAATCATCCTCCTCATCGTCATCATCCTCATCCTCATCGCCTTCGGAGTCTTCGTCATCCTCATCAATTTCATCGAGTATGTCATCAATTTCATCATCTTCATCATCGAGTTCGTCGTCGTCATCGAGTTCTTCAGTATCTTCTTCAGAGGATTTAGCTAACTCGTTGCGACGCTTTAAGCTTTGAGCATTGAACTCCATTAAATCGGCAATGGCAGCTTGCGGGTTGTCAGCAATTGTATCGTAAAGTTGGCTCATCGCTAAGGCAACAACTTCGATATCATACTTGAGTTCATCGGGACGGCCAAACAGTTTGGGAAACACCGTATTGTTCCACTCGTTCCAGTCAAACTTTTTGCCATTGCCGTTACCGTTGCGCTTATTTAACTGAGCTTGGATGTCCAATCCTAGTTTTTCGCGAACTGCGTGACCTACTTTGGTGCCAATCCGCGATTCGCGGCGCTGGATTGCAACCGCATACTTCTTGTGGATGTAATTGCGAACCTGCTTGACTAAAGCTTCGGCTTGTTCTTCTGGACTGAGGATGGGTTCTGGCTTCAACTTGACACTGGAAGCTACTGCAGAACCGTTAGGTTTGCTGTTAAATTTGCCGTTCGTGCTGGTACGAGTTGCGGAATGCTTGGGAGTCGGAGTAGCGACTGTTTGTTTTTTGGTTGCAGTCATCGACTTAAATTTAATGAACGTCAACATTTGAGTGCCGATAGGCACGCTTGACCCCCTCCAATTGGGGGTAAGTTTTTACTCGGTCGCAGGAAGGCAAGGCGCTTAGCTTGTTAGTTAAAGTGTTGTATAGCCTTTCTCAGTAACATGAGGTGCTCTCGGGCATAGGGCATAGGGCATCGGACTCGCCCGCGTACCTCACAACGCTTGAGAAACGCTAGAAGTATCACTTATACTCCGTTATAAAGCTGATGAAATTTATCAAAAGTTGGCCTAAATTAGCTACTCAAGGCACGCGAATTGTTGGGTTAGAATACTACAGTGCAGACCTACAGAAAGTGCTGTCAGTATTCGAGACTTACGCTGGCGATCGCTCTTTACCCGCTTACTATTGGAACTCAGGCTACCCAGCTTTTCAGGCGTTAAAAAAGATAGGCGACAAATGTGTTTTAGAACCGACTGAGTTAGCGGCTGACTGCGACGTACTGCAATTTTTGCTCGAATCCGACCAACCTGGTATCTTTTTATTAGAGGACATCCTAGATTCAAACAGCAATTGTTTTGAAGCTCGCTGCGTTTCTCAGTTAGCTAATGCTTTCTTTCAATTTGAGTGGCGTTCTGTCGAACAATACTGGGTACTTTTGAGCGATTATATCCAACTCCCCGCCAGGCTGCAACCTCTAATTCCTATCCTCAAATGCCCTCTTCCTGACAGTTTTGAAGTGGCGGCCATAGTAGAGAAATTTTGCGATCGCACCCCCGGCTTAGACGGTGGCAGCGATGCGACAGAAGCCCTCGAACGATTGGTGCGTGCTTGCCAGGGCTTGCCTGTTGCTGAAATCGAATTAGTGCTGGCGCGATCGCGCGCAATAACCGCATCCCTTGAAAAAATGGCGTCTTTGGTGCTCGAACACAAGATATCTCAACTGAAAAACCAAGGATTAGAGTTTATCGCTTCTCCCGATGTTCCAGCAGCAGGCGGTTTAGACAGACTCGATTCTTACTTAAGAGATATAGTTAAATTGAGCCAACCTGAAGCTAGGAAATACAACCTCAGACCGCCTAAAGGAATGTTATTGTGGGGGCCTCCCGGCACCGGAAAAAGTTTGAGTGCAAAGCTGGCTGCAAAGAAACTAGGATATGCACTTTTAGCTGTGAGTTGGGGCAATATTTTAGGCTCTTCAAGTCCCGATCGCGCTTTGTCTAAAATTCTGGATACTGCCGACCATCTAGGTGGCTGCGTTTTGTTTGCAGATGACTTTGACAAGGGTTTCTCTGGGTGGGATTCTAACGCTGACGGCGGTATTGCCAGACGGCTTTCTCAGAAGTTATTAACCTGGATGGCTGAACACGAAACTGAAGTATTAATGCTGGCAACAGTCAACCGTTTGTCCATGCTTCCTGCTGAGATAATCAGGCGATTTGATGACGGCGGAATCTGGTTTGTAGACTTGCCGCACAGCGGGGCGAGGTACGAAATATTTAACCTGCATCTTGCCAAATATTTCCCCAGTCAATTTGGTAAAGATTTGCCTTCTCCTTGGACGGACAGGCAGTGGTATTCGCTGTTGAATGACTATGCTGGAGCAACTCCGGCTGAGATAGGAAATGCTGTTAAGCGCTGTGCCGAACAAGCTTACTGTAAAGGGAAGCCTGGGGAGGTAACAATTGCTGACTTGCGCTATCAAAGGACTCAGTTTGTGCTGTCTTTTGAACGGAGTTCTGAGGACATTCAAGCGATTCGCAATCAAGCATCGTTTGCTTTACCAACATCAGGGACAGACCGGTCTAGATTTGCTGTGACCCCGCAGGAATTGTTTGAGTACCGTCCCCCCGCTTACGATCCAATGTGACGGCCGACGGCGAGGTTTCTTCCAAAAACTGTGCCACAGATTTTATGACATCTGTTGCGGTTTTGGGTACGAGAACCAAATCTCCAGATGCCAGCATATCCAGTATGGCACCGGGTTTCCCCTTACCTCCGTACAAGTGACCCATCGAAGCTGCAAGCTTTTCAAGTTTTTCTGGTGTCTGTTGCGCAACTCTCGCCCGAAAAATAATACCTGAAGGCGATTTCTGTTTCCGTCCCATGTTCGACCTTATATCTGTGCTACAGTTTTAACAAGCAGTAAACCAATAGTAAAAATTGTACAAGACACGAGGTTTGAGTGGAAACTTCAGCCCGCACGCGCTCTATCAGTTTAGGGTGCATTGACTCAAGGTTTGCGGAGTGTGCGATTGCTTGCCCCCTAAATTTGACTGGTTATGCCCAAAAAGCGCAGTTGTTCCGTGAAAACTCCAACGATGCACAGTGTGTTGCAGGATTGCTATCAACTCAAGCTGGAAGACCTCAAGTACCTGAAGGATGCAATTGACGTGCTAATTGACGCTGAAGAGAAAAGGTTGTCGGAATTGGAAGCCGACTCAGACTGGGAAGATAAACGAGAAGAAAAAATGGCTGCTACCGGTGCGCGCGGTAGTAGGGGATACATCGAATCCAAGACAATCAAAGGATGCGGCCCTTATGCCTACTTGAGATTTCGTAAGGGCGGCACGCATCATTCGTTCTATCTGGGCAAGCTCAAGCCTTAAGTTTTTAGGGTGCATAGAAACTGATATATTAATGGTTCTGGCGTTTATGCACCCTAAATTATCGGCGTTTAGGGTGCATAGGCATTGATAGATTAGTGGTTCTGGCGTTTGTGCACCCTAAAGCGAGTCATTTAGGGTGCATAGTGATTGATAGATTGATAGTTCTGGCGTTTATGCACCCTAAATTATCGGCGTTTAGGGTGCATAGGCATTGACTAACTAAGGCTTTTATCGAATCTGCACCCTAAAGCGAGCGAGTCGTTTAGGGTGCATCTGCCTTGATAGATTAATGGTTTTGGCGTTGATGCACCCTAAAGGGAGCGAACGTTTAGGGTGCATCTGCCTTGACAAATGAGAGTTTTTGGCATCCATTTACTCTAAAGCGAGCAGGCGTTTAGGGCGCATCTGCCTTGACAGATAGAGGTTCTGGTGTCTATGCACCCTAAATTGGTTGTGTAGTCGCGATCGCAACAGAGTGTCTGACGGCGCTTTCTTCGGCTTGTTGCTTTCCGAATTCCGAACTCCTGCGTGATAGCTCGCCAGCGATATCGGTAGCTTGGTTGCTAAGAGTGAGAAAAACCTTAAATGCGATTTACTCAACTCTTCACCTGCACCACAACAATCGTTCGATAGGTAGATATTGGGCTAGAAATCGTCCAAATTAAACAGTGTAAATTGGTGAGGCGATGTTGTCGTCTTTCTGGGTCGGCGTTTGCCCTTAACAACTTCTTGAACTACTGGATTTGAGTGAATTGATGCCTTCTCATTCAAGTCAATAACTTCTGAGCTTTGTCCTGAACTTATTTCATGTTCGACTGGACAATCAGTATGATTTTTAGCCTGAGACTCGACAGGCTCAAACCACTCATTGTACCAATAAGTGGCGTTCATTGATTGGGGTCGATCGCTACTTAAAGTATTGCCAAGGAGCAAATCAGTTTGACCCAACCACCAAATCGGAATAGCCAACCAAGGTGAAAACATATAAAACTGAAACAAAGCGCATTTTAACAGAGTAGGGTCTATATCTTGACCGATACCGCTCAGACAGTAATTTGACTGTGCTAACATTAAAGCTCCCGTACCGCAAGCGGGTTCATTGAAGCTGGAAATTCGCTCGGTCTTATCACCACTGACTAACTTAGATAGGAACTGACACAAAGCTAAGGGTGTAGGATAAAACCCTGAACTTTTTTGAGCAGTCTTTCCGCAAATTTGGGGTAGCAGTCTGCCCATATAATCTTCAGGATACAGCATGAGAATTGACAGGTCAAACATCTGATAAAGACGCATTGATGCACCTTCACAGCCGGCAGGTTCTTTGGGTAACATTTTATAAGCTGGATGTCCGAATGCGAACAAAACCCAGTCCAAGAAAAACTCCAAATAGTCCCAAGCTGACCAAGTTTTCCATTCTCCATGTTGAGGAATGCAATTGAGGCTATTATCTAACATGGCTTCTGCGGCAGGAGAATACTGCCATTCAATTTGGGGAATCGGTTCTGGTGGCAAAGTTTCCTCAATTACAAATTTGGGTAAGTTTTCGGGTTTTCTGTTCTCCAGAATGGCTAGCATTGGTTCCATCTGCCACCGCATCCAGGCATGACTGGGGACAGCTTGACACAAAGCCCAATAATCCCACCTTCCCCATAAACATCGGTCTATTTGTGCGATAATTGTTAAAAGCCAGCCCGGTTTTAAATCTCGTTTGAGGTTGGGGATTAGAGCTTGCTTTTTCTTAGGTTTATAGGGTTGCCTTCTGAAATGGAACAGCATTGACTCTCTAGTTTTGGAGTCAATAACTGGCAAAACGAGCTTAGTTTTCATGAGTACAAATCTGAAAAGTGCACCCCTAAAAACCGCAGTAGCGGTTCGCACAATTCTCTTTTAAAGTAAACTTAGTTTTTCTACCTTCTGCCTTCACACTTCTGCTTTTTCGGCTATTCTCCCCAACTGTCGAGTTCCTTAACCTCTACTTCGCAAGAAATTGGGTTTAAAAACTTATTACCTGCCTTCACCATAGATCTTTCAAGCAAGACCTTAACTGAGTCTACTTCTGCAACGGGACACTCTATTAAAATCTCATCGTGAACGACACAAATCAGTTTAGCGTTTGTGCCTTGGAGAGACTTAAAAAGTAAGGTAAGAGCAAGTTTAATAATATCAGCACTCAGTCCTTGAATTGGGTTATTTAGCATTTCGTTAAGCAAGGGCTTAGTGTCTTTAGACCAAAGTCGCCGTCTTCCTCCCAAAGTACGGCTTTCTCGAATTCCTTTTTGCCACTGTTGGCGAATTGCTGTGTGAAAGCATTTGATTCCGGAGTAGGAGTTGAAGAACTTTTTGCGAAACTGTGAGGCTTTTTCCAGAGTCAAAGTTAATCCATATTCGGACTGGGCTGTATTTCTAAATTTTTTAGCTCCCATACCATAAATTAAACCGAAGTTGATAATTTTACCGAGCTGTCGTTCCTCTTCTGTAATACTATCCAGGTGTTTGTTAATGACTAAAGAAGCTGTAAGTTTGTGCAGGTCTTCACCTTGAGAGTAGGCAGCAATCATTCTGCGATCGCCCGAAACTTTTGCCATAATTCTTAGCTCAATTTGGCTGTAATCCGCTTTGAGCAAAACATAGCCGGGGGCTGCTATAAAACACTGCCTAGTTTCCTTATCCCTAGGGATATTCGTTAAATTTGGTTCGCGACAGCTAAACCGACCTGACCTCGCTCCAATTTGAAACCAATTGGGATGAATTCTTCCGGTAACGGGGTGGATGTGTTGGGGCAAACCTTCTGTAAAGGTACTAATTCGAGTTGACAGACTGCGATATTCAAGCAAAGATTGAATTACCGGATATTTATCAACGAAAGGAATTAGGGTTTGAGTATTGGTGGAATTAACGGGAATCCCAGCAGCTTGAAGTGCTGCTAATACTTGTTTGGGAGAACAAGGATTAATTGTTTCAGTGAATTCGGGAAGCAGAGAAATTTGTTTGTGAGGGTTAGGTCGATGCAATTGCGAGTTGATTTGAGTTAAAAGGAAGTCGCGAGTTTGACAAAGTTTGGTTCCCAGAACTTTCCACTGTTCTCTATCTAGCAGCATCCCGTTTAGTTCCATAGAAGCCACCGCGGGCAAACAGGCAAATTCCAATTTTGCAGTTTCCCAAAGCTTTGAAACTTTCAGTTTTTGTTTGAGCGTGTCACGCAATGGCAGTAAAATTGCAGCATCGGTAGCAGCGTATTGCAATTGAGTCGGTGTCAGCGTTCTCGACCAGTCGCTCTTTTGTAGCGTTTTATCTAGCTTAACGCCGAGTAATCGAGCGGCTGCTGATTCTAACGAGAAATTGCGTTTTAGTCCGGCCACAAGCACTCGGTACGCTAGATAGGTATCAAAAAAGGGACGGCTGGGCGGCAGTCCAGCTTGAGTTAGCATCATCCATTCAAATTTGAGGTTGTGACCGACTTTCAGGGCATTTCCGGCTAATAGGGAACGCAGCGGGTCGAGGTCAGCAGGTGCGATCGCTGCTAAATCGATGACTGCAACAGGGCGATCGGGAATTGCTAGCTGTACGAGGCGTATTAGAGCTCGGTATGGGTCAACTCCGCCCGCTGTTTCGCAGTCAAGTCCGAAACACGAAGCCTTATGAAACGGTTTTAGAGCTGTTTCTAATTCAGAAGCTTTGTTGATTAGTTGATAGGGAGTTTGAGAGAATTGTTGTGGCGGAACTAACTTAACTGATTGTGCAGTAGCCATATTAGGAATTGTTGGTTTTTTGAGAACTCTCATTTTGTTTCCTTTAAGTCAGCTTTTTGCAAGCTGCGGCGTTAGCCTCTGAATGGGTTTACGGGTCGGGAGTTTGATGCTGAAACAGGGCTGTATTATTATGGAGCCTTATTAGGTTTATTCTCGGAGCGAGCGATAAATGATATGCTTTTAACGCACTCAATCGAGCCTGGCAAAAATCGAATAATAATACCGTAATAAGCACTCTCAACATCTGCGATCGCCACCAGCAACGCTACAGATTTTCCTGAGATTAAATTTGCTCTATTCTGCATTTTGCCTTCAGACTTCTGCTTTCGTTCTGTCAACGCCTAAAAGTTAAAACCCCCTCCATTTGGATCGATCCAGTTTAGCTGTCAAAGATTGCCTGCTGCGGTGAAGACGCTACCTTTGCCTTTAACTTAGTGTAAAAGTATTCTGTATTCTTCTAAAAGTCATGAATACCAATCATCTAGGCGAAAAACCATCAGACTACAGCAACTCTGGCTATCACTCAGACGGCTATCAATCTTCGGGTTATTCGTCACCTCAAAAATCTTTACAAGGTAATTTTGAGGATGGTTATCAAGAAAATGTCTGTGATGAGTCCAATCTGGCTGATAACGCTTGGACTGACACAGCCACTCGCCCCAATCCCCAGCTAGAACTAGAACTTTAAATAAAGCAGAAAGAGAGGCAATAAGAAAGAGGATTTCACCCCTCCAAAAGTATGGACGTATTGCTATATGCCCCTACCCGAAGCCCCCTCTCTTCACCTTTCTTTAAAAGTTGAGAGTGGGAGGGACAGTAGGTGTATTTGCTGCCGTATTCCACCCCAAGCCTACTCCCACTCTTCTCGCTCAGGTGTATTTACTGCTATATTCCACCCCAAGCTTACTCCCACCATTCCCGCTCAGGTGTCGTTGCGATCGCCACTGCTATGAACGCACAAAAGAAGATTAGAGTCCCCACATATCGGTTAGGTTCTGTCTTAATAAAAATCGCAGCAATCGGGCTATTTTCGGTTTCCACAGTGCTGGGATTTCCAGCTATAGCCAGTGCTGAATCTGAATTTAATTCTGTACCGACTCGCATTTGGGAAATTCCTAGAATTGACCGACAAGCTTCTGCTGCCAGGGTTTTATTGCCAGACTGGAGTCAAATTACCTTCAGCAATTTGCCAGCGGTTGCTAATTCTGGCAGTTGGGGAGGGCGCAGTTGGTTAAATAACACTCCCGACCAAATTTTGCAGCTTGGAGACATCAGCGAGGCTCTAAAACCCGAACTTCTTTCTCTTGCAAGCGTTGAACAGTTAGCAGTTAGCCCAACCAATCTCGAAAATATTTCTCTAGCAGTATTTCCCTTAGCTGGTAAACAAAAAGTAGCAAAACTTGCTCAAATTGTCCCAAACTTAAGTGATTTAAAGTTGAGAGATGTCGCCCCTTTTGCGTCTTTGGCATCTCAGGTATTGCCGAGAGGCGGCTTTAATATCGGCGAACTTCCTATTAGCCAGGTTGTCTCTGAATTTCCTCAATTTGCTGAAGCTTCTCTCAACCAAATCGACCTTTCCGAGTTTTCTTTAACTCAAATTCCCTCTTTGTCAAATGTCAACCTCGAACAGTTCGACAGTTGGCAAGGAGAGCGGCTTGCCGATATTCCCAATCTCGATCGAATGCCTTTGAGCAACTTTCCGGTTCCTGTTGGAGAATTTGGCTCAACTGTCATGCGAATTGACGCGATTTACAGTACGGCTGAAAGCAAGCGCTCCAACACAATTTCAGGTTCTAATATAGAAGGATTTGCGGTCAAGTGCGATCGCAATTGCGCTTATATAGAGCTGGATGACCTGGAAAATATCGGTCGCAAAGCGACCTCGCATTTGGAAGGCAAGCAGTGGATTAGCGGTAAATATCAGGAAGTTCGAGGGGGTTCTGGCTGTTTGACCGGCTGGGAACCGACGGGCCGCCATCCGTTCGGCGAAGCTTTTAAAGTAGTGGTGATGGAACCGTCAGAAACTGCCGATACTGTTGATACGGCTTTGTACTTCAGATTTAGTTTGCCCTGCGGCAATTCGCCTTACATTATTGGTCCGGTTCCGTTCCTCAGTTATAGCGCTAATTCGCCTATCTTTGTCGGTCGATTGGAGGGCGGTTCTTCTAATAGTGTTTCCCGTTCAAAAGGCGTGGCATCTGAACCGAAATCTTTCAAGCGATCGGGTTCAAATAAACAGGTTGCTGCCACTGAACAAAACGCTTTACCGACTCAGCAGGTACCTGAATCAAAGCGAGAGTGCGTGCAACCTGCCACTTACGTTAGCGATGTCGATGTAGCTGCTTTGTCCGAAGATCTCACCAATTTTGAAAGGAAAGGGAGAGGTGACTATCAAGCGATCGGTGAGTTCGTTTGTGTCCGAGGATCTCGCCACTGCGGGCGATCGCTCGGTCGCTATCAGTTTATGACTTACCGGGAAGACGTGCAGCTAGCTATTAGTTCTGTTCCAGGGGGCCCTGATTTCTTAAAGCAGCTCAGCAGCGGTAAAAAACCTACAGCAGATGAGCTTTTTCAATACTTTCCCCCAGCCCTTCAGGATAAGCTATTTCAAAATTATTTAGCTGAGAGTGTAATTAATACCGAGCAGGAAATAGATCCGAAAACAGGGCAGTTGTTTAGGGGCGATCGCTTAATTGAACGGGTAGCTCAAAAGCACTTTGGCGGCCGCGATAGCAAAATTGATGCGAACTATTCCGACTTTTTAGGCAGTTACTCTCTCAAACAGTACGGAGAAAAAGTGCGGGAACTCTACAGCAATGCTAATGCCGGCAATTGCGCGAGTAATTCTCGCAATTCTGACAGCAGCGGAACGCAAGTGAGATACGGTTCACCACCTGGAGGAAACTCATTTTTAGTTAATTTGAGCGGGTTTGCGATCGGCATTGCGTTTTCTTTACTGCTGGCGTTCGGGGTTTCGGCTCTATTTTCTAGTTCCAAGCTCAAATCATTTCTCGTGCTAGTTGGCTTGGGTGCAGCAGCAGCGTTGTCGATGGCGAAGTTGGGATTTTAGATCGGAATAAAATTTGACACTATCCCGACTCTAAATCCGAACATTATAGCACATTTATCATTCCTACTAATTACTTTCAAATGCGTTCCTAATGCTCACGTTCAAATGCGTTCCTAATAGTTACGTTCAAATGCGTTCCTAACTGATTAACAAGGAGGTAAATATGATTCGATCGAATCAACGAAACTCAGACCGTCAACAGCGAAGTCTTAAAGTCAAAGGGGAAGATAAAACGGAAGGAATCAAAGTCGAGGACTTTACCGCAACTTTTACTAACTTCCCTCAATCTTGTAGATTGAAAGAGGAATCAGATTGTTTGCCTTGGGGAGGGGAAGCGAAAAATTCTCAGCCTTTCCCTTCCCCCTCTACTTCCCCTTCCTTTATTAACAACACCGCCAATCTATTTCCACACTCAGCCCATTCTTCAGCTCTGGCTTGCGACAACACTCAATATCACGTTAATAGGGTTGTAAATCCTCCAGCGTGGCTCAATTGGACTGGCTATTGGTTTCGGTTTGGCTTGATGCTGTTCGTACTCCTAAGTATCTTGCTGGGTACTGCGGCTTGCAGTTCCTCAACAGCAGCTTTTTCAGAAGCTTCTTGGCAAGAAGCTTGGCGGGTTGTGCCGCAGCAAACTTTAGTTAAGGTTATCCAGTCCCACAGCAGTTTGCTTAAACCAGAAAGTGCGATATCCAAATTGCGACTGTGGCAATTCAGCGGCAAAAAAGGTCAATTGCACCTGTACGATTTCAACAATTCTCGCCTGTGCGGTGCAAGGGGCTGTCTTTATGTGGGCTACTTAATTCCTAACAGTAAAACTCTGTTGCCAACCGCAGTTTTTACAGCTTATCTAGACCCGAATGTACCGCCAAATACTCCTTTGTTTCAAGCAGAAATTGAGTCAACCCAGAATGATTTGCCCTGTTTGCTTGTCAATCAGCAAGGCCTGGGAGTCCGCCGCCTTCTTGAGTTTTGTTTCAACGGCATTTCCTATCAGCTTGCTGACAGCCAGCTTTTTAAAGGAGGGGAACGGGTAGCGGGCAGTAAAGAATAGGGAGAAAGAATTGTCCTCAATCCCTACTCTTTACTGGTCACTGAGGGCGGAATCCAAGCTTTGTTTCAGGGGCTGATTCACCACCAATATGCGAGCTGGCTTAACACTCCCTAACTGTTTCAGTCCGCTTCTGCATCTACTTCAACTTCAACCTCTGCGGCGACATCAAAGTTATCTAATTCCTTTAATTCAGCATCTGGTTCTGCCTCAACTTGTGCAATTTTGCGGGGGGGTTTGGATTTGCCTTTATTGCGACTGTTCTCAGGAGGCAATACTTGAACTTCGGGTTCAGTACCAGCGGCCAAAGCTGGCAATTGTGCCTCTCCAGCTTCGGTAAATCCAGCAATGCTGTTGTGCAGACTCCAAATAGTTTTTTTCTGCTGCGGCTTTCCGAGGTACAGTTTAGGCAAATTACTCTCAGTTGGCTTAGTAATGCTGTGGGTTTTGCAGCAAAACGATTTGTTCTTGCCTTCCCCTTCTTTTACTGCTCGAAACTCGATATTCAAGACTCCTAAAGAACGCCACTTGTCATTTTTGCCGCTGTAATCTACATTGAAATAATCTGCAAATGCCCGTTCTAAGTTGCGGTAAAATTCTTCTCTAGCGCTTTTAAAGCTCCAAAGAGCTACATTTTTGAAGCGCACGACAATTGGCACTTGATGTAAGGGTTGGTTCTTTGGGTCTAAGAAAATCAGGGCGTGTTCCGAACAGGCATCGTGGATTTTCTTGTCAAAGTTCTGGCGGTAATCGTCATAAAGACCAACAAATGTACCAGCTACTTCACCATTTTCTTCAATATCTTTGTAGCGAATGTACTCTGGGACAAAGGCTAATACGAGCATCCGAGCCTCGAGCAAAAACAGGCCGCTCACGGCTTCTGTTAGCTCTACTGTTGTCAACTCTTCTACAGGAGGTATTTGCTTCCATTCTGCTTTCACAAGTTGGTCGTAGGGAATCAGAATGCCTGCCGGGTTATCGTTAATGATGATGCCATAGGGCAAAGAAGGTCGCCTGGTTTGGTTGTAATCATGACTGAGCAAATCCGGATCTACTTCTTGTTTGAAAACTAATGCTTTTCGATTCTCTTGATGGTGAGATTTCACATCGCTAGAGCCGGGGATTTGAGTTGTGGATTGGGCTTTATTACTTTTAACCATTGTTGGATGAATGATTCGTTATTCTTTTTCCTGTGAGGCGGTAGCCTAAAAAACAAAATGCAATCGAAATAAGAGGGGCTAAGTTTAATGAAGTTAGATAGGGGACTCTATTTCGATCGGTGTAGCTGCAATTGTCAATCCGTGGAAACAACTCGGACAAAACGGATAGCCTCGATCGAACAATCCACGTTTAGCTATTAATCATACGCTCGCCGGACGATCGCCATTAATAAAAATGCCCCCAAGCCTTGCTGTGAAAGCATCGTCTGGGTTGAATAATTGCTCGGGCTTGAGATCACCTCTACCAAGAATATGTTCGTTTTGTTTGTTAAGTGCCTCTCGCTGTAAACAACCCTAGCATCCACAGTTTTTGAGTTATAAAATTTATGAACTTCCATCAATTTTTCCCTCAAAATCGTCACCCACTCTTGCTGCAAGCAACTACTCAATCCGTCGCAAAACGCCCGTTGACTGGCATAGATTTGGGTGGCTTAATCGGTCAATTGATGAATCCAGAAGGACTCTCAATGCTGGGTATACTGCTAGGTTTAGCAGTTTTCTCCAAGATAGTCGGAAGCGGCAAAGGTAAAGTTACTTCGGGGCGCTTGTGCGGCACTGCTGAAAAGATGGCGGCGACGGGTTTGGCTATGAAACAAATGAAAGACAAAAAGCGGCAACCTGTTACTTTGTGGAGCGGTAAGCCGACTTATTGGTTTAACGGGCAGTGGAGAGGATTGAGTGCTCGATTGCAAACTCTGTTAGGTGCATCTCCAACAGTTTGGTTGCCTCACGCAGAACGCGGAACTTTAGTTATCGGCGCTCCGGGTTCGGGCAAGACTTTTAGCGTAATCGATCGGATGGTTGAAAGCGCGTTTCAGCAAGGATTTCCTGTCATCATTTATGATAAAAAAGGAGAGCAGATGAAGCTGCACGCACCCTTGGCAGTGCGCTACGGCTACGACGTGCAAGTGTTTGCGCCGGGGGAAGCTTACAGCGGCGTTATCAATCCTCTCGATTTTATGAGAGATGCTCAAGATGCAGTAATGGCAGCAGAAATTGGACAAGTTATTGCTCGAAATGCTAGTCCGGGGGAAAGCAAAGGCAATGAGTTTTTTGAGAAAGCAGGCGAGTTGATGGCAAAGGGTTTAGTGCAGTTAGCAAAAAGCAGTCCTTACCCAGATTTAGCGATGGTTTATGCAATTATTCAGCTTCCTAATTTGGTCGATCGCATTTACCACGCCGTTCATCGCCCTGACAATCATCCTCTGAAAATGGACAGGTGGATTGCCTCTAGTTTTTCGCAGTTATTAAGTTCAAAAGATGCTGAAAAAACAGTGGCGGGTATCAAGGCAACCGCAGAGGCAACTTACTCCAGTTTCATTCAAAAAGATTTGCTGCGGGCGTTTATCGGTTGCAGCACAATTCCCATTGCTTTAGAAGGCAAAAAGTGCATTATTTTCAAACTAGACGACCAAAGACGAGCCGTAGTTGGGCCTCTGCTGGCAGCCGCCATTCACTTGTGTGTGGTATCTAATTTAAGTCGGGTGCGTTCTGACCCATTTGTGTACTGTTTGGACGAATTTCCCTCTCTCAAGTTCGATAGAATGGATCAGTGGGCTAACGAATACCGTTCGGCAGGTGGTGTGCCGATTGTTGGCATTCAATCGCTCAATCAGCTTTACAATCTCTATGGGGATAAAAAAGGAGCTGCGATCGCCAGTGCTTTATCAACCCACATCCTATTCAATCCCGGCGATTTAGAGACGGCCGAGAAATATTCCAAGCGCTACGGTGAGGTCGAAGTTTTAATTAAAAGTCGCTCCACAGGCAGTTCAATGGGACAGCAAACGAGCCGTTCTGTTAACTGGAGCGAACAGTTGCAAAAGAAACCGCTGATTAGTGCTGACGAGATTCTGAGGTTTCCCCAAGGCAAGTGCGTCATTACTTCTCCTGCTTACGGAACGGGTACTGAAGCTTTGTTTCCGTATCCCCTAAAAATTCCTGTGCGGTATGGCGACCTCAAGCGATCTAAAGAGTCTGAGAGTTTGTGGGACACTCGCATTCGACCGCAGCTCGAAAATAGAGCGGCGTCGCTCTCAGTTGACCGAGCTACTGGCAAGTCAATTAACATTGATGAAGAACTGGAAAATCGGATTCGAGCTGCTTGTAAAATGCTGCCTCACCCCAACGACCCGGATGAACCTGTGACGGTTGCAGATATTGAGGACAAGAGTATTGCCAATGAACCATTATCTCAGACTGCGGAATCGTTAATTTTTAGCAGTTTCAGGAAAAAGCTGCTCAATGCTGATATTGGTAGGTCAAGTTAAACTATGGAAGTTAAAGGCGATATTTTGATTGTTGACGACACTCCCAACAACATCCACTTGTTGGATAAAATGTTGGGTGAAAACGGCTACAAAGTCAGGAAGGTAATTAGCGGAGAGCGAGCCTTAAAAGCGGTCAGCATTCTCCCTCCTGATTTGATTTTGCTAGACGTTAAGATGCCGGGAATGGATGGCTATGAAGTCTGTCACTCCTTAAAAAAACAAGAGGATACAGCAGGCATTCCAATAATTTTTGTCAGCGCTTTAGATGACGTATTTGACAAAGTAAAAGGGTTTGAAGCGGGCGGCGCTGACTACATTATCAAACCTTTTGAACCGAAGGAAGTGCTGGTGCGGGTAGAAGCGCAGCTTAAAATGCGCCGCTTGCAGCAGCAGCTTCTCTGTGCTAACGAGCGACTGTCTGCACAAAATGCCCAACTTACTCAGGAAATTAAAGGGCGACAGCAGGCCGAAGCTAGTTTGAAAGTTTTTATGCACGCCGTTTCCCACGACTTGCGAAACCCGGTTACAGGAATGTCAATGGTGCTGCAAACTTACCTTAAGGAACAGCCAGCGGGACACCAAAGGGTAGCCGGAGAAAATGATGTTGTAATTGACAGGTTGAGTTTTGAGCGCATCGTGCAAAGCTGTTCCCGCCAGCTCAAGCTGATTAATTCTCTGATTGAGATGCAGCAGCACGAAATCTTGGGCGTTCCTTTAGACTTGCAGCCTATTTCGCTTTATACTTTGACGTGCAGCATTCTCTCTGAGTGGGAACCGATGCTGGCGAAACGCCAAGTTGTTCTCAAGCACCAAATTGCTCCCGACTTGCCCAATGTTTGTGTCGATATCGACCAGATTTGGCGAGTCTTTGAAAATCTAATTGGCAATGCTCTCAAATACAATCAGCCTGGATTTACGCTAACAATAGATGCGTCATTCGATCGAGAATCTTACCTGTGCTGTACAGTAGCAGATAATGGAGTGGGGATAAAACCACAGCAGTTGGCTTCTTTATTTGACTTGTACGTGCGGGGCAGCGGCGTTAAGCGCACTTCTGGGGTGGGATTAGGACTTTATATCTCGAAACAGATTGTCGCGGCGCACGGCGGGGAAATTGGTGTAGAAAGCGAGTTGGGTAAGGGAACTGTTTTTTGGTTTACTTTGCCCGTTGGCAAATAAACTGTAACGCGCTAATGGTTTGGGCCGTCTCAAGCAATAATTTCGTAAGTTTAAACCAAACCGTTTCGCATGGCAATGACTGCAGCTTGCACCCGGTCGTTGACCTCCATTTTGCCGAGAATCGCTTTAACGTGACCTTTAATGGTATTGGGGCTTAAACTCAGTTCAGCGCCGATTTCTTTGTTGCTTTTGCCTTCTACCAGCAGCTTCAAGACGGTCATTTCTCGTTTTGAAAACTGGGATTTCTCGCAGTTTTGAACCGGCATTCTGAGGTTTTGAATGACGCAACTGGCAATTTTGGCATCTAGGTACGCAGAACCTTCTTTGACAGCATTGATAGCTAGCAATAGTTGTTCTGTGCTAGTACCTTTGATGCAGTAAGCGTCGGCCCCGCAAGAGAGAGAAGCCAGCACTTCTGTATCGCTGCTGTGAGAAGTCAGCATTACGATGCGGGTATCGGGCAGTGCTGCTTTGATTTGGCTGGCAGCAGCAATGCCGTCGATATCGGGCAACCCAATATCCATCAGTATGATGTCTGGCTTTAGTTCTAGGGCTGAAGCTATTGCTGAGTTGCCGTCTTCTACCTGTCCTGCAATAACGAAATGAGGCTGTGCGGCTAATAGTCGCGACAGCCCCATTTGCATCATGGGGTCGTCTTCAACAATCAGGATGGTTAACGGTTTGGTTGCACTTTTTGCAGTCATCGTTTTTACTTCTCCAAATTGACAAACAATTTGAGATTTTAAATGGCAGAATTGAGATGTTTTTTACCTGAATCTAACATCTAAAATCGGGCGACAGCAGGACAAAAACTTTCTGCCAAGATTTGACAGAAAGCTAGCATCCTGACTAAATTGTTGAATTTTGACCCGAAGAGCGCCATCCTCTTATAGGATGATTTTTTTGAGCAGTTGTTCCAGGCGATCGCCCCAGCGAAGAACCGACCCCAACCCAGCGCCAAGGCATAATCCGTAATTAATAATTCGCAATTCGTAATTAACCTCTTCCTTAAGGAAGAGGCTTGAAACAAGGAAAAATTCCCGCTCGTTTTTCTCCCTAAAAGGGAGAGGTCTGAGACCGCGTATAATTACGAAGGTCGGATTGCAAAGCGCGTAATTATTCGGTCAGAGCGTTAGCTGCTCGCCCCAAGAAGCCAAATGCTGAGTATAGTCAGCGGTTTCTAATCCTTTTAGCTGAACCAGCAGAAGCCCCGCGCTCAATCCGCTTCGGATGAGCATCGGGATGAATGCGAGTGAGCCGCCGATTCCACCCGCCCACGAGACGCTCTCGTCGCAGCCAGCGGGAGATGGACGGGTGGATGAGCAGGCGAACCCTTCGACTACGCTCAGGGCATCGCAAAATCCCTGCACTTGCCAATGTTTCAAGCTACAATTATTCTTAGAGCAATCAAATAAGTAACCTAAGTTTCGTGTTAAAAGCTGTCAAAGTCCGAATCTACCCAAGTGAAGCCCAGCAAGTACATCTTGCCCAGGCTTTCGGTTGTGTGCGTTGGGTCTGGAACCAGTCTTTGGCTACGATGACAGCGACATATCAAGAGACTGGTAAAGGTGTTACAGCTATGACGATGAAGAAGTCAATACCTTTATGGAAAGCTGAATTTGAATGGTTGTCCGAGTGTTACTCCCAATGCCTTCAACAGTCAGTTTTAAATCTAGGTGTGGCTTTTGGCAACTTCTTTGATGGTCGATCAATGTACCCAACATTCAAGAAACGCCAAGGAAAACAATCTATCCAATACCCTCAAAACGTCAAAGTCTTGAGCGATTGTAAGATTAAATTTCCTGGCAAATTGGGTACAGTCAAAGCGAAGGTTCATCGGGATATTGAGGGTACAGTTAAAACTGTGACTTTATCCAAAAATCCTGATGGTAGATACTTTGCTTCGATGCTGGTAGATGATGGAATTGAATGTCCCGAATCTAGTTCGGAGGGCAATATAATTGGTATAGATCTAGGTCTAACTGATTTCGCTGTTACATCTGAAAGCTCAAAATATCAACACCCTACAGCTACAAAAAGATACGAAAATAACCTAGCCCGTAAGCAAAAGAAGCTTGCCCGTAAAAAGGATAAAACGACTAACAATCGTCGCAAAGCGAAGCTTGCAGTAGCTAAGGTTCATTCCAAAATCAAAAGAGTCCGCGAGGATTTTCTGCACAAACTATCGCGCAAGATAGTGGACGAAAACCAAGTCATAGTGGTAGAAAATCTGGCAGTGAGAAACATGGTTAAAAACCATTGCCTAGCCAAGGCAATATCTGATGCTGGCTGGGGAATGTTCTGTACCATGCTTAAGTACAAAGCCGAAATGGTGGGCAAGATCTATCTAGAAATAGGTCGATTCTTTGCATCAACTCATCTTTGCTCCAATACCTTGAAGCCACTGCCCAAAATGGATCTGTCGGTGCGTGAATTTGACTGTCCTTGTTGCCAATTGCGGCACGACAGGGACATCAACGCGGCAATAAATATCAAAAATGAAGGCTTGCGCGTATTGACGTTGGGAACCAGCGTTATTGCTCCTGAAGGCTATGTAAGACCAAAACAGTATGGGCGTAAGTCTACTACTGTGGCGGCTGTGGTTGTTGAAGGGAGAAGCCCACACTCTACCCGATCAAGGGTGAGTGTGTGGTAGTTCACAGCGACACTTCATCGATTTCATCTAAGTTGATAGCTGTGGCTATTTCCTCCGCTTGAGCTGCTAAAAAATGCTCGCTATTAACAAACGTTTGTTCTGTCTCTAGTTTAATGGCATTTAAGAGCCAATTTTTGATTTGTCGATGTTGCCTTCTGTCCCAGCTAAATGATACTTTTTGTGCTGCGCGTGTAGGATGCAGTGCCAAAACAATCAGTTGCAGCTCCTGGGGCTGTATTTTGAAATATTCTGCCGCTACCCACAACTTCACTCGGTCTTGCCAGCTCAAAATGGGATGTCGGATTGCCCACTCAAAGAGCCTGGGGTTGCCCTTTACTATGCCGATATGGGCACGAACTTCTATTATTTTAAACTGATGTTGTGGGTAATATTTTTGAGTTAAATTCGTCAGATATAGGGAAGAATTTAACTCAACTTTCGCAGTTAATGGAATGTCAGGTAACAGCTTTTTATGAGGTACAAACAGGCTGGGCGACAGTTGTTTTAGCTCGTTAATCCATTGCTGAATCTGGGGATTGTTGTCGAGAAGTGGCTCTACAGGTAATCCCATTAGCATTTGTTTTACTGCAAGCTGTAGCTGTTCTTGAATGTAAGCTGGTACAAGTGGCGATGTAGTTGTTATTGAGCTAGAATTAACTATTTCATGGAGAGCGGATAGAGTAAGTAAGTGCATAGCTCAGATTTTGAAGAACTGAGCTAGAGGTGGCGCAAGCCACTTGTCTGCCTGAAATAGGGGGAAGTGAAATCATTCTGAACAAAAAGTTGATTTCACTGTTAGAATGTCCGAAAAGAGTTTTTTATGCGGTACAAACAGGCTGGGCGACAACTTCACGAACTAATTTTTATCTGACCTCCGCTTCCAGTGCGCTTCGCTCCAGATATTGTTGGTATTCTCCCTCGTTTCCACCAAAAGAGTCTGCGGTAATTTGTGCTTTGGGCAACGGCTCTAGAACAGATTCAACAGGTGTCCATTTGCAGTAGCAAATCACAACAATATCGTAGTCGCTGTCAGGATTAGTAGCTGCATATTCTTCTACCCTGGCAACTTCCCAGTCCCCAATCCGACTGTGAGTAGTTTCTTTAGGAAAATCTGAGTTTGCCGATTCAACAACTCTGTGATACTCCCTCAATCGGTATCCCGGTTTTGGAGACGGACGGCTAGCAGGGGTGTAATGTTCGGCCAATATCCTCGTCAAAAAACCAGTGTGTGCCAGCTTTCTAGATTCCCATCCCCGGTCTGAAGGCGATGTTTTAAAAACGATGTACTTCCGCATAATTAATCATCCTCTGAAAAATAGTTGGGAAACTGAGTCTCCCCTTCATAAATGCACTTGACTTTCAGAATATCCCCGCCGACTTCTTCGTATCCCAGTAGCGTCCATCCGTACTTTTCTTGGATTTTATAGCATTTTTCTGGGTCAGTTACGTAGTGGTAAGACGTTGGAGTTTCGCTTTCTTGCTGCTCTTCGTTCATTGCGACCGTTGTTTATACTGCCTTACTTTTTTCTATTTTGATTCCAGCTCAGTCGCAAAAGCGCGACAATTGCTTTTTGTTGAATTCGTTTTCTGTGAGCGTTCGCAGTTCGCCATTCTTCCACCTAGTAACGGGTTAATCGGATAATAATATCCCACTACCATAACACAAAAAGCATCCAAGCAAACACTCGAAACGGACGGCTATTTATTCGACTGCTGTGGCAAATGTTCTCAACACATTTATAAGCGTTTTCAACCAAGCCAAATACACTAATTTTACCGTTCGGCAAGAAGATATCAGCAATCAAAAAGTGCTGATAGCCTCACAAAAAGCCATCAGCACCTACCCATTCAATACTGTTATACCAATTCTCCTTTCGTCTTGCTACAATCTGCATCGCTGCGTTAACTTCATACGATAGACCTACTGCCGCTACTGTTGCACGATCGTGGAGAACTGGTATTAATTGAGGCAACACATTAAGGCAATCCCAATGTCATTTCTCTTTTCAATCGAGGATTTCTCTATTTCGCAGTACGAAGCCAATTTTATCTTTCTATCGGAATTACAAGTTAACCAATTGAGTAATTCTGAGCAAAGATGGCAGTATCAAATCAGACGTGGCTCCGCTTTTGATAGCGACTTCTAACTCGAACAAAACCGATAAAGATTTTGTCAAACTACTGACAGATACTCCTTTAACTTCCTGCTTCAAAAAATACATTCGCTTGGGATTGCCAATTCCGCAGAAAGTGACAATCTCACTGTCAGAATACTTTCCAGAAACCAGAGCTGATTTCACCCACAGCCAAGTTCTAAACTGAGTAATCAGAGTAGCAACAATTGTCAGCGGAAATTCAGCCCGCGACAGCAATTCGTCGAGCAGCTTAATTGCAGAAGTTGCTTGACCTTTCAACAGTGCAGTCGCCAATTGGAGACTGTTGGCTGCGGTAGCTGGAACGAGAGCGATCGCAATTTCTTTGGTAATTCGCTCGTCCCCTGCATAAACCGCTAACTTTTCCAGTTCCTTAACCATTCTAGCAGTATCGTTGCCGATCGCTCCTGCTAGATAGCTGACGGCATCTCTGGCAATTGAAACTTTTACCTGTTTAGCTTGAGTTGCAATTGCCTGTTCGATCAAATCCTCGCGCCAAGGCGGAATCAAAGTAAATTCCTTAAGCCTGCCGCACTGCAACAAATACTTTACTACTTTGAGCCTTTTGTCAATAGCAGCCGCCGTAAAAACCAAGTGAGTTGTGGCAGGCAACTGCGCCAGCGGTTGAAGAATGTCTAACCCAATTTCTCCAAACTGCTTTAAATCGCAATTCTCCACTACAATTAATTTGCAACCTTCTCCAAAAGGAACGCAAAAGGCAGCAGAAACAGCAGCGTCAAGCTGTTGGAAACTGAAGCGGTGGACGTTAAAATTTCGCCACAGCGGGTGAGTTTGTGCCTTTAACTTTTCAATTTCTCGTTCGATGGCATATCCATCGTTGCCGACAAGTAGCGCAATCATGCCAAAAACTTCTCCTGCTGGGCTATAGTAACAGTAATGGAGCGACCTAAAGCTTTGCCAATTATGCGCTGCACCAACTCCAAATTGGCTTTAAATTTATCAGCATAATTGGGTGCAACTGTCAGCACCCAAGAATCCGCGTCCTGCTTCACCAATTGAGCTTTTGACAGCAGTCCGCGATGGGTTGGTTTAACAGCTTCGACAACAGATTCCCAAATTGCTTTCAAGTCTGATTCTGGTTCTTTTGAGCTAATATTTGGAGTCGGTGCGTTGTGGGAACCAACTCTTCCCAAGCGATGAGAATGTCCGTTTTGCTGTGCCGACAGCTTCAGAGAATTGGGAGAATTCTTGGCAGTATTATTTTGAGATATCGGTACAGCCATTTTTGGCATCAGATTCAGCAAACACACCTCAAACCAGGTAACAGAATTGGTACTAACTCTCAGTTGAGATTCTGACTTGTGCAGTTGCGTAAAAGCGGTATCGAGTGTCTCAAAATCAATGCGGGCTGCCAATTTTTTCAGGTGCGTGCAGCCAATCGTGCCTGCAATTAAATTTTGATTTGTCGGTGTGACTTTAACTAAAAGCAAATCGCGATAAACAGCTAACAAACTGCTGAGAATTAATTTGGGTGTTTTGCCGCTATCTACCAGCGTTCTTGCCAATTGCAGCAGTCCTAGCACGTCGCTAGAGCAGATGGCTTGGATAAGGTCTGTCAAATCCTTTTCACTGATACCGCCAGACACTTCGATAACTTGAGTCGGTGTAATTTCAGAGTTAAGCAGCGACAGTTGAGAGAGCAATTGGAGAGCGTCTCTCAAACCCCCGTCAGAAGTACGAGCAATTGCCAGCATTGCTGCTTCTGCAACGGCAATAGATTCGGCTTTACTTACCTTCTCCAATTGTCCCACAATAGCAGCCAAAGGCATTGCTCTGAAGTTGAAAGTTTGACAGCGACTGACAACAGTTGGCAGCACTTTGTGAGCTTCAGTGGTACACAGAATAAATACAACATGAGGTGGAGGTTCTTCAATACATTTCAGCAGAGCATTTTGCGAGGCAGTGGTAAGCATATGAGCTTCGTCAAGGATAAAAATTCTGCTTCGGCTCATTGCTGGAGCAAAGTTGCTGTGTTCGATTAATTCCCTGGCATCGTCCACTCCGTTGTGGCTGGCGGCATCTATCTCGCTTACGTCTAAACTGCTGCCAGAGTCGATAGCTTTGCAAGAAGAACATTTGCCACAGGGATTTATTGTGGGAGTTTTACTCTCCAAGCAATTGAGAGATTTGGCAAGGATGCGGGCTGTTGAGGTTTTGCCTGTTCCTCTGGGGCCTGCAAACAGGTAAGCCGAAGCAATTTTGGAGGCAGTGACGGCATTCGTGAGTGCTGTCTTGATATAGTCTTGGCCGACTAATTCTTGGAGATTTTTCGGTCGATATTTGAGGTGCAAAGGTCGGTACATAATTTTTCTTTATTGTTGGTTTTAATGAAAGGAATGAATGCCAGAAGCAGCATTTTTTTTGTAGCAGTTTTAAATTCTGCCTTCATACTTCTGCGTCTGTCTGCCTGCAGCGTCACGCCAACGGATGACTTTTCGTAGAAGTGTGCGTAAGTCCTGGAAATGTTGGGTAAAATCCCAGAATTTTATCCATAACCTTTCTTTACGCAATTCCCCGATAGGGGATATGAAAGTGACACTTTGAAGATTTTACGAACTAGATTTATTTGATCTGATTGGCAAATTTTGCTTTATTTAAACGAACCGCAGAGAACGCAGAGTCCGCAGAAAATGAAGAGGAAAAGAGAGAGAAATAAAGAGATTTATAACTTAATACCGTTCAGTTAGTGCTAAAAAACCGTGCTTCAGTTGGGCCCTCGGAACGAACCCTCCGTTTCACTCCGCCCAACATGATGCTACAATTCGACAGGACTAAACCGTATTGATTTATAGCTGATGAATAATTCCCCCAAACCAGGTTATCTGATTTGCAAACTAGATTTTTTTTGAACAAACCGCATAGTCCGCATAGTCCGCATCGAATGCAGATGAAGAGAAGATATAGCCTTTCTCAGTAACATGAGGTGCTCATAGGGCATAGGGCATAGGACTCGCCCCCATACCTCACTTTCTTGAGAACCGCTATAGTAAAAATAGAAATATAGAAATCAAGAACCGATCAAAAAGTAAAAAGTAGGGAAATCTTTGTCGAGATTTCCCCACTCCCTAGTCCCTATTTCCTACTCCCTGCTCCCATCATTCTTGCGGTGCCACAATGTATTCACAATCTAGGGCTTCTGTTCCTAAAGAGGGGATACCAAAAGGCACAATCAGCAAGGGAGCAGTAGGAGCAGCCATTAATATCCGCAAATCCGAGCTAGAAATAGCTTTTGCTGTATCTATCAAATAGCGAATGTCACACTTAATCCGAAAATTACCCCCACTAATTTTAGCATCAATTGTCTCATTGCCAGAGCTGATAGTATTGTTAATCGATGCCATTACTTGCTGAAACTCTGAATCTAATTCCAAAATTACCGTAACGTGCGATTTATCGCTGTGACTTGCCAATCTTTCTAAAGCTTTCAGCAAGGCTTGCTTCTCAACTATCAATTGATTGCTAAGTAGGTGTCTGTGGGGAGCAATAATTTGGTCGCAAAGCGGATATTGTCCTTCCAGTAACTGTGCTGTCAGCCACCAGTTTTTCCACTGAAATGTGACAATATTGCTACTTTGTTGAGTCGAGCCATCATAATATATTGCAATTCGGTCAGTGGGATTCAAGTTGCGCTCTAATACCCGAAGTACCTTAGCTGGTACAGTAAATTGAACAGGTTCATCAATCAAAGGGTTGGTGTTGTTGTTCTCGCTCAATCCTACAACCATTGCTACCCGATGTCCGTCAGTTGTCCAGATTCTTAGTTTGTCTAGTCCCCTGTCTGCATCGCGACTGAGTTGAAAGTTTGCCCCTGTTAATATGCGTTTGTTTTCCTCAGAACTGACGGCAAATAAGCTAGCTTTGAGTACAGCAATTAACACGCTGGCAGGAAGCGTTACAAGTTTCTGTTCAACACTTGGAATAACAGGAAATTCGCCCGCAGCTAGCCCGCGAATGACGTGTTTGCTTCTTGACGCACTTAGAGTAGCACTGACTGATGGAACGTCGCTTCCTTTAATAATTTCAGAAGAACTCTTTAAAGTAAGGCTGCCGTTAGGAAATTTTCCCAGAATGTCAGCAAGTATGGGTGCGGGGAGGGTAAGCTTTCCAGCTTGATTGACATTGGCATCAAAGCTCACTTGCATTCCAAATTCTAAGTTGTAGGCAGTCAGATGCAAATGTTGAGCTTTTAAGTCAGCTTCTATCAACACGTTGTGCAAGATGGGGTGGGTGCTATTGTTAGGAATGATGCCTTTGAGAGCCTGTATGTAATCGTTGAATTCTCTGGAGTCGCAAACTATTTCAACAGTGGTTGGGATTGGGGCAGGGGAAGGTTTTGTTGCATCCTGGACAGGAGTTTCTAGAGAAGGAGTTGGGGTTGGTAAAAGTTCTGCTGAGTTTGTGAGAGTTTCAGAGGTTTCTAATTGTTGCGAACCTGTTGTTTCTGGTTCGCTAAGTGGAGCAACATTGGTTTTGTCTTTGCCTATTTTTTTGACACTTTTTGAAGAGTTTGCAGCAGTTACCTCAGAAATCCTATCTGGAAAAACAGCCGGCTTTTGTGAGTTGTCGGTTGAGTGCGGATTATTGGCGGTGTTATCAAGGTTAGCTGTTTCTCTGGCTCTAATCCCTGTCGAGCTTTTTTTCTGAGAAGCTTTCTGGGGTAGTGCGTCTTTAGCTGTTGATTCAGAAAGTCGAAATTTTGTCATAATCAGTCAGGTTTCACGTGTCTGATTGCGTGCTGCGCTAGCAGCCATAACTCTGGGAATTGAATAGTTGACAATTCCGTTCTACAGAACTTATACAAACTTGGACATTGCCTAATTCGATGTCTGTTTCCTGCTTCATCGACTCTCACTGCCCGTAGAACGTTTTGGCAGTAACGCCAAGTAAATTCGCGCCTTCTTGAATGGTTAATTTAGACATACCTTTAGTATATCGCAGGCAATGTCTAAATTTTTACCATTTTGTCTCATTAGAAAATTTCAGTCCTCAACCCCAAGGTTATGCTAAATTAGTAAAGCTTTTATTCGCTGAAGTTGTGGGAGATTGGGAGGCACAAATAATATCCGATGTCGGCAGCGACTTGCACCGACATAATAAAGCCTGTGGTACTCTTTAAGTTTCTGTGTACTGCTCAAATCTTTGCCGATTAACAATCTGCTAAAAAGGTCGCTTCCGTCAATGCCAACTTCATCAAAAGTGCTGCCCTGCGAATTGTGAATTGTCAAAGCAAAGCAATTGTCAATTTCAGCAAACAAGTCATCTTTGAACCAATAGTATTTCCTCCAAAGAAATCCATTGCGTTTGGCACTCTTGAGCTTTTCTTTAAGTTCAGACTGGTAGCGTTTATTTTCCGACTCGTGCAGGACAAAGATTTGCCGCAAGAAACCGCCATCAGTCACAATTTTTAATAGCCAAACTCGATAGCCTCCGTGCTGGTTAATCTCAACTTCCTTGACGGTAAATTCCGTTGAAGTCGGCAAAATTACGGTTTTGCCGTCGGGTGCCATGACGGGTTTTTTGGTAATTAGCCTTTCTCCCGGTACAAATCTGGGTGCAGCTTGACCGTAGACTTGTTCTCTGATAAGGTGATTGTAGTATTTGGCTCGTTTGTTAGTCCAGCACAAAATTCTGAAGCGATCGGGATTTTGACTAAATTCTCGATCGATCGTTTTGACAGCATATTGTAGCAGCGTTTCGGATTTGACTTTGAATGCACCGTTTGACTTGTCTCCTTTTTTGTATTTAGAGTGTGGCAAAAATATGTCTGCTTTGCTATTGACAAAAGAACGGCATTCTGTTATGAAATCGAGCACAGGGCTTTCCCCTGCTTGCCTGACAACTTTGGTCAGTATAGCTTTATTGGTAATCCTGAAAGCAGGCGACTTTTTTTCTCCTACAGGATTGAGCTGAGCCGGGTCGCCCATTAAAATTAGCTTGCGGTGATTGAAGAACGTGCGTTCAAAATTGCGTTCTATCCATTTCCACAATTCGCTTCCAACCATCGAACATTCGTCGAGGAAGATGATATCGTAGAGGTGAAGGCTGCTGGAACTTGTCTGTGACAAGGCTTTTTCTTGTTCTTTTCTGACCATGCCCAATCCTAAAAGTTGGTGTATTGTCATAAAATCTACTCCGAAAATGCCTTGAGACGCTGCCATTTTTCTGAGGATGCCGACTGCTTTGTTAGTGGGTGCTGTGAGGGCAATGCGTTTGCTTTGACTCAAGAGTTCTTGGATAATTTGAAAGACGATTGTGGATTTTCCAGTTCCTGCATAGCCGCACAGCAAGAAGAATGACTCGGTAGTAGTTAAAAAGGTTCTCAATTTGTCGATGGCTTGCTGCTGTTGCGGTTTGAGCGTAAATGGAAATTGTGTAAGTTTTTGGGGTTGTTCGAGTAAGGCTTGAATCATTAGTTAGCGTCCATTACTAATTTTACCGACCTCTAATTAAGCGTTAGCTTGATGGGGGAGTCTTTCAAGAGTAGGTTTTTTAGATTCCGGGCAAGGAAGAGGGGGAGAGGATAGAAAGGGAGACGGGGAGAGAGGGAGACGGGGAAAAGCGAAAAAGCCGGAATTTCGACTTTTTATGCCTTTAAAACTCGCCACTTACTTACCCTCAATTTCCTAATCGTGAAAAACCTCCCTTTGAGAGGAGTGGGGAGTCGGGGAAGGTGACGCTTATTAAGTAGTTCGATAATCTATAATTGCTCTTATGTTTGTTCTAGCAAAAAAGCAGCCTTCAATCCCTACGGAGTGTTCGCTACTTTCCACTCATCTCCTAAAGGGCATCTTTTCTAAATCAAGTTCAGCAACCTTTCCGAGAGCTTCTAAACGCTTCTTTAATGTTTTATGTCGGGGACATTCTACAGCGTACTCGTATTTAGCACCTGTATGTTGAAGTTCGGAAATTTGGCAATCAATTAAGTTGCTCAGGTGACCGACTAGCTTTTTGACAGGTATTAGCCACGCCTTAGCTAGTGCTTTAGTACAGAATCCTATCCAAGCTCTAAAGTAAAACCCGTCTTCGCTAATTTGATAAGCCACATTGGGCGATAATTTAACCAGGGGTTCGATGCGGGCAATACCCAAACCTTTGAGTTCTGTCAAGCTGTAACTTAGGAGTTCTCCGCTGTTCCACTGAATTTGAAAGGGACGTGGCTCTTCAACGTTTAAGCGTTGGACTGTCCCCATTTCTTGAACTCCTTCTCGGTGCTTTAAAATGCAATCTCCCTCTCTAAATCCGTAGAAGCCTTGTTTCTTTGTTAGATTTTCTAACTGCTGCTTCCAGGCTTCTTCCCAAGCTATCTCAAAGTCGAGAAGTTCGTAAGTTCCTTCGCTCAATTGTTGAGCTAGTTTTTCTTTTAACTGCTGTTTTTGAATTGGCATAGCGAATTCTAAGAAGTTATCGGGTACTTCGAGAGCTAAATGCGTTTTAGCTCGGATTCTGATATCGGTAACAGACAAATAGCTGGCGGCTTTTAATTGCTGGGGTGCAGGAATATCTACAGTACAACTTGTCGGGGAGCCGGGAAACAAATTAAGAGGAAAGTGATACAATTGGTCGAGAATAGAAATGAGAATGTGGTGTTCGCTCAGCGATTCTACTTTGAAAGGAGTTGCATTGCCCAATTGTACCTGTTCGGAATTAGCGAGTACGATGGTTGTGCAAGTTGGAAGTTCTCCAGCAGTCTTTTTGGGGATAAACTGAGGAACGAGGGAGATTTTGAGGGCGCGGATTTCGTCGAGGTTATAAGTCCAAGAAAATGAATCTTCGCCGGGACTTGCGTCCCAAGTAATTGTCACAGGTTTTTCAGTTTTGTTGAGAGAAGTAACAATACCGTATTGGTTGCCTGTTTTTACGATATCGTTTAATTTGAAGGGATGTTCTTCAGCAGGTGCGTCCGGGAGGAAAGGGAAAATTACTGCAACTACTTCTTTGACTTCATGGGAGTGCTGGCTAGCTGATTCAGGAAAAGTGTTGTGGGGGTTTATAATAAAGTTGTTAGCGTTCATAATGGTAAGAAGTGGTTATCCCTTAACTTCTCCCGCTAGGGCGTAGCTTTTAATTTAGAACTGTTCTCAAACAATGGTTCTTGCTTCTTGCATTGCCGGAAATGACTTAGTTGTTGTTAGATGGAGACTGGGTTGCGATCGCAGGCTATACTACTGTTAGCCGTATCTCCGATCGCACTATTAATCTGAGTATTTTTATTCATAAAATTAGAGCGAGCGGTACAAATGCGATCGCTCATGAACGTCAGTTGAGACTATAATAGTGTCGTTAGTTAGTAAATTTTAACAGCCTGATTGTGATTAGTTACCGAGCTACCAGCACCAAACTGCTCAATAATTCTCCCAGCTATCGGTTAGCTCTATAACTGGGAGAATTATTGGCAAATCAGAGCGACTAATCAAATGCAGCTATCTCGATTAATTCGATTTTAAACAGAGCTGCGATCGCCCTTATTTTTTAGGCAAAGTAGGCTTTGGTGGGATGTCAAAAACAATCACAAATGTGAATTCTTTGACAAACCGCTGCAAAACCCGAAAATGATCGTCTGCATCCCTCCTCCTGCGAAATCGCGCCACAACAATACGCTGACAATTAGGAAGCAGCTTAATGATGCACCACGGATGCAATCTCTCAAAATAAGTCATTTTAACCTCACCAGCGACAGTAACAGGTTGCGTTCTTTTTTCCTTGCTTGCCATTACGCTAGTTGAGAGAATATTCTTCAAGACAGGTCACGCTGACCTTGACAATTAATTAGGTTTGTGCTTTCAACCGCTCAAATTCTCTTCTAACGCACCTTCTTATCTTCGGAATGCGGACACAGCAAGTTCGCCAGTACGTCGGGAATCTCCTCAAAGTGTTCCAGCAGAAAATCCATTACTGCCAAATGGCGCAAATCAACAGCAGTAGGAAATCTTCGATTTTTCCCCTGCTTAAACCAACCCTGTACCGTCGAATCAGAGCGGGAACAAATGGAGGCAATTTGCTCGTAACTTACCCCCCACTTAACATAAAACTGTTTTGGCGTCATTCCCAATTGGCATTGGCTGTAAACTGCAATCAAATTGCGTTCTCTATCTGTCAAAGTATGCGGCTTTTTCATCCTCATACCTCTCTAAATCTTCCTCCCACGCCGTATCAAATTGACACCAATCTGCACTCTTGGAATCAGGAGCCAGCCAAATTACGTAGCACCACATCCAACAGCAACGGCGCTGTTCGTAGTTGTAAAATTTGCCAATAACTATTCCCCAGTCACCTTCTTCACCAACATCAGCCCAGCGCACCCTAAAGCCGCACTCAAAGCGCGAGGGATGAATTTTGGCAAAACTTGCGGGCAACTCAATTGAAGCTGGCATATCATTCAAATGTTTTAGTGGCAGGGCCGAAATCAAATCTCGCTTTCCTTTTGAGATTGACATGAGTCCTTAACTGTGCATCAACTGCAACAGATTTGTTTTGATAGGTTTTTAGGTCAATTTCTTGATAAAGAAATTGCAGCGCGATATTTCCTTAAATCAATCAATTGGAATCTATATTTGACGAACTATTCTCAAAGCCCTACTCTGGCTAGGCTATCAGTTTTTTGATAGTCCTAGACGCACAGACTCAATTGTAGGGCGCGCACTGCTAGCCCGCTCAGGAATGGTAAAGAAGGCTCTCAAACGCCTGAAATTACGTTGCGGGAACTCGCTCGATCTGATTCTTTTCATGTATTGATAGACAATCAAATCTACCGATTTTGCCGGCGTCGGCTTCGGCGCTGTGTTGGGTAATTCTTACTATGTCATCGGGTTTCTCTCGTTAGCTCCCTGTTGGCAGTCACATCATTTGACGGGTCAACAGCGGTGCTTTTTTTCTGTTGTAGGGCTTTTTCCAATTCGGCAATTTTATGTTCTAGTGCTTGTTTTTGGGTTCGCCAGCTTTCGCTTACACTCTGTACCCAGAAGGCTTCTTTCTCTTGGAATAGCTGTAGTAGTCTGGCGTTTTCTTGCTGCTGTTGTTCTAGCTGAACTATGAGAGCGCTCATTTGCAATTGGTATTGTTCTCTCGCGGCAGTGACTTTAGGAGAGTGCGGGTTTGAATTGAAGTGCTGTTGCGTTTCCAGTTGCTCTAGTTTGGCTTTGAGAGATGTGTTTTCTTGTCGCAGTTGTTCTTCAATTTGCACGCTGGATTCTAACTGGCTTTCGGCTGCATCCGTTTCAGGTTGATGGTTTGAGGTGGCAGCAGGTGTTGATGATTCAATGAGGAGCTCGATTGCCCTCTCAATCTTGATGTCAGCGTGCAAAATGTCTTGTTTGAGCTTGTCCCTGACTTCTTTTGTGACTGAAACGTCCAATTCTTCGTTCAGCGTGGCTTTCAGCTTCCGCAAACGGGCTAGTTCAAGAATCAGTCCGCGGTTGGTGGTGGAGCCGGGGGCGGGTTCAAAATTTGGTTTTGCACTTTTGGGGGCGACACTTCTTGTTGATTGCTTGCGCTTGCTGTTGCAGCCGTTGGGCTGTTTCCACTGCTGTACGAAAGTTTTGACAGCTTTCACAGTCCATCCCACGGGGTTGTCGTTTTCAGACAGAAACTTTTTGACGAGTTCGATCCCACCTCGACAAAGAACGGCGATGACGGGGGTTCCCCAACCGCGCATTTTTTCGACTAGGTGGCACTCCGTATCTCTTAACTGCCGACAAATGCGGGCGATCGCCATTGCGTCTTTAGTTTGTTTGTTAGTATCGGGAAAATGATACTGGAGCCAGTCTGACCACTTCAATCGAGCTTTTTTGACTTTTTCTTTGAGTGCCAGCAGTTTGTCCCCGAACTCGAATAGGGCAACGCTGACGGTGCGGTAGCTAGTGCGGATTTCGGAGGTTTGTTTTTCTAGTTCAACAATGGTTTCGGGACTGGTGGAACTAGAGTCGGGGTATTTTTTGAGGCTTTTGGGGATGTCCGTGGAAGAGAACGCACCTCTGTCAAGAGTTTGGACGGTTTCCACATCGACACTGGTGTCCGGG
Organism: Microcoleus vaginatus BM001213989; assembly: GCA_036700245.1. Taxonomy (GTDB): domain Bacteria; phylum Cyanobacteriota; class Cyanobacteriia; order Cyanobacteriales; family Microcoleaceae; genus Microcoleus. The sequence continues at coordinate 36,593 of JAUBOM010000076.1, forward strand.
GATGAGTGAAACATGATAGATTGTCCTTAACTTATTTAATGTGAGCTGGTCTTCGCGGGCCAGCTTTTTTGTTTTGGGAGCCAGTGGAGCTGATTGTGAGTCAGTAATGCTGGCTTTGATTGTGAGTCAGTAATGCTGGCTTTGATTGTGAGTCAGTAATGCTGGCTTTGA
>JAUBOM010000076.1:36863-38260 GCA_036700245.1 Microcoleus vaginatus BM001213989
TTGTGGGCCTGTACTGTTGGTTTTGATTTCAAGCAGTTTGTTACAGTAACTTACTGCTATCTACTGTAACAAACTGTTTTTAGCTTTGCAAGCGGTAAGATGACAGGAGTAGTAGAGATTGATATAAAAGTGCCAAGCCGAAGAAAGGCAGACGTAATTACTGCCTACCTGGACAAGGAAGTCAAGCAAGTGTTGGAAGTATGGGCCCAGAGCGAGCAGCGTTCCCTGAGTTCTCTGGTGGCGTATTTATTAACTAAGGCGGCTTCGTCGTACCAGACTGAACACCAACAAGCTAGTGATCGCACGCGCACGATTAGTCCTGAAGGGAAAAATGAACAATCGCAAGATTAACCTCAAGGGTTCGCGCGAGCGAGCGAGCGCATATTTGGTAATAAATCAGCTTTAATACGTTCGACATCGGCATTGATTAATTTACCAGTACCAGACCGATACAGACCGCGCTTAATCCGCTTTCGGAGAAAAGCTATGCGGGGTTTTTTTCCGTGCAATGGGAGTGCATTGCTATGTGAAGATAGTTAGAAACGCGGTTGTTGCGCTTATGTACTAGGTCTAACACTTGTCGATTAGCCTTTAGGGATTGAGCCTTAGCCTTGTATTTATTGAACAAAAAGTGCGCGCTCGGCGTTAAGAGTGGCGATCGAAAAGTTTCGCTCACCAACCAATTAACCAGCAGGCTCGTTTACCCTGCGAAACTTATAAGAATGCTTTTGCTCGCTTCCTGCAATGGCATTTTTTTTTGCATGAGTGAGGGAAGCCCTTTTCCCAAATATTCATAATTTTTTATTAAGGAGGAGCAAAGATAGGAAAAAAACTTGCAATTTGAATCAAAAAATATTATACTCTACTCGTTACGAGCGCAACTTATATTTGATCGTGCTGTTATGACAGCCCTTGAACCTGTTACCTTCAGAGACCTCATAGACGCGATCGCTACCTTGCCGATTATCGACTTTCCCGAGAATTCGAGTCAGTTGAATAGCAATAAGCAGGAAGTGAGTTGCAACAAGCGCCTCCGATTGCCCAGAAAGCGATTGAGCCGGATTTGGTTGGCCATCAAAGAATAGAAGCCAGTTAGCCTACTTGACGTAAGAGTCCTTTCGTCCAATAATGAAGGAATTTACCCCTCAAGGCTGCGCCATGAAGGTTCTTGGGAATGGGCGCGCTAAGATTTTGACGCCCGCAGAAATTGACCGACTGTTTGACCGGGGTTTTATTACAGCAAGGGACAGGCTTTTGTTTGCTGTAACTTTTTACTGCGCCTGCCGCATTTCAGAGGCGTTACCTTTAACAACTCAGGACATTGTTGGGGGGTCAGTCACGTTGCGGAAAGCGACAACTAAGGGCAAGTCAGCAACGCGAACGCTGCCGCTACATCC
>JAUBOM010000314.1:0-2508 GCA_036700245.1 Microcoleus vaginatus BM001213989
CCCGAGTATTTTGAGATATTTCTAACTGACCAAAGCTCAAACCTCCGCTTAATCCCATCAAATCTTGACCGACTATAAAATCAGCAATCCGGTCAAATCCTTGACCTGAATTTAAGACAAAGATATCATTGCCGCTACCGCCAGTTAAACTATCATTGCCCAATTCTCCGTAAAGAATATCATCACCTTGACCACCAGTGAGAGTATCGTTGTTTTCGCCTCCGTACAGGGTATCATTTCCTTCACACCCCCCCAGGATATCTGCTTGTTCGTTAGCACTGATTAAATCATTACCTTCACCGCCACAGATGGTATCCGAGCCCTGGTTTCCAAACAGGTAGTCGTCACCTTGACTACCCAGCATGATATCCTCACCTTTGCCTCCAAATAAGGTGTCATTATCCATGTCACCATCGATGAAGTCATTATTTTCCTCACCCCGAATCAGGTCATTACCTTCGCCACCATTTAGGGAGTCATTGCCTTTGCCTCCCCAGATTAAATCCTCACCCAAGTCGCCCAGAATAATGTCATTATTTTCATCTCCAGATAGGATGTCATCACCGTTACCACCGCTGATAAAATCCTTGCCTTTGTTCCCGTTGAGGATATCGCCAATATCGCCACCATATAAGTTGTCATCCCCTGATTTAGCATCGAATATATTGCCGCTGTTGCTGCCTAGGAATTCATCGTTTTGGGCAGTGCCTATTTGAATTAGCGAGCCACCGACTATGGTGTTTTTAACCGTATTCGGTTGGTTTAAGTTGGGATAGTCAATGTCATCGCAGATGCAGTCGTCCTCGGTAATTGTCACCTCACCTGTTGTCGTAGTTCCCAGAACAATACCGCTAGAAGGATTCGAGATTGTGAATGTACCTGTTTCACTTCCTTCTACCAGTTCATCATCATTGATATTAACGGTAAATGAACCTGTGGTTTCACCGTCAGCAATGGTAATGCTAGCAGGAATTTCCCCCATAAAGTCGGCAGAAATGGCTGTACCTGAAAGTGCAACATTTACTGTTTGCTCTCCGACAACTGCGCTGGATGCTGTGGCGGTGACGGTGATAGTTGGACTTCCTATTTCTGTAATTGTGACTGGGGAAACGAGGAGGTTGACTGTGGGGAAGTCGTCGTTGTCGGTAATTGCCACGTCACCTGTTGTCGTAGTTCCCAAAACAATACCGCTAGAAGGATTCGAGATTGTGAATGTACCTGTTTCACTTCCTTCTACCAGTTCATCATCATTGATATTAACGGTAAATGAACCTGTGGTTTCACCGTCAGCAATGGTAATGCTAGCAGGAATTTCCTCTGTGAAGTCGTCATCCGTGGTTGTTCCTGAAAGATTAACTTCAACGGTTTGATCTCCGACAACTGCGCTGGATGCTGTGGCGGTGACGGTGATAGTTGGACTTCCTGTTTCTGTACTTGTGGCTGGGGAAACTGAGAGGTTGACTGTGGGGAAGTCGTCGTTGTCGGTAATTGTCAGTGTCGCAGTTGTATTCGCAACAACTGGATCGAGAAAGTAGTTCCAATTGTTGGTATCGGCAGTGACGTTAACTTTGATTGTTTCCTCTGGGTTGATGATAGCATCATCGACGGGGACAGCATTGAGAACGGCGGTGGTTGCACCGGCGGCAATGGTGAAAGTGTTGGCAGTCACAGCCGTGATATTCGTACCCGCACTTAAGGAGTAGTGACTGGGGTTAGCGGCGGTACTGCCGGTGGTGTCGAAGTTGACGACTAAACCGCCTTCAGGGGCGGGAGTATCGAGGGTAATAGTAAATGTGCCATTAGTGGGGCCTGTTTCGGTGGGGGTAGTGCCGGCTGCGATGCTGACTTTGGGGGTGTTGTTGAGGAGGATGGAGATGGTGGTGCTGTTGAAGTAGTTCGTCACAGCTACATCTGGTTTCGCGTCGCCGTTGAAGTCGCCGATGCTCAATGAAATGGGGCCATCCCCAGTGGGGAAGTCTACTTTGGGGGCGAAGCTGGGGGTGGTGGCGCCTGTTGCGGTGGTGTTGAGGAGGATGGAGATGGTGTTGTCAGCGTTCCCCGTTGCTACATCTGGTGAACCGTCGCCGTTGAAGTCGCCGATGCTGACTTTCAAGGGGGCGGACCCAGTGTCTAAGTCTACTTGGGGGGCGAAGCTGGGGGTGGTGGCGCCTGTGGGGGTAGTGTTGATGAGGATCGAGATGGTGTTGTTACGGTTCGCCACAGCTACATCTGGTGAACCGTCGCCGTTGAAGTCGCCGAAGCTGACTGAATAGGGGAGACTCCCAGTGTTTAAGTCTACTTTGGGGGCGAAGCTGGGGGTGGTGGCGCCTGTGGGGGTGGTGTTGATGAGGATGGAGATGGTGCCGTTGTAGCTGTTCGCCGTTGCTACATCTGGTGAACCGTCGCCGTTGAGGTCGCCGATGCTGACTGATTGGGGCCAAATCTCAGTGGGGAAGTCTACTGTGGGGGCGAAGGTGGGGGTGGTGGCGCCTGTGGGGGTGGTGTTGA
>JAUBOM010000315.1:0-2501 GCA_036700245.1 Microcoleus vaginatus BM001213989
CCATCGCTGCCCCTCTACGATAATTTCACCGTGCGATTCGTTTAACCTAAAAGGGTAGTAAAACCCTGGGGACGGTTAGCTTAAGTCTTACCCAGTAAGGCTTCTGACAACTGATTATACAAGTAGGTGCGAAACCTACCCCGCAGATGCAGCGGTGAAAGCATATTCCCTAGTTTATTAAGTAGCAACTAATAGATTAAAGCGGGAATAAAAGGCAGAACTACTAGGAGCCGAACCCGGTAACTGTCGAGTAAGAATCCATGCGTAGCGCAAGCAAAGATGTGTTTGAACCATCGTTATATCGAATGGTGTAACGGCTGAATCAAGTATAAACCCGTTTAGAAACACGGTAAAGACTGATTAACACCAAGCCAAAAGGTAAGGATAGGGTATAGGCGACTGTTGAATCGACCTATAAGCATTACCCAGAAACCCGGTGGATAGCATCACGCTAAAGATTCAAGAATGTGTAATCGGAACGAAGTAATCCTTTTAAATCTCTGGAGAGGTCGAAATCCAGTAAGTAGCTAATGAATGATTTAAAGGGACGGGATTGTATCAGAAGCGAAGGCTTTATCGTAATGGTAGAGATATGCTGACAGATACACGGTAATTCCAAAGATGGAGTTTTTAGTAGCAATGAATATGTCTAAAACGCTGAATAATCAGACGGTGGAATGGAAAGACCTTAACTGGCGCAAGCTAGAAAGGGTAACTTTTAAGTTGCAAAAGAGAATCTATCAAGCGAGTGAACGTGGCGATGCTAAAGCAGTTCGCAAACTTCAAAAGACTTTGATTAGGTCTTGGTCAGCAAAGTGTCTCGCGGTACGTCGGGTAACACAAGACAATCAAGGTAAAAATACGGCTGGTGTGGATGGTGTGAAAACATTGACCTCAAAGCAACGTACAACCTTAGTTAGTCGTTTGAAACTTACTGGAAAGGCAAAACCCACTAGAAGGGTAATGATACCTAAACCCGGAAGTAATGAAAAACGACAATTAGGAATACCCACAATAGACGACCGCGCATTGCAAGCGCTTGTAAAAATAGCGTTAGAGCCTGAATGGGAGGCAAAATTTGAGCCTAACTCATACGGCTTTAGACCAGGGCGTTCTTGTCACGATGCGATAGGAGCAATATACAACAATATCAGACAGAAAACCAAATATGTGCTTGATGCTGATATTGCCAAATGCTTCGACCGCATAGACCATAAAACACTTTTAGACAAGGTAAAAACATACCCTACCCTGAGACGGCAACTGAAAGCATGGCTCAAGGCAGGAGTGATGATCGACGACAATTTCTCCAATACTAATGAGGGTACACCACAGGGAGGCATCATATCGCCACTATTGGCTAATATTGCCTTACATGGTATGGAGGAACGGATTAAGCAATATGCGGAAACGCTAAAAGCAAAAGGAGGGGATAAGGTGAAAAACCGCAAATCCCTTAATTTAATCCGATACGCCGACGATTTCGTGATAATGCACGAAGATTTAGAAGTAGTACAAACCTGTCAAAAGATAATTGAACATTGGTTAAGTGACATAGGACTGGAGTTAAAACCAAGTAAGACTAGACTAACCCACACCCTCAACGAAATAAATGGAAATGTTGGGTTTGAGTTTCTAGGGTTTCACGTACAACAGTACAAAGTAGGTAACTACAGATGTGCCAAAAACGGACACGGAACTAAGCTAGGATTTAACACACTAATCACCCCCTCCAAACCGAAAGTCAAAGCCCACCTAGCCAAGATAGCCGAGGTAATAGATTCCCATAAAACCGCCCCACAAGCTGCTTTAATTAGCAAGCTGAACCCAATTATTAGGGGCTGGTCAAACTATTATTCCGCACAAGTTAGCAAGGCAACCTTCTCAAAGGTAGATATGCTAACCTATCAGAAATTAAGAGCCTGGGCAAGAAGAAGGGGGAAAGGTAACATCAAAAAGGACAAATACTGGCGAACAGTAGGCAACCGAAATTGGTGTTTCAGAACCGAAGATGGACTAGAATTGAACCGACACTCAGACACGCCAATTGTAAGGCACGTCAAAGTCAAGGGTAATTTTACTCCGTACAATGGAGACTGGATTTATTGGAGTAAGCGAAGAGGAGAATACCCAGAAACACCTACCAGGGTGTCAAAACTAATCAAGCAGCAAAAAGGTATTTGTCCTCACTGTGATTTATACTTTACGAGTATAGATATTGTAGAAGTTGACCACATTAAACCAACATCATTAGGTGGAAAAGATACCTATGATAACCTTCAAATTCTACACAAGCATTGTCACGACACAAAGACGGCATCAGATGGTTCCCTCCACAAGAACCATGACGATAAACCGTTTTAAATCGTATCCATAACAAGGATGGAATTATTGAGGAGCGGAATGAAGCGAAAGTTTCACGTTCCGTTCTGAAGGAGAGATAGGGGTAGCAATGCCCTTATCGACTCTAACATCCAGCTTAAGGGTGAGGAATTAGAACA
>JAUBOM010000077.1:0-37562 GCA_036700245.1 Microcoleus vaginatus BM001213989
GTGAGGTATGCCCTATGCCCTATGCCCTATGCCCTATGCCCTATGCCCCATGCCCCATGCCCCATGCCCTATGCCCGCGAGAGCACCTCATGTTACAGAGAAAGGCTATAGATTCACTTAATTCTGCAGGAAAGGGCAACGTAAGGAAGCGCGACTGTGAAGGTTGTACCAACGCCGACTTTGCTTTCGCAGCCGATCGCACCTCCTTGCAATTCCACAGCTTTTTTAACAATTGTTAATCCCAAACCATTACCTTTAATCTTTCCCGTATTCTGGCAGCGGTAGAAGATTTCAAATATTTTCCCTACTTCGGTTTCTGGGATGCCGATCCCTTCGTCTCGGACCCGCATAATTAGTAAGGGAGAGTGAATATTTGTAAATGGGGAATTGGTCAACAAACACTCAGGAGAGAAGCAGAAAATAGCTTCTTTGTCTACCTCGCCTGCTTGACGGTATTCCAATTCCAAGGTGACTTGCCCGCCGTTTGGGGAATATTTGATGGCATTGACAATTAAGTTAGAGAGGATGCCGTGCAGCAATTGTTGATCTAATATCGCGCTGGTAACATTTGAGGGGATTAATGTTAGTTTGTGCTTGGCTTCATTTCCTAACTGCAATTGATCGAGCAAGTCTTGACAAAATTCAATTAAATTTATCGGTAATGGATTGCATTTGAGTTTGCCTGCTTCTGCGCGACCCATGAATAGCATATCGTCGATTAGCTGGTTCATCTTTTGGGTAGCTGAGTGCACCAGTCGCAGCGTTCTAACTTGGGATTCGTCACTCCTGCGAGTTCGAGCGACCTCTAGAAGTTCCGCAGAGATTAAAATCGCGTTGAGCGGGTTGCGCAATTCGTGAGCGGCCATTGAAATATAATGGTTTTGGCGGTGCGATTTTTCTTCCAGCGACTCTCTAGCTGCTTCCGCAGCTTTAAGAGCTTCTTGCATCTTAGTTTCGATTTCGTGTCTGTGCAGGGCAATCTCGATCGCCACCCGTAAATCATTTTGTTGAAATGGTTTTATAATGTAACCGAATGGATCTGTAAGTTTCGCTCTTTGCAGCGTTTTATCGTCGGCATAAGCTGTTAAAAATACTGTCGGCACATTCATATTAGTTCTGATTTTTTCTGCCGCTGTTACCCCGTCCATGTCACCTTTAAGCACGATGTCCATTAACACTAAATCCGGCTGGTTTTCTCTAGCTTTTTGAATTGCTTCTTCTCCTGAAGAAACTGTAGCTGTTACTGCATATCCCAGTTTTTTTAATCGCCCTGCTATGTCTTGGGCTACAATAACTTCGTCTTCTACAACCAAAATTTTTATAGGGTTCATTTTTCGTTAAATGCGCTGCCGATAATTTAACTCTTGAAATATTATATTGTAGCAGGTTCCACACTGACTGTCAATGGCAATAGTCGCCTCTAATTGGTAAGTCAACATTCTCACTAATCGCAATCCTAATGTTTCTGCATTTTCTACGTCGAAACCCGCCGGAAATCCGCTACCATTATCTTGAATAATTAATTGAAATTCCTGAGAGTTTATTTTATGAAAGTCAATATTAATTACACCTACTAAACTTTGGGCAAAAGCATATTTCAAGGAATTAGAAACCAGTTCGTTAATAATTAAACCGCAAGGAATTGCTGTTTCTATGTTTAAATAAATTGGGTCAATGTTGAGATTGAATTGGATGGCAGTGTTGCCGCAACCAAAAGATTGATACAAATTAGCAACCAAGTTTTGGACGTAGGGGGGGAGGTCGATGCGATCGAGATGTTCGGATTGATACAGTTGCTCGTGAATCAGAGCCATTGAATGGATACGGGTCTGGCTTTCTTCAAATAAAGCTAGCGTCGGTTCGTCTTCAATGTATTGAGCTTGAAGTTGCAGCAAGCTGGAAATTACCTGCATATTATTTTTGACTCGGTGGTGAATTTCTTTGAGCAATACTTCTTTTTCGCGGAGTGCTGCTTGGATGCGGGCCTCGGTACATTTGCGATCGCTGATATCTTCGCCAATACCCGCGATGCGGTAAATTTTGCCTGATTCATCGTAAATGGGAAAAGCTCGATCGCACACCCAGCGAATTGTGCCGTCTGGCAGAAAAATCCGATATTCGGTACTGGTGGACTCGCCCTGCAACACTCGCGTCATTGCCTCTTCCAACAGGTGTCTATCTTCTGGATGCACCCACTCAAGCAATTTTAAGGGCTCGGCATACAATTCTTCCCTGCTGCGCCCCCAGATTTGTTCGTAAGCTGGACTCAGATACAATAAATCGGTGAATTCAGCAGAAAGTAGCCAAAAGGAATCTTGGATATTTTCTGCTAGCTGGCGGAAGCGTTCTTCACTTTCGCGGATGGCTTTTTCTGCCTGTTTGCCTTCGCTGATATCTTCTGCAATGCCAACAATGCGGTAAACTTGACCCGCTTGATTTCTAATCGGAAAAGCCCGATCGCGAATCCAGCGAATTTCGCCGTCCGGCCTAACAATTCGATATTCTGTCTCGTTTTCCGACTCAATTGGTTTAGTCAAGGTAGCAATAACGCGATCGCGGTCTTCTGGATGGAGGGACTCTGCAAAAAAGCGTCTGTAACCATACAAATCAGCGCAGGTTCTGCCCCAAATTTTTTCGTAACCCGGACTGATATAAATAATTTCCTGGGGTTGAACGTTTACCATCCAAAACACGCTTTCAATGTTTTCTGCTAGCTGTCGGAACCTTTCTTCGCTTTCTTTCAGTGCTGCTTCTGTTTTTTTGCGATCGCTAATATCGCGCTGCACGCCAAAATACCCGACGATTCTGCCCCGGGAATCGTAAATGCAAATATAGTCGCCTTCCATCCAAACTGGAACCCCGTCCAACTTGCGATTCTCATTTTCGATGTGAATTCTGCCAGCATCAAAAAATTGCCTGATTATCTCTCTGCCGCCAGTCAAGTTGTGGGAGAATAAAGAGTAAAGCGTCCGGCCAATAAACTCTTCCCTAGTACCTCCGTATTGAGCTATCAAAGCATCGTTTGCCTTCGTTACCCGCCCGTTAGCAAATACGTAATCCAAGACTTTTTCTTTGTCAACGGTATTGTCCCATTGCATCGGTTCGTCGAGCATCATAAAGAAAAAGCCATCTAAAGATTGAGAGAAAAACAATTCTAGCTGTTCCTGGCTTTCCCGCAAAGCTTCTTCGGCGCGCCAGCGATAGATAATTTCTTCCCGCAATTGATTGTTGGCTGCTTTCAAGTCTTCAGTGCGCTTTTGATATTTAATTTTTAGCTGATTTTTGATTTCTTGCAGCCCTATTTCTGCCTGTTTTTTTTCAGTGATATCTTGAGTAACGACCATGCCTGCAAAAATTTCTTCCCGGTCGTTTTTGACGGGAGCAATTGTTTTTGAATAAATGCGATCGCGGTATTTATATTCAAAAGTATTCTCTTTTCCTGCCAAAGCGGCGCGATATTTAGTCTCAAAAAGTGACCAATCTTCAGGTGGCGATACTTCCCACAGCGTTTTGCCTTCCAACTGTTCTTTGGACAAACCAACTGCTGCCAAACCTTGACCGTCAACCAGAGTATAGCGCAAATCGCGATCGAACAAAAACACCGATCCATTCGGATAATGTTTGATGAGAGTTCGGTACATTTCCTGGCTTTTTTCCAGAGATGCGATTAACCGAATGCGATCGTCCTCGGTGATATCAACTTCAGTTGCCGAACCCGAAAAGCCAGCATTCTCGACTGCTTTGAGTTGTGCTTCTAAATTCTGGCACAATTCTCTCTGCTGCTGCAAATCCTCTTCAAGTTGCCGAATTTTTGCTTCTTGCTCTGCTACTAATGCTTCGCAAGTTTCGAGAGGTCGATCGATCTTGGTAGGATCAATACACATAATTGCTCTAGGTTTGCCAGTTGCGGACTTGAGCTTTTTCAAGTTAATACTAACAAAGCTCAAGCCTTTACTGCCAACTTAAGCAGTCAATCTTTCTCGACCGAAAGCATCCAGGATACAAGCCCCCGGATTCATCCGTGGAGAAATAAAAAACCTGTATCCGAGAAACTTGCCCCCCGAATTTATCCGTGGGGTCAATCTAAAATCTAAAATCTAAAATCTAAAATCGATTGACTTGTGCCCAAAGCCTTCTACCTTTATTTAGGAACTCCCGCCGTCAACACTTCCTGGCCCTCAAGTCTCACCAAAACATCATCTTCAATTCTCACGCCAATACCGCGCCATTTTTCAGGAACCTCCGGCTGTCCTTCAACGGGTTTAATATAAGGAGAAATATAAATCCCCGGTTCCACAGTCAGCACTTGTCCTGGCTGCAAAACTTGCGGATTTTCGCCGTACTGATAAACCCCGACATCGTGCACGTCCAATCCCAGCCAATGACCAGTGCGGTGCATATAAAATGGCTTGTATTTCTCTTCTTTAATTATCTCTTCAATGTCGCCCACCAAAAGTTTTAAATCCATTAAACCTTCCACCAAAACGCGCACTGCTGTTTCGTGAATTTTGCTGTAAGGATTTCCCGGATATACTTGACTAATTGCCTGCAATTGTGATTGCAAAACTAAGTCATAAATTATCTGTTGTTCAGTCGTAAATTTGCCGCTAACAGGAAAGGTGCGAGTAATATCAGCATTGTAGTAGTCGCAAGCACAACCGGCATCTATTAGCAACAAATCGTTTTCCTGCATTTGGCGGTTGTTTTCCATGTAGTGGAGGACGCAGGAATTGTAACCGGATGCAACAATTGAAGGGTAAGCGGAAGTGCAGCCATTTAAGCCAAAAGTATGTTCTATTTCAGCTTGAATTTCATATTCGTACCTGCCAGGTTTGGCGAATTCTTGGGCGCGGTTGTGCGCTGCAACTGAGATATTAGCGGCTTTTCGCATTAATGCTAATTCAGTTTCGCTTTTCACCAGCCGCATCGGGTGTAAAATGATATTGGAATCTTCGACTGCTGTCGGGCCTGTGCCACGTTTGGGGTAGGTTGCCATCAAGCGCTGCCAGTGATTGAGGACTGTTTGGTCGAAAGTACGATCGCGCCCGAAGTGATAGTATATTCGATCGGCTTTTTCTAAATATTTCGGCAATTTTTCCGCAAGTTCGGCGATGGGGAAAGCTTCATCCGCGCCGTACAATTCCTTAGCGCCTTCTACTCCGGCGCGATAACCGTGCCAAGTTTCTTTTTCCAAGTCTTTTGGCTGCACAAACAAAACAAATTTGTGTTCTTCGTGGTGCGGCGCGAGCACTGCTACCGCCTCCGCTTCATTGAAACCAGTTAAGTAGAAAAAATCGCTATCTTGTCGGTATGCGTATTCTACATCGTTGTGCATGACGGCTGCGGGCGCGCTGCGAAATATCGCCGTCCCGCTGCCAATTTTTGCCATTAACTGTTCGCGTCTTTGCCGATATTCGGTGGGGTTTGTCATCCGATTTTAGATTTTAGATTTTAGATTGAGTGTAATATTAACACTAGGTGATTGAAACCGCTTCTTTTCAGACAAAACCCGCAAGGGGCAAGGTTTGAAGATATAGGCGATCGGTTTTTTTTCTGGGTCTACTTATTTATTCTATTGTTCTGCGATCGCCAATTGACAAGTATATTGACACTCCCCAGCCTAAAGGCGTGGGGATTCTTCATTCATAGACCCAACTTGCTCATACAAGATCTCTCCAGCATGAGTAGAGGTCGAATCTCCTGAAGCGTTCGGATTTAAAATCCAGGTTCCTACGTGACCCGTAGTACCCAAGGCTAAATTCAGAATGTTTATAGCTGCGTTCCAATCTCTATCTAAAACGAATCCACATTGACAAATATGGGTTCTTATGGATAGAGATTTCTTGACTACTACACCACAATTAGAACATTCCTGAGAAGTATAGGCAGGATTAACGGCAGCCGTTACCCTGCCAAATTTGACTCCAAAATACTCTAACCATTTCCTGAATTGATACCAACCTGCATCATTAATCGACTTGGCAAGACAGTGATTTTTAACTAAGTTTTTAATCCTCAAATCTTCATAAGCGACCAAATCGTTAAATTGGATTACGCAACGCGCTATTTTCTTAGCGTGTTCTTCACGTTGCCTACTTATTTTGAGGTGGACTCGTCCTAATCTATTAATGGCTTTCTTTCGGTTGGTAGAGCCTTTATTCTTGCGAGAAACACGGCGTTGTCTAAACTTAAGACGCTTCTCGCTTGTTCGATAAAATTTAGGGTTAGCTTCGCTGTGACCATTGGAATCGGTGTAGAACTCTTTAAGTCCAACATCCAAACCAATCGTCTTTCCTGTTGGTTTTGTTTCTACCTTGTTCTCTGCACTGATTAAAAACTGGACATAGTAGCCGTCAGCACGACGAATCAATCTAACCCGTTTGATCTGGTCTAGTTGGTAGAAGTTTAAATCCCACGTTCCTTTTAGCTTAAGCTTGCCAATTTCTTTTTTGTCGGTAAAGGTGATTTGTTTCCGAGTTTCTGAAAGTTTCCACCCTGATGTCTTGTACTCAACCGAGCGACAATTCTTCTTGAACTTCGGGTAGCCTTTCTTTCCTGGGATAGCCTTTTTGCAATTGTCGTAGAATCGAACGATCGCAGAATACGCTCTCTCGACAGAAGCTTGGCAAGCATGAGAGTTCAAAGCGTTAACAAATGGAAACTCAGCCCTCAATGCAGTGTTATAACGATACAAGTCTTTCTGCCCCACCCCTCGGTTATCCATCCAATAGCGGACACATTTATTCCGAACGAATTGAGCAGTCTTAATTGCCTCGTCTATCGCTGAGTATTGAGTTGTTTTCCCTTTTGCCTTAAACTCTAAAACAAACATTTGACGTGGAAAAACTCTACATCAAAATTGTAGCACAAACAAGAAAAAGCCGTCCTAAAAGGACGGGGCTTGAATCCCATTATTTTGGTCAACCAGCCGAGACAAAGATGAGTTGCGATCGACTAAAGTCCATCTCGGATCGAAATTCGACCAATTTTCGCCATCTTGGCTAACTCTGACAGTTCTAAACTGTCGTTGCTTGCAGTCAACTTCCATTTGCGCCAACAATTTCTTGTTACTAAACTGTTGAGTTCCTAAAATAGTTCTGACTGGATAACAGGGAGCACCGGGAATATCGGATTTGCTTAATCCAACGCTGCTGGAGTCAATGCAAATATCTACAAAACATTTTCATTTTTCCGGGCGGGCGCTCAAAGTATTGACACCAACAAAAATAAAACTTGCTATTTAAAAAAAAGACGAATTCTTAGTATGTATGGCAAATGTAGTATTCATCTGCGTTAATGGGCGTTTATGGGCGGTTTAATATTATTGACAGTTTAAGAGAAAAGTAGGGACGTGGAAATAGTGCTGCGTCCCTACTTTTTAAAGACACGGCATTGCCGCCGCGTCCCTAATCTTTAAACAAGTCTTAAAGCTGAGGAACGTATTGTTCTTTTTCAGGAACAAAAGTGTATTCAGCGACAATTAGCCGGAACTCTTCGCCGTCGATGGTTTCTTTTTCGATCAACAAATCGACTAAGCGATCGATTACGGCGCGATTTTCGCGAATAATTCGGCGGGCTTCCTCGTAGCAGGTATCGACAATTGCCCGCACTTGTGAGTCAATCCGAGAGGCAATTTCTTCGGAATATTCCGATCGCGCCGTGAAGTCGCGGCCGAGGAAAATTTCGCTTTGCTGAGCTTCCAGGGCGATCGGGCCCAAAGTAGACATCCCGTAGCGAGTCACCATTTGCCGCGCCATGCCGCTTACTTGCTGCAAGTCGTTGCCGGCACCGGTGGTTACTTCGGCATCGCCGAAAACTACTTCTTCGGCTGCGCGGCCACCCAAAGCACCGCTAATGCGGGCTAAAATTTGCGATCTTGAAATCAAACCTTGGTCTTCGCTGGGCATGAACCAAGTCAAGCCGCGGGCCTGTCCGCGAGGTACTAAGGTAACTTTTTGAACGGGATCGTGGGCTTGAATGATTGTACCGACGATCGCGTGGCCGATTTCGTGGTAAGCAATCAAGCGCTTGCTCTTGCTGTCCACCAAAGGAGTGCCTTCCATACCTGCTACCACGCGATCGACTGCATCGTCAACTTCGAGCATCGTAATCGCTTCTTTGCGGCGGCGGGCGGTTAAAATAGCAGCTTCGTTGAGCAAGTTAGCCAAATCAGCGCCCGTAAAACCAGGAGTCCGGCGGGCGATGGCCTCCAAAGAAATCTCAGCAGACAGCTTCTTGTTGCGCGCGTGAACTTCCAAAATTTCCAAGCGGCCTTTGATATCCGGCGTATCTACGCTAACTTGGCGGTCAAAACGTCCCGGACGCAGCAGCGCTGAGTCGAGCACGTCGGGGCGGTTCGTGGCAGCAATGATGATAATGCCAGTATTGCCCTCAAAACCGTCCATTTCCGTCAGCAACTGGTTCAGGGTTTGTTCCCGTTCGTCGTTACCCCCGCCGATACCGGCGCCGCGCTGGCGGCCCACTGCATCGATTTCATCGATAAAGATGATGCAAGGAGCATTTTCTTTAGCTTTCTTGAACAAGTCCCGAACGCGGGAAGCGCCCACACCGACGAACATTTCGACAAATTCCGAACCGGAGATGCTGAAGAAAGGCACGCCGGCTTCGCCTGCGATCGCTTTTGCCAGCAGGGTTTTACCGGTTCCGGGAGGGCCCACTAGCAGCACGCCTTTGGGAATCTTCGCCCCGACTGCGGTGAAGCGTTCGGGTTTTTTGAGGAATGTCACCACTTCTTGAAGTTCTTCTTTGGCTTCCTCAACGCCTGCTACGTCGTCGAACAGTACGCCTGTTTTAGCTTCCATTTGAAAGCGAGCTTTGGATTTGCCAAAATTCATCGCTTGGCCCGGACCGCCGGGAACGTTGCCACCGCGGCGGAAGAGGAAAAACAGCCCTCCTACTAACAACAGGGGAAATACTAGATTGCCTAAAAGTCCCCACACAGCGCCGTCGTTGCGCAGCGGGTGAGTGTCGAAGCTGATTTTGGAGTCTCTGAGCCTTGAAACCAGTTCCGGGGCATTTGAGGGCAAGTCCACCCGCCACCGCTGCTCGTGATTGTCCAGTTCGGGATCGACTGCTAGGACAATAGCCGTCCGACCTCCGTCGTAAAGGTCAACGCTGGTTACTCGACCGGCGTTTAAGTAATCTAAGAATCGACCGTAGCTCAGGCGGGTGCTGGCGGTGTTCTTGGTCATTTCTGCGGGGGATGGGGCAAAGGCCCCCTGCCACAAGAAAAAGCCGATGACTAAGGCGGGTAAAGTCCAAAGTAGTATAGTTCGCCAAGAAATTTTCATAAATGCGGATGCCTTGAATTGGGGACAGATCGGGTAAGATCGCGGTGTCGGAGGAGTGCGACAAAATTTTACACTCAGAATCTTAACTAAATTTAACTTAACAATGCACTCTCAGGCAACAGAGCTTCGAGCACGATCGCTCCAGAAAAAGTTAGGTTAGTTACGGTAAGGGCGATCGTCCCGAATATAATGTTTGGTGCTGATTTCGATACCGATCTAGGTAGAGTTAGAAGAATCGCCGCAAAACCCACTGTCTTTAAGCGTGGCAGTGTCAAGGGATAAGGCATGATAATGGTGAGGCTCAGTGAGGTAACACATTTCAATGACAACTAGACAGCTTGTTCCTAATTCGGCTATGCTGACGCAGCAGACTAAGATCGCTTCTCACAAATCGATTATTAGTGCTGATTTGGGTCGGACGGCAACTAAAGCCTGCGTGAGTCGCAACCCGAGCAGCGTTGTTTTCATTCCTGCCAACGTGGCTGCTATGCCCGTTGAAAAGGTTCGTGGCGGCAGCTTTGAGTCGAAAGCAACAGACCCTCTGTTGGATATGTGGCTGGAGTACCAGGGCAAGGGCTACGCGATCGGCCAACTAGCGGCAGATTTTGGCGCTAATCTCGGCGGCGCCGACCAGTCGAAAGTAGTAGATGCTTTGGTTAAGGTTTTTTCCTGTGCTGGATATTTCCAGATGAAGGGCGAAATAGCAGTTGTGCTGGGTTTGCCGTTTTATTCGCAGGATCAGTTTGAGAAGGAAAAGGAAGAGATTATCAGCCAACTGCGCTCTCCCCACGTTTTGGTGTACCGCGGCGAGCGTGTGGATATTAACATCAGTCACGTTTGGGTGATGCCCGAAGGCTTCGGCAGCCTGATTTGGTGCGAGGCTCAAGACAACAAGGAGTTTACGCCGGAGTTGCCCGAACTGTCGGTAGCTGTTGTCGATATCGGACACCAAACTACCGATTTGTTAATGGTCGATCGTTTCCGGTTCGCCCGGGCGGCTTCTAAGAGCGATTCCTTCGCAATGAACAAGTTCTACGAACAAGTTGCCTCAAAGATTCCGGGGGCAGACCCTCAATCTCTGTCTTTACTGGAAGCGGTGAATAAACCAGAAGGTCAACGTTTCTACCGTCCCAGAGGAGCGACTAAGCCCACTAATTTAGATCCGATTATTAAGGATTTGCGGGAGGCTTTCGCTAACGAACTGTCCGAACGTTTGGTGCAGTGGCTGCCGGAACGGGTGACGGATGTGGTTCTGACTGGCGGTGGCGGCGAGTTTTTCTGGGAGGTGCTGCAACCTTTGCTTAAAGACGCCAATCTTAAGGCTCACTTGGCTCAGCCTTCTCGGAAAGCTAATGCTTTGGGACAGTTTATTTATGCTGAGGCTCAGCTAGCCACGATAAAGTAACGCATTAAGGCTTGAACCCTATGGCACTGTGGGCAAAAAATAAAGCAAATTTCTCGGTGGCGTTTACGGAAGATGCTGCAGATCAAACTTTGCTGGCCGCTATTGAAAAAGAGTTGGCTTTCACGAAATATCAGACTTTCAGCAATCTCTGCAAGCAAGCTTTGTGGCAGTTTTTGTCTGTATCTGAGTCTGCTAGCTCTACACAGAGCTTTCAACGGTTGGAACAGCGTATTGCTGAACTTGTGGCCAAATTTGCTGAGTTTGAGCACAATGTTTCAGCAGAGGAATTAAGCCGTTTGGAGGGACTGGAACATCAACTGAGTCAACTCAGCGCGCAGTTGGATCAGTTGCAGGGGAGTGTTAACAGTAAGTTTGCTCAAGTTTCTTTTGCCCAAGTTTCAAAAGTAGTAGAGCCTGGCCCGATTGAGTCTGAGTCTGTGGCGGAGGATAATTTAGTGTCTGATGCTGAGGTTGCTCCTCGTCGGGATTCTGATCCTTTGTTGGAGCGTTTAAGTTCTTTGTTACCCCAAGATTTCTAAAATGAGGTAGACCCAGGCTAAAAAGCCTTGAGATGTGATGTTAGTGGCCTGCTGTTGGCAGCCGGTACTGAATAAAGAAACAAAGCGATCGCTCTTTTGAAAAAAAGGGCGATCGCTTTGTTATATCAATTCCGGTTGCATCGTCGGGCGCCAAATCCAGTCAACAGTCAACAATCACGCATGGATCGTGCAACCGGAATTGACATCATTCATCTGCGTTAATCTGTGTTTATCTGCCTGTATCTGCGGTAAAAAAAAGATAATTTCTCAGGCCGCAGATGACAATGGATTGACGCTGATTCACACAGATGAATACAATAGACATAGGAATAATTCCGATGCTAACAGATTTGATATTATTGGTCAGTTGTCAGTTGACTGTTGACGCTTGTCTGTTTTCTGTGGTTACAAATTACAAATTACCAATTACCATTATTCGATTAATCCTAATTTTTGTAACCGCGAACGAATGGCAGCAGGCTGTCGCTGAAATCTCTGAGCTAATTCCCCAATTTCTTGACAGCTAGCATATTCTTTCTTCAAATTTTCGTCTTCATCCTGACTCCACTTGACATAAGCTCTGGGATATTTCTGGCGAATTTTCTCATTCTGGGTTTTAGGTCGATCGCCATTCAAACCAGAACCCAACTGTGGGTTAATTTCCCCGCCGCGACTAGCTACCGCCTCCTGCACGCGGTTGGGAATCACAGCAATTTCTTCAGATAGCTGAGCCAAAGCATTGTCTACTTTTTGCTGAAGTTCTGTTAGCTGCCGCTGCTGCAAACTGCCCCACTGCGGCAGTTGGTTGATAAACTCCTGCAAGTCCAGAATTATTGTTGTCAAGGTTTCGACTTGTTGCAACTCCGGTCGCTGTTTGAATTGGCGGCTGGTGAGTTCGATCTCGCTTTGAATCATTTTAATAGTTTTTTCTAAAATTATTAGTCGCTGGCGCAGGTTCTCAATGGCTGAAATTAGAGAGTGTACGTTTTCTCCAGCCCCAACATTGAGATTTTCGCGAGATGTTTGAGAAAGAGCTTCGTCTAAAGCATTAACAGCAAGTTGCAATTCCTCGATCGCGCGATCGGTAGTAACTGCTTGTTGATTTACCCGATCGAACGTTGCCGCCGTACTTGCTTTAACTTGCTTGTGCAACTTCTGCCGGTTCACAAAATTCAACACCAACGAAATCACGATCGCGCCTTGAGCATAAACGCTCTGCCCCCAAACCAAACTAGCAGCCAATCCCACAGCAGAGGCAGCCAGAAAAACCACTTCAGCAGTTTCTAACAAATTGCTCGACTTGGGATTTTGGATTTTGGTTTGTGAATTGGATGATGACATAGGCTAATACCATTTTAGATTTTAGATTTTAGATTTTAGATGTGGAATGACCGATCGAGCTCGTAGTTGGGATCGCGGGCCTATAGTTGCATTCTTTTTTTCAACTGGTGCAAGTATGCTGGTAAAAATAAAGCACGCGCCAGCGCAGCTATCCCGTAAGGAATCGCACGCCGACCCAGAATTGATCGCTGGTGAAAAACAGATTAAGTTTTTTATTGACAGCCATCTAATTAAATATATTAAATCTGCAAAATTAGTCGAGCTAAAGTGAAATAAATCAAGACCCCGAGGACATCAACTGCGGTGGTAATAAAAGGAGCAGACATTAAAGCAGGGTCTAAACCCAAAGCATCAAATAGAAACGGCAGAGCGGAACCGGCAATAGAAGCTAAAATTGCGATCGCAAACAAACTCACCCCCACCGCGCTCGCCACTGCTAAACTCCCTTGCAGAGTGTAAGCCCAGCCCGTCGCTACAGTCCCCAATATAGCTCCTAGCAGCGCTCCCGCCATCCCCTCGCGAAGAATTACTTGAAACGGGCCCATTGCTGTAATTTCGTCAGTGTTCAAACCGCGAATTACAACAGTTGAGGACTGAGCTCCGACATTGCCTCCAGTACCAGTCAGCAAAGGAATAAAGGCTGCTAGGGCGACTACTTGCTGCAAAATATCTTCTTGAGCTCGAATAATTGCGCCGGTGACAGTATTCGTTAAAAGCAGAACAAACAGCCACACGACCCTTTTGCGGGCAACGGTGATTAAATCGGTCTGAAAATAATTGTCGCCGCCGGATTGGACGCCGCCCAAGGTATAAATATCTTTGGCTGCTTCTTGTTCTAAAATGTCGATCGCGTCGTCAACTGTAATGATCCCGACCAGGCGCTGTTCGCGGTCTACAACGGGCACAGCTAAAAAATCGTAACGCTGGATCAGCCTAGCTACTTCTTCTTGATCCGTGCCAGTTTGAACAGAAACTACGTCGCGGGTCATAATCTCGCCGACAGTTTTGTCGAGGGGCGAAGTGACTAAATCCCGCAAGGATAAAATACCAGTCAAGCTGCGTCCGGCGTCGGTGACGTAAAGAGAATAAATTGTTTCGGTAGTTTTAGCCAAAGAGCGAATTCGGTCTAAAGCTTGGGCGACGGTAAAGCTTTCTTTCAGAGAAATATATTCCGGGGTCATGATCCGACCGGCGGTACTGGCTTCGTAACCCAAAAGTTGGGCCGTAGCTTCCCGTTCCGTCGGGCTCAATTGACCTAAGAGGCGGCGGACTAATATTGCCGGCAGTTCGTCAAAGAGTTTAGCGCGATCGTCCGGGGACATTTTGTCTACAATATCGAGCACTTCTTGGCGTTTGAATTTTTCGCAGAGGGACTGCTGAACGCTGGAGTCGAGATATTCGTAAACTGCGATCGCTTCGTCTTTGGAAAGCAAGCGGAAAGCTATTACTTGCATGGTTTCTGGCAGGCCTTCGATAGCTTCAGCTATGTCCGCTTCCTGCACCGGGTGCAAAATCGCTTTTGCTCCTTTAAAGTCTCCTTCTTCCAACAGGGCTCTTAACTGCGATCGAACTAATTCCCGCAGTTCCTTTCGCGCGTAGGTGGGTAGAGAAGACGATTGATAACTTTTTTCTGTCACTGATGACCCTCCTAAACCTGTGCTGCGCGCCTTCCTGAATCCAGTTTAGAGCCTATTGACGCCACTGGTTGCAGTTATTAGACTTGCCCTGACAAGATCTGCACCTCACGCCTATTCCAATGGTGCGCGCGCAGCACCTTGGCCCGATTGGGGATCAAATACATTTATCTTGATCCGTGACACTGATCGTTAGGTAAGGAGAATTGCGCCCCAGCACTTTTTCCAACAGATTCGTCGAACTTTGATTGCGAATAAAATTATTGACTGTTTCTTTCCATTCAGTATCGCTTGCCGGCAGGATCATTCCGTAGGAAATGCAGGTTAAAGGCTGCTCCGGTATAATAGAATATTGGTTTGGAGTTAAACCCTGTCTCCGCGCTTCTGGCACTAACAGCATTCTGTCGCTGGCGAAGGCATCGATTGTGGCGGATGCCGCATCTTTTACACCCGACTCTCTGCCCGTGGCACCTTCATAAATTCCCTGGTTGGCTAGTTGATATCGACCTGCAATGAATTGTTCGGTAGCTGAACGGCTCAGCTCCGAGCGGTACTGTCCACAACAGCGATAAAAATAGCGCGCAAATGACTCGCAAAGCTGTCGAAAATGCACCTCCCATGACTTTTTGCCAGTCAGACAAACTCAGCAACTGCAGCAGCACCGCTTCCAGAAGTGTTGAAAGTGAATAAATAAGTGATAAAAAAAACAAAACAAAATATGTTAAAAAAGTTGGGTTAAAAATAAAAATATATCTGTTAATAATAATTGTAAATCACTTTCCCAAGATTGTCAAAAATCCCCTCAAAATGCTACCAAGAAATGATTGCCTAGTTTTGACTAGCCGCTTCTTTGTCGAGTGTTGGTTAGCTGATGTACTGGATAATAGCTTAACTCGTCAAGCGCGATTTGGTTAAACGAATAAACCCTACAGGATTTGAGGTTAATCTTTCAACATTTTCCAAAGCTAACACTCAGCGAAGTCAAGAACCATTCCGAAAAGTTTATGAGCAATTGAATCAATTACTTCCCAACGCAAACCACAAAAAAATGCATAACAAATACGCCATTTGTCCCATTAATCCAACAATCATTACCTTGACATTGTGGTAGAAAAATTCTCTGCGCTCTTAAAATTATTACAGAATGTTTAAAATTGTATCTTTTTCTTAACCATTTTGTATTATTTACCCAATCTTTATTTTTTTTATGTAGGGTCTTGTTATGGTTGATTCAACTCAGTTTACAGCAGATTGGAACAAGAGTAAAATACCCCTTAGTAAAAAAATAGCTCTTTATGACACAGTGCCCCTGCTGCTCGAATCAAATGCTCTGTCCTGCCAGCATCAAATCTACTGGTTTTGTCGCCAATGTTTGCAAACAATCGATATTTACAATCTGAACAGATGTAGCTCATTGCCCTCTTTAACTTTAGTTAGAGAGCTAGGGCTTAAGAAACAACATTCTTTATCGGTGGAATTTAACAGTTCTATTTAGCCATGATAAAGTTTAGAGATTGTCCTAGCGCTAACGGGTTTTCACGCTCACACCTTGGCTCTGTTGCATCATTAAATTACAAAAATTTCCCCCAACAAACTGAAGACAGCTCTATTAAGATAGCGCTTAATTTATGGATATCACTAGACTCAACCTGATTAGAACCTTATGCCAAACACCATTTAAAAGATTGCTACCTCTTCTGCTTGGAGTGCTGGCTTCTATTGCTGTTTTACTTACGTGGCAACAGCTAACCATTAACGGACAAATTTACATCGAGGAGTTAATTCAGCAGCAAGCTAATGCGATTCAGTCACAACTGAGCGAAGAATTGTCAATTCGGGTGGTGACTCTTCGCCAAATGGCGAACCGCTGGCAAGCTAATGGCGGTACACCAAAGGCTCTTTGGGAAGCCGATGCTGATGCTTATGTAAAGGATTTCTACGGTTATCAGGCGATCAAATTAGTCGATCCATCATTTAAAGTGCGATCGGTTGTGCCACGGGCTGGGAATGAGGCAGCGCAAAACCTAGATTTTAATTTGGAAGTGCGTCGCAAAATCACTTTGCAAGTGGCTCGTGATTTGCGTCAACCTATCTTAAGTAACAATATTTCACTCGTTCAAGGGGGTCAAGGATTTCTAGCAACTCTTCCTTTATTTGTAGGGGATCGGTTTGATGGCTTTATTGTCGGAGTTTTTCAGTTTAAGCCTCTATTTGACAGTATTTTAAAAGTGCCACCCGGGTACAAGGTGGCTATCTATGATGGCACAAGTTTGATCTACGGTCAAGAGCTTTACCCTCAATTTTTACAGCCGAAAACCGTTGTAGTGAAAGCCTATAGTGCAGAGTGGCGAATAGATGTTTATCCTACTTTAGATTTAGTAGAAAAGGGAAAATTGGATTTGCGAATAGTTGTATTAATTGGGGGCTTAATTTTAGTTTGGCTGCTGATATTGGTCGTGTATCTGGCACAAGTTAGTTATCGCGAAGTCGATCAATTCAAAACAGCAAATCGCCAGTTGCAAGGGGAAATTCACCAGCGACAACAAGCAGAAATTGCGATCGCTCGACTAGCTGCGATCGTTGAATCTTCGGAAGATGCCATTATCAGCCAAGATTTAGAGGGTGTAGTTACAAGTTGGAATGTAGGAGCAGAAACAATTTTTGGCTATACAGCGGTCGAAATAGTAGGGCAATCAGGGAGAAAACTGATTCCTGCAGACTACCGAGATCAGGAAAACGAAGTTCTCACCAAAATCCAGCGAGGAGAACGCATCGAACACTACGATACAAAGAGGCTGAGGAAAAATGGAACATTAATCGATGTCTCTATGAGTGTCTCCCCCATTAAAGACGAAACAGGGAATATAATTGGAGCCTCAAAGATTGCCCGGAATATTGCTGACCGCAAACAAGCAGAAGCAGCACTACGTCAAAGTGAAGAACGCTGGGAACTGTCTGTACGCGGGAATAATGACGGCATTTGGGATTGGAATGTTCAAACGAACGAGGTCTTCTTGTCTAGTCGCTCGAAGGAAATCCTGGGCTATGAAGACCATGAAATCCAAAACATTGTAGACGAATGGGCTAATCTGGTACATCCCGATGATTTGGGATGGGTGATGCAAGCCATTCAAGACCATTTTGCCAAGAAAACCCCTTTCTATATCACAGAACATCGCATTCGCTGCAAAGATGGTTCCTACAAATGGATGTTCGATCGCGGTCAGGCACTTTGGGATGATGCAGGTAACGTAATTCGGATGGCTGGCTCTCACACCGACATTACAGAGCGCAAGCAAGCTGAAGTTGCTTTACAGGTAAGCGAAGCCAGATATCGGCAATTGATCGATAATTTAAATGCGGGTTTTGTGATTCATGCGACAGATACCAGCATCCAATTATGTAATGAAACAGCAGGTGAATTACTAGGGCTTTCAATGGATCAAATACTGGGAAAAACCGTGAGCGATCGCCCATGGCATTTGCTGCGGGCAGATGGCAGCGTTATGCCCGTAGAGGAATATCCCGTGAATCAGGTTTTATCCACTGGAAGTTCCATCAAAAATTATCTTTTAGGAATCAAAAAAGTAAGTGATAGTGTTGTTTGGGTATTAGTTACTGCCTACCCGGAGTTAGACCAAAACGGTCAAATTAAACAAGTTGTAGTTACGTTTATTGATATTAGCCAGTGCAAAAAAGTCGAGCAGGAAATCCAAAAAACTCGCAATTTCTTACAAGCACTGCTGGATAATTTACCGGTTGCGGTTTTTGTGAAGGACGCACAGCCTAAACGATTTGGCGTATTTCAGTTTTGGAATAAAACCAGCGAACGGTTATTTGGCATCTGGGCCGAACAAGCGATTGGCAAAAGTGACTATGATTTGTTCCCAACAGAACAGGCTATCTTTTTTGAGCAAAAGGATAGAGAAGCCTTTGAGAAAGGTAAGACTGAGGAGATTCTCGAAGAAGTCATTAACAGTCATAGTCTGGGAAAACGTTGGCTGCATACGGTGAAGATTCCCATTTACGACGAGCAGCATCAGCCACAGTACCTACTTGGTTTTTCCGAAGATATCACCGATCGCAAACACGCAGAAGCAGAGCGTAGAGAAATGAATGAGGTGATGAAAAATGCGGTGTCCGGCATTTCCAAACTGGATTTACAAGGGCGTTACCTCTATGTGAATAAAGCTTATGCTGACATGACAGGCTATCAGCCAGAAGAAATGATCGGGATGTTCTGGGAAAAGACCGTCGCTCCCGATGAGTTGGAAAAACTGGTTGCAGCCTATGGGCTGATGGTGCAAGAGGGCAGAGTTGAATTTGAAACGAAAGGGGTTCGTAAAGATGGTTCGGTTTTTTACAAACAATTGGTGATGATTTCAACTTACGACGAACAGCATCAATTTTTGGGGCATTACTGCTTCATGAAAGATATTAGCGCTCGCAAAAAAGCCGAACTTGCACTAGAACAGGAACTCCTGCGGAGTAAAACCTTCTTCAACACTTCAATGGACGGTGTTGTTGTCATGGATCGGCTCGGAAAAGTTCTCGAAGCTAGCCCCAGTTTTGCGCGGATGCTGGGCTACACCCTGGAAGAAATCCTGAATATTAGTGTCTTTGATTGGGATGCTCAATGGGCGAAGGAAGAACTACAAGTTATGTTAACACTAGAGGAAATTATTCCTCTGTTTGAGACGCGGCATCGGCGTAAGGATGGTTCGGAGTATGACGTGGAAATTAGCTGGAACCGGGTGGAAGTAGAAGGTGAGATGATGCACTTCTGTATCTGCCGGGATATCACCGAACGCAAACAAGCTGAAATCGACTTACAAATCTCTCAAGCGCGATTTGCTGGGATTTTAGAGATTGCCAGCGATGCCATCATTTCTATCCATAGCAATCAGCAAATTACTCTGTTTAACAAAGGAGCAGAACGAATTTTTGGTTACGTGGCTGAGGAAGTTTTAGGGAAACCCCTGGCGATGTTGATGCCTTCGCGCCTTGCTGATGCTCACCCTCAGCAGGTCAGCCACTATGCCCAGAATGGAGCCTCGGCAAGGCAAATGGCAGAGCGAGGAGCCATTTTTGGACGGCGCAAAGATGGCACAGAGTTTCCGGCTGAGGCTTCGATTTCCAAGATCGAGATCGACGGTGAAATTATTTTTACTACCTTTCTGCGAGATATTACGGCTCGACAACAGGCAGAGGAAGCTCTGCGCTATCAGAAAGAGATGTTTCAAACAATTGTCGATCGTATTCCAGTAATGATTGGTTTGTTTAACAAGCAGGGTAAAATGGAATTGCTCAACCCGGAATTTGAAAAAATTTTAGGTTGGTCCCTAGAAGATTGGCAGCAAAAAGATATTTTAGCTGAATGTTATCCTGACCCGGTTTATTGCCAAAGTGTCTTAGAACATATGCTATCGGCAACCGGAAAGTGGAAGGATTTGACAACAAGGACCGCCAGCGGACAGCAGTTAGAGACATCTTGGGCGCACGTGCGGCTTTCCAGCGGGTATTTTTTGGGCATTGGGCAAGATATTAGCGATCGCAAACAAAAAGAACTGGCACTGCAGCACGCAATGGAAGCCGCAGAAGAAGCCAACTTGGCAAAAACTACGTTCCTAGCGAATATGAGCCATGAATTACGCACTCCCCTCAACGTGATTCTGGGATTTGCTCAGGTGATGGCCCATGACCCCTCTCTAACTCCCAACCAAAAAGAAGACCTGCAAACAATTCGCCGCAGCGGCGATCACCTCTTGAGTTTGATTAACGATGTGTTGGATCTCTCGAAAATTGAATCGGGACACTGCACAGTTGAAGAGAGGGGATTCGACTTAATTGCGCTGCTGCATTCCCTCCGAAATATGTTGGCGCAACGAGCAAGTTCTAAAGGACTTGACCTTTGTTTCGAGATTGCGCCAGAAGTTCCCCAATTTATGCTTGCCGATGCTCAAAAACTGCGCCAGGTTTTGCTCAATCTGCTGAGTAATGCCATCAAATTTACCCATCGGGGAAGTATTACTTTGCAAGTCAGTATTAAGGCGAACGCTACAGGGGCATTAACCACAACTCGGCCGATTCTCCAGTTTGTAGTGGCTGACACAGGGGTAGGGATGGCATCGGTCGAACTCGATACCATCTTCGATGCGTTTGTGCAAGCCAAAGCTGGGAAACGATCGACCTGCGGTACTGGGCTAGGTCTAACCATTAGCCGCAAATTGTTGGAACTCATGGGCGGGGAAATTTCTGTCAGCAGCACTCTGGGACAGGGGAGTACCTTTACCTTTACCCTTCCCGTCAGCCCAGTCAGTGGAGTTAATGTTACACCCGAAGAGAATAATCGCTTCGTGATTGGGCTGGCTCCCGGTCAACCGCATCATCGCATTTTGGTGGTTGACGATCGAGCAGAAAATCGCTTGCTAATGGTCAGATTGCTGACACAATTAGGATTAGAGGTAAAAGAAGCTACCAACGGACAGGAAGCGGTGCAGATTTGGCAAGAATGGCAACCAGACCTAACCTGGATGGACATTCGGATGCCCGTGTTAGATGGATACGAAGCTACCAAGCAAATTCGGGCAAGGGAAGACGGGCAGAACAGTATAATTATTGCACTTACGGCCCAGGCTTCCCAGAGCGATCGCGCCCTCGCCTTCGCTGCTGGCTGCAACGACTACATCAGCAAGCCCTTCCGGGAACAGACCGTATTTCTCAAGATGGCCCAATACCTGGGTTTAGAGTATGTATATCAGTCCGAGGAAACAGAGAACGGGGAACGGGGAACAAATCCTTTGTCTTCTTACCTCTGTTGTGTTACTTCTGGGGTTTCAGATTCCCTCGATCCAACGCTTCGGGGGACATTACCAGAAGCATGGCTGCTGCAGTTGGAAGATGCTGCTTTATGCGGGAATGATGTTGCGATCGTTGAACTGGTAGCTCAACTTTCCTCAGAACTCGCTCAATTCGGTTCTCATCTGACGGAACTCGCCAACCAGTATCAATTTGAAAAAATTCTTAATCTAATTCAAGGTAATTTCCCAAGTGGAATTCCTTCATTGGATTTATAAGCTGTTGTGCTTTTAAACGTTTGAGGAGGACTAGGGAATTAGGAACAGTAAACAAAAAGACCATCTAATTTTTGGTACTTCTTAAAAAAACAGCCTTCTTAATTTTTATTGATAATTACTGACTTAAAATGCCTCATAACGTTACCGCCCTCTCCCAAATCACTCCTTTTTATTTAACAAGTTTAGAGCAATGCACCGAAGAATCTGTGTATGCTCCAGGTCATATTCAGCCGCACGGAATCGTTTTCTTGCTGCAAGGAACTAATCTCAACATTTTACAGACAAGTGAAAATGTAGAAGAGTTTTTTGGCATTTCGGCAGAAGAATTGCTAGGAAAGCCATTGCAACGGTTATTTGGCGAGGTTCAAGCACAAAAGATTGTCAGCAATATAACTAAAGAAACAGAAATTTTTCCTATTTATTTGGAGATAAAAGTACCTCTAAAAGACGGCAAAAATCAAACATTTAGAAGCACACTGCATCAGATATCAAATGGGTGGATTCTGGAGCTAGAACCCCAATTGCCTATTGAAAATCATCATTCAATCGATTTCTATCATCGTCTGCAAACATTTATCCTCAACCTTCGCAGTGCGATCGGCCTTTCTGATTTAGCTGAAACCATTGCTCGTGAAGTCAAAGCCATGACCGGGTTCGATCGCGTGATGGTCTATCGCTTTGAAGCCGATGAGCATGGGGTGGTGATTGCCGAAGAGAAAGAAAGCTATCTAGAAAGCTACCTGGGATTGCATTACCCGGCGATCGATATTCCCGTACCCGCCCGCAAATTGTTTTACCGCAACTGGGTGCGCCAAATTCCTAATATCAATTACACCCCCGCCCGCCTAATTCCCACCAACCATCCCCTAACCGATACACCCCAGGATCTAAGTGCTTGCGTGTTAAGGGGAGTATCTCCCTACCACATTGAATATTTGCAGAATATGGGAGTTGCTGGGACACTGACAATTTCGTTAATTGACGATCGGCGCCTCTGGGGATTAATTGCCTGTCACCATTACAGCCCGCGATTGGTAGATTACGACACTCGCAAAACCTGTGAATTTTTAGGACAATTTGCCTCGATCGAACTGGTGCACGAACAAGAGCGACAATTGAACGTTTACCGATCGCAGGCGAAAACTATTCAGGATCAAATTCAGCAGGCATTCCGGCGAGAGTCGAGTTGGAGCGAACAGGTATTGACCCGAAATGCGTCTCAACTGCTAGATTTAGTTGATGCTCGCGGGGTAGCAATTCTGCTCGATGGTCGCCTGACATTGGTGGGTCAAACACCATCTGAAGCGGAGGTGGGCGATCTCGTGCAGTGGCTGCTGCAAAACAACCAAGAACGAGTTTTTGCAACGGCTTCTTTGTCTCAGTTGTATCCCCAAGCGAAGCAATTCAAAGAGCGAGCTAGCGGTGTTTTAGCAATCTCAATCTTGCTATGCTACGCCAAACAAAAGTCATACCACATTCTTTGGTTCCGACCAGAACAAATTCAAACCGTAAACTGGGCAGGAAATCCACAGGATGCTGTCTCGATCGACGAAATTGGAAAAATGCACCTGTGTCCCCGCAAATCCTTTGAAGTGTGGAAAGAGACAGTGCAGGAGATGTCTTATCCGTGGCAGATTGCAGAGTTAGAAGCTGCCGCGGAAATGAGAAATATCCTCATGCTGGCGGTGTTAGAATTTTCGCAAGCTGCCCTAGAACAAGCCGCAGAAAGGGCAGCAATAGCCAACCGTGCCAAAAGCCAGTTCCTTGCGAACATGAGCCACGAGCTCAGAACACCACTCAACGCGATTCTGGGATTTACCCAGCTAATGAACCGCAGCCCCCATATCCCAGAAGAATTTCAAGAGCATTTAGGCATCATTAGCCGTAGTGGAGAACACTTGCTGACATTGATCGATGATGTTTTGCAAATGTCTAGGATTGAAGCAGGGCAATTGGTACTGACTGCAAGCTGTTTTAATCTCCATCGACTGCTGGGTTCTATTAACGAGATGTTCACCCTCAAAGCGCCTGAGAAAGGGTTACATCTCAGCAGCGAGTGGGATGCTACTGTTCCCCGTTATGTTTGTGGGGATCAAGCAAAACTTCGCCAAATCTTGATTAATCTGCTTGGGAACGCGATCAAATTTACAACAACAGGAAGGATAGTGCTGCGGGGACGAGCTTTTTCATCCGATGATATGCCATCCGGTACGAATCGCGATCGGGCCACTAATCAACCCGATATTCCTCCAACTATTACCCTGTGTCTCGAAGTTGAGGATACCGGATCTGGCATTTCTCCCTCTGATTTAGAATCAATTTTTGACGCCTTCATGCAAACCGATCGCGGTCGTCACGATCGAGGAACAGGTTTAGGATTGTCTATCAGCCGTCAGTTTGCGCGTCTGATGGGAGGCGATATCACCGTGCGAAGCACCCTGGATCAAGGCTCGACTTTTACGTGCAAAATTGTTTTGGAACTACCAGAGTCCGTTTATTTAGAGGAACCTGAAACGAGCGATCGGATTATCGGACTCGAACCGGGGCAACCTATCTACCGAATTCTAGTAGCAGAAGACGTTCCAGAAAATCAGCAACTGCTGGTGACACTGCTTGAGTCAGTTGGGTTTGAGGTGTGTGCGGTGGAGAATGGGGCAGAGGCGATCAATCGTTGCCAAACATGGCAGCCTCACCTGATTTTGATGGACATTCAAATGCCTGTCATGGATGGTTATGAAGCGACGAGACAGATTCGATCGCAACAGTCATTAGTCATTAGTAATGGGTCATCAGCAGACACGAGAGAGCAAATGTCACAGGACAACCGACAAATGACACGCATCATTGCTCTAACTGCCTATGCTTTTGAAGACGATCGCACCGCCAGCCTGGAAGCCGGTTGCGATGACTACATTGCCAAGCCGTTTACTGAAGACACACTTTTCGACAAAATAGCTCATCTATTGGGTGTCCGCTACTGCTACGCCGAAAAAGTTGGGCCAGAGTCATCAGCTTCGCCACCAAAGATATTTACTCCAGACTTGAAAACGATGCCAACCAAGTGGATTGCAGAAGTTCATGAAGCAGCACTCGATCTTAGTGATAATAAGCTTTATCAACTTATCGCTCAAATTCCCAAGGAGAAACAAGATTTCATCAAGGCGATGACATCTCTGGTCGATAACTTTCAGCTTGAAGCGATCGCAACTCTCACCCAGATTTAGGAAGAAGACCATGACAACTCTATTCCAACTTGCGGCCCAAACGAATATTCTCATCGTGGACGATAACCCCGACAATCTGCGGTTGTTAGCCAAAATTCTCGAGTCACAGGGCTATATTGTCCGTAAAGCCCTCAACGGCAGAATGGCACTCCAAGGTGTTCATCGCGACCCACCGACTCTGATTTTACTTGACATCAATATGCCGGAGATGAATGGGTACGAAGTCTGCCAAAAGTTAAAAGCATCTGAAGCCAGTGCTCAGATCCCGGTTATTTTTATCAGTGCCCTCGAACGACTCGAAAACAAGGTAAAAGCCTTTGAACTCGGTGGTGTAGACTATATTACCAAACCCTTTCAAGAGCAGGAAGTGCTGATGCGAGTAAAAAATCAATTACTCATCCAAAAGCAACGCCAACAACTGATCGAACAAAATCAACGTTTAGAACACGAAATCCAGGAACGTCTGAGGGCAGAAGCAGAAGTAAGGCAGCTATCGGTGACCGATGAATTAACTGGATTATATAACCGACGGGGCTTTTTTTTACTAGCAGAACAACAACTAAAAATTGCTCGACGCACGCAAACATCCTATTTTATTTTGTTCGCTGACTTAGATGGTTTGAAAAATATTAATGACACTTTCGGACACGAAATGGGAGACAGAGTAATCGTTGGCACAGGTCAAATATTGAAGGAAACATTTCGTGAGGCGGATATTGTGGCTCGACTGGGAGGAGATGAATTTGCTGTATTTATTCCTACTTTTTCAGGTAATATATCTAATTTTTATATGCGGCTGCAAGATAATATAGAGCGCTTTAATCAACAGTCCGAGCGAGCTTATATATCGATAAGTCTTGGTGTGCAGTCTGGGGATTTAAATAATGAATTTTCCTTAGAACAATTGGTGGCAAAGGCTGACAAACTCATGTACGAGCATAAACGCACCAAACGCTGTTTAAATTGTTAACCGTTCTTTTGAGAACAGCGATATCGGATCGCCAGAAGCATTATTTATTAACCGTTAGATCGACCGAGAAAGAGTAAACTGAAAACAAGATAGGGTGGCAACCCCGTTGAAAGCCCTCCCTGTATTAGGTTAAGGGAAGTTGCCATCGAAAAATGTCGTGGGTATTTTCCACAACCCCGATCTAAAATCGACTGAGTGATGCTGTATGGGTTGGGAGTTTGCCTACAGTCGCACGCATTTTTAAAACTGGTATTATATCAATCCCGGCTGCACCGGAATGATATCAAATCCGCGATCCATCGTTGGGCGTAAAGTCGAATCAAGCTACCAACAAATAATTCGCGCAATTTTCATTTTTTTGACTCACAGTCAACAGTCAACAGTCAACAAGCATTCCGGTGCAACCGAAATCGATATTATTTGCACAAACCGATTTTATCTATTTGCCCGATCGCGCTAAAATGATTCCTAACTGAACTGCAATTACTCCTAGTATGGCACTGCCTGCCCAGTAAAAAGCGGCGATGCTGTAAGATCGATCGCGCCACAAGACATTCGTCTCTAAACCGTAAGTTGAAAAAGTAGTATAAGCCCCTAAAAAGCCTGTTGCTACCATTAACCGCACTTCCGACGGAATAGTCGCCACCCGTTCAAAAGCGAGGGTGATAAAAAATCCCATAGCCAAGCAACCCGTGATGTTAATAAAAAAAGTTCCGTAGGGAAAAGCCGTACCGAAACGATTGGCAAACCACAAGGTGATATAATACCGGCTCAAAGCGCCGGCAACGGCACCTAAACTAATTGCGATCGGGTGGCGGAGATTTGGATCTTGCAGCATACAGCGATTTGAGATTGGGCTGACATTGAGAATAATTTTAGATTTACTGCGCTCCTGTAAGTATTGTATGATTAAATTGGCGATCGCTCTGGGTGCTCGCAATTAAAATATATAGAGAGTATTTATGCAAATTGTGCTGGCTGCCGTAGACGATGACTTAGTTAGAGCGTGGGAAAGCACTTGCGGCAAGATGGAGAGTGTAAAGATACACCGCGGCTCAATCTTTGATGTGAAATGCGATGCTATTGTGAGTCCGGGAAATAGTTTTGGCTTCATGGAGGGCGACTTAAATTTAGAAATTTCGCAATTTTTTGGAGGGCAGGTTCTTGAACGCCTGCAAAAACTAATTCTGACTCGCCATCACGGCGAACTCTTAGTAGGACTAGCAGAAGTTGTAGACACCGATCATTCTAAAATTCCCTACTTAATAGCTGCCCCAATAATGCGCGTTCCCACAGTTTTAAAAGAGACAGTAAATGTCTATCTAGCAACCCGGGCTATTTTAACTCTCGTAAAATTTGGCACAGTCCCAGACGGAACGCCAGTCAAACATATCATTGAAACTATCGCTATTCCCGGCATGGGTACGGGAAAGGGCAAAGTGCCGCCGCATATCTGCGCCAATCAGATGAAAGTCGCGCTGGAAAATATCCTCCTATCTAAATACGAATTTCCTCAATCTTTGCTGCACGCTCAAAAAGATCACCACTTGTTATATGCGAGCAAGGTCGAAGATTTACAGTGGGAAAAATGAAAGGATTAAGTTTTAAACTTTTCTAGTGTTGAAAAACCAATTTTATTGGTGCTGTGTGTTTTTGGTGGATTTAGTTATTAAAATTTTAAGTACGCTAAACCGTACCTGCAACTTGGCGGTATCGTACAGGGGAGATAAAGTTGGGTAGATATAATGTAAGATAGAATTGAGGCTGAGCAACTACGGAAGCGCGGACTTAAAATTTGATGAAGCTGGAACAATAATTGCCTAGTTCTTATTAAAGGCCACAAGCAATTCGGGCGCTACACGTACAAAGTCTGTATTAAAAGCCAGAAGCAATTCGGGCGCTACACATACAAAGCCGGCGTCCGGGTACTGTTAGTTTTTTTCAAAATGTTTACTACCAAAGGAGAAGATTGATATGACCGATCCAAAAGTAACCGAGGAACCAATTTTAGAGGCAACTCTCGAAACGACGGCGATCGTCAAACAAGAGATGCCCGACGCGACTGATGAGGCGGTCGCAGAAACTGCGGCCTTGTTTGAAGCAATTAAAAAACGCGCGGCCGCCGAAGTGCAAGCAGCGGGCGAACTCACCCGCGAAGCTTATTTAAAAGCTGTGAATAAGGCCTCCGGGGCGATCGAAGAAAATAAGGATCTCGCCCACGAGAGAGTCACAGAAGCAGTCAGGCTGATTAAAAAAGAAGCTGACAAAAATTGGCTGGTGGTAGATGCGATTAAAACGCGGGCGCAAGCGCAGGTGCAAGAGGCCGGCGAAGTCAGTCGCGAAGCTTATTTGAAAGCAGTGCGACAAGCGCGAGAAGCGGTGGAACAAAATAAATTGATCGAACGCGATCGCATCGAACAAGCTGTTGACCACATTCACACGGAAGCTGAAAAGAATTGGCACCTTATTGTGAAGCAAATTGAGTCGATCGGCACTCGCTTGACGGATGCGGCTAAGTCTGCATGGAACTCGCTGACGGCGTTTTTTGACAAGTCTCACAGCGATCCTGGGGATTCCTAGAAGGGCCAGCCGGGGGTTTGGAACTCCCAGCGGGTTGTTAGGGTAGTTAGCTTTGGAATTAATTCCAAAGCTAATGGCGATCGTCGGTGCATTTGCATTCAGCAGAAGTTTCAGGCATACTGCATAATTAAAAAGCTTTATTTTTAGTCCACAACCCCCAATTATGAGAAGTTACTACTGCGGCGAACTGCGAAGCGAACACATCGGAGAGACTGTCACCCTTTACGGCTGGGTGGATCGCCGCCGGGATCATGGCGGGGTGATTTTTCTGGATGTGCGCGATCGATCGGGTATTGTGCAAATTGTCAGCGATCCTGAACGAACCCCCGATTCCTATCACGGGGCTGAGGCTTTGCGCAGCGAATACGTGGTTAAAATTACGGGTAGAGTCACCGGCCGCCCCGAAGAGTCCCTCAACCCGAAATTGCCTACGGGTGAGGTGGAAATTTATGCTGACGAAATTGAGTTGT
Source organism: Microcoleus vaginatus BM001213989 (assembly GCA_036700245.1). GTDB lineage: Bacteria > Cyanobacteriota > Cyanobacteriia > Cyanobacteriales > Microcoleaceae > Microcoleus. Next base: position 28,551 of record JAUBOM010000077.1, read on the forward strand.
TAAATGCGGTTCGCAAACAGTTACCGTTTCAGGTGGCGACGGCGGAAAATGAAAGCGTCCGGGAAGATTTGCGGCTGAAATATCGCTATTTGGACTTGCGGCGCGATCGTATGAGTCGCAATTTGCAGCTTCGCCACCAAGTTGTCAAAGCTATGCGCCGCCACCTGGAAGATGTCGAAGGTTTCATGGAAATTGAAACGCCGATTTTAACTCGGGCGACTCCAGAAGGTGCGAGAGATTATTTAGTTCCCAGCCGCGTCAATCCCGGTGCATGGTATGCTTTGCCGCAGTCGCCGCAGTTGTTCAAACAATTGTTAATGGTGTCTGGTTTTGACAGATATTATCAAATTGCCCGCTGTTTCCGCGATGAAGATTTGCGCGCTGACAGACAGCCAGAATTTACGCAATTGGACATGGAAATGAGTTTCATGTCTGTGGAAGAAGTAATTGCCTTAAATGAAGGTTTAGTCTGCCAGATTTTCCAAACTGTCAAAGGCGTTGAATTGCCTTGTCCTTTCCCGCGTTTGACTTACGCAGAAGCGATGGATCGCTACGGTAGCGACAAACCGGATACTCGCTTCGGTATGGAATTAGTCGATGTTTCCGATTTGATGAAAGATTCGGGATTTAAGGTATTTTCCGGGGCGGTTGCTGCGGGCGGAATTGTGAAAGTTTTGCCGATTCCCGGCGGGAATGATGCGATTTCTAACGTGCGGATTAAACCGGGTCCGAAAGGCGATTTGTTTAAGGAAGCCAGCGAAGCGGGTGCGAAGGGATTGGCTTACATCCGCGTGCGGGATAACGGCGAAATTGATACGATCGGCGCAATTAAGGATAATTTGACGGAAGCACAAAAACAGCAATTGCTCGATCGCACGGGCGCGCAACCAGGTCATTTGTTGTTATTTGCTGCGGCTGATGTGACAACTGTCAATAAGACTTTGGATAGATTGCGTTTGTTCGTGGGTAACGAATTGGGATTGATTGATAAAGAGAAGATGAATCTGCTGTGGGTGACTGATTTTCCGATGTTTGAATGGAACGCTGATGAGAAGCGTTTGGAAGCATTGCACCACCCGTTTACTGCGCCGCATCCTGACGATATTAATGATTTGAAAACTGCGAGAGCTCAAGCTTACGATTTGGTGTTAAACGGTACAGAAGTCGGCGGCGGTTCTCTGCGGATTTATCAGCGGGAAGTTCAGGAAAAGGTGTTTGAGGCGATCGGCTTATCGACTGAGGAAGCTTACAATAAGTTTGGCTTTTTGTTGGATGCGTTTGAGTATGGAACTCCGCCCCACGGCGGCATTGCTTACGGCTTGGATCGGTTGGTGATGCTGTTGGCTGGTGAGGAATCTATTCGGGACGTAATGGCTTTTCCGAAGACGCAGCAAGCGGGGTGTTTGTTGACAAATGCGCCGTCTGGGGTGGATGAGAAGCAGTTGAAGGAGTTGCAAGTGCGATCGACTTATACGCCCAAGTCATAAGGCGATCGGGACTTAGGCAAAGCCTATGTGTCATGCTGAGAGAAGGGAAGCATCTCGCTTGATGCTTCACTACACTGCGTTTTGTTCAGCATGACAGACACGATTCTGCGTCCTGGACTGTCATTGAGTCAAAACTTTCGCTGATACTGTATGCTCTAGTTACATTCCACGTCTTTAGACTAAAAACGCTATAATTATCATTATCGAAAATAGGTAAAAACGATGTCAACAGTTTATCGTTTAAAAGCCAGCGAACTCAATCATCATTTTTTAGAACAAATCAAGGCGACTTTTGGAGATAAAGAGATTGAAATAATTGTTTCTGAGTGTGATGAAACCGAATATCTTTTGAAATCAGAAGTCAACAAAAATAGACTTTTAAAAGCTATTGAAAATGTTAACGAGCGGCAAAATTTAGTTGAAGTTAACTTACAGAACTTGCAATGAGCAGAAGAATTGTTTAGTTTACCAAGTTACGGATCAAGAAATTGCGATCGTGGCTTGTAAGTATCATTACACTGAATAGCTGTGATTGCGTTTCCGAAGACGCAGCAGGCGGGTTGTGTGCTGACAAATGCGCCGTCTGGTGTGGATGAGACACAATTCAGAGAGTGCGATCGCTCAATTGTTTGCGCTTCCGGCCTGACAATAATTAAAGATTAATTTGAGTTTGAGTTGGTGAGGATGGGGTGAAGGCTGAAATGATTACGGAAAGTATCTGTAAATCTCTTTGCGGTGGAGTATCCTGACGAAATAGACTACGCCATCATTAACTTTAATACCGATTCGGTAATCACCCACTCTAAGACGATAGTAGTCTGCATCACCTTTTAGTTTTTTAACATTGCTGACTTCATTTAATTTTTCGGCGTTCTCAACTTCTTCTATCGTTTCCTGAATTCTTTGCAACAAGTCGCCATCAAGAATCTTGAGTAAATCCTTTTCAAAGCTCTTGTTAAACTCCACATTCATGGTTGTCTCTTCAGGATTTTGAAGATTTGCTCGCGGCTGACTGTTTCAGTATTTTCGCCTTCTTTGATAGCATTTTCCATCCCTATATCTTCTAGGTCTTCTGTTAAAATTTCAGAAAATACTTCTTTTTGTTTTTTTAATTGTGTTTCTACAAGTCTGGCATGAAGGATTTTCGGTAAATCTGCTAAATTGAGGCTTTGGGTGAAGGGGGTAGAACCGACTCCTGTTGTTTCTGGGACTTCTGGGTGGGGTGTGGTGAGTTGATGGTGCCATGCTTGATAGAAAGTTGGGTAAGGCAGATTTTGGGCGCAGTTCCAGATAATTTCAAAGCAGTTTTTGTAGAGGTCAAAATTGGTTTCATAGGTCGTATCGCACTGAAATTGCTGCAAAGCTGAGACAACTGAAGGCATCTGATCATTTTGGACAATTTTATTCAAACTATCAGCGACACTCCAACGGGTAGTTTTATCAGTAGTCGTTGAGAGAATTGCGATTAAAGCAGCGATCCGCCCTGGGTGGCCTGGGTCAATTTTACTCAAACTTTCAGCGACTTGCCAAAGGGTACGCTGATCCGTAGTTGTTAAGAGAATTCCGATTAAAGCAGCGATCGCCTCTGGGTTGCCTGGGTCAATTTCACCCAAACTTTCAGCGGCTTCCCAACGGGTATACTCATCATTAGTCGTTGAGAGAATTGCGGTTAAAGCAGCGATCGCCTCTGGGTTGCCTGGGTCAATTTCACCCAAACTTTCCGCAACGCTGCAACGGACATTCTCATTAGTATCCGATGAGAGAATTGCAATTAAAGCAGCGATCGCCTTTGGGTTGCCTGGGTCAATTATACCCAAACTTGCAGCGACTCTCCAACGGGTTTCCTCATCATTAGTCGTTGAGAGAATTGCGATTAAAGCAGCGATCGCCTTTGGGTTACCTGGGTCAATTTCACCCAAATTTGCAGCGACTCTCCAACGGGTTTCCTCATCATTAGTCGTTGAGAGAATTGCGATTAAAGCACCGATCGACTCTGGGTTACCTGTCGCAATTTTACACAAAATGTGAGCGACTCTCCAACGGTTATTCTCATCATTAGTCGTTGAGAGAATTGCGATTAAAGCAGCGATTGCCTCTGGGTTTCCTGGGTCAGTTTCATCCAAATTTTCCGCAACTTGCCAACGAATAACCTCATGATTAGTCGTTGAGAGAATTGCAATTAAAGCAGCGATCGCCTCTGGGTTGCCTGGGTCAATTTTACCCAAAGTTGCAGCGACTCTCCAACGGTTTTCCTCATCATTAGTCGTTGAGAGAATTGCGATTAAAGCAGCGATCGACTCTGGGTTGCCTGGGTCAATTATACCCAAACTTTCCGCAACTTTCCAACGGGTTTCCTCATCATTAGTCGTTGAGAGAATTGCGGTTAAAGCAGCGATCGCCTTTGGGTTACCTGGGTCAATTTTACCCAAAGTTGCAGCGACTCTCCAACGGGTTTCCTCATCATTAGTCGTTGAGAGAATTGTGATTAAAGCAGCGATCGACTCTGGGTTACCTGTCGCAATTTTAGGCAAAATGTGAGCCGCTACCAAACGGGTGAAATCATTATTGATCGTTGATAAAAATGCGATTAAAGCAGCAATTACCTCTGGGTTGCGTGTACCAACTTCCCCCAAAATTTCCGCAACCATCCACAAGGTAAAAACCTCCTTACTATTTGATAAAAATGCGATTAAAGCAGCTATCGCCTCTGGGTTGCCTGGGTCAATTTTACCCAAATTCTCAGCAATTTTACAACGAGTTTCCTCATCATTAGTAGTTGATAAAAATGCGCTTAAAGCGGCTATTGCCTCTGGGTTGCCTGTGGCAATTTTACCCAAACTATCAGCGATTCTCCCACGGGCATTTTTATCTTCTGTAGTTTTCAGTAAATCAATGAGTTGGTTGACAGCTATACTATTGTTAGTCTGTAATAGTGCTGCTCTTGCTCCCTCTGCTATTGGATATAAAAAAATCCCCCATTCTTTTTTTTCTGTATTGAAATAACCAAAACCATACTTAATGATTGTTGCTACGATTTCATCAGCCCGCGAACAATCTTTAAACTCAGCTATCCCCGCAGCAGTTAGAAAATAGGCTCGACATCCATAAAAATCCTCGCACCCATCCTTAAACTCTAGCAATGCCTCAATAAACTCCTGCTTCCGGTTCCGATTCACATTTTCTAGCCCCAACCACAGCAAAATCACCTGCTTCCACTGCGCTTCAAAAATCCGATATTCCTTCCCCACCACCGGAAAATCAACATGATTTCGAGGTAAAAAATAATCCCAATCCTCCACCGCCAACGCCGCAAAATACTCCTGAAACGTCGCATGATAAAACACGCAAATCGCCTCTGGAAACCGTTCCACCCGATTCAACCACCCCAAAGATAATGCTAATGATAAAAGTGAAGTTTCTTCATCTTCATCTCCTAAATATTCATCCACTAATTTATAGGATAAACGAAACCTACCAGATACTTCATCAATTGCTGCCTTTGCCAATTTTCCTAATGCTTGATGTAGCTCTGCTTTACACTCGCGCTGAGTCTTCTTGCATTCTTTTGCGTACAGATTGAGAAGTTTTTTGTGTTTATTCCAGCTATACACCCAATCCACAAACTCTCTGTATAACCGCGCCTGCGTTTCCGGTAAACGGCCCTCTGGTTGCCAAATTTGACACAACATCCACAACCGCAAGGGATTCTGAATCAACTCCTTGAGACGGGAATTTTCCGACTTTGCTAACGTCGCCTCTAAACTCTCCCCCGTCGCTACATCCCCCCTCCCCGCAAACCAACCGCGAATATACTTCGTCACCTCTTCCGGGTTAAACGGCAAATTGCGAAACACATCAAACCCCGAAAAGGCATTCTTATCCGCTTCCCAGACATTCACCCGACAAGTCACCACCACCCGCGCCGCCTGCACCCATCCCCCCAACAGTGCGAAAACATGGGGCAGTTCCACCTTAGATGTCATTTCATCCAACCCATCCAACAATAGCCAAATCCGGTGTTTGTGTTGGGTAAGCGCATCAATGGTGAGATTTTGACCTGTTTGTTTGAGCCAGATTTCCTCGATATATTGGGTAATTGTCGGTTGGGTTAAATCTGCCAAAGATACCCAAATCGGCAACCCCAAATCTTGCTCTAAAATCCAATCGGCAATCTTCTGTAACCGCGTGGTTTTCCCCGAACCCGGTTCGCCAATAATCGCAATTTTGCGCCCTTGGCTAATTTCGCTTTGCCCTTGTCGCAACACATCCTCAAAAAAGCGTTCTTCAGCAATGGGGATGAGTTTTTCTTCTTCCTTTTCTTCTGGCCGATCCCTTGAGGGAGGTTTGGACGGTTTGCGTTCAACAATCCCTAAGGGAACATAAATCTCATCCAGTTGCGGTGTCATCCCGTTGGCGTTGGTAAAGGCGTTGGTGGTGAGTTGCTTTTGTTGGGCAAGGTTTTGGCGGCAGATTTCTTGCCAGTTTATAAGTTCATCTTCAGGTTTAGGGGTTTTTCCAGCAACCGTTTCCCGTAGAGTTTTCTCCTGTTGCTTAGATTTTTCGGGGCGTAGGCGTTCCCATTCAATTTCAAATTGTTCTAAATTCTTTTGCGTGTCCTTACTCCACAACTTCAGAGTAAAGTGCCACTCTTCTTTTCCCTGCGTCTTAGAGCGATTATCTTCGAGGATGTGCAAAAAGTCCTTTAAATGTTCATTAAGTGCCTGTCTAATCTGGGGTTTAGTTAATTTCCCTTCATGCTTGTCTTTGGTCGTGAGAAATTCCAGCGTTCTCAGTTGGGTTTCTATCACCAATTTCGGTTGTTTTGTAGTTTCATCCTGCCATCTATGACTTAGGGAGATTCCACCAACGTCTTCTAATTCCCAATTGACATAAGCCAACAGTGCCTCTAATAAGCGCTTGGCACGTCCTTTAAGAGTAGACCCATAGGTGACTTTATCTTTGCTCGGCATGGGTTCAAGGGAGAGGAATTGCAAAAGAACTTTGGGGGGGCTGCAATCTTCACGACGTACCCCAAACCGCTCTAACGCTTATTATATCAAGTTTCTGGCTGATATAACCGGGGGGGTTGCTTTGCTTTCCTACCCCAAACCGACCATACCTTCAGACACTTGAAATGAAGGCTGGTTAAGGATGAACGACCAAGAAGACAGAATCAAACAACGCGAAGCATTAGAAAATGCTTATGACAATTTTGTTGAACCTTATGTTAATCAATTTATTATTGAAGTTAACGCGCAGCCTTCACCGAGTATTGATGTTACGCTTCCTGGGTTTTGCTGTGTGTCGGGATGGTTGGTATTGACTCTGTTATATTGTTTTTGGATGCGCTGGCGATCGCCACTTAAAAGATTCTGACGATCGTACTCCTGGAGGCAGAAACCGGGTTTTTTACGGAAATACTGCATCCGGGCCTTTAACTCTCGTGAAAAACCCGGTTTCTTTGGTATTTATGGGTAAGCCCTAAATGAGACAGAAAGGGCGATCGCACTTCACAAAAAAAGTGCGATCGCCCTCCAAGATTACTCTTTCCAGTAACGGGTTAAAATCCGAATTACCTCACCCGCTATCGGCGATGGTAGAGGCGGGCTCCATTCCCCAACTTCTGCAAAACCTAAAACGTGCAACAGATTAACAATGCTGTCTACCGCTTTGGGAACGCCACACAACAGCAAACGAATCGGTTGCTTACCTTGAGGTACATCAGGAATTTCTTCCCGGAGCAGTTCGGGAACTGACTTTGGCGGTGATATCATAGAGTTTCCTCCTAAATATGGGAGTTCAAGCCCCCACCGAACGATTGCAACTCTGAGCGGTGGGGGTTTTGTTTTGTGTCAACTCTAAAGTATCACGGTATGCACTCCGAGTCAACCCTTGAGGGTGAAATTGATACTGTAGAGGTCAAAAAAAGGTACAATAGGGCAGTAAAAGCACAAATAACAGCCTTGCCAGCAAAACTCCCCAGAATAGTTGTATATCTTCCAGAAGAACTTAAAGCAGACCTAGAGCGGTTAGCCAAATCGCATTATCGGCCGGTCTCGAATATGGTGTTGACATTAATTCAAGAAGCAGTAGATGAGGCTAAATCTGAGGGGAGAATTCAAAGCGACGATCGATCGCAGCAACAGAAAAGCGACAGCAACGAGTAATATCATTTAAGGTTGTTTCGGAAGGATTTAACCGCAGAGGACGCAGAGAGCACAGAGGAAGAGAAGAGAGAAATGTCTACTTCCTGCTTCAGCTCGGTCGGTCAAATTCAGCAACCTGTTTTTGACCAAGAGAGGTAATTGCTAAGACTAAAACACTTAACGTAAGGCCTAAAATCGCATAACTCGGTAGTGAAAAAATAGTTACTTTAAACAAATAAGGCAATTCCCCCCCCTTCCAGTTCCACCGCTTCCCTAGAAACACCAACAGCCCGCCATGAATCACAGCGGTTTGCACCATCACACAGCCCGCCCCCAATAACCAAACCGACATTCTTTGCCTAGAGAAGGCACATTTTTTAATCTGAAAACATAAATCATTCAGCAAAAAAACCACCGCCGGTGCTAACATCACAGAACTGGTGGGCTGAGAATAGTTGATAGCAATACTCAAAGTGGAAATTAGCACCATTTCAGATAAGTCAACTTTTTTTGACCAAGCATTGCCAGATTGTTTTTTGTAAAAATACCAACTCACTAAACCAACTAGCAGCAGAACAATCAAGTCAGAAAATAGCTTCGCCACGAAGGGACTATCCGGGAAAAATCTCGGCCCCATAACCCTTAAATCAAGGCGACTCATAGAAATATAAGCATTATTCGATGGATCGTTGAGCCAGAGTGGAAATCCACGAGTCGCATCCTGTATAAATCCTGTTAAAGAATTGCCCGTTACAGCTAGACCTATAACTGCCAAAAAAGTTACCGTCACTATAGATACAAAAACTAGCTGAAACCGTCTTTTGATTAAAAAATAAGGAAGAAACAAGATAACTAAAGTTGGTTTAAAAAGGGCAATCCCTAATAAAACTCCTGCAATTACATCCTGATTTTTTCTAGCATAAATAAACATCCATAGCAGCAGAACCGCAATAAAAGTTGCCACATTGCCAACTTGAAGATCGAAGACAAAACCGTAGAGGAATGCAACTGATATACTACAAATAGTCCGAAAAGCTCGTGAGTGCGACACCAACAAGATATTCGCTCCCCATAAAACAAAACCTGTGGCAATAAGATGCAGCCAAGTCCAGATTGTGAATGCAGTCTTCATCGGGAAATAGCCCACAAACCACAGCGGAGGAATGATATTAGGTGGATAAACAAAAGATGGAATCAACCCACACACTTTAGTGATGCTACAGAAACCGATGTTAAACACCTCGACATTAAAGGGACTCAAATGCTGATGGGCTAATCTACTCGCTACATAAAACCACTTAAAATCCCAGTAAGGCGGATCGGGGGGAGCATCCCGGTTTTGCAAAAGCCTCAAATGGCCAAGAGGTCGTTGAGGTAAG
>JAUBOM010000316.1:0-2483 GCA_036700245.1 Microcoleus vaginatus BM001213989
CTCGCGCGAAAACAAACGCCCGCAAAGGTTCAGGGGCGCTTGTCGCCCCCTGAAGTTTTCAGCTCTTCTGTAGTTTCCGGAATTTCAATCCGAACAACTCCTGACATCTTTCTTCCTTATATTTGGGAATAAACTTACAAAAACGATCTGGGGGGGGTGACAACTAGCGCCCAAACCCAGAGAGCGTAAAGATTTAACCCACTTGTGCTAAAAAAAGATAGGTAGCCGAATTCTTACAACCTAGCCTAAGTAGTTAGACAGAATTAATTACACAAATACATAATACAATGATATTCCAGGCAAAATTATGAGTTAATTACAGTTTCATATGATGTTTATCAGAGAAATAAATCCTCTTTCGTCTAAATTGCTACAGCGAATTCATCGCCAAAGCCGACATCATCAGGTACGCCAAAGAGCACATTGCCTCATCTTAGCTTCGCAAGGAGTAAAAAAAGGAGAGTTAATGAATATTTTTAGAATAAGTTATAAGACACTCTATAACTGGTTCAATCGGTGGGAATTAGAGGTAATCGTAGGACTTTATAATAAACCAGGAAGAGGTTCTAAGCCACTATTTAACTCTGCGCAAAAAGCCCAAATAAAAGAATGGGCTAAACAAGAACCAAAGCAATTAAAAAAGGTTAGCCAAAAAGTTCAAGAAACCTGGGGCATAAGTCCTAGTACAAAAACAATTCAAAGAATACTAAAAACTCTGAAGATGAGTTGGCATCGTATGCGTAAAGGAGTGGGAGGAAAGCCTCCCTCCCAGGAATATCAAGATAAGAAGGCACAATTAGAAGAATTAAAACGATTAGATGATGAGGGTAAAATTGATTTATATTACTTGGATGAAACGGCCTTTTGTTTGATTCCTTATGTCCCCTATGGCTGGCAGGATATCGGAGAGTATTTAACAATTCCTAGTCGTCGTAGTCAACGAATGAATGTACTAGGAATCATGAATCGAAATAACCATCTTGAAACTTATGTTTCATCTCAAAGTATTAATTCTGATGTGGTTATCGCCTGTATTGATGCTTTTTTCCCCGCAGTACATAAGCCAACGGTGATTGTCACAGATCGAGCTTCTATTCATACCAGTGATGCTATTGTTGACAAACTTGAAGAGTGGAAACAAAGTAATATTACTCTTTTTGAGTTGCCTTCTTACTCTCCTGAATTAAATTTAATTGAAATTTTATGGCGGTTTATTAAGTATGAATGGATTGAGATATCTGCTTACAAGAGTTGGGGAACTTTTGTTACATCTGTGGAAAAAATCCTGAAGCAATTTGGAGGAAACTATGTAATTAATTTTGTCTAGCTACTTATCTCAAAAATTAATTTTACCAACATTCTATCAGACCCACTTACAAAAACAACTGACATCAGCTCAGTTTATTTTACTCACAATCTTGCTCTCCTTGATACAATCAGAGAAACAAGTGAGATTAGAGAGGCTGGCACGAGTATTTCCCTACCCAATTACTACCAAAAGTCTTGCCAAGCAAATTGCAAAGATTTTTGGACTTACCTCAATTAACGATCACACTAATGTGGTTCCCTTTGCTCGCTTACTGGTTAACAACTTATTGCTCTGTGAGACAAACCCTATCAGTGGCGATCGATCGGACTCAATGGGGCTGTATCAATCAATACGGTTCACTTAAGGCTGAAAAAGTGGTAAACTAGGCAGGGTAAGAGCATCTCAATCAAGCTTTACAAAAGGAGTTGAGAACAGTCATCATATAATCATTATTCATAGAAGCCTGTTTGATTTTTTGACGAAGACTACGCTGCAATGTTTTCTCCTGATTAAGAGCGTTAAGTGCGATCCGTCTCAGGATGGCAAAATTACGAGGACTATGACCTGAACGAATCCGACATTGATCCTCATGGAACGTGACATCTAAAGTCCAATGAACTTGGTTTTCAATCGTCCAATGTTGACGAATGGCACGGCCAAGAGCCTGAGCATCCGCAGGCAGAGAAGTTAGATAAAATTGGACTTCACGAGTCGTTTTGTTCCAAAGATGGCGGATTCTTTCAATAATGACGATGGTTTGCACTCCCGACCATTGGCCTTGTTGATAAAGACCACCGAAAGCCTCTAAAGGGACAGCCAAAACATAACGTTTTTCAGTGCGATGGTGTCCCTTTTCAATCTGTTGGTTATAACTAACGTTAATGCCTTCAAAGTTATTAGCTCTTCTGGTATCAAACCATTCTTTAACCTGAGAATGTAAAGTAGGATGATTGGCTTTAAGAGATACAATATAATCAGCTTTTTTGTGGCGAATTTGTTTCACAATCTCGGTTTGAGTTCCCATCGCATCAATGGTAACGTGAGCCCCGGTCAGGTCTAATACAGCACTTCCGGATGTTATGAGGTACAATAGAATCGACTAAAAATAATATACCGATGAAAGCATACTCAGTAGATTTGCGCTCCAAAATAGTAGCAGCCCATCTAGAACAGA
>JAUBOM010000078.1:0-25090 GCA_036700245.1 Microcoleus vaginatus BM001213989
AAGAAAATCATTTAGGATTGCTCTAGATATAGAAAATCATTTAGGATTGCTATATGACTATCAAGCGGCATAAACCACTTCTTGCCAAAACGAAAGTTGTCAAACACCTGATTCAAGATATTTCAGGCGTGGAGATACAAGGGATGAGTGGTGACAGTAGTAATACATATCGCGTCTGTCTTGTGTTGGAATCAGGTAAGAGACGTGTTCCTCTAACTTCTGGTTTCACCAGTGGTTTCGGAGACAAGCACAAAAAAGCTGAAATCATTGCGAATTTTTTGGATATCAGAAATTACGGTCTTGACGGCTTTCCCAGCCAAGAAACTTCTAGCGAAGAACTTCAATGGAAGACTGTAGAAGAAGAGATTCTCCACTGGGAAACCGCAATCAAAAGTGACCCAAATGATGCTGGTGCTCACCTAAAATTGGCATTAGCTTTGATTAGTCAAGACCCAACAAAAAATAAAGAACAAGCAATAGCCTACCTCAAACAGGCGGAGGCTATTTTCAAAAGTCAAGGCTATGACGAGGAAGCAATGCAGGCGGCCCAATTGCACGGCATGGCTTATTGGGGAATGCTTGGAAAGTAAGGTTCAGATTATCAGGATTTACGCACTCCGACTCCTCGAAACCGGGTTTTTTACGCCCGTGTGCGGGCGGAAATAAAGTATTTTCGTCGCTCACACCCGGTTTCTGGACTCCATCTAAGTCCTAATTATCCGACATCTAAACTTTACAGCGAAATTTGATGCAACTCTTTTGGGGTGGGCAGGAGAGTCCGCCATCAAAATATAATTATGATTTTTATGAACTTAATTAATTAATTTATGAATTGACATTAAAAGAAATTTGTTTAATAATTGTAGTTAGAGCTTTCAGGTAAAAATCTGAGACTAAAGTTCTTAATCTAAATCCTGCCAAGCTTTGTACAAATCCTCAATTAATTACACGGTATCTGATACCTAAAATGAAAATTATACAAAAAACCGAACATATTCTAAAGCTTAAAAATAAAGATCTTATTGGTATGCTATTTGAGGCTGTATTTTGGGGAACAGTATTTTTGGGACTACCATTATACATGATACTTATGGGAATCTATTATTCGGGAGTAGAAAAACTTTCGTGCAAAAAAATTGAGTCGAAAATCGCAAATTGCGAACTCAGCACATCACATTTTATGGGATTAGTTAAAGGGGAATTAAACTCGCTCAAGCAAGTCCATGAGGCTAAAGTTTACAAAATAAATACTACTGATATAGAGGGTGCTTCAACTGTTAAGGAGAATGTATTTCTGGTAACTAGCCAAGGAGATGTTTCTCTACCGTACCAAACTGTTAAGGATGCAGAGTTGTTCAATAAATATATACAAACCTCTGTCGGAACATTAATAATAGAAAAAGATCGTCGGTGGTCATATGTCGGCTCGATACTTGTTATAGGCTGTTTTGTCGTTAGTTTTATCGACCCAATAGATTTTTTCCATTACCTATTCAGTGTTGAAACTTACATTTTTGACAATAATGCAAGTACCCTAACTATTAAGAAAAGGGGGATAATGGTGAATGAAGTTACCGAACGATCGCTCAGCGAAATTTCTGAAGTCAAATTAGAAGAAGTTGAAGTACACAAGACAGAACATATGGACGCCTATACATCATACCAGGTGCGTTTGCTAATGAATGGGGGAGATATCCTCTCTTTAGGCGGTAGCTCAAATCAGAAAGAGCAAAAAAAAATGGCTGATTTGATTCGCAGCTACCTCGACGGGCGATCGCCCAAGTCAATTACCAGCGATAAATGACGGAAAGCTATCTCAAAGCCAGCCGCAAGTATACTCGCGACATTTGTTGTCCGCGAGACATTTTAGTGCTAATATACTAGCCAGATAAAAAGGCTCAGGCCATAGGACAACTTCAAATAATATATAAGTTAACAACTGGGCAGAGCGCAGCAAAGATAGGGATCTGTAACATCCTTTTTTGAATCTCAGGGTGAAATAAATGAAAATAATCGAGCAAACCGCGACTGAATTAAAAATTCAGACTCGTGGCGTATTTGATTTTTGGCTGCCTAGCTGTTTGTTAATGGTATTTGGACTGAAATGCGTTGCGTTTGATTACCATTTGGTAAGCCTCTCTTGTCACCGAGTGCAAGCAACACAAGGGAATTGTCAGTTGGTGCGATCGAGCTTGCTGGGGTCGAAGATTCAAGAAATTCAGCTTGCTTTTTTGCAGGGAGCTAAAGTTGTCAGAGCGGGCTACACCAGCAAAGTGGTACTTCTGACTGATGCTGGCTATGTTCGTTTCGCTGGAAACTATACCCATTGGGGGAATAAAGATGCTATTGCTTTGGAAATCAATTCCTTTGTTAAAAATGCGGATCGCAGATTGCTGGAATTAAAGCAATACGACAGTTTGTTTCCCGGTCTAGCAGGCCTATTTGTGACAGCAGGGATAGCAGTAATAGCCTTCGGGAAAAAGGAAATTTATAGCTTTGATAGAACTTTAGATACCCTGACTGTTAAACAGCAGAGTTTGTTGCGAACTAAGCTAATTCAACACCCTCTGTGCGAGATTTATGGCGTGGAAGTCGCTCGAACAAAAGATCGGGATAAAGACATTTGGTACGAAGTCAGACTGTTAGTTTGTGGAGGCTCTCGCATATCCCTGCCCAAAACTATGAACCGCTACGAGCCAGAAAAAATCGCTAAAGCGATTAACAACTATCTGCACCAGCAAAAATAACAAAAAATAGCCGAATGCGAGAAACCCGATTTCTCAAGCTTGCCGACTTACGCAGAAACCGGGTTTTTCACCAAAATCTCTCGTAGAGCGCCATCGCTCCCATTATAAAAACCCGGTTTCTTTGGTATCGAGGGCACAAGTCCCGATCGCGTGGAAACTCATCATCTAAAAAGTGAATGATTGTTCACTTTTTAGGTTCTTTTAACTTCCAACCTGGTTTGACAACTTGCCGGGAACGGGCAATTACCAAACAGTCATTTGGCACATCTTCCGTCACTACAGAACCCGCCGCTACATTCACATCTTCCCCCAAAGTTATCGGTGCAACCAGCACGCTGTTAGAACCAGTTTTGGTTCGATCGCCTATTTGAGTTTTATGCTTGTTTTTTCCGTCGTAATTGGCCGTAATTGTCCCAGCACCGATGTTGACTTTTTCTCCCAAAGTCGCGTCGCCTAAATAAGACAAGTGAGCGGCATTACTTCGATCGCCTATTTGAGTATTTTTCACTTCTACAAAATTGCCGACGCGACAGTTCGCCCCAATTTCTGCGTGTCCCCGCAAGTGTGCGTAAGGGCCAATTCGCGAATTTTGGGCTACCATACTGTCAGAAACCACCGAATAAAGCACAGTCACGTTTTCTGCAATTTGACTGTTTTCGATCAAACTGCCGGGGCCGATGCGACTCCCCGAAGCGATCGAAGTTTGTCCCCGCAAGTGAGTTTGCGGTTCAATTACCACATCCGGTTGCAACTCTACCGTATCGTCGATCGTGATGCTGTTGGGATCGACCAGCGTCACTCCCGCCGTCATCCACTTGTCCTTTACCCGCGTTTGCAAAATATCGCAAGCTGTGGCTAAATGTTTGCGATCGTTAATTCCCAATATTTCTTGATAATCTTCCACATCCACCGCCATCACCGGATCGAGGAAATTTACCGTATCGGTTAGGTAATATTCTTTTTGGTCATTGTCTGCCTTCAATTCTGGCAAAATTTTCTCTAAATGCGGCCAGTGAAAGCAGTAAACACCTGCATTAATTCGGTGGCTTTGCTTTTGAGCTTGTGTGCAGTCGCGGTCTTCGACAATTTGCTGGACTAAGTTGTGACTGTCGGTAAATACTCGCCCGTATCCTTGAGGATTCGGCAAATTAGCTGTCAATAAAGTAGCAGAGTTTTGGTGCTGTTTGTGAATTGCCATCAATTGTTTGATAGTTTCTGACCTCAGCAAAGGTACATCGCCATTTAAGACCAGCAAATCTCCTTGAAATCCCTCTAAGTGAGGCAGCAATTGTTGGATGGCGTGGCCGGTTCCCAATTGTTCGGTTTGTTCGACAAATTCTAGGGGAGGAGATTGAGGATTGTCCGGTATTTCTTTACCACCCATCAAAGCTTCTTTGACGAGTTCGCCTCGATAACCGACGATGACAATTCGCCGGGAAATTTGAATTTCTTGACAACTTTGGAGGACTCGCTCAACTAACGATCGACCGGCCAATTCGTGTAGAACTTTGGGCAAGTCAGATTTCATGCGCGTGCCGCGTCCAGCAGCTAAAATTGCTATTGCTACCATTGTGCGATCGAGTTTTTTGCTATAAAAACTTGAATATTGACTAACTGATGATATCACTCGCTGTCCGTCGATGGCACTGCGATCGCACAATTTTTTAATCTCAAATCTCGAATCCGCGCGATCGAGACTTTTTCCAGGCGGATGTCGGTTTTAGAGGCGATGCTTGCGATATCTTAACTGGCGCGCCCGGTATCAAAAACCCGGTGCAGCAGTATTTGGCGGCCGGGCCAGAGGACTTGCATTCCTCACTACAAACCTGAGTTCGGCTTTTAGCAAGCAATGCAAGTCCTTCCCCAAGGGATGCGAGGGGGAGCGAGAGTGAGAATTTGCATCTTTGAGCTGGGATTTGCCGCGATATATTATACTATTCATTGAATTTCAGTTAGGGTGTTTTCAACTTAAAAAAACTATTTATGACTTTTTCATTCCTTCTGCATTATCAGGTGTCCCGCTATGACAGAGCTTAATTTTCAGGAACTTGCCAAGCAGGGAAATCTCGCCACTGCGATCGCATCTTGTCTCAACAGCCAGTTGCAATCTGAAGGCATCACAGCCTCCGCGAATCTCGACGGCGACTGTTTGGATGTAATTCTTGAGGCCGAGCAGGTACCGATAGAAGATACGTTAGTTGATTTTGTCCGCACCGAGCTGACGAATTTGCAGCCGGATTCGATTCGCAAAGTGAAGGTTGAGGGCCGAGAAAGCGGTCAGATTGCTGCTGCTTGGAGTCAAGAGTTTAGTTTGGAGAACAGCAATTTTGAAGCACACAGCTTTGGGGGAGAATCTGCGCCCAAAACTGCAGTTGCTAGTATCGACGATCGCACAGAGATCGAGAGCAATATTGAGGAGGAAAAACCGCCGGAACTGGCTGCATTTGAGAACCGGCTGCGATCGACTTTTATTGTAGTTGGGCTGGTGACGGGTATGTTGGCGATCGCCGTGGTGGCGTTTGTCGGTAAGATGGTGAACCAGCCAGCAGCAACTGCGGGGAAGAATCTAGATGAAACAGCAAATTTAGCAACTGCACCGGATACTGCACCAGATACATTTCGAGAAGCCGTTAACAGCGCAGTCAAAGCAGCAGAATTGGGGCGATCGGCAAAAACCAAGGAAGATTGGACGACAGTTACCGATCGCTGGCAAGAAGCGGTATCATTAATGAGAAGAGTACCGCAGTCTAGCCCCAACCATCAACTAGCTCAGACAAAAGTGCTCGAGTATCAGAAATATCTGCTTTACGCTCAAGAAGCAGCAGTAAATCCCCCTCTCCCAACTCCAACTCCCGCCACAGCAGAAAAAGCACCTTCGGAGAAAGCAACTCCTAAAAAATCCAATTCGCCAAAAGAAACTTCGGAGAAAGCAACTCCTAAAAAATCCAATTCTGAAAAAAGAGCTTCGGAGAAAGCAACTTCTAAGAAATCTCCTTCCGACAAAGCAGAACCCGAGAAAAAAGCTCCTTCCCGATAGATGTTAAAACATAGATTTGAAGAATTATGACTGACAATACTTTAATCGTTTCTCCTGAATGGTTAGCCACCAATACCGAAAATCCGGAAGTTGTAATTATTGACTGTCGGTTTTCCCTCGCTGACCCTGAATTGGGACAAAAACAATATCAAGAAAGCCACATTCCCGGAGCTTTCTATTTAGATTTAAACCGAGACCTCGCGAGTTCAGTTGACAAACACGGCGGCAGACATCCGCTGCCAAATATTGGAGAATTAGCGGAGAAATTGAGTGCGATCGGCATTAATTCAGCAGAAACCTTAGTCATCGCCTATGACGATTCGCGGCTGGCTTTTGCGGCTCGTTTGTGGTGGCTGCTGCGATATATGGGACACAGCAAAGTCGCTTTGTTAGATGGCGGTTTCAGCGGCTGGAAATCGGCCGGATATCCGGTAACAAACATTTTGCCAGAACCCCGCGAGGGTAACTTTGTTGCCCACTTGCAGCAGGATTTGGCGGTAGATATTGAGGCGGTGAAACAGCGTAAAGACTTGCCGGGAACGGTTTTGATTGATTCGCGAGAAAGCGAGAGATATGAAGGTTTGCGGGAGCCGATCGACCCCATTGCAGGTCACATTCCGGGTGCGGTTAACTATCCTTGGCAAGATGTGACGGATAAAACTGGAAAAGTGCGATTGACCTCGGAACAAAAACACCGGTGGGCGGAATTAGAAAAAGTGGAAGAAATCATCGTTTATTGCGGTTCCGGGGTGACGGCTTGCGTTAATTTACTGTCTTTAGAAATTGCTGGGATTCCCGATGCTAAACTTTATGTCGGTAGCTGGAGCGACTGGTGCTCTTATCAGTTATAGGGTACACTCATCGAGATAATTGTTGACTGTTGACTGTTGAGAGTTGACCGAAAGCATCCAGGATATAAGCCCCCGGATTCATTCCTTCGCAGGCTCAGGACGGAGAAATAAAAAACCTGTATCCGATAAACAAACCCCCGAATTTATCCGTGCGGTCAATGCTTCAATCTAAAATCTAAAATCTAAAATCTAAAATCGATTGACTGTTGACTGTGAGTTGTAGGGTGCGCCGTGCGCACCTTACGGGGAATAAAAGGAAAATCAAATAATGCCCTAAAAATCAAAATAAATATAAGGCAAACCTTCGGGAGCCAACACCCAAACCGCATACAAACAAAGCGGCACTAACACCAATTTTATCGGCCAATTTAACTCTAACTTCAAACCCCGACTCAACGCATAATTCCCCAGCATCGCCGCAGCCAAAGACGCCAATATCCAAGTTAAATGCACTCTTTCCAAACCCAAAGCTTCCACATAAACTTTATCTGCAAACTGCACGTCAGCAGTGTGTCCCCACAAATGCGAAATCGCCCATCCAGAATCCTTTAAATCGGGAAGGCGGAAAAATATCCAACTACCAAAAACCATCGCCTGAGTCAACAGCCAAGCGATCGCAATCCCGATCGGATTTTCCCACAAAAACTCCAGCCGCAACCGCTTAAACAGCACATCAGTCAGCCGGTGAACCGCCAAAGCCAAACCGTGCAAACCTCCCCACACAATAAATCCCCAAGCCGCCCCGTGCCAAATTCCCGCAATTAACATTACCAGCGACAAATTCAGACAAGTGCGCCACAAACCGACTCGGGAACCCCCCAAAGGAAAATACAAATAATTGCGCAACCAATCCCCTAAAGTCATGTGCCATCGCCGCCAAAAATCGGCTATGCTGGCACTAAAATAAGGGAAATCAAAATTTGGTGGCAAATACCAACCCAGCAGCAAAGCAGTACCGCGCGCCATGTCAACATAGCCACTAAAATCGAGATAAAGTTGCAGCCCGTAAGCAAAAATCGCCAGCCACAAATCCTCGCTACCCGCCCGCTGCAAGTTGGTAAAGCTTAAATCGACATAAATTCCCAAGTTATCTGCGAAAAGACCTTTTTTTACTGCACCAAAGGCGATCGTCCAAAGTGCCTCAGAAAGGCGATCGGGCGTCGGAAATTTCTGGGTTTTCAGTTGATAGATCAAGTTGTGATACCGAGTAATCGGGCCGGCAATCAGTTTTGGAAAAAACAACTTGTAAGCAGCAAAATGCAGCAGCGAAGTAGCAGCAGGTGCGCCTCGGTACACGTCAATCAAATAAGCAATGCACTCAAAGCAAAAGAAACTCAATCCCAGGGGTGCGATTACGTTACTTTTCACCCAGTCAGCACCATCGAGAGCAAAAGGCCAATTTACCAAAGTGCCGATCGAACTCAATAAAAAAGGCACATACTTAAAGCCCAGAAGCAGCAACACATTCAGGCAAATTCCTATCCACAGCAGCCACAAACGGCGGCGGTTCCAAGATTCATTAGCAATCCGCCAATCCAGAGGTTCCCCAATCGCCATCGCCAAGCAGTAATTAAACAGAATGCCCGCTAACAGCAGAGGAATGTACCAAATTTGCAGCGAAGCATAAAAAATCAGACTAGCGACCAGCATGATGAACAGCCGCCACCACCGCGCCGGAACCAACCAGTAAGCCGCAAATAAAACTAGCAGAAACTGGGCATATTCAAGGGAGATGAAAGTCATACCATTTTAGATTTTAGATTTTAGATTTTAGATTTGGGAATGGCTTACTCTGTAGGGGTTTAGATCTTGCTTAGAGTTGCATTATTTTTTTAAACAGGTGTCATTTTTCACTAATAAATAAGCTCGGATATTCGATCGAAACACAGCGCCGCACCCAAGGCGTGTCAACAATCCGGGTAAAATCCTCTGTCTCTCTCATTTTTACCGCAGCCTCGATCCCCCTCGCATCCGCCTTAAAAAGGGGGATTTTGAAAGTGCTTCCAGTTCAACCCTTCTTAAGGTAGGGGGGATCGAGACTCGCTCAACTAGCGAGATTTATTATGGATTTTAGCCGCTGACACGAAAAAAGGCACTGTCTAAGTCCCTACTATATTGTCGGCAAGCGAGAACTGCTATATTTTACAGCACCAAGGTTAAATGCTGTTGCAATTTAAATAAATATTGCCTGCTATCAAACCATACCAATTTTAAAAAGTCTTGCTACAATCCTCTTTCTTATACCAATTATTAATTGTCGCAGATACCCGTCACGACTTGGGCAAAGCCTCAGTCGCTACGGATGCTCGCGTACAATCTATATATATGTAGCACTACTTTTCAGAATTATTATAACCCTCTTCTGTCACTCTGGGAAAATAAAAATAAGAGCCAAATTTTTAACTGTAGATATAGCAAGCATTTGAGCGTTTATTTTCTAACAGAATGGCTGAAATTAGGATTTTTGGTAAAAGTCTTATGCTCTAAGCGTTCCTGATTATTTCTTGCCGAAAGTGACAAAAGAGGGATAAATTAACTGCTGGCTTAATGAGAGCGGATTTAATTTGAGCGATCGCCTGCTGGCGGGAGGTATTCGTTTGAGAAAGCACCACAACTGTAGCGGTAGACAAATCCTCCTCTTCCCAAATTTCTCAATGTTGGCAAGTCATGATGATAGCAGGTATTTGGCAAGTAGCCCGATCGCCTTTCAACTCTTCCAAAACCTCAAATGCAGTCAGATCCGGCATCATAACGCCTTTGAAAAACTGCGATCGGTTGCTCAAAAAGCAGCCGATCGCAGTTTTTCAACTTTCTTGGCTGCCTCGATCGCCGTACAATGAATTTGTGCCCAGAAGTTTTTCAGCAAATACCGAAAAACTATCTTCATCCTCCTCAATCAAAACTTTTGCTGCTGAATCCGGCGCTGACGAGGGAGAATTTGCGATCGCCCGCGGTATTTCATCTCCCTTAGCAGCGGGCATTTCCAAAGAGTTTTCTTCATCTGGAGCATACACGATCGGCAGTTTGACAAAAAAAGTCGAACCCACTCCGGGCGAACTGGTAATGTCAATACTTCCCCCCAGAAATTCCGCCAGTTTTTTGCACAGAGACAATCCCAACCCCGTGCCTTTGACGCCCTTCTGCAATGGATTTTCAATTTGGACAAATTCTTCAAAAATCCGTCTTTGGTCGGCTGGGGAAATGCCAATCCCCGTATCTGCCACTGAAAAAGTAACTGTTTCCCCCTCTCCTATTTCCGCAGCAACTCGAACTTCGCCTGCTTCGGTAAACTTGAGGGCATTAGAAATCAGATTCCGCAAAATCTGAGAAACTTTTCCCTCGTCGGTTGTGAGGGTGGGAAGTTCTAGAGGCGCTTCAAAAATCAAAGTAACTGCCGAGTTTTGGGGAAGCAAGGGGCGCATCATTCCTCGCAGCGCGCTGAACAAATCTTCGACTTCAAAATCAGCCACGCGAAGAGTTAGTTTTCCGGCTTCCACTTTGGCTAAATCTAACGAGTCATTGACAAGTTCTGCTAGAGACTCAGCGGATTTGTGTATGTAATTTACTTGCTTCTCCTGTTCGGCTGAAAGTTCTCCGTCGAGGCGATTTAACAATATTTCAGAAAGCAGCATAATTGCCGTTAGCGGAGTGCGAAACTCGTGGCTCATATTGGAGAGAAAGCTGGTTTTGAGTTGGGCTTCTCGCCGGAGAGATTCGGCTTTGTCGTTCAATTCGGCGTAAAGTGCCACGACTCCGCGATTGGTATCTTCTAGTTGTTGATTTAATTGTACGAGTTCTTCTTGACGCTGGCGGAGTTCCTCTAAAGTGCGAAGTAATTCTTGATTTTGCTGCTGAATTTCGGCGTAGGGATCTTCGGGAATTTGGCGCGTTAGTTTGTCAACTAATTGATTTAGTTCGATCGCACTGAGGGCAGGCATATGTTTGGAAAAGTGCTTAATTAATTTTACAGCCGTGCCGCGATCGGGCGCCGAATCGATTTCCACCTCGTCCATCAACCGTTTTGCTGCTATTAAACCGAGTCCCGCACCGGTTTGCGATCGAAAATTGGGACTCAACACAGCCGGTAAATCAGCAATTCCCGGCCCCGTATCGGAAATCCGAGTCCGAAAAATTTGGGGCGATTCCCCTTCCACCATGAATTCTACTTTGCCGCCGCCTGCATATTTGAAAGCATTGCGGGCAATTTCGGAAACTGCTGTGGCGATGCGGGTTTGTGCTTGGGAATCGAATCCCAGCCATGCGGCAATTTGGCGAGCTTTTTGGCGTACTTGTACGATGTCTTGTTCAAAGCGGACTTCCGCCGTCAGGATTGGGTAACTTACACTGCTTTTCACCAAAACCTCCGAGAAACCTCTGGCTTCAGATAGGGGGAGGGATCAGAGCGCCTATTGAGGGTGTTCGATGCCCCCTCAACAGCCAAATTAATAGCTATAGTTGTAACCATCTTTTTTATGAATTGGTGTGCAGTATTTGTGACTAATGTCCGTAACTCTTCCCGTGACCGTAGCGATATCAAAACTACCAGTTGCTCGACATCCTATCTACTCGATGTTGTAAGCTGGGCGCCAACCAACCTTGAGGACGAATGCGATTTAGAAATCTGGCTTTGCGATGCCAGCTTTGAGAAAGATTTCTGTCACCCAAACACCTAGCTGGTCTAATAAACTGGTGGAAAGCCAAAGTTGTTTGACAAGTGCGGCGCGGTTTTGTGTGAGTTCGTGACAAAGCCGATCGAACAATGGCTTTTTGAAGCATAAGAAGCATAAAATGAAACTCGCTATCTCTGAGGGAGTAAAGCCTCTCTGAACGCGCAATCGCGAAACGGATGCTACCAGCACCCGTATATTTTCCCATTCGGGTGTCTTGATGTCGCTAAAGTTACCGTGCCCGACTGCAATGTGGAGCAATTACAGAAACTCTTGACACTCGGAACGCAATTCTTTGGCTCTCATCAAGTCGTCGGGCCGCAGCCCGGTATTTTGCAGTTCTTTGAGCCAGTCTGCTAGTAGCTGTGCTTTGTGTCTTTCTATGATTTCCGCGATCGTGTTATTGCTTGTGAGTTCCATTGAAATTCTCTCCTGCTTAGCAATTGGGATGAATTTGTACGAGCGATTGCTGCTCGGGATAGCTTCGCTCGCGCGTACCAAGCGTATTTTTTGATGGGGCAACTTCTGAGTTTAGCTCGCTGTTTGCTGTTTGCGATCGAGGGTTAAGTACCTAATTGCAAAATGCGTTTGACGATCGCACTGGTAGAACTCGGAACTTCTATTTGGATCAAGGAAATCTTGCCACCTCCGGCGATAACAGCCGGTGCTTCCGGTAGAGTTTCCACTTGATAGTCTCCTCCTTTAACGTATATATCTGGCTTCAGGATATTTATCAGTTTAGTTGCTGTAATCTCGGAAAAAATTACTACGGCGTCTACTGGTTTGAGGGCGGCTAAAACTTCGGCTCGCTGATTTTCCGGTACGATCGGGCGAGGTGGCAATCCCGGCTGCTGCGGTTTGATAGCTTGTACGCTGGCGTCGCTATTCAAGCCCACCACGAGCGATCGCCCCAAATTTTTTGCCGCCTGCAAATAGCGGACGTGCCCAGCGTGTAGGATATCGAAGCACCCGTTAGTAAACACGATCGGACGCCAGTTGTCCGGATCGGATGCGATCGATCTTTCAAGTTCTTTCAACCTGTAAACACCAGAAATCATTGCAGTCATTACCAGCAAATTTGAACAGCGAGCAATTATCCTACCAAAAAATGTGATTTTTTGCACTTTGGCTATTGAACAATCCAGCACTCAAGCTGCCGATAATTAGTAGTTGGCGATTAGTAATTGGCAATTAGTAATTGGTGACTCTTAAGGAAGAACAAAAAAGTAAGAATGTCCGGCGGCGAAGCCGATCTGGTAAACAGAAGGAAAAAGAAAAAAACAGCTACTCGTGTATCTGTAGCAGCCGTATCGTGCTGCTGGTAATTAGAGGTTAAAAAAGTTCGGGAACAATTATTTATTCCACCCCTCTGCTATATCAATTACTATAAGACAGGGGATTTAGTTCCACGGTCTCTGGCAGGCGCTCGGGTAGTGGCCACCCTAGGGGGCGAAACCCAGCGAAACGCGCTCCTGCTGTGTCTATTATTTCTGACACCGCCGCGGGAGCGAAAGCTAGTTAAAAGCACCGAACCCAAGCGTGCAGATCTCATCTTTAAGCTGCATTCGTCAGACTATAGAAGAAGCCAGCAGTTGCTTGCTACAGTTTCTGGGCGCTATCTTAACCAAGCTTTACAGCCACCCCAGAAGCGTGGCGCCTCTTCCAACTCTGCATACCTGTGCAGAAACTCGATCGTTTGGGGTCGCAACCGCAGCCTATGAAAACCCAGAGGAAAGTCGAGGTGGGTACCCCAAGCAGCTATTTTGGTGGAAAATACCTTGGAACTCGTTCAACAAAATCCAGTCAACTACCCCTTAAATCTAACGGTGTAGAATTATCTCACAGGAATTATGAAAGCAAGTAATAGCCGTCAATTTTCTTCAGTAGCTGCTCAGACTCTAAAAGTAGTCGGGATTATCTTGATTCTCTCTGCTTTGCTTGACTGCATTGTTCTGTCGCTGCCGGGAGAAACTTCGGACTTTCTCAATCGAGCCTGGCAGTTGGCAGCAGCAACTCAGATAGTTGACAGGGGCATTATTCCTTTGATGGGTATCGCCCTGCTGATGACTGGCTTTTGGGTGGACAGCAGCAGTGGAGTCTCTATTGAGCGACGCCAGGTTTGGCTGGACTTGCGATTCTGGGCGCTGTTGATTTCCAGCTTGTTAGGTCTAGTTTACCTATTTCTGGTTCCCGTTCACCTCAACAATACTGGTTTGGAACTCCAGAATGCTCTGGCTCAAGTCGATCGAGAAGCGGGACAAGCGGAAGGTCAACTTGAGGCGCAAATTACAAGCGATCAGTTTAAAGCTCAGATAGAACAGCTCAAAAACCAGCGGCGCACCGAGATAGCGGCCCTGCTGCAAGACGACGGGAAGCTGCAACGAGCCCTCCAGAGTTCAGATGTTCCCCAGGAATTGAAAACTGTGCTTCGGAATTCCAAAAATGACCCGAAAGCCCTCGACAACTTCCTGGAACAGCAAGCTCAAGAACTGCCCACTCAAGCTCGCAACGAGATTCGCACCCGCAAGCAACAAAAAGAGAAAGAGTTAAGAACTAGATCGAGAAATTCGAGTTTGCAGACGGGAATCAGCAGTTTGCTGTTAGCGATCGGCTACATTACCGTTGGTTGGACGGGATTGAGAAGTATGGGAATTCTGCGGTTCGGCCGCCGCAAAAATTGACCGGCGCTGGCAGGGATCGCGCTGGTCGAGACATCTCTGAGAAATAGTTTGTTTACCCAATAGTTTGCCATTACTGAAAGCTGGGAATGTTCTCAATTTATATTCTGACTTACAACGAAGAAATTGATATCGCCGCTTGCATTGAATCGGCGCTGCTTTGTGACGATATCATTGTAGTTGATTCTTTCAGCACCGATCGCACCCTTGAGATTGTTCAGAACTATGCCGTGCAAACAGTGCAGCACCGCTTTGAAACTCACGGACGCCAGCGGACTTGGATGCTCCAAGAAGTCCCCTGCAAGTACGAATGGGTTTACATCCTCGAAGCTGACGAGCGGATGACGCCTGCACTGTTTGCTGAATGCTTAAAGGCGATCGAAAGTCAAGAATATATCGGCTATTATGTAGCTGAAAAAGTAATATTTATGGAGCGCTGGATTCGCCACAGCACTCAATATCCCCGCTATCAAATGCGCCTGTTTCGCAAAGACCGAGTATGGTTTACTGACTACGGTCACACTGAACGGGAAGTCTGTAATGGGTCTACTCACTTTTTGGAGGAAACCTACCCTCACTATACTTGCAGCAAAGGTCTTTCCCGCTGGATTGAAAAGCACAACCGCTACTCAACTGACGAGGCGGCTGAAACTCTCCGCCAATTAGAAGGGGGTCAAGTAAATTGGTGCGATTTATTGTTTGGGGCGTCGGAGGTGGAAAGGCGCCGCGCTTTGAAAGATTTTTCTTTGCGCTTGCCTTTGCGGCCTGTGGTGCGCTTTTTCTATATGTATATTTTACTCGGCGGATTTCTTGACGGTCAAGCGGGATTGGCTTGGTGCACGCTGCAAGCTTTTTATGAATATCTAATTTTGCTGAAAGTTTGGGAAATGAAGCATTTGCAACTAGCAAATTTAGAGGTAGTGGCAGAACAATCTCTTTCGGAAGTAGTAACAGTTGATTCGCCTAAAGTTTCTTGTAATCTTGGCGCTTCCGATACTCGAAATTAAGAATTGGTAATGGGTAGGGAATTGGTATATAGGGCTTGCTGAATAATCGATGGTAAACCAAGATCGGGAGCGATCGATATATTCAAGCCGAGTTAAAGATAAGTTTTCCTGCCTCAATCTCACCGAAGCATAAGCGCCGATCGTGTTAAATCCAGAAATTGTTGTTTTTAAATAGTGTTAGAAAGTTCTGGCTAAGGGCACAAACATTAGCGTTTGATTGCTTCTTCTTTCTTCTTTCTATCCGTTATAGCATTTTCGATTTGCGATTAAAGAATTGGGAATAACCTACTGCGTAAGGGTTGGGAGCTTGCCTAAACTTGCATTATTTTTTGAAATTGGTATTAAATCCGTTAAATCCTCCGAAAGCGAATCTGTTGCCGAACTTCTTTCTTTCGCGATAACAACAAAACAGAAAAAACCCGGTTTCTTGGATAAACCGGGTTTCTGAATACCCTCAAAGTTTTACGATTAAGAAAGTTTTGACTGTTAACTCAAAACTCTCACCACTCACAACTCAAAACTATTGAGAATTACGCAGCGCAGTTTTTTCGCGATCGATCTTTAAAATCAACACACCCAAAGGCGGCAAACACAAGTCGATCGAATAAGGACTGTTGTGGAACCACCACTCATCAGTCCACTTGCCTCCCAAATTCCCCATATTGCTGCCGCCGTACTCCCGCGCGTCGCTGTTAAACAACTCCGTATAGAAACCCTGTTCCGGAACTCCTACCCGATAGTGAGAGTGGGGCTGCGGCGTAAAATTACACACCGTCACCACAAACTCGTCCCCATCCTTCTCTCGGCGCACAAAGGCCACGACACTGTGCCGGTTGTCGGTGCAATCAATCCACTCAAACCCATCCTCCGCAAAATCTTGACTGTAAAGTGCGCTTTCGCTGCGGTACAAATTGTTCAAATCCTTAAAAAACAGCTTCAACTTTTGGTGCGGATCGAATTGCAGCAACTGCCACTGCAAATCCCCCCAAACGTTCCACTCGTGCCACTGGCCGAACTCCATCCCCATAAAGATCGTTTTCTTTCCGGGATGAGCAAACATAAAAGTAAACAAACACCGCACGTTTGCAAACTTTTGCCATTCGTCCCCTGGCATTTTCCCGATGATGTGAGCCTTGCCGTGGACTACCTCATCGTGGGACAAAGCCAGCATGAAATTCTCGCTGTGGTTGTACCACATACTGAAAGTTATGTTGTTCTGGTGGAACTGGCGGAACCACGGGTCCATGTGGAAATAGTCGAGCATATCGTGCATCCAACCCATGTTCCACTTCAGGTTGAAGCCCAAACCGCCTACATAGGTCGGCCAAGATACCATCGGCCAAGAGGTAGATTCTTCGGCGATCGACAGCGCACCTGGGAAATAGCTAAAAATGACGTGATTCGCCTGCCGCAGAAAATCTGCGGCCTCGATATTTTCCCTGCCTCCGTACTGGTTGGTCAACCATTCTCCGGGTTCCCGGCAGTAATCCAAATAAAGCATCGATGCCACCGCATCTACGCGAATCCCGTCGATGTGGTACTTGTCAAACCAGAACAGAGCATTTGATACTAGGAAATTCCGCACTTCGTTGCGGCCGTAGTTAAATACTAGGGTTCCCCACTCTTTGTGCTCGCCCTTGCGGGGGTCGGCGTGTTCGTACAAGTGAGTTCCGTCAAAGAAAGCCAAACCGTGGCCGTCTTTGGGGAAATGTCCCGGTACCCAGTCCACCAGTACGCCAATGCCGTTGGCGTGGCACTGGTCAACAAAATACATGAAATCTTCAGGTGTGCCGTAGCGGGAAGTTGGGGCGAAATAACCGGTGACTTGATAGCCCCAAGAACCGTCGAAAGGATGTTCGGCGATCGGCAGCATTTCGATGTGGGTGAATCCTAAATCTTTGACGTAGGGAATCAGCCGATCGGCCAATTCCCGGTAAGTCAGAAAGCGCGCCCCAGGATTCAGTTCCGAAACCTGCACGGCGGGTTGTATTTCCCCATTTGGTAGCACGGCGGGTTCGTCAGTAGCGGCGTGCAGCCAAGAACCGATGTGGCATTCGTAAACCGAAACCGGCTGCGTCAGTTGGTCTGTGTGCCGCCGCTGTTCGATCCAAGCGCTGTCGTTCCAAGTGTAGGTATTTAAGTCGGTGACAATTGATGCGGTTTTCGGCCGCACTTCTTGCTGGAAACCGTAAGGATCGGACTTTTCGTAGGGATGTCCGTCTTGGTTTTTCACTTCGTATTTGTAGTGAGTTCCCACTTGTAGTCCCGGAATAAATAATTCCCAGATCCCGTTTTGCGATTTCCGCATTTGATGTTTGCGGCCGTCCCAATAGTTGAAATCTCCTAAAACAGACACGTTGCGGGCATTCGGGGCCCAAACTGCAAAATATACTCCTGTGATGCCGTCTACGGAGGTGAGGTGCGCCCCCAGTTTTTCGTAAATCCGGTGGTGGTTGCCTTCTGAGAATAAGTGAAGGTCAAATTCTGTGAGTTTTGGCGATCGAAAGGCGTAGGGGTCGTAAATAAAGCGATCGTGTTCTCCTTCTTTGACCCGCAGTTGATAGTTTGCTAGTTCTGGGGTTTCGATCGTACATTCAAAAAAATGAGGGTGATGCTCTGATTTCATCGGGTATTCGGTTCTGGCCTCCGGCACAACCACCGATACCGCATCCGCATTCGGCAGATAAGCTCGGACGACCCAGAGTTTTTTGCCATTTTCTTCGAGCGCGTGGGGGCCTAGCACTTCAAATGGATCGTGGTGCTGATTCCAAACAATCCGGTCAATCTGTTCAAAGGGGACGGTCGCGGGCATAAAACTACTTACCTCAATCTTTTGACTAAATGGCTTTCAAGACCGTTGGCGGCGCTGCACTTTACATTTCGATACATTTTTGATCGCTAATCCTACCACTGATTAGCATGATTTTGCCTGCAGCGGCTCCAGCGCGCGCCCTTGCACACACAGCAGGCATCTTATTACCTTGCCGACGGCCGAGCTGGGGTATTACTGCTAACATCTCAGTATAGAAATATTAAAACAAATTGAAAAATTTATATTTTCTCCCAAATACCCTTGACTTTTTATTAAATATGTGATACCTGTTTTTTTATTCTTGTCGATTTGTGGCTGCCGGAGGGTCAAGGAGTAAGTGTTGGGCAGCAGCTAATTATAAAACCTTGTGGGATGCGAGAAACGAGCGTGGCTTTAGCCCGATCGTGGGAAGCGGCTCAAGCGGTTAAAACCGCAGCCAGTCTAGGGTAAAATTATGTTGTGAGAGAAATACCTATCTACGTTTTGAAGCATCCTAGTACGGAGAAATCCCGGCTCCGGTGAAACAACGGTTAGGTGGAAGTTCTAAGGACAGTATGACCAGAAAGAGCGAGTAGTGGCAGGTTGTGGAGCGTACCACGACGATTTGGCAAGCGTGAGGGACTCTGAAAGCATTTAAAACATAAAAGTAAGCGCAATTGCAATGCCTCTGCTACTGTTAATTGTTTTGAGCGTCTAGGGGGATATCTTATTATCCCTTCTATCATGTCTTAGAGAACCGAGGGTGGCTAAAGCCTGCTCGAGTTTCAATTAGCTGGAATTTTCCGGCAGGGACGATCGCCCGATCGATAGACTTTCAAATCCCGGAGGCTGGGTTTCCATACAAAGTCGGTGAATTTGGGCAATGCGCTCAAACACCCTGCAGATGCTCAACTCGGTATTGAGGAATCAAAGCTCAAGGACTAAGCAGGGCGGCAACAGCAATATCTGCCACGGCTCAAGGAATTTCCTACCAATTAATTATGCACCATCGGGCCAGCGACTGTACAACAGGTTTAAAGGAGCACTCAGGCGCAACGGGAGCCTGTTTTGCCGACGCAGGGTTAATGTCGAACTGGCGGCGCGCCAATTGCACCACTAACTGGCTCAAAACAGATGGGTAGATTTGTTTGCCCGCACCGACGCGAAACTCGTAGTAAACAAATCGAGTAGCAATGCCGCTATTTTCATCGAGCCAGTTTTCGATCATCCAAGCCTCAGCTTGGTTTTCTTTCCTCTGCAGGCCCCAGTAGCCGGGAAGGAAACCGAGACTCGATCGAGTGCAAAATTTGCGTCGAGTCTGCGATCGCCTCCGGTTGAGCTTCGAGTTGAGGCAGCAGCACTGGCACTGTCCTCAAACCTCCCGTCAGAGCCTTGAGTTTCAAAACGTGCAGCCCGGGAGTGAAATTTTCAACTTGAAAGAAAATGCCCTTGTAACCCAGCTTTCTCAGCGGACTTTGCGGCAGTAAGCGGACGTACTTAACTGTAGTAAAGGCATCAGACTACAATTAACACCCAACTTGAAACCTAGACCTATGAGATGAAAAAATGCGAGGAGCGAACGATTTTTCACTCGCAGGCTAGGCTCGTTGGGCAAACACTCTCGGATCGCCCTAGTTAGGGAGTCTTTTTAGGAGAAGGGGAAGTAGTTCCACCAGCCCCAGCTCCACCAGTCCCGGCTCCACCAGCCCCAGGAGTGGCCCCTGGAGTGCTCTTTGAAGTTTCCTTCGGTGTTGGAGAAGAAGTAGAAGCAGGAGGAGTAGAAGTAGTGCCAGTGCCGCCAGTGCCGCCAGTGCCACCAGGAGTGGGGCTGCTAGTGGAGCCCGGGGTGCTGGTATCGCCTCCGCAGGCGCCGAGGGCTACTGCCAAGCCTACGGCCAAAGTCAAACGAATTAATCCCTTGTTCATAAAAACTCCTTAAGATTGAAAACCCATCGCAAGGAAGGGAATAGTGTACTGGAGAAACAATGCTGGCACGAATAGCTCAACGATTCGCTCGTTGAT
This sequence comes from Microcoleus vaginatus BM001213989, assembly GCA_036700245.1. Classification (GTDB taxonomy): domain Bacteria; phylum Cyanobacteriota; class Cyanobacteriia; order Cyanobacteriales; family Microcoleaceae; genus Microcoleus. The sequence goes on from JAUBOM010000078.1 coordinate 19,801, forward strand.
TACAATACTGCATTTATTAATAAATTTCACACGGATTATGGCTAACCGGCAAAGATTTATTTTTTTTTTGCAAATCCTGAAGTCAAAGGGACCAGTGGTAGGATTGGTTGGTTGGCTTGTGAGGTATCTTTGGTAAGGACAACCGATCGAACGCAGATTGCCACCACTGGCGATCGCCCTTGACAAAAAACTCTTAACCTCAATCAGGCTGAAGCTACCCCACTTTAGGTATTGGTGAACTCTATGACCGCTGCTATCAGATCCCCGGATTCTCCCCGCTCCCGAGCGGCCCGCAAGCCCGCCAATGGCGCAGCCAACCGCAAAGTTACTTCTATTGCCCGAGCTAGGCGGGCGAAGACAGGACCGGTATTGCCCAACTACTCGCCAGCAGACTCCGAGGCGATTGCTCGGCCCTCCGCATCGGTGCTGAAAGTCCTACCACCTCGCCAGCCGCAGCCTGTGTGGTTGCGATCGCTCCTGCAGGCACAGCGCGCCTCCTCAGTGGTAGCAGTTATGCTTTTGGGCGGTGCTCTGAGTCTCTACGGGTTGACTGTTTACGGCGAGCAGCGCTGGAATCAGGATTATCAAAAACTGGAAACTCTGCGCCTCCAGGAACAGCAGTTGAGTGCTGCTAGCGAAGTCTTGAAACACCAACTTGCTAAAGAAGCCCAAAATCCCGAAACCGGTTTGGCGCCCCAGAATCCTGGGAACACGATTTTCTTGCAGCCGGCCCCTGAAACCCGATCGCCCCTTGCGGCACCAAACTCTGAGCCCGCTCTCAAGAATCGAGCCGGTGTGCAAACACCGCTGGGCTATTAAGCCTGTGTCAAAGCGGAGAGTGCCCTCCGGGCCTGAGTGTCCGAGGGCCTGAGAATTTGAGGATCTAATTTCCTTTTTGGCTTGGAATGCAAGTCGCGATCGGCGAACCGCTGGACAAATCTGGACAATCCAGACACATCCGTGTAGAGAGAGCCCGGTTAAGTCTAACCAAAGACTACGTTAAGAAGGTCACGACACCCTGTGGGTACATCGGCCAGCTCCTTGCTCTGTCGCTACCAGTTAAACATCTTTATTTCGCTAAGGAAGTGCTGCTAGCATAAAAAGCCTTTTTAACATTACCAAGGCAAAAATCACTCGATTACTCGGAGGCTCTTTATGAGCAAAATATTGGTTGTAGACACCAACAAAACTCCTCTAAATCCTATTTATCCAGGCCGAGCTAGGATACTTTTTCAAGAGGGCAAAGCTGCTGTATGGAAACGTTACCCGTTCACCATTATCCTGAAAGATGTTCTACCAAATCCCCAATTAGCACCGCGATTAAAAATAGACCCCCGTGCTAAATTAACAGGACTAGCACTGGTAAATGAGTCAACATCAGAAGTAGTTTGGACCGCCGAACTCGAACCTCGGGGATTTCAAATCCGCGATGCTTTAACGAAGCGTTGCCAGTTAAGAAGAGGGAGATGCAATAATCCCAAAACCCGGTATGGTCAACCACGCTTTGATAACCGCAAACGTCCTACAGGCTCGCTCTCACCCCGTCTGCAAAGACGAGTTGAGAATCGAGTGACTTGGGTTATCCGGTTACAAAAGCTAGCGTCAATTTCTTCTGATATCTCTCAGGAATTAGTCAAGTTTGATACTCAACTGACGTTAGTAAATTTACCGTCAAAAAATCCGGTCATTTGATTTGACTGTGGGAAAGGTTCGATTGCAGAGTATTTGTTGGAAGCACTGCCGCGTAATTCATCGTTTTGATGGTTACATTTTTGCCCCTTTGTCCACTAAGGTCTAGTTTTTAATCGATTAGAGCCTTACCGAGCAGCGAGTTCCCAAGTATTTAATTCCCGGTTATAAAATAAAAATTTTAAATTCTAAATTCTAAAATGATCTAACTTGCTATAAAATCTTTAATGCCATGAGCTACGACCCCCGTTTTGACCGCTACAGATCGCCGAACTTCAAACGCCCAAAACCGTCGGGGGATTCCCTACGGGATAGCTTCGCCGCGCGTACTGGGTGGGGAAAACAAGCCAAACCAAGAGCGAACGGCAGTTTAGGCAGATCGCCACAACGGACGCCACCAGCTTGGGGGCGGCCGGTGGAGCGTTTAAAACGCAGCAAGTTCCGTTTATGGGCCGTGTGGGCGGTGTTGATGCTGGGGGGGCTGGGGCTGGCTGTGAATTTGTTTTATTTGCAGGTGACGCGAGCTCCGGCGCTGCGCAAACAAGCCGAGCAGCAGCAAACTCTCAAAACGAAGCCGTTTGTACCCAGACGCCCGATAGTTGACCGCGCGGGGAATGTTTTGGCGATCGACAGACAGGTGTACACGCTGTACGCTCACCCCAAGTTGTTTAACCACTCGAAGGCGGAAGTTGCTGCTAAATTGGCTCCAATGCTGCCGATCGAACTGAGTCCGGGCACTACGGCGGAAACTGAACTGCTACGCAGGTTTAATCTTGCTGAAACCGGTATTACAATTGCTGAGTCTCTGGCTCAAGAGGTTGCCGATCGCGTCGCTGGGATGCAAATTAAAGATAGTCCGGTGGATGGGCTGGAGTTGCTGCGCCAGCAGCAGCGTTTTTACCCGCAGCAGGAGTTGGCGGCTGATATCCTCGGTTATGTTGACGGGGAACGGAAGGGACAAGCTGGGGTGGAATACAGCCAGCAGAATTTGCTGGAACGATCGATGCCGTCGATTCAGTTTAGCAGGTCGATCGATGGGAATTGGGTTCCCGATCGCCTGACGGCGGGTTTTGTGCAGCTTGATGACTTGAAATTGCAACTGACGATCGACAGTCGCTTGCAGCGGGCGGCCCGCATTGCTCTTGAGGAAAAAATGAAGCAACACGGGGCGAAGCGGGGTACGGTGATTGTGATGGATGCGCGTAACGGGGAATTGCTGTCTGTGGTAGCGGAACCTTCTTATGACCCGAATCAATATTTTAATTTCGATTTGTCACGCTATAAAAATTGGGCTGTAACTGATGTTTATGAGCCTGGTTCGACTTTTAAAGCGATTAATGTGGCGATCGCTCTGGAAGCGGGTGCGGTGAAACCTAATACTGTGTTTAACGATGAAGGTCGGATTTACATGGATGGCTGGACTATCCAAAATTCCGATTACAAAGAAGCAGGTGCGCGGGGCCCTTCGACTGTTACTGCGATTTTGAAACATTCTAGTAATGTGGGGATGGTGCACGTAATGAGAAGTATGAAAGCTTCTCTTTACTATCAAGCTTTAGAAAAACTCGGACTCGGACAAACTGCGGGAACTGATTTGCCTTTTGAAGTAACCAGCCAGCTTAAAAATCGAGAGCAATTTATTAATTCTCCGGTGGAAGTTGCTACTACTGCTTTCGGGCAGGGTTTTTCGATTACTCCGATGCAGTTGGTGCAGCTTAACGGAGCTTTGGCCAACGGCGGCAAGTTGGTCACTCCTCACGTGGTGCGGGGACTTTTTGATAGGGAGGGTGAACCTTATTGGAAGCTTCCGAGGGCTACTCCGAAACAAATTTTTTCGCCTGGAACTACTAAGCAGGTGTTAGAGATGATGGAAACTGTGGTTGATGGCGGTACGGGGAAAGCTGCACAAATTCCCGGCTATCGGATTGCTGGGAAAACGGGGACGGCTCAAAAAGCTAATGCTGGGGGGGGTTATTCTAACAAGGCGATTATTACTAGCTTTGTGGGGATAATGCCTGTGGAGGCTCCTCGGTATGTGGTGCTGGCGGTGATTGATGAGCCTAAGCAGGGTACGGGGGGTACGGTGGCGGCGCCGATTGTGGAGTCGGTGATGGAGGCGCTGATTTCTATTGAGAAGATTGCCCCGACTAAGAAGTAGTTGATTTTATTGTATGCGCTGCGTCAGGAATTGACGATCGAATATCAGCATCGATAACAGGGCAACTCTGGACACCGCACGGTGCCGTTTCCCTACGCTAAAATCATCGATCGCCCGATCGGATATCACGATCGACAACCCGGCTATTGAGGACACGGCACCGTGCCCATTAGTGTCAACTTAACGTTAAACGTACTACGGATCTGCTGTCTGACAATTAAGGCTCGATCCCCCCTAGCCCGCCTTAATAAGGGGGGGACAGGAATCTTCTCTCGCGTCCCCCGACTATCAGGGGGATGCGAGGGGGATCTAGACTTGGTTGAAAGCGAGATTTCTCAGGGGTTTGGGTCTTAAGTTGACACGAATAGGCACGGTGCGGTGTCCCTACCCTAAAATAATCGATCGCCCTGTCAGTAACAATATCTTTTGCTGGCGTTGGGTTTGGGTTGTCTTTGGGAGGTGCGCTTATATCCTAGGAGAGTGGATATGATGATGCAGCGTTGGCTGTTTTTTAAGTTGGGATGATGTAGTGTTAGGGTTCCTTTGGCTCTGATACTGGTTAGGGTGCAGTCGTGGTCGCTTCGAGATACGGGGCACCCTCGGTAGTTGAACATGACTCGCCGGATTGTGCCGTTTTGTTTTTGCTCGTTGTTTTCATTTACTTGGAGCACTGTTGTTTCTTCTGTATCTATTTGAATTTGGGGTTCTAGGTTTTTCCATTGGTTGGTTGGTAGTTGGGCTGGGGGAATGTCGGCTGGGTGAACTGCTACCTGTACGTTTTCTCCTACTTCTTTGAAGCTGGCTTGCCATGAAATTTTGGATCGTTTGGCGTTGCTGTGGGCAAGTTCCATTGCCGAATAAGCTCGATCGAGCGATACTTTTAAGCGCTGGTTGTTGATGAACATCAGCCAAGAGGGGGCGACGAGCGTACTAAATATTCCTATGATTAAAATAATTATCAATATCTCAATCATTGTAAAACCGGCAGCAGGTTTAGTGGTTCTGCCTTTGAGCGTTTTATTTATTGACACGTAGATGCACTCCTCGATATTTTACTTGCAAAAAAAAACAGCTCCTGCGAGCTATTCTTTTTTGGTATATTATTTTAACTGTTGGGCTTGGTAAATGTCTAGATCCGTATTTACTGAAAATTTATGGGTATTTAAAAGCGGGTGAGGAAAGGGCATTCAGGACACGGCGCCGTACCGTTTCGCTACAGAGACGGCCTGCAAGGTATATTTTGTGAGAAGAGGGCATGGAGGACACGGCGCCGTACCGTTTCGCTACAGATACGGCCTGCAAGGTATATTTTGTGAGAAGAGGGCATGGAGGACACGGCGCCGTGCCGTTTCTCTACAGCAAATTTGTCGATCGCCCGATCGCATCAACGCCCGATCGCATCAACGCCCGATCGCATCAACGCCCGATCGCATCAACGCCCGA
>JAUBOM010000078.1:25190-37407 GCA_036700245.1 Microcoleus vaginatus BM001213989
TCGCTAAATTTGCGCTTTCACCCAAGATCGAAAAGCTTTCATGGCGACGTTTCTGCCGGCTGTTTTGCTTTGCTGTAAATACTGGGGGATGAGTTCGGTGATTGGGAAGTTGGGAAACTGGAGACTGCGATCGGACTGTATGTATTTTCCATCTTGCAATACGCTGATTTGCAGGCTGCGGCCGTTGTAGCGCCACAATTCGGGTACTGCTAATGCTTCGTAGTTGTTGAACTGAGTGCGAGATGTGAGGTCGATTTCTATGGCTAAATCTGGAGGTGGGTCTGTTTCTAGGTCGATGCGGTTTTTGCCTCTGACTGCGGCTTCGTTTTGGATGTAGAAACAGGCGTCTGGTTCTACTCCTTGAGCCATTTTTTGATTTTTGAATGTTGTGGAACCGAGAGGTAAAAATTCGATGTCTAATTCTTCAAAGAGAATTTTCACTAAGTCGCCAATATTTTCTTTGCCAATTTCGTGTTCGGGTAGGGGAACCATGATTTCTAATGTTCCTTTGCTGTATGAAAGTCGGGATGCGCGACCTTCTCCCAATTCTGTTAAAAGGGTTTCAAACATCGGCCAGGTTATGTCTTTGAGTAATAGTTGATTTCCTGGCTGGATGATTATTTGTTTTAGTTCTAGCTGCATTTTTTGACTGTTTTAATATGATTTGAAATATAAAATAATTTAACTTAATATTTTTTAGCCATTCTGCATTTATGCGGAATTGCTGTTAGAGATTAAGATTCAATTTATTGAAAGCTATTAGGGACACCCAGTTACTCGCATTCTGTTCCTTCAGCAGTTCTCATTCCTCCTATGATAGTTTCCACCATCGCACACTGCTTTATCTTGGTACCACCATTAACAGGAGAAACACTGACTCTAAAAGGCAGGGTTGGTAGACTGTTTGGATCGAAAGCACCATCAAACTTAAAAGTGAGCGATTTTTGAGTAGCAGTAAGAGTAGGAGCAGGAGGAGCAGCAGGAGGAGTTGTATCTCCACCAATAACAGCAAGTTGAACCTGTCCAGGTTTAACTTCACCTCCTGCATTTAACTGTTGTGTTCCACCACCTGTACCTAGTGGCGGGTAAAAAGTTACTTTTAGCGGGTCATTGGTATCAAATATAACAGTGATATCGCGCTTAGTTCGCTTTGCTTCGCTTTGTGCAAGTCGTAATGATTGGAAAACTCGATCGTTCACAGTGCGAACTCTTTGTCTGTTGATGAATGCCTCCCAACCCGGAGCGGCGACCGAACTTAATATACCTACCATCAACACTATCACCAGCAATTCTATAATGGTGAATCCTCCATCGCCCTTTCTGGATGCAGTTTTGTTGAAATTATGGCTGGGCTTGGCAGCCGAGTTATGCAAAAGTTTTAATAATATTGGTGGGGTTTTCATGGTACTCTCTTATTGTTTATCGGCGGGCGGCTATTCGGAAATGTGTTTCAGGCATAAGTTACTCTCCGCGCGCACCTCGACCTTGTACTTGAACGCTGACTGTTGGGAAAAACGCTGATTTCTTGGCCTCGTAATCAGCATTGTTGGGTTGAAGGCGGCGGAGGCTATTTCCTCTGATAGTTACTCGGGCTACGTTTCTCGCTGTATCCACACAAGCGTAGAAGCTGTTGATATTGTTTATTGTATCTGTTATTTTTAGAGTTTGTTCTGGGATTGGAGTTCCTGTTTGGGTAGTGGGATTCCCGAGAGCGGTCGTACACTCATTGGGTGTGACTGGCGGCCCTGGGGTACTGTCGTCGATGTAATTGACCAGTACCTCGGGTGTTACATCCGGGTTGGCGAAACTATTTGGTATCGTCACATTTTCAGTGGGCTTACTGATGTCAAAACCTGCTTGAGTGGCATTACCTTGGTTAAAGGCCGAACTGGCCATTTGCGCGGGAGTTACACCAGTATAATAGCGTTGTGCTGGATCTGCCGAGTAAGGATTTCGCACTCCGTCTTGAATTTGATAACGAACTATACGGGTAGGACATCGGTTTCCTGATGGCTGACACCAAATAGAGTTAGAATTAGGTTCTCTAATTTTGTAGTACGCAACTAATGATAGGACATAGGTATCGTTGCACGCATTTGGGTCGCAAGCTGCTGGTTCAATACCGCCAGTAATAGGAAGAGAATCCTGGAGAAGCTGTCGCTTCCAAAATACAAGAATCGGGGTTTGATCTGGGTTTTGGGGGATGAAATTCCCTGCTACGAGTGCAGGGATGCCTGTAGCGGTAGTGGTAGCATTGCTGGCAGCAGCAGGATTATTATCGTAAATATAAATAGCTTGGCTCAAATCTTGGGCGATGAAATCAGCTGCTGCCTGAATGTCTTGCTCCGTATTTGACTTGACTTGTTCCCTCCTGTCAGTATTCAGCATATCGACTACAAAACCGAGCATGGGCGTAATGATTAAAAATGCCATAATTGATCCCACTAATAGCTCGACTAGAGTCATGCCCTTTTCTGTTTGAGCTGGCCCTGAGGCGTGTCGCTGGTGCTGACTTTTGAGAAGCAACCTGAGTAAAGTTTTCATTTTGACTGTCTCCTTTGTCAAATGGGGGTAGCGATTTTAAATCTAACAACGCGGACTTTGATTATTACTGACAGCTCTCGGGGATTCGATCGCACAACGAGCGATATGGAGAGCTACTTCCTGGTGCAGTAGGGGGGATTTCCGTTTTCATTACCACCAAGGGCGCTTTGGGGTCGCCGAGACCGGAATTAGCGACGGATTGCTGTTCAGTTTTTATCATGCCTGGAGAAGAAAAAGCATCGGCTCGGTAAACGCGAACAGTTAGCTGGTAGCCTGCTGTTGTCGGATTATTGGTTGTATTAGCTGGATTTAGCCAAAGACCTTGAATAAAAAAGTCTTTGTTGCTAGTAGTAGCACAACCTGGCGTTTCATCCAAGTCAACGCAGTACAAAGCATTGGGGCCTGTAGGAGCAGGAGGTTTAGCAGGAGGAACAGACGTATCTCGCGCAGGAAAACCGGGGAGCGTACCTTGTGGTGGAGGTTGGATCGCCCCCACTCTCAGAGCGTTGATGTAAGCTGTAGCCGCCTGGCTGGCGAGTTCCACCCGCCGCGCTTGTACGCGAGTTGCTACTGAGAAAGCCATCACGGGGGCGATCGCGATCATCAACACCGAAACCACGATCATCGCTACCAACGACTCGATAATCGTGTAGCCGCTGTCTCGCGACTGAGGTATATTTTGCTGTTGTCTGTGCTTGCTCATAAATTACAACTCCAGTAATTGCGCGACCCAAAGTTATTGATAGGGGAATGTGTCGCAATCTTCATTGGCCCTAAGGGAAGTAGCGGGCGTACCGTCCGCCTTGGCTCCACAGATTAAAGTTTTTACCCACTTGTCATTCCGAGCCACTTCCCGGAAAAACTCGGCCGGCTGATTCCTTGAGGGAGCAGTAGTCAACTTTTGAGTGAACAAGTCGGGCGGCTGAGATAGCAGACCCACGTCATAACCCCAGTTCCTGGTTGGCGGGCTGAAGTATGGAATCCGAGCTGAGCCGGTCTCAATGTTGTATGTAGTTGGAATAGTTGGAGTCAGCGTCTGTGGAGGATTCAATTGATTGAACACTGTTGCTAACTCTTGAGTCGGAACTGGTAGATACGGCGCGGTACTAAAGGCGCTGCGGCCTAACTGAATGAAACTGCCTCGAATATTAGTGGTAATTGCCCCATTCCGCCCCCAGCTTTCCAAGAATCGGGGCAAGTTTTGCAAACCGCCATTAAAGTCGCTGGCGTTACCACCGTTGAGGATCCTTGATGGAGTGTCGTTAGCTCCGATGATGAGATTGAAAGTTGTCTCTACAGCTTGCGGTATCCACCCTGTTTGTAGGGCAGAAAGGTTACCTGTTCGATCGCCCGACGTTGCTGTACTCACATTTTGGAGCTGTAAGACTGGTAGCAACAGCGGCTGCGTACCGTCATATACCGTTGCTGCGTAGGGAGGAGTTGGTGCTGTTGGTGCTAATGCTACTGTTGTTGATAAAGTTGGTAGCCTTGTATTGCTGCCGTCTCTAGTGTCAGGAGGAATGCTGTCGCTGTTTACCTGATACGGTATGGTGCTGCCATTGTAAGTCAGATTGGTACCAACTCCAGTCGCAAACCACAGAGAATTTCTGCCAATAGTAGGGACAGGAGCATTAGAAGTAGGATCAATAGTAAGAGTGCCTCCAATAAGACTGATTCCCAAAGGCTGAATCGGGTCACTCAATTGAGCAGTAGCTGTTCTTTCAAAAGCTACGCGCCGGGGGAATCGCTGCAATGCTGCTATTGGCGGATCTACTGTCGAGCCAGCTTTAAAATTGGTTGCGCCACCATTAGCCAGACTGTAGTTAGGCGGATCGTAAGTAGTTGTGCCAGCATCTCGTGCGGTGACTCCTGGTGCTGTTGGTAGCGGATTGACCACCCAGTCTGCATCCCCACACTCAGAAACCGGGAGTTTTGTGCAAACTTCCATCAGATACTCTGGAAAAGGCCCGCGCCGCTGAACAGGCGTGACAAAGTTATTAAAGTAGGAACTCGGTAACGGGCCGCCTGCTGTCGGTACTATGTTTGCTTGCGCCACGTAGTTAGCGTCTGTCAGCACCGTGCTACCACCACCTCTTAAGTTGCCGTCGTCTGCAAACGCCCCGCTGGAAAGCCCGTTAGTCACAAAGTTGTTGTTGAAAAATCCTCTTTGTCTGCGGCGAAGTACGGCAGCAGCACCCGCATTGTTTCTCAGGTCAAAATCTCCCTCGTTGCGGAACCCAAAGCGGTAACGGTCTGAAAGCAGAGTGACAGCATCTGCCAGCACTGTTGCCGGTCTCCAGTAGTCGCCCGTACAGCTCGGCAGCCTGGGGTCGCCCGCGCGACAGGCAAAACTGGGGTTTAGGGTATTGCGGGTGTAAAAATTTCCCCAATTTGCCGCCACGATATCTGTAAACTCTTCAACTGTCGTAAAAGCTGGTTGAGCAGGTGGAGTGGCAGGTGCATTTTGCCCGTGGGGGTTAAAGTCTCCTCTGATGTAAACCGGCAAGTTCGATACCAAGGTCAGGCCTTTTTCTCTGACTACATCTGCTACGCTACCTACCGCTGCGGGAGTATTTCCGGGGCCGCGAAATAGGAATTGACCGTTAATCAGCATAATGCCGTTCGGCTTGCGGGTGGGGTCGAGCCTGGAGTCTGAGCCGCTGAGTCTTTTACTCTGTTGCGGGTCGGCGTTTCGATTGCTGCGATCGGGCAGCGCATCGTCCCGGCTGGCATATACAATCCCGCTGTTGGGGAGCAGCCACTCCGCAGCAGCATTTGGCCCTGTAAATGTTTGCCCGCGCAGCAAGTCGATATCTAACTGGGTGACGCGAATTTCTAGAGGTTGCCTTTCTTCTAGAGGCTGGTTGTAATTGCCTGTTAATACTGCTGCTTGGGGGTCGCCAGGCGGACGACTGCTGAGGGTAAAAGCTTCGTTAACGGTGGTTGTGTCGTCATCCCGATCGACCGCTTTAATTTCTCTGGCGTTTAAAAACGCTACTTCTTTAATGGCTCCGGGAGGAATATCTGCGTTGGCATCTGCACCACTGAGAATGTCGATCGCGCAATTAGTCGAGTCGATCGCAGCTTTTTGTGCTAGGGTGCGATTTTCCTCGCTTACTTGCAGCGCCGTTCTCAGCGGCCCGTTAGCAAACCTACCGTCTGGGAAGACTATGTTGGCTTGTGCCTCTAATACTGGGTCGTCGCCGCTAATCAGCCAACCGCGAGCGTCGGGAGCAGAAGCAAGTGCAGGTCTGGTTCTTATCGGGGTGTAGGCGATGCCGTTGTTGGAGCCGATCAATGCCTGCCGCGCTCCGAACGCAGGATCTCCGCTAACATCGTCGGGTAGGGAAATAATATTTCTGGCTGTGGAGGCGGTGCTGGGGTCGTAATAGCTGCTGACGCAGGCAAATGGGGTTTGGTCTATAACTGCAGCATCGCTGTTAAAGCCGCTGTTGGCGTAGTGATAAACTGCCGATGCCCGCATCCGCAAATCGCCTTTGGCATATTTGCGAGCGGTGGCGGCGTCTTCAATAATTCCGGGAAGTAGAGTAGTAGAGACCTCTGCTGCTGGTGTGAGATTTGCGCTGATATCGGTATCCGTAGACCAAGCTGAATCCCAGGGAGCCCAGCCACCGGAGCCAAAACCCGTTAAACCATTGTTATAAACCTGAGAACCACGTCCGAGGGGCGACATCGGCATGGTGTCCGGCCAGACTACGGGGTACTGTTCGGACACCCCCAGAGTTGCTGGATCGTCATAAGTAGTATCTGCGATAAAAAGGAGAGGATCGGCCTTGCCGGGACCTATTTTTTGAGTGCCTGCAGCATCTGTCCACCTGGGCGGTGGCAGGAAGGAGTTAGTGCGATCGTACACGCCAGCACTGGTAATTACCCGGAGACCGCCAATGCCGTCAAGGGGATTTCGCGGTATTTGAGCTGCTGATCTTTCCCAAAAACCGTCTCTGAAAGGGCTTGTGGCGTCGGGTGTTTCACCTAAACCGTTGCCGCGGTCTGTCGATCCTACGTCGGCGAGCCTGGTGACTTGGGGCGTGCGCTCGCGAACTCCTGTACCAACCTGTTGTGCCACTTTACCTAAAAACTTTTGCTCTGGCGCGCTCCACCGCTGTGCTGGCAAGTTATTGCCTACCACTACGCGATCGCCCAACTCCTCTTCGTCTTCATTAGGTTTTACTGTTGAGCCATCCGGGTTTGTTGTATCTAGCTGATCTAGACGGAGGGTAAGTCCTGTAAAACCGGAGGCACTGCCCGTATTATTACCAGAGTCTCCTGTAGGAAAGCTCCAGCGATCTATCGGTCTTAAAGTCTCGCCGCTTCCTTCAATGTAAGAAGTGGGGGGTACCCCTGGCACGACTCCTGCATCACTTCCTAGCGGTGCTTCTAAAAAAGGAACTTTCCGCAGCCGTTCTTTAAAATAAGATTGCAGCGCATCCTCCCGTTTCTGAGGGGGATTTGGGCTGCCGGCAGGGGGATTCACCGCTTGTTTAACTGACAAAGGATCCTGCTCACCTGTTGCATCTTTTAGCTTTTGACCCTCCACCACTGCATTTAAACGCTGCGAGTAAGCGTCGCTGTTGTAAAGTGCCTCAAAGCTGGTATTTGCAACGGATTGAGCGTCGTTATCAATTGCTGGTGAGTTTGTATTTGGCTGGTCTGGACCTTGTTTGGTTTTGAAAAGATGTACTTCTACTGGGTTGGTAGCCGTGTTATTTGTTGCCGTCCCGTTGATCACGTTACCGCCCACAGCAACTCTGCTATTTTCTTGATCGTAAAAACAAGAACGCTTGCTGCTAACTTCAAATAATCGGATACTTCTGGCAGCGTTCAATCCCGATACCAATAAGTTGCTATTTGTAAATATCCGCCCGTTTAGGTTTAGGTCAGGTCCCGGAGATATATCTAAGTCGTCTTCGTATACAACCGCATTATTGCTGAGGGGAATGCGAATTTGGTCTTGCTGATATTCTAGTGCGGATATGCTGGGAGTTCCCGTGAAGGCTTCGGCGGGACCTAACGCCTGAGGTACGCTGTTAATGTCTGCTGCTGTGATTGGGACGTTAACCGTATAGACAAAGAAACTTTTTTTAAGTCTGCCGTCCAGTTTATACCAGCCGGAATCTCCCACCAAGTTAGCGACGGTATTGCCTGCGTCCTCGGTCGCGCACGCGGGGTCTAAGGATCCCAAGGACATCGGCGGCGTTCTGGCATCCAGTGGCTCTCTCACCCTTGAGAACTCGCCAGTTATTACATCGCGCGGAGGAGTTCTAAAAAATATTCCATATAGCGTAAAAGTGTCAAACCTGCCGTTGTTATTCGTATCGACGGGATATATCCAAGCTGTATTTATCGCTTCATTTTCACTGCCTGTGTTCCCCAGCGGGGCTTGAGGATCCACGTTAACCGGAGCTGCGCCGTTAAGGGGATACTTAAGTATTAAACGCTCTTCGTCGCCAAACTTATACAAATCCTCCCCTGAAGGCGAAACACTCGACATGATCCGGTACATTTCTGCATCGGATGGAGTCGCCGTCGGTCTTTGCGGGTCTTCTTGCAGCATATACTGAATTTTCGCTTTCGCCCGATCGAGCGCCGGAGTCGCGGCCGCCAGCACCTGCTGGTTCACGCGCACGTTGCGAGCCAGATTACCCCGATCGAACGATCGCAGCGTAATCGCCACTGTCAACAAGATCACTACCAGCAACACCATCGTCACCGTGGGCAACACAAACCCCGCGACTGGCAATCTCGCCCGGCGGCCCATAGCCATTAGCGATCGTAGCATTGCTCTCATCAGACGCTTCGCCCCCGAGCGAGTGACGCCTAGAACCCGCCGCAGCAGGGATACGATAACTTTCGATAATTTGCTCTTAAACATTGACGCCTTCCTGAATAATTTCAGAGATGGTATTGCTGGTAGTTACTGCTCGACAGCAGGATCTCATATCTATGGTTCCCATTTTAATCGACATCCATATCAGCCTGTTGCACAAATTCACAAAATGTGTACTTTGGCTAAAAAATAAAACCGACAAAGCCACAACGGAGTTAACCGCCGATATTTTCCCCCGCAAGATTGGCCATGCAAGGATTTCGGCTTAGGGAACTACACCCTATCTTACTTCAACCCGATTGTGAGTGTCCAGAGCCAGAATCTGTTCCACAATCGCCCAAAAACAACGATCGCGATCGTCTCGGATGTATTTCCCAGCCCTTACCTTGCGGGCTTTGTGGGTCTGTTCCCCTTGCTAGCGATTTCAACCGCCGGAACCTAGAATGTAGACTGGGCGATCGAATTGTGGTTAGGCCTATCGGTGGGCTCAAATCTAAGTAGGGCGATCGAATTTCCGCCAGGGGTCATATCAATTCCGGTTGCACTCATAGATGATGGGGAGTAGTCCGTGGGGGAATCGGGAATAATTGACCGAAACTCGATCGTACCCATCCCACCGGAAACGAGATCGAAGTGCGATCGAATTTCCGCCCTGCAGCCTGCGTGCGATCGAATTTCCGCCGTAATAGGTCAAAGTGCGATCGAATTTCCGTTTTGCCTGCGGGCGGGCCAGTACAAGTGCAAAATATAAACCTACCACCCATGAAACAAACTCCCAAACCCCCCGACTTCATCATTATCGGCGCCCAAAAAGGCGGCACAACATCCCTGTACAATTACCTAATCCAACATCCCCAAATCGCCCCCGCCACCCAAAAAGAAGTACATTATTTTGACTTAAACTTCGACAAAAGCCCAGACTGGTACTGTGCCCAATTTCCCCAGCCCGAAAACGGTTCCCACAAAATAACCGGAGAAGCCAGTCCTTACTACATATTTCACCCGCACGTTCCCCAGCGGATTTATGATTTATGTCCCCAAGTTAAAATTATCGCCCTGCTGAGAAACCCGGTAGAACGGGCAATTTCCCACTATTATTACTATATCAAAATACAATACGAATCCCTATCATTAGAAAGTGCGATCGCCTCCGAACCCGAAAGACTCAAAGGCGAAATGAAAAAACTCCTAGCCAACCCAAACTACTACAGTTATGAACACCAACACCACAGTTATCTAAGCCGCGGCATTTACGCCGATCAACTCCCAGCCTGGATGAAACTTTTTCCCAAATCACAAATCTCAATCCTCAAAAGCGAAGATTTGTATAGCAACCCATCGGAAATTTTCAACACCGTCCTCGAATTTCTAGAATTGCCGCCGCACCAATTAGAAACCTACGGAAAGCACAACTCCAACGAATATCCGCCCATCAGCGAAACACTAGACAAGCAATTGAGAGCATATTTTCGACCGCACAACGAAAGACTAGCCGAATTGTGCGATCGAGATTTTGGCTGGGATTAGTCATTAGTCATTAGTCGTTAGTCGTTAGTCAGCAGTCATTAGTCATTAGTCATTAGTCATTAGTCAGCAGTCATTAGTCATTAGTTAGTAAAGAATAATATGCGATCGCCAATTGTCGGGGCGGATTTTACCAACAATAATTGTCGGGGCGGGTTTTACCAAAAATATCTAACAAGTACAAACAACCTCAATAAACCCGCCCCCACCCCACCAATAACCTACATCAACCTTGATTTCGTCCCATCCTCGAAAGATAAGCGGTCGATTTACCCTCTCCGTGGGGGCGGGTTTACGAGATTGTGGATGATTGACGGTGATTGTTGGTGAAACCCGCCCCTACAAATAACCTACATCAACCTTGATTTCCTCCCATTCTCGAAACCTATAGATAGATTTACCCTCTTGCTGGGGGCGGGTTTACGAGATTGTGGATGATTGACGATGATTGTTAGTGAAACCCGCTCCTACAAATCTTTTTCTAAAAATAGCTTGACATTATTATCTATTGGTGATACTACTATTAATAGTATTGTGTTTAATCCACAAATCGCAGCACTTCACCCATGTTCACAGCCAACAGCTATTTTTATTATTGGTACAGCCAAGTTCGCCCGGAGTGAATTTACAATTCACTGTGAACATCCGGGCGAACCGCAGATTAACACCTGCGGTTTTGTTTTTTCTAGTTCTTTTTCCAACAACTAATTGAGTACAAGGGAAAACAGCGATGACCTTATTCAGTAACTGGTATTACGGCTTTTATTTTTGGCCCAACAGGAGTTCTGGGTAAATTGTCGCGCTGTCTTTTCGCACCAACCCGGAACTCTTAAAAGTTCCGGGTTTTTTGTTGTCAACCACCCACTTAAATTTTTAGGAAAATACCGTCATGTTAGAAGCCAAACTCGTAACTAAATCTCATCCCGAACACCAAACAATTGTTAAACTCTCAGAAACAGTCTCTGTCGGCGGCACAGAATTATTAATAATCGGCGGCCCCTGTACCGTGGAAAGTTCCCAACAAATGGAAACAGTCGCCCGCCAACTATCCGCCGCATCAGTGCAAGCTTTGCGAGGCGGAGTCTACAAACCCCGCACTTCTCCCTATTCTTTCCAAGGGATGGGAATTGAGGGACTCGAAATTTTAGCCGATGTCAGCCGACGTTACGGTTTGCCCGTGGTGACAGAGGTAATGTCGATCGCCCAAATCGAGCCAGTTGTGACCTATGCTGATATGCTGCAAGTAGGCAGTCGCAATATGCAAAACTTCGAGTTACTCAAGGCGATCGGTCAAGCCGGAAAACCAGTTCTCCTAAAACGCGGCTTGTCAGCCACAATCGAAGAATTTGTGATGGCCGCCGAATACATTGTCAGTCACGGCAATCCTGATGTAGTTCTGTGCGAAAGAGGCATCCGCAGCTTCGACAATTACACGCGCAATGTCTTAGATTTAGGTGCAGTGGTAGCGCTGAAACAGTTAACTCATTTGCCAGTAATTGTAGACCCTTCTCACGCTGTCGGCAAGCGAGAATTAGTCGCACCACTAGCCAAAGCAGCGGTTGCTTGCGGTGCAGACGGATTGATTGTTGAGTGTCACCCGCAACCAGAAAAATCGGTTTCTGACGCGCGACAAGCTCTTTCTTTGCCAGATATGGTAGATTTAGTTGCGAGTTTGCGGGCTGTAGCCGCCGCCGTGGGGCGGTGCATACCCGAGATTAATTTTCCGACTCAGGTATTAAGTTTGAAGTCATATTCCTAGGAGATAATGTATAAGTTTGAACGTCAAACTCTAGATTCGGTTAAAACCGAATTGAGCTTTGAGGCAGGGGTTTAAACCCCTGCCGAAATCGGGAAAAGCGCGTGTTTCACGAATTTAGATTAAAATAAAAAATAATACTGTCATCTACGAAAATTTGCTTACTTATGGCAATACTACTTAATGTTCCCTCGATCGTCTGCTCTGGCTGCGCTGATACAATTACCAAAGCGATCAAAACTGTTGACTCCGGTGCTACTGTGAATGTGGATGTCGCAGCTAAGACTGTTACAGTAGAAGCTCAAGCTTCTGAAGAGTCAATTTCACAGGCGGTTGTTGCTACGGGCCACACCGTCCAAGAGTGATATTGAGTTTACACCAGGCAGCCAGAAACCGGGTTGGATGGGCGAGAATACTTCGTTACAGCCTGTAGATACGGCAAAAAACCCGGTTCCGAAAAATTGGGTCTAAAACCTCCCCCTTTTAGGGGGACTTTACTTTTGTTTCACTTTAGCTTACCATAGCAAATATAGTTTGGTAAGTGC
>JAUBOM010000317.1:0-2449 GCA_036700245.1 Microcoleus vaginatus BM001213989
AGAAAATCATTTAGGATTGCTCTAGATATAGAAAATCATTTAGGATTGCTATATTCGGTCTGCTCGGCAATTCCTGATGAACAGCGCAAACAGGATATGGGTGCCTTTTTCAAGTCGATTCATGGCACTTTGAATCACTTACTGTATGGTGACAAAGCATGGATGGGGCGTTTCACTCTTCACCCATTTTCGGGTACCGTTATCGGTCAAGAACTGTATGCTGAATTTGAGGTTTTGAGAGCAGAACGGGAGACAACGGATCGGCAAATTATAGAATGGTCTAGACACCTTAATTCTGACTGGTTGAGTCAACCGTTTGAGTATACAAGCAATGTAGATGGTAAATGCCGCGTGCTACCGACTTGGGTTTTGGTGACACATATGTTCAATCATCAAACTCACCATAGAGGGCAAATTACCACACTGCTCAAACAACTTGGCTACGACCCAGGCGTTACAGATATTCCGTGGCTACCCGCTATATCAATCGGATAATTTCTGGTTGTATAGCGACACGCCAGAAGACTCTGCGGTTAAAAGCTCGTCTACATTTGCCTCTAGTCCCAGCAGAGGGGGACTCAAGAAAATCAAGAATTCATATCAATTATGGTTGCACGAGCGAGGTGATTGTTGAGTGTTGAGTGTTGGCTGTTGACTAAAATTATGTTTTCGAGCTGACTTTTTGGACACTTGAACAATACCGATGCAACCGGAAACGATATGAAAGGGGCGATCGCTTTGTTCGATGTTGGCTGGATTTTTTACCGTCACTACGGTATGATTTACTCGCTATTGAAAGTGTCCAGTCCGCAGAGCCCAAAGCTGGAACCCAATGCCCATGAGCGCTTTAAAAAAACATCGCCCCAGCCCTGTTGACCTATTAACAGTTGTTTGGAAAGGGAAAACAATTGCGCTATCAGGGGTTAAGATGAGACCCGCTTGGGACTGAAAACCGAAACCGACCAAGTGATTCTGGCGTTTGGGGTGAAACCTGTGGCCTCGTGGAAGTCGAAGCGCGACAACTTTTGGCTCTAGGGCGCGGTCGCACCCCCTTGGTAGTTGGCATTTTTGCCAAGAATACGACCACCTTAATACTAAAGGATGGAAGCAGTTTATTGATGCCCTTTCCCGTCTGCTATAAAAGCATTATGACCGTTATAATCAAGTCATCTGATATTAGAGGTATTATTGTATGCTAACTTGGTCCTTAGTTGTTTGTACCCTGAACCGCCGAGAAATTTTGCTTAAATGTTTGGAAGCAACACTCAAACAATCTCGCCCACCTCAACAAATGATTATCGTTGATGCTAGTGATGATTGGCAGGAGTCCAAAAAGTCGATCGCAAATTCATTAGGCGCGACTTTACTAGAACCAGAATTTATTTATATTGGTTCCGAAATAAAATCCTCAACTCACCAAAGGAATGTGGGATTTAAAAATTGCCGGAGTGATGTTGTATTTTTCATTGATGATGACGCTTTTATGTATGCTGACTATGCCGAAAAAGTCATGCAGATATATGAGATGGATGAAAAGGGGCTAATAGGAGGTGTCATGGGAGTTCTAGCTGAGCTCGAACCAGATAAGGCTGAAACATCAGACGCAGTAAGTCCAGCAATATCATCGGATTCGGGGATTAAAAGGTTAAAGAACAGTTTTAGTAATTACCTTAGTACATTTTGGTATCAAACCGAGCTACTTATTCCTTATAGCGGTAAATATTATTATTATAACATGGCGGAAACATTCGGACCAGACTTAGTTGCTGATATTGCTTTATTACACGGTTGTCGCATGACTTTTCGCACCAATATAGTCAGAGAAGTAGGGGGATTTAACGAGATGTTGACTCGTGGGGCAATAGCTGAAGATTCGGATTTAAGCTACCGAATTTCCCAAAAATACGCGCTGGTGGTCGCTTTCCAAGCTAAAATTTGTCACTGGCAAACTCAAGTCGAAAGGTTGAATAGATTTAAAAATGTGCAATTAGGGATATTAAATGCTGTAGCCTTATTTTTGTTAAATAATAATTTTCAGAGCGGGATTAGGCTTGCTGTTTATCGGTTTGCCCTAACTAGGTTGCTCCTTGAGTTCTGTCGTGACTCCTTCAAACCGCAACGGGGTTTTGTGCAGACTAGGGGGGCGTTAGCGGCGATGAAAGTAATCCCAAAAATTTTATCGATGACACCGGAACAGTTACGTACTTGGTATCCTAGTTTTCAAGTATCAGTATATCAGACTAAATCTTTGTAATATAAACCCTGTAGGTAGTTGCGCTGTGTTCGCTACCAACAAATCAACAATAGAATCCTTTGAGAAAACGGAGAAGAATTTTCTCCGGCGCGCGGACATCAACAACAGGTGCAAGGACGTTCTTTAAGTCGCCTGCACTCGTGAAAATTAGAGAGGAGGCGGGAGTTAAAGCTCCTGAATTTATTTATCTAGACC
>JAUBOM010000079.1:0-37373 GCA_036700245.1 Microcoleus vaginatus BM001213989
TTCTTCCTTCTTCCTTCTTCCTTCTTCCTTCTTCCTTCTTCCTTCTTCCTTCTTCGTCTTACTATGAAAATCTTAACTCACTGGGGCTTCACACGCGAAGGCTGGCGCAATAACAGCCGCGGCGAATATTTAGTTTTGCTTCAAGGAGCATTGCTCACAGGATTTGTAATCTTACCAGTTTATCAACTGCCAGGATTAAAAATTGAATCAACTCAATTACTTGCTCTTACTTGGAGTGTAGCAAGTATTCTCGGCTTAGGCGGATTAATTTTAATCATCAAAGGATTGATAGACTTAGGAAAAAACCTTACACCTTTACCGTATCCCATAGAAAACGGAGAATTAGTCCAAACAGGCATTTACGGAATAGTGAGGCATCCATTATACAGTGGCTTAATTTTAGCAGCCCTCGGCTGGACACTTTTTCAAATGAGCATATCGCACTTAATAGCCAGCGCCATATTAATAATATTTTTCGAGATCAAAGCCAGCCGAGAAGAAGCCTGGTTAACCCAAAAATATCCAGACTATTCAGAATACAGCCAGCGAGTCAAAAAACTAATTCCCGGAATCTATTAACCGATCCCCTCTGCATCCGCGTTAATCCGCGTTAATCTGCTTCAATCTGCGGTAAAAAAAATGAATTATCACAAAAAAATACAAATTAAATTCCTAGCATTAACACTAGTATTAACACTATTTTTATGCTTATCACAGCAATTAACAGCGTGCAGCTTTGTCACAAAACCATTTCAACTTCCAGCCTCAGCCAAACAAGAACCCTGGCCAATTCAAACAGGCCTTCGAGCAGCCATCGTCCGATCCAAGATACCAACAGTCAACCGCGTAGTTCTAGTACCCGACGAAGCCACATTCTTAGCAGCAATCAAAAAATGGAATCTCAAAGGAAACTGGCCTATTCTCATCGAAGACGACAAATATGCGCCCCTGTTTTTGCAGCGCTTTCAAGCCGAAGAAATAGTCCGTTTGCCCAGCATCAAAGAGCAACTGCCAAAAGGTAAACAACTCCAAGAATTAATGCTGAACGCCGCAGCAACAGCCTGGAATGCCACCGATACTCAAACCTTAAAAGCAAAATGGACGCAACTCGGCTGGGAACCCCCAGGAGTAGTAATCACATCAGAAAACGACCCCGCACGCTCAGCAGCAGTTGCCTTAGCAGCCGCTCACGGCCAACCCTTAGTATTTCTAGAAGGCAACTTCGGAAAACCCAACCAGACCCTCAATAACACACGGTGGAAAAATCTGCAAAGAGCAATTACAAAAGCCGTCGAATCTACCGGATTTTTTTATTCTCAACTCGCAGACCAGATCGACACAATAACCATTGTACGCGAACTAGCAGTAAAATATCAATCCCCTCAAAAGAAAGACGAACAATTAGCTGTTACCGACGGTTTGGGCCGGCACTTCAACGGCGAACGCTGGGCCGCTGTCGGCTGGATTTTCGGCTCGGAGGCGCGATCGATCTATCAAGCCATGTGTGCCATATTTCTAGACAGCCAAACAGCCCTGCTTTATGACAGTTACCCCAAGGAAGGAAATTGGGCAAAATATGAAATGGAGGAAGCAGCTACCGAACTAAAAACCATAGGTTTGGATGTCGATGTAGTGCAGCAACCAGAATCTAGCCTGGGAAAGTGGCGGAGTTTAGCCTCAAAACCCTGGACATTTGACTTAATATTAATGAATTCCAAAGGCTATCCAAAATCTTTCCAAGTCGGCAACGGCGACGCTTCAGTTGAAGATATACCAAAACTTCAATTTCCCGCAGCAATCCACATGATTCACAGTTGGTCAGCCTCAGCTCCAGATGACAGAAACACCGTTAGCGGAAGGTGGTTAGCAAATGGTGCTTACGCCTATGTTGGCAGCGTCCACGAACCTTTTTTATCGGCATTTATTCCACCTAAATTAATGGTCGATCGCCTGAAGCGAGGCTCACCCTTTTTAATAGCAGCACGCCAGCTAGAATCCCCTCCCTGGAAAGTCGCCACCATCGGCGATCCGCTAATGTCGCTCACCAAACCCAGACAAAGGATTCCGCCCACTCAACAACCGCTATAGGAGGATTTTAGATTTTATATCTAAGATGGGTGTTTTTAATAGACAAGATTGCAAGCATTTGCTCTCCAATCTTGAAATATATCTGCGTTCCGAAGCGTTGCTCTGCGGTTTCCCTATCAATCAAAAATTGATGCATAAGTCTAATGCAAAAGAGCGAATCGCTAATTATTGAATCATCAGGTTTAGTTTCACTAATTTCTCCCCAATCTACAGCTCATTGAGGCGCTTGTGCGATCGCCCTAAGCGCCAAAACTATAAATATAGTTAATTAGAACGATCGCCAGAGTGTATCTAAGTTTGAATGTAAGTGAGTATACAATCACGCCAAATCCGCCGGCCATCAGAATCAGTCATTCCACCCCAGCCGCCCGCCCAAAAAATCCGCCCTAAAATACCGCTTAATTAACTTGTCAATTCCCCTAAAATCACTCACAATTAAAATAAGAAATAAAATGTAATATTTATCTCACTTCTCACAGAAGAATTAACCGCTAAATGAGAGCCACCCATCCTGTGGATCTGTCGCCAACCGGCCCAACCGCAGCAACTCCCCAAGCCTCCCGCCTAAGCCCGCTGTTCACCCGCCTGCACCCAAGCCCAGAAACCCTCCTGCTCATCCTTTCCCTAGTCATCGGGGGAGTTACGGGTGCAGGCGTCGTCACCTTTCACTACCTGATCCACTTCATCCACAGCCTGATGCTGCAAGACTTCATGGGGGCGATCGCCTCGAAAGGCTCTTGGACGCTAGCCTGCATTCCCACCCTCGGCGGAGTCATCATCGGGCTGATGCGCTGGCGGTTTCGGGATTTTGGCCCGAATATGTCTTCCTTAATTGCAGCCACCCGCGGGCTGCAAGAACTCTCCCCCCTCAAACCCATCACCAAAATGATGGCAGCCTCAGTTTCCCTCGGCACCGGCGCCTCCCTGGGCCCGGAAGCCCCCAGCGTCGAAATCGGCGCTAATTTTGGAATGCTGCTGGCTCAAGTTTTGCAGCTCTCGCCAGAACGGCAGCGCTTGCTCCTGGGCGCCGGAGCTGCAGCAGGTTTATCTGCCGGGTTTAACTCTCCCATCGCCGGAGTGTTCTTTGCCTTAGAAGTCGTGCTCGGCAGCACCTTCGCCACTTCCTCAGTCAGCGTTGTCTTGCTCTCGGCCGTAGTTTCGGCGCTCATCGCTCAAATCTGCTTGGGAGCTCAGCCGGCCTTTTCTTTGCCGATCTACGATGTCCGCAGCCCCCTAGAACTGCCTCTGTACATGGGATTGGGAGTTTTGGCGAGCGGAGTGTCTCTAGCCTACACAGAAGCAATTCAATTAGCCGAGGGCTGTTTTCAAGGAAAAGTCCGAGGATTTGCTTGGCTCGGACGACTGCCCCGGCCGCTTCACCCGATCGTCGGCGGGGCCGCAGTCGGCTTAGTCGCCCTGCAATTGCCTCAAATTTTGGGTGTCGGCTACGAAACAGTCCAAGCAATGCTCCAAGATGTTAAATTTTCCTTGCCTTTGCTGCTGCAGCTGCTGTTTGTCAAACTGGCGATGACAGCAATCAGCCTCGGCAGCGGTTTAGTGGGGGGTATCTTCGCTCCGGCGATGTTTTTGGGAGCTTCCCTGGGTTCGGCTTACGGCCTGTTTTTGGAAATGCTGCCGGCAATGAGCGATCGAGTCGCCGGCCCTGCCGCCTACGCAATGGTGGGAATGGCCGCCGTCCTCGCCGGCAGCGCCAGAGCACCGCTGACAGCCATCCTATTAATGTTTGAATTAACCCGCGATTACCGGATTGTCTTGCCTTTGATGGCAGCAGTGGGATTGAGCGTTTGGCTGGTGGAGTGTGTCAACCGCCGATCGACAGCCCACAGCCTCAACCTTCAGCAAATGGGCGTAGACGTGGCTGTCAATACACCGATCAAAGCCAGAGAACAGTTGCAAGATTGGGAAGATGTTCTGGGCGATCGCATCGTCACAGAACTGATTTCTTGCCCAATTCCCATTGATGAGGAACACAGGGACGATGAGCCTGTGCTGGCGATCGCTAACGCACATTTGCCGGAAAATGTCAAACCATTACCTGAAACAAAATCAGCAGTTTGACCCAGATCAAATCCCGTTGGTTCGTCACAAAACCAATAATCTCAAAGCTAAATCTGACAACTATGATATTTATCAACCCTAAAACCGATTACGCCTTCAAAAAAATATTTGGTTCCTCAGAAAGCAAAGACATTCTAATTAGCTTTCTCAACGCTCTAATTTATGAAGGCAATCCCACCATTGAAGACTTAGAAATTATCAACCCGAATCTGCCGCCAAAACTTGAAGGTTTGAAAGATACTTATCTGGATGTGAAAGCAAAACTCAACGATGGCACTTTAGTAATTATTGAAATGCAAGTGCTTAACGTACAGTCTTTTGGCAAGCGAGTTTTGTACAATGCAGCGAAGACTTACGCTTTTCAATTGGAAGCAGCCCAAGGATATCGAATGCTGAAGCCAGTAATTGCTCTGACAATTACTGATTTTGAAATGTTTCCTAACAGCCCAGAATTTATTTCCCGATTTGTGTTCAAAGAAGTCAAGACCAATTTGACTTATCCCGAAAACGAGCTGGATTTAGTGTTTGTAGAGTTGCCCAAGTTTACCAAAGGACAGGAGGAACTTGAAACTTTAGCAGACAAATGGATTTATTTTATGAAAAATGCGAGAAGTCTGACATCGGTTCCAGAAACAATGGATAGCATACCAGAAATACATGAAGCTTTTAATATTGCGAATCAAGCCAGTTTGAGCCGAGAGGAAGTGGAAGATTTGGACAGAAGAGAACAGTTTATTTATGACCAACAGGGAGCAATTATTAAGGCTGTTCAGGACGGCATAGAACAAGGCATAGAACAAGGGATAGAACAAGGCATAGAACAAGGCATAGAACAAGGACGAGAAGAAGGAATGCGAGAAAAGGCGATCGCGATCGCCAGACAATTAATTTCACAGCTAGATAATGCAATGATTAGTCAAGTTACCGGGCTTAGCGTTGAGGAGGTGCAAAATTTGCGCTCGGGCGATTCATAGTTTAAAGTAATTGGGTACAGGGAGTAGACCTAGACATAGTGATGAACGATTTTTGATTGTGGATTCTATAAAAAAACTATTGATCCTCGATATTGATGAAACTTTAATTTATGCTACCGAAGCATCTCTCCCTCGGCAAGCTGACTTTTTAGTGGGGCAATATCACATTTACAAACGACCGTTTCTTAAGGTCTTTTTGAAAAATTGCTTAGACTGGTTTGAGGTTGCAGTTTGGACATCTTCTACGCCGTCTTATGCGAGCGCAATTGTGTCAGCCCTCTTTGAAAATCCTAAAACTTTATCCTTTGTATGGGCAAGCGATCGCTGCACAGTTGCTTACGATATGGAATGTTTGGAATATTACAATCGCAAAAATATAAAAAAGGTCAAGCGCAAAGGGTATCGTCTAGAGTCAATCATTGCAGTGGATGATACACCTCAAAAGTGGGAGCGCAGCTATGGCAATCTGGTGCGAGTAAACCCCTTTGAGGGGGAGGAGACGGATGATGAATTGAAGTATTTGCTGCTTTACTTGGATCAACTCAGATATGAAGAAAATATCCGCAGTGTCGAGAAAAGGTTCTGGCGAAATCAGCTTACCCGATCCATCGGTGAGTCATATCAAATCCGTTGACATCGAAATTACGCATCTCTCTCTTCTCTTTCTCTGTGTCCTCTGTGCCCTCTGTGGTTTAATCATTCCGATATAACCGGAATTGATATCAGATATCTCAAACACTTCGTCAAGTCGCATAACAAATCGATGAAGCCGACGGCATGAATATCTTGGTGCTGAGTTTGATGTTACTTGCCGTCGCCTTACGCCCACCCTCAACCCCTCGACATCGCAGACAGTGGCGCTACCCTCAAATCTGCTCTAAAATAATCAAAAATTATAAACAACAAGCCCAGAGGCGCTGAGGTGACTCCTAACGAGGGAACGGCAAACAGCAAAAGTCAGAAAATACCCGGCAAAACCCCCTTGGGTTCTAGTTACTACGGCTTGTTAGGGCTGCATCCTTCCGCATCGCAGATCGAAATTCGGCGATCGTACCGGGAACGGAGCAAACTCTACCATCCCGATACCACCGACCTGCCGCCCGCAGTCGCCACCGCCAAATTTCAGCAGCTCAACAACGCCTACGCCACCCTCAGCAACCCAGAACGTCGCCTCGCCTACGACCTCAAAATAGGCTATTCTCGCCTGAACGTGATTCAGTCGCCGCCCGGTTTCAATACTCCGGTTTCGGGCTCGGGCAAAAAAACTTCCAACTCCGCTTACCTAGACCCCACGGATCGACCTCTTTCTCCCGGAGAAATGTTCGCCCTGTTTATCATGGGAGCTAGCTTAATCGGATGTTTGGTACTGGCGATCGCGATCGGCTTAATTCGCGGCAATTAAAGCCTCAAATCCCAAATCTCCAATCTAAAATCCCAAATCCTCAATCCTCAATCCGAAATCTAAAATCTAAAATCTAAAATCTAAAATCCCATGACTCTTCCTTCCGCTGACACTCCTTTGTACAACCATCCCCTCCCGTCCATCGAGCAGTGGCTAATCAGCCGTGGCTGCCAGCAAGACCGGCGAGAACTCCACTGCTGGCAGATCGATCGACCTACCTGGAAAGCAGAACTATCCCTCGATATCGACCAACTCACCATCCGTTACATCCATGCTGGAGCCGACGGCCAAGATATTCAGCGGGCCTTCAAATACTCCCTCTCGCGTCAGGACATTGAAGCTGCCATTTTCTCGGGCCCCTAATTTGATTTGAGATTTAAGATTTGAGATTTGAGATTTGAGATTTGTACTCCAATCTAAAATCTCAAATCGTTATGTTGAGCAGGAGATGAGTGAAATTGGCATGAGATTTTAGATGGGGAATCCAGGTGAGAATCAGGAGCATCCAGCCTGCAAGGATTTACATGGGAGTTCGAGCGTCCCGCTCGCTGTATTCTGCTGTGCGGGACGCTCGCAGGTCGTAAAAACGTTTTTTACTTTCATGGAGATGCTCCCTGAGAATCGACACCTAGTTGGAAAGTGCAAAATCAACCAAAAAATCTCAAATCTAAAATCCCAAATCCAAAATCGTTACACTTTGCCAAATCGGCGGCTGCGCTGCTGATAATCAGACAAAGCCCGGTGAAACTCCGATCGATCAAAATCCGGCCACAGCGTCTCAGTAATGTAAATTTCCGAATAAGCCATTTGCCATAGCAGAAAATTGCTCAACCGCATTTCCCCGCTTGTCCGGATCAGCAAATCCGGGTCACAAATATCAGCAGTATACAAATAGCGTTTAAATAAAACCTCATCAATCTCCTCCGGCTGCAACTTGCCCTCTTGCACCTGAGTGGCGATCGCCCGACAAGCTTGTACAATCTCCTGACGCCCCCCGTAATTCGTCGCCACCGTAAACAAAATCCCCTGATTGTGCTGAGTTGCCGTCACAGAACGCTCGATTTCCGCCTGCAAAGACTTCGGCAAAGCCTGCAAATTCCCCATAAATTGAATTTGCACGTCCTCGTCCACCATCTCCCGCAATTCTTGCCGCAGCTTACCCTCAAACAAACTCATTAAAAAATCGACTTCCCCGGCCGGCCGCCCCCAATTCTCCGTCGAAAAAGCATAGGCCGTTAAAGCTGGAATCCCCCAATCTTTGCAGCAGCGCAGCAGTTCCTTCAGAGTGCTAGCTCCTCGGCGGTGTCCCGCAATCCGCGGCAACCCCCTCTTCTTAGCCCAGCGCCCGTTCCCATCCATAATCACTGCTATGTGCTTAGGCAGTAGTTCTTGTTGCAGATCCTCCGGCAACTTTTCCAAGCAAATTCCTTGACTCATGGTTTCTCCCGATTACCCGACTAACGGCGCAGTATCCGTTTTAACAGCGTCACTCCCTTCAATCCTATCTGGCGGCCGAGATTGCCGATCGGAATTGGAGCCACAGCTCTTTCTCCCTCCGACGGAAACAGCTTTGCTTCCAGCAATTCCTTAAGTTTGCTGCTAGTCAAAGGTCGATTTAAAGTTCCCATCTGCGCCAGAGAAATAGAACCCGTTTCCTCCGACACCACCACGCACACGCAAGCTTGCACCCGTTCCGTAATCCCCATCGCCGCCCGGTGGCGGGTTCCCAACTGCCGCGACGCGCTGCGATCGGACAAAGGCAAAATTACCCCCGCCGACACGATCCGCGAACCTCGAATCAAAACAGCTCCGTCGTGCAGCAAAGTTTGCGGCTGAAAGATAGTCTGCAACAATTCCTTAGAAACTTCAGCATTTAGCTTTAATCCCGGCACAGAAAAATCCCGATCGTCGATCGGAGAATCCGTTTCTATAATTAGTAAAGCGCCCGTGCGGTTTTGCGAAAGTTCTTTTACTGCGTCCACAATTTCATCTATTACGCTGTCCGGTTCGGGAGTTGGTCGGCGATCGCGTCCAAACAATTGCCGAAATTCCCCCCGACCCAATTGTTCCAGAAATCGGCGAAACTCCGACTGCAATATTACCGCCATTGCCACAGCCGAACCCGTAACCAAGCTGTTGAGGGCAACGTGCAACAGCCTCAATCCAGCCCAGTTGCTCACCGCCGCCGCCAGCATCAAAATGATAAATCCCCGTACCATCCACAGCGTTCTGCGCTCCCCAACAATGACGAGCACCAAATACGCAAGGGCAAAAACCAGTCCAATATCGATCCCTTGAATCAGTAAGGACTGAACGAGGCCAAAGTCATAGCCAGATTGTTGATTGTTCATGGTTCATCGAACGCTACCGCCTGTGAACCGCGAACCGTGATGCACTCGAACCCATGAACCATGAACAGTTGTTATAAGGAATATGCTGAAAATCCCCGTGTTTTTAGACCGGGGAGTGTCAATCCAATCGCGTGACTGAACAAGGCAAAAGTTAAAAGTGAAAAAGCAATCATCACGAAGTAAACATGGATTGTCTTTCTTTTAACTTTTAACTTTTAACTTTTAACTTTTAACTTTTGAGATCCGAGTCGTTCAGGAAGGCGGTCAAGCCTCAGCAAATCCTGGTAAGTTTCCCGCTGTATAATCGTGTTAACTTCCCCATTTCTCACTAAAACCGCTGCCGGTCGCGGTACTCGGTTGTAGTTAGAAGCCATGCTGTAATTGTATGCCCCTGTGGCCGTAACCGCGAGGACATCTCCGGCCTGACACTCTGGCAATTTGGCATTTTTAATCAGAACATCGCCTGACTCGCAGTGTTTCCCAGCAATTGTCACTGTTTCCGTTAAGGGTGCAGACATTTTACCGGCTGCTATCACTCGATAAACTGATTGATAGGTAATAGGACGCGGATTGTCCGACATACCTCCATCCACAGCTAAATAAGTCCGCATTCCGGGAATGACTTTTTGAGAGCCAACCGTATAAGCTGTGACGCAGGCTGTACCGACGAGCGATCGACCCGGTTCGCAAAGCAATTTCGGTAATGGCAATTGCTGCCGCTCGCAAGCTGCTACCACTGCGGAGCAAACTGTACGAGCCCAATCTTCAATGCTGGGAGGATCGTCCGCTTCAGTATAGCGAATGCCCAACCCCCCGCCAATATTAATTTCTGTCGCTGGCAAACCATAACTAAGTGCTTTTGTCAAGGCCTCAACTATGACATCGGCTAAATCGTCATGGGGTTGCAGTTCAAAAATCTGAGAGCCGATGTGAGCGTGCACTCCCACGCAAAATAAGGACGGCTGTTGGCTGATGAAAGTAAATACTCGATCGAGCGAGTTGGGATCAAAGCCAAATTTACTGTCGATTTGACCCGTCTGAATGTACTCGTGGGTGTGACACTCAATTCCAGGAGTAAACCGCACCATAATTCGTGTCGGCCCACCTGTGAGGCTGCTGACACCCAATTTTCCCAACTCTGCTAGAGTCTCTAAATCCCGCCAATTGTCGGCTACGGTAATGCAGCCGCTTTCGACAGCTAGCTGGAGTTCCTCGCGGGACTTGTTGTTACCGTGGAAGTAGATTTTGTCGGGACCCACACCGGCTTGCAGTGCAGTGTAGATTTCGCCTGCAGATACGACATCTATTCCTAAACCTTCCTCCGCGGCGATCGCGCAAACTGCCAAACAACTCCAAGCTTTAGAAGCATAGAGCACTTGAGAAGAGCCCGGATAGTAACGCCCGAAAGCATCCCGGTACTGGGCGCAAGCCGCCCGCAGCGTTTCTTCGTCTAAAATGTACAATGGCGAGCCAAATTGCTCCACCAAGGCTGTCACCTCGCAGCCTCCGATTTCCAACCGATCGCTGCTGTTGACACTGGCTGTCAGCGGTAACAGTTCTTGATTTGGCGATCGATTTTGCAGGTTCGGCTTCGACTCAGACAGGTACTTAAGTCCCGATTCGACCCCGAAAGATTGAGTTGATACCATCGCGCAATAACTATCCTAGGTTATTAGTCAGCAGTCATTAATCAGCAGTCAGCAGTCGGCAGTCATTAATCAGCAGTCATTGGTCGTTGGCAGTAGACTAATGTCTGGAGACTTGTGAGTCATGACTCAAAACTAGCCACAAACAGCTAATCGCTACTGTGTTTTCCAGTGTACAATTTACAGCCGTGCGTTTTCTACAAATTAAACATCTCGCCGCAGAACACCTCAACAGTGCAGTCGAACTCGATCGGCTCTGTTTTGGCGGACTTTGGACTATCGAAGGCTATGGGCGCGAGTTAGGCAGCCCTAACACCGATTTACTGGGTTTGTGGGCATCCCAAACCGGTCCGGGCCAATTAGAAAGATTCGACAGCGAGCTCGAGTCGATCGAGCCCAACAGCATTCTCAACTCAAAACCGCTCAGTATTGAGACTTCCTCGCCAGCCACTCCCAACTCAAAACTTACCCCAACCCTGATCGGTTTGGGTTGCCTGTGGGCAATTTTAGAAGAAGCTCATATTACAATTTTGGCAATTCATCCTCGCTTTCAAGGTCAGGGTTTAGGACAAGCTCTGCTTTGGGCTTTACTAACAAAGGCTCACTATAGACAATTAGAACGGGCAACTTTAGAAGTGCGGGGATCTAATTTAGCCGCAGTGTCTCTGTACAATAAATTTGGTTTTAAAGAGGCTGGACGGCGGAAACGATACTACAAAGACACCGGAGAAGATGCTCTGATAATGTGGCGCAGCGGCATAGAAAAACCAGAATTTAAGCTTTATTTGGCGGTTGAGAAAGTCCAAGTTTGCGATCGGCTGCATCAGAAAAACTGGCATTTGGCGATCGATAGTTTTGAGTGGTGAATGTAATTTATTGCGAATTTAATAAGACTTAGCATGATAGTCCAGAAACCCGGTGTTTTACCAAAAGACCCGTTACAGCCCGCCGATTTCGTAAAAAACCCGGTTCCGAGCCGTCAAAGTGCGATCGCGAACTGTTTAATAAAAAAACATAATACCCAAATCCCCAACTTCTTTAAGAAGTCGAGGGATTTAATATAATTACTATTTTTTTTTCCAAAGATCTAGTTATTTTGAGTCAAAAACTCTAGTAAAATTACGGTATATAATACCGCTAGGAAGCTTTAATATTTATTGCAAGATGTTGTTTTGGTTGATTGCTACGGACGTAAAAAAACTCACTGTTGTGGGTGAAGCCTTTCAAACCAGGAATATCTAATGAACATCAAATATAGACTGGCCGCTATCCTGGCAACATATTTAATATCCACATTAGCAGGAGAGCCTGTTATGGCAGCCACAATACGAGGCACAATCAAAGTCAACGTCGTCAACGTCACAGATCCCAACTTCGCTGGTGTCTACACCGGGGACTTTTCCTACGACGATACACATCTGACCAAAGTCGGCACGGAATCGATGACTGTCAATGGTGGAAATGGAGATCGACCCGGACTGCTATCTCTGAACTTTAGATTTTTGGACTTTGCGGAGGGCTTAACTCCTGTCACCTATACCGCCAGTGATGATTTCAACTTCCCAGATAATCCTGTTTTAGCTTTTGAGAACGGACTTCCAATTCAATTTGGCTTCCAAGTTGCTCCCGGAAATGGTGGCGGAGTTTGGGGTGGAAATAACGGATTTATGTTTGTATATCCTGGGATATTTAAGTTCGTCTTGCGAAATGGAACTATTGGAGGTGAGGGGCTAGTGACCTTAGAAATTAATGAATCTCCTCCTCCTCCCGTACCGGAGAACGCCTGCCCATTGACCTGATTGTTTGCCTTTTTGGGCTTGGGTGCAGCTCACTTGTGGAGAAAGTCCAACAATTAATAATCTTTAACAACCTAACTTGAGAGGAATAGACAATGGCAGTAATCGATACTCCGTTTTTGGTGACAGGTGGCGAAACTAACAGACCACCTAGCAATGCTTTTAGTCCAAGTCAGCGTCAAATAAATATCCGTGCGCCCTTCTCGGTTCCCTCTGCGGATCAATGGACCAATCAAAAAGTATGGTTGCTGATTCCTGGTTTCACAGCAGCCAGCGATTCTTTTGATGCAACTCTGGCGACAGCCATCAATGATGCTAACCCAAACGATACAGTTTTAGCCCTTGACTGGACGCAAGTGAGCGGCACCCCAACAAATAATACAGCAGCAGGGATTTTGACAGCAGACCTTTACAGGTCTGGTTCGTGGATTACTCCAGTGGCAACAGGAGTCCGAAACAAACTTGTGGAGTGGGGAATGCCAGCCACAGCACTCAATATTGTTGGTCATAGTCTTGGTGCTCACCTGGCCAGCGAAATTGCCGCCAGTTTCAATACTACCTATGGCAGTCAAGTTGGTTCGGTAACAGCCCTTGACCCAGCATCAAATAGTGCGAGAATTGTCAGTCCCTACGATATTATTAATGGCTTCGATACTGACCTATCAAATGGATACCTAAGGAATCGAGGAATTGCAGACCCAATCGAACGCTTAGACTTTGGTGGTGCGACTTCAAGAAGAAGTTTTAATGGCATCAGTAGTATCGCAGGAAATGAAGCTCAAGCTGGAACTGCCAGGGAATCTTTCCTTTTTGACTTCGGGCTCAATCCGTTTAATCCCCGAGACCAACTTGCTCAACACAGCCGTGTCGTGACCGCCTACACAAATTTGGTTACAACTGATGCAGCCGACAATTCTCGTTTAGCCACAAATATTCTGGGTCTGACTGACACGCAGCCCGCTTATCAATTTCGACCAAACTTCTATAGAGGGGATTCTCTTAACTCTCTTCAAGTGCATGAAGGAGTGATTCCCGTTGACGATCAAGATAATCCTTTGTTTCTGGTTGCTGCTAAGCTTAATGGCGGAACCAACGATCGCTTCATCTATGGGACTAACAGCAACGACGTATTAACAGGAAGTGGGATTTTTGGGAAATATTACAACAACAACGGCAACCATACTTATTATTTTGGGGATGGGGAGGATATTATCTCTGCTGGCACAGGTAGTGACATCATCTTCGGCGGGGCTGGAGTTGATTCCCTTGGTGGCTCAGATGGGAATAATCTGATCTTTGGTGAGGCTGGTGGTGATTTTATCGCTGCCGGTACAGGGAATGACACCATTAATGGCGGGGCTGGAGATGACAACATTAATGCCGGAAATGGCAGGAATACCATTCGCGGTGACGAGGGTAATGATTATCTCACTGGTGGAAACGGCATTAATATCTTGTTTGGTGGTTTGGGAAACGACTCTCTCGGAGGTGGTGCGGGTCCGAACATATTAACAGGTTCAGAAAGCAACGGGCCGTCTGGTGTTGAGGTAGATACTTTAATTGGCACCAATGGTAACTCTGTTAACGTATTTTATATTGGCGATCACACAACAAATTGGTACTCAGTTGCTGGTGGAAATGATTACGCCAAAATTGTTAACTTTAATGCAGCAACTGACATAATTGTAGGTGGCGTCAATATTGAGATGCAAAACGTCATGACTGAAACCTTTCTCTGGTCGGGAAGTGAATTGATTGCAAAGATTGACGGTCTCTGGGCTTCGGAACTACTGTTCCCTGTAAGGATATTTTAGAATTGACATCTCCCCGGTCTGGCAGAGGCGGCTGTGATTCCTTATACTTTGCACGCTCTATGACCGTGCTTTTTCACCAGTCCCAAGAATTGTAAAATTGCCACAAGCCGAAAAGAAAAGTAGTACCGATCGCTAGCCGCCTAATCTGCCTGCCCGGCCATACTTACGGCTTTGCTTCGCGCCTCTATAATTTGGCCTATCTTGCGCCCCAAGCTTGGTTGACGTTCAATCATCGTATTTACAGCATCTGAGTAGATGACAAGAACTTACAAATCGTCGCCGTTGACGATCGATACTGGACTCGGTTCCCCACTAAACAGTGCCATCTCGCCAAAAAACTCACCGCGCAAAATAGTCATTACCTCCAACTCCATGCCCAACTTGTTCGTGAGTGTGACCTTAGCCTGGCCCGCAATGATAATGTACAAAGCATTACCAGGCTCGCCCTGCCGGATGACTTTCTCTCCCGCACCAAATTTCTGTAAAATAGTTCCCTTAGTTAAGTCATCCAAATTTTTGGGTTCTCTAGCTAAAGGCATAAATCCGGGAATTGAGTGCAGGCTTTGAGCTAAGTTACTTGAAGCGCTATCTGCCTTGTGCCCAGGTTCTACAGCATATTCATATCGGTAGCGATATAGCGTCAGGTTGTTTCGCTGCGCTGCGTACCAGATTCGTGTCATAAATCGATCGAGTATCTGCTCCATATCCTCAAAGTTTTCGATAAAAAACTCCACCTCATAGATAATTGCAGTCTCATCATAGGATGTGGTTTTGCTTTCTGGTTCGGGTTCGGCTAATATTCCCTGTGTAGCCAAAGCTGTACTTAGTAGTACCTGCTTCACGAGGTTAGGCGGGCTATCGTAGGAAAAGCCAATATTGATACGTTGGTTGTAAATGCGTTCTGGTTGGCTGTAATTATGGATTATTTCTTTTCCAATGAACTGATGAGGAACGACAACCCCCTGGCGCTGGAGAGTTAGCAGGCGAACCGATCGCCAATTGATATCAATTACCTGCCCTTCGAGATCTCCAATACGCAACCAATCACCCACACTGAAGGGGCGCTCTAGAAGCAGCGCAATGCCCGACATGATGCTACCCAATGTGTCCTGAAGCGCCAAACCGATCGCGATCGAGCTAACGCCCAATCCCGTAGCAAGACCAGCCAAATCTGCACCCCACACCACCGCCAGTACGATCGCGCTTCCCACAAGCACCAAAAACAACCTAGAAAGGTCGATCGGCAGTTTGGGCATCCGTGCCCGCCATGTATTTGCCTCAGCTTCTTCAAACAAAATCACATTAAACAGCGAGAGAGAAGCATAGATAACAGATATCCAAAACAGCGTTGCAACGAGCTTTGCAAAATTCCCGTCAACGTCAAGCCTCACGACATTCCAGATTAAAACCATCAGCATTAATACGGGCAGGACGAGGTTTTTTACAACCTGCAGCGTAGCCGCCAGCGGTCTACCGCGCCTTTGTAGATGATAAATAACCTCTCCTAGTAAAACGACCAGGAGTGGGAACCCCAACCCGACAATTACCGCCCAGGTTTGCCAGTCGTTTGAAAAGCTTAAATTACTCATAGACATCTTCCTCTCCAACACTCACGGTCAGCTTAGAACTTTTGACTTGCCAAGCCACTAACTTTTCTTTTCCAGGTACTTGAATTTCACCAACCAGCTCAAAATCGTAGAGATCGTGGAGGCGCGAGCAGAGGTCTTGAGAAACTAAGATTGTTCCTAGCGGACAAGCCGACTTCAATCTATTGGCAATATTTACACTATCGCCCCAAACGTCGTATAGCAATTTATTTTTACCAATCACGCCTGCAACCACATCTCCTGAATTGATGCCGACCCGCAGGTCTAGATGTAAGTCTTTTTCATAACTAAATCGGCGGACAAACGACAGCATTTCCAAAGCAAAATCTAGCGTGCGTTTGTCACGATCCAGACGCGGCATACCAAGCCCGCATACAGCCATGTAACCGTCACCAATAGTTTTAATCTTCTCTAGACCGTATTTATCTGTCATTTCATCAAAGCCTGTTACCAGTTCATTCAGCAAGCGAACAACCTCTTGAGGGGACATTGATTGAGTCAGGTTGGTGAATCAATGGAGGTCGGAAAACAAGACCGAGACATTAGAAATCTGCTCGGCAATTTCTCGTTCGCCCTGTTTGAGGCGTTTGGCGATTGCGGGACTAAATATACTTAAGACTAAGCTTCATTTTCGCGATTTTCGCGCTCGATTAGTTTAGTTTCGGTACGAAGGCTGCCTATCGTTTGGTTAAATGACTTAGCTAAGTCCCCAAATTCATCTTGCGAACCCGATTTCACAACCGCGTCAAATTCCCCAGCCAGCTCCCACCTTACGGGCGCTTTTGATTAAAGTATTGAGGGGTTTGACAAAAATTGAGGTCAGCCAGATCGCAACAAGCGTGATTAGCGCGATGATTATAGTAGCTCCAATCACAACTTTTTTTTCAAACGAGTGAATTGAGGCATAGGCTTCAGAAACATCAATCTCCGCCAAGATCACCCACCTCAATCCATCAATCTCTACTGGAGTATAAGAACTCAAAACTGGAATATTACGATAATCGTCGATCGCCTGCGTACCCTGTTTTCCAAACAACGCTTCCTTCACTGCTTTTGTTTGCACTTCCTGTAGGAGGATTGTAGTATTGAACTCTTTGATTTTCTTGACAGTCTTTTCATCAGTGCCGATCGAGCGTAGAGTTTTTGCATGACCTTCTGGGTCTTCAATCTGGAAACGAGACCCAGAGCGCACTAAATAATCCGACCCCACCAGATAAGTTTCTCCTGAATCGCCCAGACCATTTTGTTTCCAATTTTTGTTGCCAGTCATCACATTGTTAATTTTGTCAACGGGAAGCTGGAACGCCAAAATACCAAAGAATTGGGAGCCGTTAAAGATTGGGCCAGCGATAAAAGCCGCAGGCGCACCGTAGGAAGGGGTGTAGGGCTTAAAATCTACTATTTTTACATAGCCCGTTTCTTTAGCCTGTCGTGCCGCGGCGATCGCGGATGCTAGGTTACTCTCGTTGTAGGGGCCGTTGGTGAAGTTTGTGGTAAAGTCAGCTTCTTTAAAAACCCTATAGACAACAGTTTTTTCGGGATCGATCAAAAACATATCGTAGTAACCATATTTTTCAACTATATTGCGAAAAATAGGGTGGTAGCGGGCGTGAGCGCGGCTGTAAGCGCTGGCGTCGCCTGGATTGTCAAGGAGAAGTTTCTTACCAGCGGGGTTGGGGTTAGCAGCGATGTAGTGGTACTGCAAGTAACGGGCAGCGGCTGTTTTTGGCCTGTAGGATGCCAGAACGGGGGAACCCTCGTTAGTTCGCGTTAGTTTGGTTAAAAATTCTGTCCGGTAGTAGGTATCAATTTTTGCGTCAAAATCCGCTGGTATTGTTGATTGTTCAAGTTGGCGGTAGGCTGTCTTGAACTCCTGCATGGCACCGACAACTGTCAGGTCTTCGCTTAAGGTTTGGCTGTGGTGGTAAAGGGTTTGAAAATAATCCTGGATTTGATAAGTTTTGGCTGCCCGAAGACTGGTTAATTGGTTGAAGACTTTTTCGGTCAGAGTAGCTTTCCCACTGCTAGAGCATATATAGGTGCTGGCGAGCATAGCGCAAAGGCTGACTACCCGCAACATAACTATGAGTTTTGTCTTTATACTTAACTGCTAAAATAATTGCATAGACTTTTCCTGATACTGTTTGCTTTATTTATCTCCTTGCCCTAATCTTTGCCATGGTTTAAGAATTATAATTCAAGGGGAATCTATCACTATTGTTGGCAATCGCATTTCCGTAAGCCAAAGCTTTTCTACTCAAAGTCTCCTCACCATTTTAGTAGAAAAGCAGACCTCAAAGTCATAAAAAAATTGGCATCAATTTATTTATTTGTGGCCCCATCTTCCAGAGAATTATACTTCGACCCATCAGGCATAACAGCACCTGTGAGCAAAGCACCACTCAAGTCAGAAATGCTAACTTTAGCACCTTTGAGATTTGCACCACTTAGGTAGGCACTATTCAGATTAGCACCACTCAAACTAGCATTCGTCAAATTGACGCCGCTCATATTTGCGTTACTCAAGTCCGCACAAATTAAATTAGCGCCGCTGAGGTTGGCACTACTGAGATTAACCTGGCTCAAGCGAGCAAAACTCAGGTTGGCATCACTGAGATTAGCACCACTCAATTTAGCCTGACTGAGGTTAGCATTATTGAGGTTAGCATGGCTCAGATTGGCACTACTGAGGTCGGCTTCACTCAATTTGGTTTCACTTAGATTGGCCCGATAGAGATTAATAGCTACTAAGTCTGCACCAATAGCATCTAGACCTCTGAGAGAAACACCATCTTCATTCAAATCTTGGAGTGCCAGAATTCTTGCATAGCTAACTTTTACGCCGTGTGCTGCATCAACTATACTCCAAGCTTGGTAATGAAATTGCTTCCGGCGATCCGGAGCTTCCTTAATGAATAAAATTAAAGCAACGACCATACTAAGAGCATCAACACTCTGCAAAATCTCTCCAATCAGAGAATTATCGTCTGCAGCCACATAAATTATGATGAACAGAACGGCTGAAACACTAGCAACTAACCAGGCAGGTTGTGCCCAAAAATTATCAATAAATTTTTCTAAAATTCCTTTGAGAAGTTCACCCAATCGCTGAATGAATGATTGACCTTGAAATTTCTGATAACTATCAGTTATTTTCGAGAGCGTTTTTTGGATAATTTCACCATCCAACTGAATTGATACTAAAGGCTTTTTCTGTTCCTCGGTTTGCGGCGCTATGGGCTTAGATTCGTTCAGTAATTGTGTCTTTGATTCTTGTGGCTGATGGTGGGTTACCTCTTTTTCATCTGGGACAACCTTTGGTGAAGAATCTGCACCTGCGCCTTTTAACATCAAACCAGTAATTGCTCTGTAGGCATTTGTCCATGCCAGCTTGACTTCGGGAGTCCAATCTTCTTGGAGATACTGCTCAAAAGACATCAGCAGTGCGTCTCCAACTGGACCATAATATTTGGGAATTACCCCATAGCCGATGTGTCTGCCTCCCAAAGCCTTGAGAACAGGCCCTAAAGCTTGTGGAGAGCGGAGATTTTCTACTACCAATACCAAAGCATTTATGAGCTTTTTCTGTTGCTTTTCTAGATCAATATTGGCAAATAGCGGTTTAAATTCTGGGTGAGCGATGAAGAGGTTTTCGTAGAAGCTAGCAGCAAATTCATCAGCACGAGGTTTGATTTTATCGAAACTGATTTCTAGTACCTCTACGGCTAACTCTGGCTCTTTTTCGGGAGCTGATTCTAGTTGGTGATTAGCTGCTAGAGTCACCTTTTCTGCGGGGATTATCTCTGGTTCAAATTGAACTTCTTCAGGTGTAGTTTCTACACCGCCCCCTTTTAACATCAAAGCAGTAATCGCGCCGTAGGCATCGATCCATGCTTGTTTGACTTCCATAGTCCAATCTTGCTGGAGATACTGCTCAAAAGCACTCAGTAGTGCTTCTCCAACTGGCCGGTAATATTTGGGAATTACTCCATAACCGATGTGTCTCCCTCCCAAGGCATTGAGAACTGGCCCTAAAGCCTCTGGAGAACGGAGATTTTCTACTACTAAAACCAGAGCACTTATGAGCTTTTTCTGTTGCTTTGCCATATCAGTTGTGGCAAACAGCGGTTTCAACTCTGGGTGAGTTGTAAACAATTTTTCGTAGAAGCTAGCGGCAAATTCATCAGCACGAGGTTTGATTTTATCGAAACTTTGCTCTAAAAGTTCAACATTTAAAGACATATTTTTGTTTCTCTCTAAGAAAGTTGACGATTCCTTGTCTTTAGACAGGGTTTTTTAACTATCCGGGTCTGATGAATGCTTTTGATAGAGTGTTGGAAGAGAGTTTCTTTGCTGACGCCAGGGCCAGATATTACAAACTCAAATTTTCTAATTCTTGAGACACCATAGCCATAAACTCTCCTGCATCGTTTATGCCCATTTCTCCTAAAGCTTTCCACTCTTCTTTGCTGTAATCTAAATCGAGTCCCATCACCTCTTGAGTCCAATAAGGCAAATTAGAGGGGTTTTCCATTAGCTCAGAGGTTATTTTTAAGATTTCTGTTCCGGTCATCTTTTTTCTAACCTTTGTCGCCAAGCAAAAGGAGAGCAATTTTGCCAGGTTGCTTTCCGGTGGAATGGCTATGAGAAAAGCCATATTCTGTGCTAGTACAAACTTGTCTAACTTCATTGGATATTTTCCTCGTTTTTCGAGATTCAAGTAAGGTTTTTTGGGAGATGACGGAGAGCAAGTCCAGGAATTAGGCAAAAGTTCAAATAAACCGGGTTTTTCCACGGGGAGAAATAGCCATAAAGCCGAAATTACGTCAAAGAAGCCCGGTTTATGTGTAAGTCCTAAACTTATGGCTCTCGCTGAAAATCGTAAATCAATTGCCAGAAGTTTTGCTAGAAATTTTCCTTCCTATAGCCAAACCCGTATTTATGGCAGAGATTTCTCAATTGTAGCGAGAGTCCAGGAGGGCCGCAGAAATATACGTCAACTTTATTGGGCGCGTGTTGCTGTGCTACATCGCGGAAAATCTCTTCCCAGTCTGGACGACCAGTTTGTGTACGGCTCTTTAAACCTGTAATCAAATCAACCTGCGTTTGGGAATGCATCAAATCCATTGCCACAAATAGGGTGCTGGATTTCATATCTGACTTTTGTTGGGCACCTGTCAGATACAAATTAATGTCAAATAGGTTGTTAGTGTCTTGGGCTTCGATTCTGGATAAGAGTTCAACAAACCATTCAAACGCTTTTTGCTCTCGGTTGAGCCAGTAAAAATGTACCTTTTGCAAACGCATTCCTGAAGAACCGTGTTGGCTGCGG
Organism: Microcoleus vaginatus BM001213989; assembly: GCA_036700245.1. Taxonomy (GTDB): domain Bacteria; phylum Cyanobacteriota; class Cyanobacteriia; order Cyanobacteriales; family Microcoleaceae; genus Microcoleus. The sequence continues at coordinate 21,090 of JAUBOM010000079.1, forward strand.
TACAGCATACTTTTGAGAATAGAGGCAAATGGAGTTACGCCAATACCCGCACCGATGAGAATAGCGTACTTAGATTCAAAGATATGGGTACTTGGTGTCCCATAGGGTCCATCTAAATGGACAAGCACTCCAGGCTCGTATTTAGAGTTACCTGACCGTATCCATTGCTCGTGCTGTTCTCGGAAAAGTTGATATAATTTTCCAGTCCAACTGCCCGCAGAGCGTATGTGTACAGATAAGACATCCTGCATTTCGGGGGCGCTACTAATTGTGAATGGATGCCATTCATATTTGGAGAGACTGGGACATTTAACAAACACGTAGTCCCCTGGTTGATAGTGGAAAGATTTCGGACGTGCAATTTCCAAACCTAGAACTTTGGAGGGGAGTAAAGAGGCATTAACTACATAGGCAGGCTCTTTTGTATTCTGCCGGCGAATAACCAGTTCGATCGCAAATCCCACAGCAGGTAACAACACCCACTGCCAAAAAACAGGTCCGTGAACTAACGCCAGGGCAAACCACACGACGTACAACATATGAGCTGTATAGAAAAGCGCAAATTTTCCGCCTTTGCGGATTGGAGCTTGCGCTGTCACCCACATAACGGAGAAAACTAGCAGTAATAAAAATCCTGACAAGCCAGCCTTCGTTGCAAAAAGACTCTGGGCAAAGGGAACCGGCAATGTGGTGTAATTGAGAAAATGCGCGATCGTATGGACGATCGCAAAGGCAAACATGAATTGACCCACGAGCTTGTGAAACTCGATGCCCTCATCTATCGGCAGATAGTTGTTGATGCTCGTTTTGCGAAGCCAAGTCATAAAATGTCGCAACATGGGAATTAGGATCAATGCCCCGTTGAAGTTGAGCGCTGCGCCACATCCCCGCGCAATTTGAACGTACACATTTGCGCCTTGACTTGCATATCGATCGACCGCCCCAAAGAAAAGAACCAGATTGGCAATAAGATAGAGGGACAAAAAAGCGATTTTGACCCAGTTGTTTTGAATGTAATGCTTGATGTACGCCTTTCGCGACCTTTTCTCTTTGGGCGCAACTGCTATGGCGTCGTCGTCTGGCTGGCGAGGTTTTAACCAGCTAACGGGGCTAACTGCCATCGCCTCAAGCAAATCGGGATGCTTTCCGATTAAACCTTTGAACTCTTCAAAAGAAATTTCGCCACTTTTATCGGTATCAGCTTCTAAAAACAAAATGTCAACCAGACCGATAACTTGTTCCGGCGGAAAGGTTAAATTATTTTCCTTCAAGCTAGCAGCAATCAAGTGAGAAACTTCGTCTTTTTCGATGGAACCATCCCCGTTTATGTCGTGCAATTGATAAGCAAATTTCAGTTTTTTCTCTTCAGTCGCAAAAACAAGTTCCTCTACTGTTTTCAAAAATTCCTCGATATCGATAAAGCCACTTTTATCGTTATCAAACATCGAAAACATTCGCTCAGCAAAATATTCGTCTTTCAGCCCCATAGCTTTCTTAAACTCTGAGCGATCGATTAGTTGGTCTTTTCCACCAATGTTGGTAAAGACTCGTCGCAATTCCTCTAAAATTTTTCTCGGAGTATCCATGGTTAAATTAACCTCAGTCCTTTATATGGAGTTTGTCCAATTCATCGCCGCCAGCGATCGAGCAAGCTAAAACTATCATGCTTGCATTCCTACATACAGTAGTTGGACAAATAAGCAGACGCCATATCATCAATTTTTAAAGTTGAATAAGATGGAGCTTCACTTTTACCAATCCCACGCAAATATGGCAGCAGTTCGGGATGGAACTGGCAACTAAAGGAACGTCGAATTTTATGGGTTTCAAAGTCTTTGTACTTAATGCAGGTTGCTGAACCTTCGGTAACTATTTTACCATCTGCCTCTGCTGTTGAACAAATAATTTTAATGGTGTCGGGCAATTGTATTCGCCAACTCAGAGAGTTACCAGCTATGATGTGCCGATACGAAACAATGGCGTCATGAAGAGTGCGGTAAGCTCAATTCGCAAACAGGATTGCTTCTTTGTTGACTTCATGCGAGTGGAACATTGAAATCGATACTTCCGTTGGCAAGGCAGGTAGCGATCGCGCTCCATTATCCCTGGGTAAAGTGAAACGTCAATTTATTGATTTACCAGTTCTTTCCCAAGTCTGCTTATAGCTTTCTAGGTATGTTCTAAATTCCAGAGGCAGGGTATCTATACCCTTTTTTTCCAGTAGTGCTAAGATGGCGAGATTCAATTATTGACAGGCGTCCAAGTATAAATCTAGATGGTTATTAAAGACTCGAATATTTATAATGCGAGCATTCTGTTCAAGGATGATAGTGAGGACGAGAACTATTTTAGTCAGCGGTATGTGTGCAACAGTTATGTGTGAATCAAGTAGCGTTTCCTTAATTTTTTTCCAAATGATTTCCATCTAACTAAAAACCTCCATTAGTTAAACACAGAACAAATATTTTTTGAGTTTTAACTTCCCAAAGGGGTAACTTTGTCAGATCCTTGGCTAGGCTTGGCGATGTATATGCCTGCCAAAACTACAGAAAAAGCCAACCAGTTCAGAGGGCTTAACTCTTCCGAAAAGATTATCCAAGCAAGTATGGCAGTAATCACTGGATCTACCAACAAGAACACGGCAACGAACCCAGAAGAAAATCCTTTGAGGTTATAAGCCTGAAGGCTTTGACCCACAACTTGGCAGACCAAGGCTTGGGCAATTATTGCCAACCACCCAGCCGAAGAAGAGGGAAAAAGTACATCTTCCGTTAGCAGAACGATGGGGAAAGTTAACACGGCCCCGACAAAGGAACACCACAAAAGTATCGTTGTCGCTGAAAACTTGGCTCGAAGTTTTTCTACAGTCAGCAGATTGGCTGCAGAAAAGACGGCAGATAGCATGGCAAGTGAGTCACCTGTAAAGTTATCACTCCCTATATGCAAATCACCTAGTCCAATTAAGATCGATCCGCTGATGGCGACTACCATGCCAATGAGGAATCTGCCATCAAAAGATTGACTGAGAAACAGCCATCCGATCGCCGTGGTGAAAAGCGGGGTTACGTTATGTAATAGATTAGAGTTTGCCACACTGGTCTGAGTTAGAGACCAAGCCCAAGTGATTAAGGTGCTTGAGAAAAAAACACTCATTGCCAGCAACAAGAGTAGATCGCTGCTGGTGTAATGTTGCTTTTGGAGGGGGGAGTCGTGGGAGTGTCTTTCGCTCAATGTCTTGAACAGATTCCCTAATCCTAAGATCGCAGTAGCTACCCAGAAGCGATTGAATATCGTCGCAACCGGACCTAGTTCCCGTTCGCTCAATCTGATGAAGATGGCGGCAAAGGATAAGGCAAAGATTGCGATAAATAAGGAAATTAGTCCGATACTCCCTTGGAGTCGCTGCGCGATCGCACCTGGTGTCTCCTCTATCTGTTCCTGTGATGGTTTCAGTTCAATTGTCATCTTCACTTCTCAAAGTAGTGATTGCGCCAGGCAAAAGGTGGCACAAGCTAATAGCATTACTCTTGCATTCCCGTATACAGCAGTCGGACAAATAAGCGAACACCATCATCATTTTTTAAAGTTGAATAAGAGGGAGCTTCACTGTTACCGATCGCACGCAAATCCGAGAGCAGTTCTGGATGGAACTGGCAAGTAAACGAGCGTCGAATTTTCTTAGTTTCAAAGTCTTTGTAGTTAATGCAGGTTGCCGAACATTCCGTAAGCATAGCGCCATCCGCTGCTGTCGAACAGAGGATTTCCAGGGAATCGGGCAGTTGTATCAGCCATGACAGAGCGCTTCCAGCGATGATGTGCCGATAGGGAACAATAGCGTCATGAATACTGCGGTAAGCCCAGTTTGCAAACAATATTGCTTCTTCGTTGACTTCATCCGAATGAAACATCGAAATTGAAATTTCACGCTCGTATTGAATCGTTGTGTCAATCACACCTTCATGTGCATCAGCCGTTACATCGTGGGCATGAATGAGTTCCCAAGGAATACCCAAGGCATCGCCGTCGGGAGACTGATAAGGCAACAACACGCAATCGCCTACTTCTTTTAATTCATTGCGCCCCGCGGCAAAATGCTCGTCATTCCAGCCATTGGCAACAACTCGTCCATCACGCTTTTTTACTGCGAGTGTCTTGCCCATTGCTTCGATGCGCTGGCAGACTTCTTGCAAGGATCTCAGACCCATTCCTGAGCGATCGCGATCCAGAGAAGCCGTGCCCAAAACTTCTTTGACTGCACGGCGGATCAGCCGTATATGACATTCAGCAGCTAACTGGTGTCCTACACAAATAAATATTGCGGGGGCACTGATGGGCGATCGCGAGATCAATAGTTTTTCCACTAATGCAAACATATCCTCTCGCGAACACGCCGGACTTGTCCAGGTGGAGGCATCGTAGGTTGATGGATCGCCACCTTCGACTACCACTGCATAACCAGAGTTAATTGCGGGAACAACTATTTCTGGATCGAGGACTCCGGTTGACCAAACAGGTAGTAATACTGAGTCCATATCTGCGACTTTCTGAGCAATGTAGGCGACATTTTTGGAAGCCCGAACATTTTCGCCAAGAGCATTAACGCCTACGTGTTCCCACGGTTCGATGATAGTAATACAGTTGCGCAACAACTTGGGATGCAACTGTAGAAAATCCAAGTCTGACCGTGAATTAATCACTTTTTCTAAAGGCTTGGCGTGTCCCCACTCAAAAATGCCGTCCCTGGCAAATAGTTGTTTTTCTAGCAAGGGGTCTTCTGAGGTTCTATCGGCTAAGAAACGACCTAACAAAATATGTGCTGATTCAAAATCCGATCTGCCTTCATGCAAGTAGCCAGGAGTGAGTCGCCAATCGGCTGTGGTGGTTTGATTATTGTTAAATTTGATAGCTTCTACCATTTGACATCTACAATTTATAATCCTAAAGTAATAAGTTGATTAGTTTGATTATGTCTTTATTCCATGTTCTTGGGATTTTAACCAGTTAGTCAGAGCGATAGCTGTTGCTTTAACAGCAGATCCCACCCTTGCCCGGAAATTTACAAGCACATAGACATGAATATTGTGCTCCCCTTCATAATGAACCTTACCATAATTGTCGAGGTTAAACAAGTAATTCGTGGCGACTAAGCGCTTATCTCTTTCGGTTAGCTATATCAAATGCGATCCAGCATTTGGGCACCGATTTCCGATGACTCATATTCCAGCGATAGGACTTCGGGTCAAGCGTGCGATTTTTGCCAGAGAGCGTTTCCTCGGTAGATGTAAATAAAAGGGTAGAGTTGGTTTCCGGTTGTGCAAATTTCCTAGGTTTTGTGCCTTGACTACCCCTACCCTAAGCAAAGATGTTATGGCTTATTGAGCCAAAGTTTAAATTTGAGCAACGTTAAGGTTAGCAACCAACCCATAGGTTGATATGTACTCTTCTAACTCTGCTAAATCAACACTACCATTTTTATCGGAGTCAAGAGTATTAAAAAGATAATCAGTGATGTAGCTTCTGACTTCTTCAGAGCTACGTTCGCCTGTTGTCATATCTTCGATTAGCCCTAACAGCTCCATAATCTCAGTTCGTTCGAGCGACTTACTTCCATCCGTATCCAATTGCAGGAAAAGCTTTTTGATATCTTCTGTTGCCACTCTCGAAGAACGCAGTGTTTCTCTCAGTATGTCATTGCCAAATGAATTCATGAACAAGATCTGTTCGATGAGTGGTATGCAGAAGAACCCCAGCGCTGCCCAAAAAATTGCATATCTTACGGCTTCGGGATTGGCAGTTGCACTAACTCCGATGAAAAGAGCCGCCCAAAGGAAAAAGTTGGGATTCACAAGCAGGATATAAGCATCCCGAGCTTCTGCCTTACTTAGCTTGCCTTTTGTAAATACTGAGGTTAATGTAGCTACTAGGCGCATCGAGACAAACACTAAAGTTGCAATTGCTAGTTGTTGCAGACAGGCTAGGGAGCGGTTCGGATCGGTTGAAGAAAATATATCCGAAATGAAGGTTGATGGAGTAAACTGAAACCCTGTTGCCAAGGCCATGAATGCGACGGCAAGCACTCCGATGAATTTCCAGTTTTTACTGTGGTGGTTTGATTCAACCGGGGATTTGTCGCGCCAAAACTGGGCGATCGCACCTGGTATTGCCAGACCTAAAATTAGAATGACGCCGAAAAAGATCAGGCTGTCAACGTTAATGGGTAAATTGGCAACCTTCAATGTAGCCAGAAGCACCAGTGGAGCAACGATTGATAGCGTTCTTGACAAGAGAGCCGACGGATAAAGATTACCGCCCCAAAGCACTGATAAAACTGGGGAAGTAAGGGCTGGGGGAACCATCCAAAACAGCACCCACAAAACTTTGTACAGATCCGCTTCGCTCTGATACAAAAATCCAGAAAATATTAAAAATAGCCCAACTGCCCATCGCACTGCCATCCACCCGTAAACTAGATACTTCACAGTAGAGGTTACTTTGCGTTTACTCGCAGCAAAGTCAATGTCTAGGTAGGTATAAAATGTTGAGGCGGCAAGACACGCAACGATTATTGCTCGAAATAGGACGGACGGAATAGCTCCTGCTCCGCCAGTGATTGCCCCTACCAAGCTTCCCAGCAAAAAGGCGGCGGCATAGATCAAAATCGCCCACATAATTGAAAGATCGTTGATCTCTTTACGCAGGGAAGCAGCACCGCCGGATTCCTTGTCGCGAAACTTGACGAGATCCACACCGCTGAGAGCTTTACCGTTGGGAAGTTTCAGGTGTTTATAAGCCTGCGGCGGTAGACCGCTTAAATAAAGTGCTAGAGGCTCCAACACATATTGGTGGCACACTACTAGAACTGTTTCTCCCCGTTCCAAGTGCGGTACAATTTTGTCTTCGTAGAAACGGGCAGCGCGAGAGTAAACTTCGGCAATCTTTTCGCCAGCCGGAGGTGCTTCGTTGTGCGAGTGCAACATTTCCTCGAACCCTTCGTAGCCCAGCGCTAGACGCAGCAAATTTAGGTTGCGACCTGCAAAAATGCCAAAGGATTTCTCGCTAATTCGATGATCTATCTCAACGGGGGTATTTTGCGACTTTAGTGCTTGACTTTCAGCAAGGGCGATTTCACAGGTTTGCCGTGCGCGTCTCATGTGGGAGACATATACTGCGTCAAACTTTGTACCTTTTTTCTTCAGGTCAACACCTGCACGGCGCGCCTGCAATCGACCAAAGGATGTGAGGTCAACATCCAGAACTCCTGCAAAAATGTTGCGTTCGTTACTGGTACTTTCACCGTGCCGAATAAAGTAGACACGTCCTAGCTGTTCTGCATTGAATTCTTTTGGTGAAGCTGCAGAAGTTGTTCTAGCTGCATCGTGGGATTCACTTGTAACTTCGATCGATCCATTGTCGGTACTTTCTACCTGGTCATCTAAGTTTCTAGTGTTCATTATTTACTTTTACTACCCCTTAAACAGGATTTAGATTCTTTTCCACGATTGAAGTTTGAGACTTTTAAGTCAGACGAGTTAACGACCAAAAGCACTCTACCACGAAACTGCGATCGTAGACCGTTCTGATCGTAGACTTTGCACGGTCATAAACTGTGCTTTTTATCCAGCCAATATTCAGGGAAAATCACCCGAAGAAAAAATTAAATTAGTTTAGTTTCTCGCCGCTAAACCCTGGGCAAAATACCAAACAATAGGTAGAGAACAATAACGACAACACCAAGAATGCCGAAGTTAAGCAAAAAAGCACCCCATCCTGGAGCCGAAAAAATGGCTAACAGAAACGTAGAACTACGGATCGTCGTCATTTGGAAACCGGCTCCATAGATCCGTAAAGTAGGTAAAACATGGTGCTTGACACAAGTTTTAGAGACGTGTTAATTAATGAAAGAGACGATCTTTCAAAAAGAATAAAAATATAAAAAAACTAAAACGAGCATTGAGCTCCGGGATTTACTACAGAAGACTTCTCGCTCGCCACGAAGCACAGTTGCTTCACAGCCTATCATAGATTTTTCTGTTTTATATTTTTTTCACCCCTGATGAATGAATCCAATAAAACGACGATGGCGATCGCCTCATTATTTGTCGGTGTAGTCGCCATATCTTTTGGCTCTATCTTCATTAGATGGAGTGAATCTGAACTCAGCCCCAATGCTACGATATTTAATCGCTTTTGGCTAGGTAGTGTCGTCTTCGGGCTGTGGCAAGGATACAAGGCGATACGTCAGAGACTTTCTGGTGACAAACCCTTTCAACAGCATTCATACACCTGTCAGGAGCTTTTGCTATTGCTGGGTGCTGGGACTTTTTTTGCTGCCACCTTAGCCTTTGTAGCTTGGTCGCTGACTCAAACCAGCGTCGCTATCTCGACAATCCTACATAATCTCACCCCCATATTTACCAGCTTAGGAGCGTGGTTGTTGTTCGGTCAAGGCTTTAACCGCCAATTTCTGATTGGGATGGTGGTTGCCATTGGGGGAGCGATCGCCATTGAAATCGAGCAGATACAACAAATCGCCACTGGTGAGGCCACAGGAGGCATAGCTGCCATCGTCTCTGCGGTTTTCATGGGTGCATATCTGCTGGTGGTAGAACAACTGAGAACCAAATTTGACCCGATCACTATTCAGTTGTGGGTTTGTGCGATCGCTACCCTATCCATCTTGCCCATGCTTGTATTCGCTCAAGAGCGGGTTTTTCCTTCTTCAGTGAATGGATGGCTGTTCGTCATTTTTCTCGCCCTCGTCTGCCAAGTTTTAGGTCAGGGACTTTTAACATATAGCGTTGCTGGCTTGTCCTCAGTGGTTGTCTCCTTAGTACATTTGTTAGAGCCAGTATTTAGCAGCATTTTGGCTTGGGCAATATTTTGGGAAAAGTTAAGTTTCTCGAATTGGGTAGGTTTTGCCCTAGTTCTCATCGGTCTATACCTAGCCGTATCTAGCCAAACTGCTGTTCGTCTCCCACAAAATCGCCTAGAGAGCGGGTAGTCACCATTACTGTTTGTTTCAACGGTAAGCAACTGAAAAAGACTTGGCTCAAAAAATCAGCACAACTCGATGTCAACACATTTGCTAAAAAGTATGACAGCCAAACTGGAATTAGCACAGCAACCGTCGTCCAGAACACCTGCTTGGATCGCAACTGCTTCATTATTTGCCAGCCTGATCCCCCTATCTTTAGCACCAATCCTCGTCAAACTGTGCGAACGAGAAATAGGTTCAAATGCCGTAGCATTCCATCGCGGCTGGATCGCTGCCATCGTCTTTGGCTTGTTGAGCACAGTTGAGGCTTTGGACCGCCAAAAATCCGATCGCCAACTCGTAGAACAGAAGCCTTTTACGAGACGAGAATTCGGGCTATTGGTAGCATTGGGAACTTTCGGAGCGACCTACTTCCTGCTGTGGTCTTTGTCGCTGACTCAAACCAACGTTGCCAACGTTACGTTATTTTGTGGTTTGAACCCACTCTTTGTCGGTTTGGGGGGGTGGTTGTTATTAGGTAGGCGCTATAATAGCAGATTCATCATTGGCATGATCCTGGCAGTGGCGGGAGCGATCGCTATGGGATTGGATGACCTGCAGTTCGCCACCAACCAAGTACAAGGCAATGCCGTCGCCTTGCTATCGGGGATTTGTTTTGCTGCGTATCTGATACTGCTAGAACTGCTGCGAGAACGATTTACCACGGCAACCTTATTGCTGTGGCGCTGCGCCTTCACGACTATGTTTGCGTTTCCCGTCCTCGCACTCGCCGAAGAAACATTGTTTCCCCATTCCTGGATGGGGTGGTTTTTCGTAATTTTGCAAGCCATCTTGTGCCAAGTGTTGGGTCAAGGACTTTTGGCTTACAGCCTCAGCAAGCTGTCGGCAGGGTTCGTCGCCGTCACGCTGCTTTTCGAGCCAGTCCTTGCCTCAATCTTGGCTTGGGTAATTTTCTCTGAACGCTTGGGTTTCTTTGACTTGATGGCGTTTGTCGTGATTTTATGCGGTATCTATGTAGCTCAATCGAGTCAATCTGCCCTTAAAGAAACCCGCGAATTAACGTAATTGATGCGTGAGAGCAGGTGGGCGCGATCGCCCAAGGAAATGCCCTGGCGATAATGTTATCAGATACATTTAACCCGGTAAATTCAGGACTAAGCCATAATTTGCCGTGTATGGCAAGATAGAGAAAGCTGCAAGCTTTTCTATCAGGGAGGTATCTCTCAAAGCTTTCAATAAAATATTGCAAGCGCCATTGAAATCTCTGTCCAGAGTGTGTCCGCATTCTGGACATTTAAAAATTTTAGACCCGTTTAATTTAGTGTGGATATGTCCACACTTTGAGCAAGTTTTCGATGTGTACTCTTCTGTTACGTCTACTACAAAGCCCCCGTGTTTAGCGGCTTGATGCTTCAACATTTGTTTAAAACGATAATGACTCAAAGTTACCATCGCTCTAGCTGTTTTAGTTGCTAGTCTGCGCTTGCCTTTCTTTACCATTTGTTGAGTTTCAAAGGTCGGCAAGAAAATTAATTTGTATTTGACTGTCAAATGTTTAGCAGCTTTTTTGTGCAATTCATTGACTAAGTTTTTAATTTTAATCCGAATTTTTGCTGCTGACTTTCTCAAGCAATATCTCAACCGCTTGAGTTGCCTTCCTTTGCTCAACCCTATTCGCGACATTAATTTGTCTAGATGTCTTGCCAGCCGATAGATACGACCGATATTATTCTTTCCTATTTCGATAAAGTCACTGCCGTCAAAGCCAGTAAGAAAAGTTCTAACACCGGGGTCTAAAGCAATAGCTGAATCGCTTTTAATCGGTTCTATTTTTTGTGCACCAACAGCATAGCAAATAAACCATTGCCCGTCGCTCAAGCTTAGTGTTGGTTCGTGTTGCATTTCTTCAATAATAGGCTCCGATGCTTTAAAGCTTAACCCCTTAGTAGACAGCGGATAAAAAGTCCCGGATTTCCAATTAGACGTTTGGAACCTGATAGTCTGAGATGCGTCAAAACGGCTTCTAAACTTTGCTATTTCTTTTGATTTCTTAGCTGCTTTGTGTGCTTCAAAAGCTTGAAATACTTCCATTTGTCGCGGGTTGTAAGGTTGCTCTGATACCCAAGCAGGAGCCAAGTCCATTACTTTTTTTCTTAAGTCGTACTTGCCAATTCTTTCGTTTTTAACAATAGCAATTGCTTGGTTGTAACACCATCTACTTGCTGCAATCCAAGTCCTCCATTTCGCTGCTAGCCCGATTTCCGGGTAAACTCGGATTTTCTTTGATAGCAGATTTGTATTTTCGGAGTCCGTAGAGTCGGCAACTGAAGACGTGGATGATGGCAAGGATATCTTCAACCATTTCTCGCTCTGGAGACAATTCACTTCTACTGAGAACCATGAGTTCGCAATCGTTTTGCTCGCAGATCCATTTGATGAGGTCGCCACCAAACCTTGCGAGTCTGTCTTGGTGTCCGACCACAACTGTTGAGATAGATCCTGACATTATTTGTCCCAAAAGGGCAAGCAGCAGTAGGGACAGGGAAGGTGGCAAATCGTGTAAAGAAGTCCTTAAAGGCTGCCGCCGCCAAAAAAAGCTTTTTGCTGTTCGGGTCGCTTGGTCTCCACAATCTCAGCAATGGTGTGGAAGAAGCGCCACACCCCAAGATCAATGTAATAGCGGAAGCTGAAATCAATACTACCCAAATCCCCAACGCATCTGAGGCAAAATTTTAGATAAAGAAAGCCCAGCTCGCTCTCGCCCTCGCAAACCAACAGATTCTGGAGATGGGCAGCAGCTTAACGTCTATATAGCTTAGGACGTAGATCCGGGATCAAACTAATAAGTTTTGTACAAAACCCGCCCTGTAATTCGAGAACTATCACTTTTGCACCTGCATGACAGCCAAAAAGATTGTGCTAGAATCCTCAATACATAGTCGTAGGTTGGGCACAGGCCGAGAAGAGCAATCTTCTTGCAGTCTAGGGGAGGTTGTAGGTCAGCCACCATTTGGGTCTTCCCAGTTGAAAGCCATCCTGCAACGGCAGCCTAGAATCTGCAACCGCTTTTCCAGTGCGGCAGAGCGGTTGGGAGTGTCACGCTAGAATAAGCAGTACGAGTAGGGAGACGGCATTGCCCTGTCCCTACGAGAACAAAAACGCTCGTTGTGCGAGCGTGACCTCGAAACGGGCACTTAGCAGCAGGTGATGGGAATAAATCATGTTTGAACGCTTCACAGAAAAAGCAATAAAAGTAATCATGTTGGCCCAGGAAGAAGCTCGCCGCCTGGGTCACAACTTCGTAGGGACAGAACAGATCCTCCTGGGTCTGATCGGTGAAGGAACCGGGGTTGCAGCTAAAGTCCTCAAATCAATGGGGGTCAACCTCAAAGACGCTCGGATTGAAGTGGAAAAAATCATCGGGCGCGGTTCCGGCTTCGTAGCAGTAGAAATTCCGTTCACCCCCCGCGCCAAGCGGGTTCTAGAACTATCCCTAGAAGAAGCTCGTCAACTCGGACACAACTACATCGGTACCGAACACCTGCTGCTGGGCCTGATCCGCGAAGGTGAAGGAGTAGCGGCTAGAGTCTTAGAAAATCTGGGAGTAGACTTGTCGAAAGTCCGTACCCAAGTGATTCGGATGCTGGGAGAAACCGCAGAAGTCGCAGCTACTGGCGGCGGCGCTCGCACCAAAACCCCAACCCTCGACGAATTTGGAGCCAACCTCACTCAAATGGCGGTCGATGGCAAACTAGACCCAGTAGTGGGACGCCAAAAAGAAATTGAACGGGTAATTCAAATCCTCGGTCGCCGCACCAAAAATAACCCGGTGCTCATCGGCGAACCCGGAGTCGGCAAAACCGCGATCGCCGAAGGTCTCGCCCAGCGCATCGCTAACAACGACATCCCAGACATCCTCGAAGAAAAGCGCGTCGTTACCCTCGACATCGGCTTGCTGGTTGCGGGGACGAAATACCGGGGCGAATTTGAAGAACGCCTCAAAAAAATCATGGACGAAATCCGCACTGCGGGCAACGTGATTTTGGTGATTGACGAAGTACACACTTTGATCGGTGCAGGTGCTGCTGAAGGGGCGATCGACGCGGCCAACATTCTCAAGCCGGCTCTGGCAAGAGGCGAGCTCCAGTGTATCGGCGCCACCACCCTCGACGAGTACCGCAAGCACATCGAGCGCGATGCAGCCCTAGAACGGCGCTTCCAGCCCGTGATGGTCGGCGAACCCACGGTTGACGAGACGATCGAGATTCTCTTCGGTCTGCGGGAACGCTACGAACAGCACCACAAGCTGAAAATCTTGGACACGGCTCTGGAAGCCGCAGCCAAACTCTCACATCGGTACATCTCCGACCGCTTCCTCCCAGACAAAGCAATTGACTTGGTAGACGAAGCTGGTTCTAGAGTCCGCTTGATCAACTCCCAACTGCCCCCCGCAGCTAAAGAACTTGACAAAGAACTGCGCCAAGTCCTCAAAGATAAAGACGAAGCGGTGCGTTCTCAAGACTTTGACAAAGCTGGCGAATTGCGCGATCGGGAAATGACCATCAAAGCCGAAATTCGCGCTATTTCCCAAGCCAAAAAAACCGACTCGGCCCGCACCGGCGAAACAGACCCATCGCCAGTAGTCACCGAAGAAGATATCGCTCAAATCGTGGCAAGCTGGACGGGCGTCCCGGTAAACAAACTGACCGAATCCGAATCCGAAAAGCTGCTGCACATGGAAGATACCTTGCACCAGCGCTTGATCGGGCAGGAAGAAGCAGTGAAAGCCGTTTCCCGCGCCATCCGTCGCGCTCGCGTTGGGTTGAAAAATCCCAATCGCCCGATCGCCAGTTTCATCTTCTCCGGGCCCACAGGCGTAGGCAAAACCGAACTCACCAAAGCCCTAGCCGGCTACTTCTTCGGTTCCGAAGACGCGATGATTCGGCTGGATATGTCTGAATACATGGAACGGCACACCGTCTCCAAACTCATCGGTTCTCCTCCAGGCTACGTCGGCTACAACGAAGGCGGCCAACTCACAGAAGCAGTCCGCCGCCGTCCTTACACCGTCGTGCTGTTCGACGAAATCGAAAAAGCCCACCCCGATGTCTTCAATATGCTGCTGCAAATATTGGAAGACGGCCGCTTAACAGATGCCAAAGGTCGCACCGTGGACTTCAAAAACACGCTGCTGATTATGACCTCAAACATCGGTTCTAAGGTGATTGAAAAAGGCGGCGGCGGCCTCGGCTTCGAGTTCAGCGAAAACCAAACCGATGCCAATTACAACCGCATTCGCTCCTTGGTTAACGAAGAACTCAAAAACTACTTCCGCCCCGAATTCCTCAACCGACTAGACGAAATTATCGTCTTCCGCCAGTTGAACAGGGAAGAAGTGAAGGAAATTGCCGTCATTATGCTCAAAGAAGTGTTCGGCCGCTTGACAGAACAGGGCATCACCCTGGAAGTGACCGAAAAATTCAAAGAACGGCTGGTAGAAGAAGGCTACAACCCCAGCTACGGAGCCAGACCCCTGCGCCGCGCTATCATGCGGTTGTTGGAAGACAGTTTGGCTGAGGAAATCCTTTCTGGCCGCGTCAAAGACGGCGACACCGCTGTTGTCGATGTGGGCGAGGATGGAATTATCAAGGTAGTGCAAGGTCAAAAGCGGGAATTGCTGCCCCAAGGCGCTGAGTAAGATTGAGTGGCGTGCGATCGCGAGTAAAGTTTTGAAATAACCAATCTCGCGATCGCTAATAATTCAAAATCCTCACGTAAAAAAGGTAGAGAATTTAAATTCTCTGCCTTTTTTATGAGTTAATATCAAGAGTAGACTTATTGCATAAATCTTTGATCGATCGGGAAACCGCAGATGCAACGCAGATGCATTTAAGATAGGAAAGCGAATGCCTGCACTTCAAGTCTAGTAATTAACAGCGACATACTTCAATGGTAAGCTGTACTGCATTTAGATTGTATATTTTGGGCTGGTTCGCGTGCCTTGCCCGCTCATGGTTTGATTATTTCTTGAGCTGCAATTTAAATGCTGAGCGAGCTTAATCCGATAATTAGTGGCTATTCTATAGCGAGGACTTTCATGACATCTGAAAAAAATAATTTGGGTACAAAAGTTGCAGAAAATCCGCCTGAAACCTGGTGGCAGAAAGCGTGGAAGTCGGGCTTTGAAAATCTTCAGATAGTGATTATTGCTTTGAGTTTAGCAATAGTGATTCGAGCGTTGGTCGCCGAACCGCGCTACATACCCTCAGATTCTATGGTACCAACTCTGCACGTGGGCGATCGCGTCGTAGTCGAAAAAATCTCCTACCACCTCCAACCGCCAAAAACTGGCGACATCGTAGTATTTGCCCCGCCCGAACAGTTGCAAGAACAAGGCTTTACCCAAGACCAAGCATTCATCAAGCGGATAATTGGCTTACCGGGTCAAACCGTCGCTGTTAAAAAAGGTTTAGTTTATCTCAACGACCAACCCCTCGTCGAAAAATATATTGCCGAACCTCCTCAATACCAGTGGGGGCCTTATCGCGTCCCAGAAAATGAATATTTTGTGATGGGAGACAACCGCAACAACAGCAACGACTCGAGCAGGTGGGGATTTTTACCTAAGCAGAATATCATCGGCCGTGCTGTAGTGCGGTTTTGGCCTCTAGAACGCATCGGGGAAGTTTAAAGTCAGTTGACAGTTGACAGTTGAGTGTTGACTGTTGACTGTTGACTGTTGTCATCGCAAGCCCAATGCCCATGCCTTATGCTGTACGGAAATTTCTACTTATTCTTGTGCCTTAAGGGGTAGGGACTTCCTCCGGCAACTGATAAAATGGTACAAAAAGCAGCGGGATTTCTCGCCTAGATCAAAATTAGTAGAATATTAAAAAATTAGGAAAGCTATGGGATTTTTTGATTCAGAAATTGTTCAGCAAGAAGCCAAGCTGTTGTTTGAAGACTATCAATCTCTCATCAAACTAGGCGGCAATTACGGCAAATTCGATCGCGAAGGCAAGAAAATGTTCATCGCTCAGATGGAATCAATGATGGAGCGCTACCGTATTTTTATGAAGCGCTTCGAGCTGTCTGAGGACTTCATGGCTCAGATGACTGTAGAGCAGTTAAAAACACAGCTCAATCAATTTGGCATCACGCCCCAGCAGATGTTTGAGCAAATGAACTCAACGCTGGAGCGGATGAAATCTGAGCTGGAAAAACAATCCTAGTGAGCAGAAGGAAGAAGGAAGAAGGAAGAAGGAAGAAGGAAGAAGGAAGAAGGAAGA
>JAUBOM010000007.1:0-104797 GCA_036700245.1 Microcoleus vaginatus BM001213989
CAAGTTTCATCGGATACAGGTTTTTTATTTCTGGGTCCTGAGTCTGCGAAGGAATTAATCCGGGGGCTTGTATCCTGGATGCTTTCGGCCGTTAGGCTGGTGATTCGGGTGCAATCGGGTGAGTTAGATGCGAGAATTACCGGGAGCAATCCGTGGAGAGGTCAAGCTGTAGTATGATTTCTAATTGCACAAAGTGTTCTTGGGGCGATCGCCAAATTTTCACATCTCCAACTGAGCGACTACTATTGATTAAACAGTGTCCGCAATCTTTTAGATCAACTCACTATAACTTGCGAGCTGATTTGCCAAAATACTTAAGAACACTGAACGTGCAGTTTAAATTAGAGGTTATAGGCTAATGGCGCAGCGAAACGTATACTCGTCAAAGGGCGAGCCAGAGGATGCACAATCAGCAGAAGAAGTTCTCCACTCAGTAATGCAAGAACTGGACGCTTTGCATGAAAATGTCAAAGGCCAGTTAAATCAAGACATTACACGGCTGCAAACTGAAAAAAATCACCTGATTGAGGATATTGAAGGCCTGAGAGAGCAATATCGCAAATTGCAGTCTCAGCAAATGGAATCTCTGTCTGGGCGATACATTCAGCAGCAGCAATTGTGGCTGAAGCAGTTGGCTCAAGTTTTGGCTCACAATTTGCAGGATTTGTTGGTGCAGCGGTTCAACGAACTCAGCGCTAACTCGGGACATTCTCTCAGCAGCCCTATTCCCAGCGGTGAGTTCCCGATACCGATGCCGCCGAGCAACTACGACGAACGAGCCTCGGAGTTGCTGGCGGCGCTGGATGAAAGGATCGATCGCAGTTTCCAGATGCTGGAACAAGATTTGAGCAGCTATGAAAGCGAACTTTCCATGCGGCTCAACAATATGCAAACCCTAGAGCGGCAAGGGGAAGAGCTGTTACAAAATCTCGTAAACCGCATCAGGGAAGAAGTCGAATCAGAAGAAGAATATCTTGAGAACCCTTTCGATGCTCAAGATTCCTATATCGAGGAATCAACTAATTCTGTCCGCCCGCAAGTTCTGCCGCCAACACCTGCTCCAAGGCCGCGGGAACCCGTGCCGCAGCCCTCTTCAGTGCCCTCGGCCGCACCCGCTAAAGCACCTTCTCAAGTACAGACAGGTTTGGTACTGGCTTTGTCTTCGGCGGTGGTATTGTCGCTGTTTAATGTTTGTTTGAGAATTCTGATTAAAAGCAGAAATCCTCGGGTGGTTTTTGGCTTGTTTGAATTTCCGGGGGTGGTGACTCCGGGTTTTGGAAATTCTTTGTTGATTTTGTTGATGCGGCTGATCGTGGTGATGGCTTTGATGCCGATATTGGCGACATTTCTGTATCCTTCTGTGTGGAAAGATATTAGGCGGTTGTTCCAGTCGGGCGATCGAGCTTTGTGGAGCAAGGTTTTAGGAAGCGCATTTTTTCTGTTTTTGTCTCAGGTTTTGATTTATTTGGCGATCGGCAATATTCCAGCGGGGATTGCAATTACGATTTTCTTTATTTATCCGATCGTCACCGTACTAGGTTCTTGGATCTTGTTTGGCTCTCGCCCTAGCAGAGTCGGCTTTTTGGCCATAGTCGGGATTACCGCAGGTCTGATTTTAGCTGGGTGGCCGAGTTTTGCAGCCCCAGCTCCCGGCGGCGGCAATGTCGGGGTGGGAGTCACGGCTGCACTGGCTTCTGGGATTACCTTTGCAGGTTACGTATTGCTGACGCAAATGGCCGCGGGCAAGCTGCACCCGATTCCTTTTAGTTTAGTTAATTTCGCCGCGATTTTTGTATTTTCCTCCCTGAGTTTGTGGGTGCCGCTGTCGGAAAATTTTGCTCCTAAAATCGACCAAAATGTTTGGCCTGGTTTGATTATAGGAGGCGTTGTTTTAGGGGTGCTGACGCTGTTTAGCTATCTTTTGAATAATTTTGCCATCCGGTTCGCGGGGGCAGCCTTAGCGTCAGTAATTGGCACTTTGGGGCCAGCGCTGACCGCACTCTTCGGGTTTATAGTTATCAATGAGAAGTTGCAGCCTGAGGCAATTCTCGGCATGGCTGTGGTGACGTTGAGCGTAGGTGCTATGAGTGTCGAACGCATAATGGCTCCTCAAAAGAAGGCTAGTTAACGCTTGAATTTGGGCGATCGGTCATTCAAAAACCCGGTTTCTTGAAGAAACCGGGTTTTTGAATGCCCACACAATATCAATAGACTTATTGCATAAATCTTCGATCGGGAAACCGCAGATGCAACGCATATCAAATCCGGCGCAGGCCGGAATGATATCAAATCCGCGCTTCGGAAGTCGGGCGTAAAGTCGAATCCCGAGGCCAACAAATAATTCGCGCAATTTTCATTTTTTTGACCCCTCCTTCTACAGTCATTAGTCATTAGTCATTAGTCATTAGTCATCAGTCAACAGTCAACAGTCAACAGTCAACAGTCAACAGTCAACAATTCTAAACAAGAGAAATAACCACTCGAAAACCCACAATACTAGCCTTGCAATTCGCCTGATATCGGAGGCGACACGCGCTGCCACAATTCGGAGAATGATCGTTCCAAGAACCCCCCCGCAACAACCTCAGCGAAGAGTCGCCGTCAGACTCCCAAACGCTGCCATCAGCAGGCGCACCGTTATAATTATTGTGCCAAGCATCCGCACACCATTCCCAAACATTTCCGTGAAAATCGTACAATCCGAAAGCATTGGGTTTAAAACTGCCAACATCTGTCGTTTGAAAGCGATAAGCTCCTTTCGGCGCCTCAGCGTAATTAGAATTTCCGTTGTAATTTGCTAACTCGCTGGTAATCGTTTCCCCAAAGTGAAACTGCGTCTGAGTTCCCCCCCGGCAAGCATATTCCCATTGGGCCTCACTAGGCAAACGATAACGCTTACCAGTTTTTCGAGAAAGTCTAGCGCAAAACTCCACAGCCTCGTACCAAGATACATTTTCTACAGGTCGATTTGGACCTTTAAAACGGGCAGCATCGGGATCGAGAAATATTTTAATTTCCGGCAGCGCCGCAACTGCTGTCCACTGTGCCTGAGTGACGGGAAATTTGCCAATATAGAAAGATGCTAAAGTTACTTGGTGCTGCGGTTTTTCGTCACTGTCACCCCGATCGTTTGGGGAACCCATGAGGAAAGTACCGCCAGGAACAGATACCATCTCCAGGACTGTACTGCTACCGAGATGTTCTTCAAAAAAACCCGCTTTGCCACTCTTAAGATTACTTTGCTTCCCCCTCTTGTCTATAGTCACTACTTGAAATTCAAAAGTGCTTTTGACAGGAGCAATTCTCTGCGATGCCTTGTCCGGAGGCGGATTGGTGTTGGATTTTTCCCTCGGATTTACAGAGACATTGCTGTTGATTTTGCCGCTTAGAGTGAGCGGGGGATTCATAGCAACTTGTCCTCCCTTTGCCCGCAAAGAATTTATATCTCGTTGTCCTCCATTTACAAACTGGGGCTGGGGAGGTAAAGAATAGAGATTTAAAGCTTTGATTACTTCATCAGCAGATTGATATCTATTTTTAAGATAATCTTGAATTAATTTATCTAAAATGTTTCCCAACTCGGTGCTAATTTTTGTGCCGGCGGGCAACCGTTTTCTCCACATCCAGCCGCCGTTTATCGGATCGTAAAGGTCATCGGAACCGTCAGCTTTTGGCAAACATTGAGTTAGCAGTCTCAGGCAAGTTATCCCCAAACTGTACAAATCGCTTCCGGGGAAAACTTGACCCCGCATTTGTTCCATCGGCGAATATCCGGGCGTTCCTACCGTTGTGCCTACTTGACTCATCAGCGAGCCCGTCACTTGTTTGGAAATGCCGAAATCTATCAGAACTAACTCTCCTCGCCCTCCCCTTGGGAAAGCGGAACTGCGAAAATTTCCCGCCTTAGGCAGAGATGAGCTAACAGAGGTGCGGCGGCGGATGATATTCTCAAGTTTGATGTCTCGGTGAATGACATTGCGTTCGTGCACAAATTTCAGAATCGGCAAAATATCTGCCAGCAACTGCCAAATTTTTTCTTCGCTAAAAACGCCCTGCTGAGTTAATTCAGCCAGTAAATTTTGCCCCTCAATCAACTCTTGTACTAAATAAAGTCGGTTGTCTTGTTCAAAATAAGCAATTAATCGAGGAATTTGGGGATGTTCGCCGAGTTCGTAAAGCCGTTTCGCTTCTTCTTTAAACAATTCTGTGGCTTTTTCAAGTGCTGAGGTTCCTTGAAATTGGGGCATAAACTGCTTGATGACGCAGGGATCGTTCATGCGATCGGTATCAACCGCTTCATAAGTTCTGCCAAATCCCCCTTCGCCCAACAGTCGAATCACGCGGTAGCGGTTTCTGAAGAGAGGCGTGAGGTCGGGCTTGCCGCAACTTTGACAAAATTTAGAGTTGTCGGGATTGAAAGGATTAGAACACTTGGGATTAGAACAATAGAACATATCTGGGAAGAAATGATCCGGTTAAGATTATGATATATCTTTTTTGCCCCCTCATGGAATACTAACAATTAATAATTGGTTATTGACCATTGACCGTAGGGAGGGCATTACCGCCGCTTGTGTCGCCCCAAGGGAGAAAGTAGAAGGCAAAATTTAAAACGCCAATTAATCCAAAGAAAGCGATTTGAGGGCAAAAAGTATTAGCGCGAGCGATCGATTTTAGCAACCCGCTTACGGCCGATATTCGTCTGGGATATTGGTAATTTCTTTACAGAGGCCAGTAGAGTACAACTCGGCGATCGCCCAACCAAAAAGCGATCGCACTCAAAAAACTATCAGGCTAGAAACTAAGAAAGCGATTTCAATAAGCAATTCAATCGCTTCATCGAGGCCTAAGAATTCTACAAGATCGATAGTCCTTAAAGGCGATCGGGGTAATTTCAACCTGAAATCTCATATTTCTGCTGCATTTGGCAAACTTTTCGCCTCCTGCTAAATAACTTTATTTTTGAATACTTTGACTACTAAAATAACTAATAAAAACAGAACACAGCAGGATACTGACACTATTGTTTCTTTGATATTTGGTGATATAAATACAAGAAATCCCTGCTCTTTAATCAAGGCAGAGAAGCTTGATACACAAAATGGCATGAGATATAACCTGAATGCCTGCCAACGATCTCTTTCGCCCTTACTAGAAGAAACACTTAGCATCAGACCCGTACCGATTACAGCACTTATACCAATCGAATTGATCCATATCTTAACCGAAGGATCAAAATGAAAACAAACTACTGTAACATACCAAATGAGATAGCACCAGAGAATAGCTTTATCTAATTTGATTTCGTAAAGATATTCAATAAACCCTTTCATAGGTTGAAAAAGGCTTTTACCTTTTCATTTTTTTTGATAGAGACAACCCGGTGGATTGAAAAATTAGAGAGGGAGAGCAAAAGATTCTTCTAACGATAATAAGCGATTTTTATTAGCTCGCAACCATGTCGCTCAACCATTTGGCAGAGTGCTTTGCCAGAAACAAATTTCATAGAGATAACTCAATTAACTGTTTCTCCGGCGCAAGTTCATTTTGTGGACTGGCGACTTCAAGTCAACCGTGAACAGCATCTTCAAGCATCTCTAACAACTGTTCATAACTCTCTCTATGTGTGACAACCTGGGAGTGCTGGAACTGAGCCGCACCATAGGCCATCTTCTTGCCCGATAATCGCCTTAATCTTTATGATTAATCTCTAATAGCTATCTGAAGAGGATTTTAGCATATCACTTCAAAACTTGCTTTTGAAGCGATCGCCCGCAGGGAATTTTGAAGTATTGGGTATTGAGTATTGCGTGAAGCGAAGCTATCCCGCAGGGAATCGCCAGCTAACGATCGATATCGCCAGACGCAGACAACCTCTGCGACTCAACCAACCAGATTGGGACATTTCAGTGCAGCTACTTGTTATGCTGCACGGTTATAACTGAGATAACAACTTGTCGTACTCTGCCTGTGAACCAACTCAAAACCCGAGCACAGTATCTCCATCTAACTGACCAATGGCTCGATAATTGTTGCTAATTCGAGCAGAGTTGATTGGTAACTCTGGATACACTTTTTTGAAACGCAGACTTGGATAACTTGGGTTTTCCTTGAACTGGCGATATGCCTCGCGTGGAGAGAAGAATGAACTTGCTTTGGGAGTGCGACAAAAGATTTAGGGAATTCGGCTGTAGTCGGCCACTTCACAATGTTTCTGGATCGAGTTCGTGGGTTTTACCTGCGTGATACTCAGCCATTGCGGGCGCTGCAAGTTTGGCAACAGTATCGGGAGAACGAGCAAATGCTCGATCGCATCTAGGATCGTCTTCAAGTTCTGCCAAAATCATTGAGGCGATCCTCTTCGAGGGCAACGCTTACGCATCTTGCTCACTTGCAGACAAGGTTTTCAACGCGCGCGATCCAATAGCTGCAAGCAACGCTTGCGCTTAAGTAACTCAGTCCTTGCTAGCACACTCTTACAATAGACCTGCTGCAAAAGTAGGCAAGGCGCGACTTGTACCCTGGTAAGAGCAACGATCGCGCCCGGTCGAAATGCTGTAAATAAGTTGTTAGTAGGATTTATAATCCTAAGCCGGAATAATTCAGCCTGAGACACATAATGAGTTACTGGGATGTAAAAAACCTGAGTTATGAAAACTTTAAACGTCTGTGGGGAGTACGTCCAGAGACATTTAAACAGACGGTGGAGTTAGTGCGATCGCATAATTTATCTGGATGCGCCTGGAAAAGCACCAACCCTTGTTTATCCAACTCCAGCAGACATATGATAGTTAAACATCACACCCTGATGCATTTTAGCATTACAATGAGCGGAGAAAATATTGCCACTTGCTAACAAGCTGATGGTCTGCTAGTTTAAATTTTCCCAACAGGCGATCGAACATCGCCGTCTCAAATTCCCCTCTATCAATTCCAGGCCTGAATAATGGTACCGATCGAAAAAACGAATATGAAAACCACGCTGCCCGGTTACAAACTCTTATCGTTGCCGCTTCATGAAGGTGTCAATACAGTTATTTATCGGGGGGTTAGGGAGTCGGAGCCAACTCAGGTTATAGTAAAAGCCATCAAAGCCGAGTATCCCACAATAGAAGAAATCGCGCGGTTGAGACATGAATATAAAATCCTCAAAACTCTTGACCTGGCAGGGATTGTCAAAGCTCACTCTTTGGAAAAGCATAATAACGGTCTGGCGCTGATATTAGAAGATTTTGGGGGGAAATCTCTGAAAAACCTCATCGCAGTTAAACACCTTGAAATAAGCGAATTTCTAAGTCTGGCAATTCATTTGGCCCAGACCCTAGCTCAACTGCATGAAAATAAGATTATCCATAAAGATATTAAACCGCAGAATATCATTATCAACTCCAAAACAGATAAAATAAAAATCATAGATTTTAGCATTTCCACGTACCTAGAGCGAGAAAACCAGAGCCTCAGCAATCCCAACTTGCTAGAAGGCACCCCCGCCTATATGTCCCCAGAGCAAACCGGGCGGATGAATCGCTCAATTGACTACCGCACCGACTTTTACTCATTAGGTGTCACCTTTTATGAAATTCTGACGGGAAAGCTGCCGCATCAAGCCACCGACCTCCTGGAATTAATGCACTGCCATATCGCTAAAAGACCAGTGCCACCCCACGAGCAAATCGGTGAGATTCCCAAAGCGATTTCTGACATCGTAATGAAATTATTAGCCAAAACCGCTGAAGACAGATACCAAAGCGCCAGGGGGCTAAAAGCTGACCTAGAAATGTGCCGTCATCAACTGCAAACCCGTGGGAAAATTGGCAACTTCTCAATCGGTAAGAGAGATAAATTTGGACAATTTCTTATCCCGCAAAAACTCTATGGCCGCGAGCAAGAAGTAGCCGCTTTGATGGCAGCCTTTGAGCGAGTCTCCGACGGAAACAGCGAACTGATGCTAGTGAGCGGTTACTCAGGAATTGGCAAATCTTCCTTAGTGAATGAAGTTCAAAAACCGATTGTCAGGCAGCGCGGCTATTTTATATCCGGTAAATTTGACCAATTAAAGCGAAATATTCCTTATGCTTCATTGATTCAAGCTTTCGCCGGCTTGATGCGGCATCTGTTAACAGAAAGTTCGGAAAAACTAGCGATTTGGAAACAGAAACTTTTAGAAGTCTTAGGCTCCAATGGCCAAGTCATAGTAGATGTCATTCCCGAAGTCGAACTGATTGTCGGCCCTCAAAGAGCTGTTCCGCAATTGGGGCCATCTGAATCCGAGAATCGCTTTAATCGCGTGTTCAAAGAATTCATTCATGTATTTACTAAAGCCTCACACCCCCTCGTCGTCTTTTTGGATGACTTACAGTGGGCAGATTCCGCATCGCTCAAGTTGATTCATCTGCTTATTTGTGACCCGGACAGCCAATATTTACTGCTGATGGGAGCCTATCGAGATAACGAAGTCAGTCCGACGCATCCGTTGATGCTGACGTTGGATGAGATTCAAAAGAATGGGGCGGTTGTAAATAATATCACCCTCCGTCCATTGGATATTGGCAACGTCAGCTTGCTGGTAGCCGATACCCTGAATGAGTCTTCTGTTCCGAGAAACCGGGTTTCTGAATTGGCCGAGCTACTTTTCAATAAAACCCAGGGCAATCCTTTCTTCTTGACTCAGGTGTTCGCCACTCTGCATCAAGAAAAGCTATTGACCTTTGATTTCAGTGCTGGGTGCTGGCATTGGTCATTGAACCAAATTCAAGCGGTAGGAATCACGGATTATAATGTCGTCGAACTGATTGCCAGAAATATTCAAAAACTCTCGGAGGAGACGCAGGATGTCTTAAAATTAGCAGCCTGTATTGGAGACAAATTTAATTTAGACGTTCTGGCGATTGTCAATGAAAAATCTCAGTCGGAAACGGCGGCCCATTTGTGGGAAGCACTTCAGGCTGGCTTGGTTTTGCCCCTGAGCGAAGCCTACAAAATCCCTCTCGTTTTTACCTCCGATGAAATGAGCAGCGAAGTAAAGGAGAGAATAGCTCCAGATTCTCCTCTCCTATCATGCTCACCTGCCCCTTTGCGTTACAGCCATCACGCGCCTATCGCTTACAAATTTCTCCATGACCGGGTGCAGCAAGCGGCGTATTCTCTTATTCCGGAATCTCAGAAACAACAGACCCACCTAAAAATTGGTGAACTGCTACTGGAGCATACTCCAGCAGACGAGATTGAAGAAAATATTTTTGAGATTGTCAATCAGTTAAATGTTGGGGCTGACTTCATCACGGAGCAGGCAAAAAAAGATCGTCTAGCCCGATTAAATTTAATAGCTGGTCGAAAAGCCAAAGCAGCGTCAGCTTATGAAGCTGCTGTCACGCAACTAAGAGTAGGGTTAGAACTATTGGCAGAAAACAGTTGGCAGAGTAACTACGATCTAACACTAGCACTCTATGTAGAAGCGGTGGAAGCAGAATATATTAATACCAATTACGAAAAGTCAGCAATTCTTGCTGAAGTTGTTCTGCAACAAGCTACCACCCTGCTCGAGAAAGTGAAAGTATACGAGCTACAAATCCAGTTTTATATGGCTCAAAATCAGATGTTAAAAGCCATTGATACTGGGCTGCAAGTGCTGGATATGCTGGGTGTTTCCTTGTCAAATGAGGAGGGTAACGGGGGTTTTCTGGTGGAGTTGCCAGATATCGCCGACTTAGACAATATCCCAGAGATGACAGACCCTTACAACATAGCGGCTTTAAGTATACTGACTTCTCTTATTTCTCCTGTTCTTGCTGCTAAACCCGAAATTATGCTCCCACTTGCAGTGACTTTGGTTAAAATATGCAGGGAGTATGGCTATTCCTCTATTGCTGCTTTTGCGTATGCTTTTTATAGTTTAATACTGTGTTCGGTAATAGGGGATATAGATGCCGGATATCAGTCTGGTAACTTGGCATTAAAATTGTTAACTAAATTTAATGACCACTCCCTTAAATGTAAAGTTAATCAATTATTTTATGGCTTTGTTATACACTGGAAAGAGCCAGCTAAAAAAGCTTTAGTACCCTTACTGTCAGCGTTTCAAAGTGGACTGGAAACTGGAGATATAGAATATGCCGGTTATTGTGTTACTGTCTATTGTGCGAGCATTTTTTTGACTGGCGAACGATTAGATATTATAGAAAAGCAACAAGAGCAATATCTTGATTTAGTGTTCAAACTTAAACAAGACTATTCTATCTATTACATCCAGATATTTCACCAATTGACGCTAAATCTTCAAAATGAATCTGAGGCCAAATGTCAGTTGGTAGGCAAAAGTTTTAATGAAACACAAATGTTGCCTGTTTTTATTGAAACTAACAATAGAATTTTGCTGTTTATTACTTATCTAGCCAAGACAATTCTATTATATCTCTTTAAAGAACCAAAGAATGCCGTTGCCAATGCCAGTTTAGCCGCCGAACACGCAGTCAGCGTGATGGGAATGGTAGTTACTGCTCCTCACAACTTCTATTATTCCCTCGCTCTACTCGCTGTTTATCCTCAAGCTTCACACGCCGAACAACAACAATACATCAGCTTAGTTGAAGCTAATCAAGAAAAAATGCAGAAATGGGCATTTCATGCCCCGTCTAACTTCCAGCATAAGTACGAATTAGTGGAGGCGGAGAAAGCGCGGGTATTGGGAAAAATTGGAAAAGCGATGGAGTATTATGACGCCAGCATTCAAGGAGCCAGAGAACAGGGATACATTCAGGAAGAAGCCCTAGCTAATGAACGGGCTGCCGAGTTTTATTTCTCTCGCGGCCGCGAGAAGATAGCGGAGATTTATTTGACGGATGCTTACTATGGCTATATTCGCTGGGGAGCGAAGGCAAAAGTAAAAGATTTATTTGAAAAATATCCTGATTTCTTCTCGCGAATACTGACCGCAGAAGCCCCGAACCTCGATGTATCACGGACGACCTGTTCGACGACGACGGGGAGTTTTGTGGCACTGGATTTCGCCTCTGTGATGAAATCTTCTCAAGCTATTTCTGGCGAAATTGTTCTGGAAAGCCTGCTTTCTAAGTTATTGAAAATTGCGATGGAGAATGCTGGGGCAGAAAAAAGCTATTTGATTTTAGAAAAAAATGGTCAACTGGTGGTAGAAGGCACGGCAAGCATAGATAATAATGAGGTAGTAGTGCTGCAATCGACACTAATAGAAACCAATCAAAAATTGCCGTTTTCTCTCCTTAATTATGTGGCTAGAACTCAGGAGAATGTTGTCTTAAATGATGCAAGTCAGGAGGGGATTTTTACTAGGGATAGCTATATAGTTAACGCCCAACCCAAGTCAGTGTTATGTATGCCGATCGTCCATAAAGGAAAGCTCATTGGTCTGCTTTACTTGGAAAATAATCTGACAACGAGCGCGTTTACTCCCGATCGTCTGGAAGTTTTAACCGTGATCTGTTCTCAAGCGGCGATTTCTCTGGAAAATGCCCGACTCTATGCCACTTTGTCTGAGGCGACTGACAACCTGAAACAAGCCAATGAGCAATTAGAAGATTACAGCCGCACTTTAGAACATAAAGTGGAAGAGAGGACGCAGGAATTAAAGGAAAAAAATCTGCTCCTGAGCCAGGAAATTCGCGATCGCGTGCTGATGGAGCAAGCTCTGCGAGAATCAGAAGCGCAATTAAAAAAACAAGCCCAACAACTAGAGCTTTCTTTCCAAGAACTCCAGCGCACCCAGACCCAGCTCATTCAGACTGAGAAAATGTCCTCCCTGGGACAGATGGTGGCAGGGGTGGCCCACGAAATCAATAACCCGATTAACTTCATATATGGCAATCTAACTCACGTCAGGACATACAGTGAAAACATACTAGGACTGCTGGAACTCTATGAAGAACAATACCCTCATCCCACAGCAGCGATTGTTGAGGAGATGGACGCGATCGAATTAGAGTTCTTGATGGAAGACTTACCCAAAGTGCTGGATTCGATGAAGGTGGGAGCAGACCGAATTCGCGAAATTGTCCTCTCGCTGCGAAACTTCTCGCGACTGGATGAAGCGGAAATGAAAGAGGTCGATATCCATGAGGGCATCGATAACACGCTACTGATTTTGCAGCATCGACTGCAAGCTAAATTAGACCAGCCTGCTATTCAAATCATTAAAGAGTACGGCGCGCTGCCGCTGGTGGAGTGCTATGCGGGCCAACTGAACCAGGTGTTTGTAAATTTACTGGCGAATGCGATTGAGGCTCTCAGTAACCAAAAAACACCGCGGGCGATCGCGATTCGCACCTCGGTGGGGTATGCGGAAGAAGAAAAATCCCCGATTTCCAATCCCCCCCTTGCCGAAAGCTCTACATTTTGTTCGGTTGAGGTGGATTCCCACAACCTCGCCCCGACCCGGAAAGAGCCCCAATTTGTTGTGATTCGCATTTGCGACAATGGCCCGGGTATGACAGAGGAAGTGTACCAGCGGGTGTTCGACCCCTTCTTCACGACGAAACCGGTAGGGAAGGGCACTGGTCTGGGGCTGTCAATCAGCTACCAGATTGTGGTAGAAAAACACCGCGGACAGTTGAAGTGTGTTTCTCATCCCGGTCAGGGGGCAGAGTTCATCATTCAGATTCCTATTCGACAGGACTATCAAGAATTGGCTGTTCAAAGCCAAACCTGATGAGTTGTTGTTATTGGTATTTCCAGGGATTCGATGGCGGGGATTGTGTCGGGATTTGTGCGATCGCAGAAGTCTGAAACAAGCTGGCTTTAGCGCTTAACAGCAAGACTGAGACGACAAGGGCAATGAGCAAGAAGCGGAGAACGATCGGGCGATCGCGGAACAGTGATTGCAGCCTTTGAGATCTCGCAACAAACCCCCTCTGGTTTGCAGCCTATTGAACTGGCACAGTCGATAATTTTTGATTTTTGCTTCTACCTTCGACGACAAGACTCAATACTAAATTCTTCTTCTTCTAGCAAATCTGACCTTTCTTAGCAGCAGTAGAGTGACCAATAGGGTTACTGCCAACCCACCTTTCATCCACTGGTTCCGATGCCAATTGATAACGGCTGTCCGAGGAGAGTCGAATAGAAGGAGAATGGTTATCTAAACTGGCATGAATGGTAAACATACCAAAAATCAGAACATCTCCAGCCTCGAATTCGGAACTCAACCAACGTCCTCCGTATTTACAGCGCAAAGAAACCGGGTTTTTGGATAAGGCTCCATCCCACCCTTTTTGATTGGATGCATACAAATAAGCCGTTTTTCTGTTGGCACAATAGCGATCGACATCTTTACATCCATAGCTATTTTTAATAGTCTCTAGATGATGGGAATTTTCCAAAATCATTAACCCCCCTAATTCCCAAGGAATATCGCCTAAGGGAGTCCAAGCCGTGTAAAGCTTGTCAGTTCCCCTTCCCATATACACAATGTCACAATGAGCGTAAGTTCCTTTTCCTGGGGCGACGGCTCTCAGCCAGGTGTAATCGTAATGCCGGACTTGACCGCCTAAAAAAATCCCAAAAAATTCCATCATCCGTCCCGAATAAAGCAGTGTTTTCAGTGTTGAACTTTTGCTTGCTAAATCGGGACGGAAATGTATGTTTAATCCAGGTTTAGCGATGCAATCTAGAACAGGGCACTCAAGTTCCAAGCTTCCCTCAGCAGCTAAACAAGCTGCTATTTCCTGACGAGCTTGCCAAACCTCTTGAGAGTTAAGAAAGGCTTTTAAGTATAAATAACCGTCTTGTTGCATCCTCCGTCGCAATTGCTCTGGCTGTCCGAGTACATCGGAAGAATCCCTTAGATAACCAAAAGCCTCCTCACGGCAATCTAGTTCATAACCTAGGGAACTTAGGGCTGTTTTTGTTTGCTTAATCAGCATCGTGGCTACCCGTTTAAGCCGGGACAGTAGAAACTTCAGTATTCAAAAGATGTGCTGGATAATACCTTTACCTTCGGTGGATTATCCGTCGTATCTGCTGGATAACACCCTAATTTTAAATTAAACAGAAACTTTGCAGGTTAAGTCCGGGTTCTTGGGTGTTATCTGTCACTTTTGCTGGATATTATCTCGTATATGGATCTTATCCAGCATTAACCTAATGTAACAGTCACCGCTCCGATGCGGCTTTGCCACTGGCTGGAGGCGGAGCCTTCGCGGAGCAGGAACGAGTAGGATCGCCCCTCGCTGTAGGTTGGCTTAAGCCTGTCACGTCCTTGCTTGTGAATGAGTAAGTAACGTGAAACCAAACATGACTCGATTGGTCGATCGCAATTAACTACCTATAGAAAAAAGTAAACCTTGAGACTTAACATCTGCACTTAGAGCTTCTTGAAGTATCTGGCGACTGGGAATAGCTCAAAGCCCACCTTTTCATAGGTGTGACGGGCTCTTTCATGGCCGGGATCGCCCCCAGTCTCAACCATAGCAATAGACATCCCAGCATCTTTCATCCAACCCAGAGCGAATTCTATCAAAGCACTACCAATGCCGCGGCCTTGAAAGTCTGGATCGACAGCAACCATGTAGATTTCACCCATGCTGTCCTCTGAGTGTAGTTTCACAGCTACAAAGCCCACAGTAAAACCTGCATCGATCGCAACCCATACATTCGTGTCTTCCGTAGCACAGACATCCTCCACAGCTTTTTGCTGGCTCACGCGCCAATGATTGGGATAGAATGCCTGGTACACATCAGCGTTCATCGCCTTCTGAATCGAATCAAAGACCGGAGTCCAGGCCCGAAGCGAAAGACGAATAACAGCATCAAGGTGGCGAGGGTCGTAGGGTTCAATTTGCATTCCCAGATGAACTCCAGTTAACTCTGAAAGCTGGCGTTGCTGAATAGAGGTATGAATTCAATATTTCCCAATAGCTATAAGCCCGCTTGAGGGTGAGTTTTGTAACTTCAAGCGAAAAGTTGATTCATACCGTGAATCAGCCAAGCCCAAAGTTCGATCGTAGCTTAGTCGGCTGCAACTGCTGTGTGCGATCGAGAGTGCTGCTAAAAATGTCACTATAGCGGTTCTCAAGCGTGGTGAGGTATGCCCTATGCCCTATGCCCTATGCCCTATGCACGTCGGGTACCTCATGTTACTGAGAAAGGCTATATATCTAACTATCTGCACGCTTATAATTCATCACCAAATCCAACCGCGATAAAGAACTTGTCGCTGATTCCCGCACATAAGAATCCACCGATTCATCATTCGCAAATGTGGTCAGAACTTCTACACAACGTCGATCGCCCACAGAAGCAAGAGCATTGACGATCGCCACTTGTACCGCCACATTATCCGTTGTATTCAGCGACTCCACCAAAATCTCAAAAGCAGAGGAACCCATCTGCCCCAAGGCCATCACAGAAGCAATATTAACCACAGGATTCGGATCGTCGATCGCCTTTTTTAATCCCTGCAAGCCCGCTTCAGGAAACGGCAAATCTGGATAATTAATCGCAATTTGTGCCAAT
Organism: Microcoleus vaginatus BM001213989; assembly: GCA_036700245.1. Classification (GTDB taxonomy): domain Bacteria; phylum Cyanobacteriota; class Cyanobacteriia; order Cyanobacteriales; family Microcoleaceae; genus Microcoleus. The sequence goes on from JAUBOM010000007.1 coordinate 15,484, forward strand.
ACCTTCGCCGCACTCCCTCGCACAGTCACATTATCACTGTTTAACAATGCCTCAACCACCGATGGCACGGCATCTTCACCAATCACGCCCAAGGCTTTTACCGCCGCCCGACGATAGGTGACATCTTCTTCATCTAAAATGCCCACCAGTCGAGAAATTGTATTTTCATCGCGGGAATCAGCAATTTCAAACATTGCCCGATCGCGCATATGAGGATTCGGGTGTTTTAGTTGTTCAAACAAAGCATCTGTTGTCATGGTTTTTGTGGTTTTATAGCAGTTGACAGTTGACAGTTGACAGTTGATAGTTGACAGTTGTATGGCGGTTCTCAAGCGTAGTGAGGTATGCCCTATGCCCTATGCCCTATGCCCTATGCCCTATGCCCTATTAAGATAGTTCCGATGTAACAGAAGTATGAGCATCTACTTTAGCTCGAACCAACCAATCTTGGTCAGCCGCAGCGATTTCATAACCCGTGACATCACCAAGTTTTTCTAGTGCCATTAATGCAGCATACTTCAAATCCCAGATTTTAGTTTCCAGACAGGCTTTCAATTCTGGAACAGCACGTTGTTCTCCCAGTTCCCCCAGGGCGATCGCCGCCGCTGCACGGGATTTCTGAAACTGGGGTTGGGAGTTATGCAAAGCTTCCAATAACAAATCGTAGGCGGGAGAATGTTTTAACCAACCAAACAATTTTACCACATGAAAATGCGCTCCATAGTCATTATTTGCTTCTTCCGCAAAGGCCGCAAACAGGGCGGCTGGTGCCTCCTCAGAGTAATTTTCCAGTATCGTTTTAGCCGCTAAATAGCAACGTCCAAAATCCGTTTCATATAACTGGTGAATCAGAAACGGTAAATCTGGTAATTTTTCATAACTGTGCACTAAATTTAAATCCCCTGGGTAGTCCCTTAAGGTTGGTTCCAAATGCGGTTGAATTGTGGCAAAGGTAAGAGTTTTGTCAGCAATTCCTGCTTCTGCTAACATCCTAATTCCTCTGAGCCGAAAGACTAAAGATACCGGACATCTGGCAATATTGCCAATTGCATCGTAGTAACGCGCATCTATCAAATCCTGAATAGATAATCTGCGCGCAAGGACATTTTTGTGTTGCAACATCGCGACAACTTTTCCCATTTGAGAAAAGTCTCTGGTTAAGCGACAAATTGCGGCGATCGCAGCACTAGCAGTCGGCGCGTCAATATCATCGACAAATCGGCGAATTCTGGCTACGGCTGGCTGATAATCTAATTTAGTCAGGGTGTGGATAATTACCCGGTAGGTTTGTCCCGGTTTATCCAGCAATTGAGCAATTTCTGCTAAAATATCCGGATCTTCAGTGCCAATTTCGCCGATCGCCCAAACAGCATTTTCCACCGTGTAGCAGTCATCATCCGCCAGACAGGTGCGAATCACCGGCAATGCTTGCACAGCTTGCAGTCTTCCCAAGGTTTCCACCGATTTGCGGCGCACAATCCGGTTTTCCAGCACCGGATCGGTTTGTTGTACTGCTCGCATCAGTGCTGCGATCGATCGATCGGTTGAGAAATTGATCAAGTGGGAAGCAGCTATGTAGCGGGAATCCTCTTCACCGATTTCAGATTGGGGCGTATCTAAAAGGGCGATCGCCTCGTCTTCCGTTAAATTAAAAAAACTAAAAAAGCGTTTATCCATAAAATTAGCGCTTTGCAATAACTATAATATGATATGCCTATTAAAACACAATAACAAGCCTAGGAATTCTTTACCCTTACCTCACCAAAATCGGTAAAGCAACGAGCCAAGAGTTCCTAGACTTGTTGGGTAGAAACTACCCAGTCACGACATTACAAACCTGTCAGTTAATTAGGACATGGAGTTGATCGTGTAGTCAAGAAGAGCATTGTACTCAGTCAAAGCTTGAGGAGACATATCGCGAGGAGCGCAACCGCGGTTACGAGCAAAGCTCAATGCTTCAACGTAAGGAGCAGTAGGCAAGCCCAAAGCGCGATAAACTTCGCGTTGACCAGCAATACCCCATTCGTCCAGAGGGCCTGTGCCGCCAACAACTAAGCTGTATTGGATCAAGCGCAGGTAGTGCTTGATGTCGCGATGGCATTTTGATTTGAAAGTATCGGTGGAATTAGCTTGACCGGGTTCGTTCAAGTAAGGATACTTTTTGATGCAAGCATCATAAGCTTCTTTAGCAACTGCGTCGAGGTTGTTGCCTAGTTTTTCTGCAGCTTCTAAACGAGCTGCAGAGCGTTGGATAGAACCTTGAACTGATTCTAGATCTGAGGTGCTAGGGAAGCGGCCTGCTGCATCAGCAGAGGCGATAGCCGTGGTGAGAACTGATTTCATTTCCTAAATCTCCTAAAGTGATTTTGACAGTGAGCGTAGTTTCTATTTTGCTGAGCGAATTGCGATTAGCAACGGACTAGCTCAGTGCAGAAATGATGCGGTCGAAGTAGCTGGAAGATTCGGCAACGAGGCTAGCACAACGATCTTCTACTACAGGACTGCCCATTTTGCGCAACTTAGCACCAGCAAATTTTTCGCTGGGGTTGTCTTGGATGTGAGCAGCGGCTTGAGCCTTCATGATTTGAACGGCACGCACGGTGGAGGTGGTGGGCACGCCCAAAGCTGCGTAGGTTTCTTTCAAACCATTCAAGCAACGGTCATCAAGAACTGAAGCATCACCAGCCAACAAAGCATAGGTGACATAGCGCAGAATGATTTCTGCATCGCGCAAGCAAGCAGCCATGCGGCGGTTAGGATAGCAGTTACCACCAGCTTGAATCAAGCCTTGGTTTTCGCAGATCATACCGGCAACAGCATCAGAAACCATGCAGCTAGCATTGCTGGCGATCGCGTTTACAGCATCCAAGCGTCGGTTGCCGTTGGCAATGAAATCTCTGAGGGCAGCAATATCACCGACGGTCGAGGTGCTGGCATCGGCTGAAACTACAGCTCTTGAAAAAGCGTCAAGCATTGAGTTCTCCTTAACTTAGAAAAATTATTTCTGAATCAGAGTTGGTCAACTTGGTGACTAACTTGATGGTTTTGAATATATCTCTGGGGTGTTCCCTTTGTCTCATTCCTGAGAAACAAAGTAACAATTTGTTACTTTTGTTGCTAAAAGCACTTTTTTTCGTCGCCAGGGGCGCAAAAAGTCGAGTTCTGAAGACAAGAATATTTTGGCTCTTGCCCCTGTACAATGTTTTCCATGAACAATATTAAGCAGTTTGTTGAAAATTCTCTAGGACGGTGGCGATCGCAGCGCAGCGCCCATCATTTGACATTCAGACACTTTGAAGCTGTGCAGTCAGTCATTGATATCGTTGCTATCTCACCGGACGATCCGGCCGTAATTGAGCTCTGCCAATTATATAAGGTTGACCCATCCCAAGCCGTAATCCCTTTTCAAATGAGTTGGGAGGGTGAGTCAGATTGGGAAGAGAATTCTGAGGTTAAGGGGAGTTGTATTCTTGTACCAATCCCCGATCCAAATGTGCCTAATCGTGGTAAATTATTACGAGATCAAGGTTATGCTGAAACAATTGCCGCAGCAAGTGACTATCACATCACAGAGGATGGAACTTTTGTCCTGTTGACTAGCTACGATCGCGCCGCAGCCGAAGAAAAAATCTGGTTTGCTAATCCTAATTTACGGTTTCGTGTTTCCCTAATTAAAACCAGTGGAGGAAGTGGAGTAGTAACAGCCTCTTTTTCCTCAGAAATTCGTTCGCTTTCCGGGAATTAAGGAATTGCTAATTTCCATCAAACTTTCTTCTACCTTCTTCCTAGCTTATGAATTCAGTTAAAAGCAATGATTTAATCACTTTAGCTCAGTGGATGGCTGGGGATTTTAGTAACTATCACCAATCCTTTGATAACCCAAAACAATTTGCCCATATTCGGATATTTTTTCGTCCCTTACCCTTTGAATTTTTCAATGCCATTGGCTTTTACTCAGAACAGGTTTACGACCACGATCTGTGGACTCCCTATCGTCAGGGAGTTCATCGCTTAATTGACCAGGGAGATCAAATTTATATTGAAAATTATAGCCTCGAAGACCCAATACAGTACGCCGGAGCCGCACGAGAATTAAGCATTCTCAAAACTATTAAACCAGATTGTCTGCAACGACGCTATCACTGTTCCATGATTTTTAAACGAGACGGCCAAATGTTTCGAGGCAGTGTGGAACCTGGAAACCTTTGTCTCATTGAAAAAAGAGGTTGTTCAACCTACCTAGTTAGTGAAGTCGAGATTACAGAAACAACTTGGAGCAGCCTCGATCGAGGTCTGGATGTGAATACTCATCAACAGGTTTGGGGGTCGGCTTTTGGCTCTCTACATTTTGAAAAGCGTCAAAGTTTTGCCACTGAGTTACCTCACATCTCATAACTTATTGGCTTAATAATTTCAACTCACATTCGCCATATATTACAATCCTTCATTTCGTACTACAGCCAATTTTTTGCACTCAGGGACTCCGAGCCAATATCTCAACCTCTTTCTGTACTACAAATAAGCTTCCAAATCAGACCTAATGTTAACTTATGTTAAGTTTTCTAATAGAACGTCTAAGTATGGTAGTTTTTCCTGTAATACAATCGTGGAGATTTTATCAATGGTTTTTGGACCTGCATCTCGACTTGGAGTCAGTTTATTTGAAGAAACACCCCGTTTAGAACTGATGCCAGGACGTTCCGAAGAAGAAGTAGAAACCATTATTCGTGCCGTTTATCGGCAAGTTTTGGGTAATGCTTACGTCATGGAAAGTGAACGAGCGACGATTCCTGAATCCCAATTCAAAAGTGGTGAACTCAGTGTGCGCGGATTTGTCCGCGCTCTGGCAAAATCAGACGCTTACCGCTCTCGCTTTTTCGATACTTGTCCTCGCTATCGGTTTATTGAACTCAATTTCAAACATCTTCTAGGTCGGGCTCCAGATGGCTTAGAAGAAATGAGAGCACATAGCACCATTTTAGATACTGAAGGCTTCGAGGCCGAAATTGATTCTTACCTCGACAGCGATGAATACCAAAATGCCTACGGGGAAAATATCGTTCCCTATTACCGAGGCTACAAAACCCAGCCAGGACAAAATATGGTTGGGTTTACTCATATGTTTGCTCTGTTGCGGGGACCTTCTAGTAGCGACCTCAAAGGCAGTCTTTCTGGAAAATCCCCTGTTCTGAATAAATTCGTGATTCAGGAAACCCCCGTACCAATAGTTCCCCCTTCAGGTGGTGCAGTTGGAGATGGTTGGGCATTCCAAGAGTCTGCTATTAATTCACGTACTCGTGCTGGATTAGGCGGCTCAACAGAAGGCAAAGTTTATCGCATTACTGTGACTGGATATCGTTCTACAGGAACGACAGTAATCAACCGAGTCTCTAAATTTCGCTCTAGCAATCAAGCCTATCTCGTACCATTTGAAAGGCTCTCGCAAGAATATCAACGCATCCACAAACAAGGCGGCATAATTTCCAGCATCACTGCTGTCAACTAACAACCGCTCAAACTTCTGCCTTAACGACTTGGGGAATTATCTCCCTGAGCGTGTTTTTGACAATCCCTGATTCCCTGTTTTGAAGCGTTATTTTTTCATAGGAGAAACTCAATGAGTGTCATTTTAGATGCGCCAGTAGAACTTTGGCCTACCAGCAGCTCCGAGGATAAACAGGCGGTAATTCGCGCTGTTTACAAGCAAGTGTTGGGCAATCCCCATGTCATGGAAAGTGAACGCCTGACCATTGCAGAATCCAAGTTGTGCGATGGCACCATAACGGTACGAGAATTTGTCCGCGCTGTGGCTAAATCTGACTTTTATCGCAGTCGGTATTTTGAATCCTGCGCTCCTTACCGCTTTGTCGAGCTAAACTTCAAACATTTGTTGGGTCGCGCTCCTTTAGCTCAAGACGAACTTTCTGAGCATATTTGTCGGTGTACCCAAGAAGGCTACGACGCAGAAATTGATTCTTACCTCGATAGCCCAGAATATCAGGAAAAATTTGGCGAGAATACAGTCCCTTATTATAAAGGGGCAAAAAGTCAAGTCGGACAAAAGCAAATCGGCTATAATCGCACCCTTTCCCTGTATCAAGGCTATGCAGGAGTTGATAGTGCTTTTACCGCTTCTCGCTTAGTAGATTCTGTGGCTGGCAATAGCGGTAACAAGATTACTTTACCAACAACAGGCGGTCGGATCAGCGCTTACAAAGATGCCACCGAAAAGACCTTCAAGATTTTAGTCAAGGGGTCTAAATTTGATAGCCCTCGCCGAGTAAGTAACACCGAATATCTTGTATCCGGTGCGAATATGACTCCGCAAATTCAGCGCATTCATCGTGCAGGCGGCAAAATTGTCAGCATCACAGAAGTTGCTTGAGGCATAGAGTTATTCGCGGGTAGAGAAGTAAAGATTTGCTTCTCTACCCTCTCGGAAACAACCGCGATTTTTACCTTATCCCATCGCAATTATCAAAGCGATAACGAGAGAAACAGATAGTGTTCCTCTCTCTAGATTACAGATGTGTTCGTATCTGTTAAGCTATTTCAACCAACAGTAACATCTTTTGACAGTCTCAATCAAACTTTAATTAACTTTAATTAACGTTAGGAAAAAAAAATGTCCAGTTTAACAGCAGCTTTCGTCAGTCAGCCCGTAGAACTGCGATCCAATGCAACGGAAGACGATTTACAAGTCGTCATCCGTGCTGCTTACCGACAGGTGTTAGGAAATGCTCACCTGATGGAAAGTCAGCGTCTCACCAGTGCCGAATCTTTGCTTCGCAATGGTGATATTACGGTGCGTGATTTTGTCAGACAAGTGGCAAAATCATACCTGTATCAGTCTCTATTTTTTAACACCAATTCTGCCTATCGGTTCATCGAGTTAAACTGCAAGCATTTGCTTGGTCGCCCTCCTTTAGAACAGGCCGAGATTTCGGAACACGTCCAAATTTGTAACGGTCAAGGCTATGAAGCCGAAATCGATTCTTATATCGATAGTGACGATTACACCCAGAACTTTGGTGAGAATATTGTGCCTTATCCTCGGAGCATTCGCAGCCAAACTGGTATCAAGAATGTCGGGTTTAATCGGATGCTTTTTTTGCTCGGAGGCTCAGCTACTAGCGATAGCAGTAATCAAGCTCAATTAATTGCTACGGTTGCGAGCAATCAGCCTCAGAAAATCAAACTTTCTAGCGTTGGTACCAGTGGAGCCTCTAGCACAACTGCTAAACGTTTTCGGATTACTGCTGCTAAGTCTGGTGGTGCTAATGTCAGAGTGAGCAATATCAGCTATGAAGTCAGCTATGCTCAAATGTCTAAGCAAATTAAAAATATTCAGAAAATGGGAGGCAAAATTCTCAGTATTACTGAAGTTGGCTAAATTTACCTAGACTTCACCTTTGTCTTCCTTTAAGTTTGGTATCTCCTACTTTCTCTAGAGCGAGTTTATTATTCGCTCTTTTTCTCTCTCTACCTTGAAAGTAAAAATAAATCACTCGGTTTTCAAGCTGAGTATCTTAAAGATGCTACCCCCAATAGCTTGTAAAAAAATGCAGGCTTGGATCAGAAGTCGTCACCTAATTTTTTCCGGTCAATTGCTAATTTTTGAAACTTTAGACTATCCAGCAGTTGAGCGATTTGAGGAATGTGTTAACATTCTAGGAGGGTGCTTAATTTCTGTTGAACCAGGCAAACGACTTTGGATGGGAAATCATCGACAAGTGATTCTCTATCAGGCTAAAGCCAGTTTGCATACACCTCATCATGAACTGCGACAATATTGGTTCAAGTACGGCTGTTTTCAGACTCGATTCGATCAAAGAGCTTAGCTATAACAACCGCCAAGGTTATTAAGTGTTAAAATATCTTTGGTTATTTGCATAATTAGGAACTTTTTGGTTAAAATAAAGAAAAATTATAATTTGTTGTGCTTATGGATATTCACGAAATCGAAACGTCTTTGAACAATCCTGATTTTCAGTATCGACTCAAGGCGGTCGCGGCTCTCAAGGATTATCAACCAGAGATTGCCGTTCCCTTGCTCAAAAGCAAACTCGATGACCCGGAATTCTTAGTACGTTCCTTTGTCAGCCGGGCATTTGGGACACAACAAACCGCCGATTCCTTCGCCGCATTGCTCCAAATCATGAAATTTGATAATACGCCGAATGTGCGAGCTGAGGCTGCTAATTCTCTTTCGCTTTTTGGTCGATGTGCTGCATCTCATTTAGTCTTGACTTTTTTTCAGGATGACCACTGGTTAGTTCGTCGTAGTATTCTGGCTGTTTTGGTTGATATGGAGTACGAAAGCGAACTCTTTGAGGTCTGTATGGAAGCCTTAGCTGGCGAAGATATGACCACCCAGGAAGCCGCTGTAGATGCACTTGGTACATTAGCCGGAACTAATCAGGAACAGGCTGCACTTTCTCAGTTATTAATACTGGCTAATTCTGAGTCTGAACGTATGCGTCACCACGTCGCATCTGCTTTGCAACATTTTGACGATCCGCAGGCTAAGGAAATTTTAATTCAACTTCGGCAAGACTCAAATTATCGAGTCGTTGCTACTGCTTTAGAAAATCTGCTTTAGACAATAAATAGTAAGGAATCTGATACTGTGAGAGTTGATTAAGCTTGACTAAATTTTTTTAACCCAGTGATTAAATGGTCAAAATACAGACTCAATAACTCCCGGTATTCAAAATTAAATTGCTGCAAGCTAACTGTTTTCAACTCTTCTAGTCCACAGAGCATCGCCGAAACAGGAACCCGCAATTCTTGATAGAGTAGCTCCATGTTTTTGAGTCCTTCTTGGCTAGTAAATTGAGGACTGTTACCTGCAATTCCATAGGTGATACAGCGTAGGAAATGCCAAAAATCTCGCCAACAGGCTTCAGCACGTTCGGGAGGATAAAGGTCATTACCAAGCTCAGTGATATGGGGAAAGTCGGCTAATACCTTTTTCCTGGCATCAGCAACAAGATTAGGAGCTTGCTCTCGCAATAATCTGGCTTTTTCTAGCATTAAAGAGAGATTAGGATCGAGATTTTTAAGGCGTTCTAAATCCTCATCTGTGAGATATCGACTTTGATTGTCAGCCTCTTGAAAAATGGCAATTACTTCATCTGAATATAAGTTTTTCCAACTTGCAAAACTGACAATTCTGGCTTGGAGAATTAATTGCTTTGCTCTTTCACTTAATTGCATAGTTATTAAATTACACATAGTTTACTAGCATAGACTAAAATTATGAAAATTTTGTTAAGATTTATTACAATTACAGTAGTTTAATGATGGTTGGTACAGGGTTTTGCTTGGGAATCCTGAGCGCACAACTGATTTTCGTAACGAAATATTACTTTGTTTGTCAAAAACAGAGACAAGATTTAAGGCAATCCCTTATGATTGTGCTTTGAGGGAAAGATTGAAGGAGCTAAATTTTAATCTATGTTTAAGCCGTTTCAGGAATTCTTAGAAAAAGAACTGTTTGGACGTTTTGCTCTAGAGAGTCGTCCCATTCCCTCTGGGTTGGAATCGGTAGTGAGTGAAAGAGGCAAAAATCCCGCCACGATTCAAAGTTGGTGCTATCAATGTCCCCAATTGCGAAAGATTCGTTACACCTACATTGATGCTGGAGAAACGGCACAAATTTTCAATAGTGTCATTTATCCGAATTATAATTACGATTTGCCCTTACTAGGAATTGATTTTTTAGCATTTGGACAAAAGAAAATCTTGGTTGTCTTGGATTTTCAACCTTTATTCCGGGATGAAGCCTATCTAGACAAATATATCGGGCCAATGAGCGCACTTAAGGAGAAATACAAAGATTTAACGCAAGACTTAGAAATGAAGTTTTACGATGCGAACCAGTATTTTTCCAAGAACTTGCTATTTGCTAAAACTGATGCAGAAACGGTTGTAACTCGTTTGTTTCCCGCCTATCAAGAATATGTCCAGTTGTATTGGCAAATGCTAGAGCAAGCCTCTCGGCTTAACACTGCAGAAGAGATTCAGCGGATTGTGAAGGCACAGAAAGATTACGATCAGTATAGTGCGGAACGCGATCCAGCATCAGGGCTATTCGGCAGCTATTTTGGGCATGAGTGGTCAGAGCGATTTCTGTACGAGTTTTTGTTTGAAGATGCTGTTCCCTTAGCAGTTCCAGCGGGGGTAAGGTAAGTTAAAAATGACTCTTTATCAGCCTTTCTTAGATTACGCTATCCCACTTCTAAAAGAACGACTTGACTTGGCTCCCTATCCCATTCCCGCAGGTTTTGAACGGAAAGAATCTCTAACTGGGAAGGGGAAAAAAGAGCAGTTGGTTGTGACGACAAGTCATGCTTTTAAGTCTTCAAAATTACGGCAAATTCGGGCGGCTCATGTTGAGGGTGGTGATGCTCTCCAGGTACTTAATTTTGTGATTTTCCCCCAGTTAAATTATGACGTGCCTTTTTTTGGGGCGGACTTAGTAACTTTGCCGGGGGGACATTTAATTGCTTTAGATATGCAGCCTCTTTTTCACGATGCGGCTTACCAGAAGCAATACTCAGATCCGATTTTACCTATTTTCAACACTTATCAAAAGGAGTTACCTTGGGGAGGAGATTTTCCTGACGAGGCAAAACCTTTCTTTTCTCCTGCTTTTCTTTGGACTCGTCCCAAGGAAACAGAGGCTGTGCAAACTACGGTGTTTGAAGCTTTTAAGGATTATCTTCAAGCTTATCTCGATTTAGTTGAGCAAGCGCAACCTGTCACAGATAGTCAGCGACTTGGAGAGATTCTTGAGGCACAGCGACGTTATATTAATTATCGTGCTGCAAAAGATCCGGCGAGAGGAATGTTTACGCGGTTCTATGGTGAAGAGTGGACTGAGGAATATATTCACGGTTTTCTGTTCGATTTAGAACGCCACCTTCGGGAAGTTCCACAATCGGTGTAAATTTATCCTACCTGAGAGCCAAGACTCTGAGCGGTATTGTTACGAGTAAAAGCATTCCAAGTTCCTAATTCTTTGGGATCGCGACTACAAAGCATGGCTTTCATCTCTTGGGTGAGTCCTTGTGCTAGGGTAAAATCAGCGCCAGCAATACTTTTTAATTGCTCTAAATTTGCCCCGGTTAAGTCAGCCGCTCGTAAATCCGCTCCTTGTAATTCGACTCCAATTAAGATAGCATTCCGTAAATAAGCACCAGTTAGAAAGGCATTCTGAAGACTCGCCCCACTTAAGGCGGCTCCCTCTAAATTTGCCCCTGTTAAATCGGCTCCACTGAGATAAGCACCTCGCAGATTACAGCCGTGTAAATCGGCGCCTCTGAGGTAAGCTGTATTCAGAAAAGCTCCACTGAGATTGGCTTGGGGACCAAGGGCTCCCGAATTTTTGTAATTGAATCCTTCTGGCCACAGGGTATGAGCATCATATTGAGCTAATTTTAATTTAGCCTCTTGTAGCTTGGCATCGACTAAATTACAGCCCTGTAAATCTGCACGAAAAAGATAGCTTTTTTCTAAATTCGCTCCACTCAAATTGGCGTCTCTGAGATTTGCCCTTCGTAAATCAACTCCTTTGAGATTTGCCCTTTGCAAATTGGTTTGACTGAGGTTTGCCCCAATCAAGTTTGCTCCGCTGAAGTCAATACCAGATAAATCCATCTGGCTGAGGTTGATTCCCGGGAGGTTGGCTTGAGCTAGACTTTTGCCTTGCTGAATGGCTGGTAAGATTTCGGTTGCAGAAATGGGTTGGGAGAGGAAAGATGAGTGTTGACGAGGTGACATTATGTTTTTCTGAAATTTTATTGATCGAGTTGCTCAAATTTGTCCTGTGTCATTTATCCTAGAATTTGACGGATTCGAGACTGACGTTTGTTTATTTTTCTTAACCAAAATCAGATCTGATTCGCAGTTCGGCTAAGCTCAGGTCAAAGCCTAAATCTCTGTTTTTCAAGGAGATTTGTCTCAATGCCTCTGATTCCTATCGCTAATTTGACACAGAAATGCTGCTAACACCACCTATGACTATGATGGATTTCTTTCGCAAGAGCGAGGGCGTTTGGTTTACTCAGCGAACAGTCCATAATTTTGATACTGCTGCGGCTGATGAGTCGGGAGAATCCAATGTCATCGTTGATGTCTTGTCAACAGATGATCCCAGAATTTTAGATGTTTGTCAACAGCAGAATGTCGATCCCGCTTTAGTTAGTGGGGGATGCAGTTTTATGTGGCAGGATAATTTAGATGATACTGTCCCGAACGAAAACTATGCTGCTATTCTTGTAGATGTGCCTAATCCTAGTAATCCGAGAACGGGCAAGTTTCTGCGAAATCGAGGCTATGTTGAAGGTATTCCGGTCATCGGTGTTTACCATTTTGCGGATGATGGGGTGTTGACTATTGAGACGGAATATGAGACTAATCAAGGACAGGAACGCTGTTGGTTTATTAACGATCATTTTCGGGTACGGGTGATGACTGTGCAGATGATAAATGGGGTTAAACAAATGGCATACTGTTCTGAGCGTCGTTGTGTTTCTCACTCTGCTTTAGAAGAGATGTTAGAACACAATCGCTTGAGGTTTTCTGGGGTGGGTGTGCTGTCACCTTAAAGGACTATAGCCTTTCTCAGTAACATGAGGTGCTCTCGCGGGCATAGGGCATAGGGCATAGGGCATAGGGCATCACTTGCGAGCGGTGTGACCTCATTTTATTGAGAACCGCTATAATATCCCGGCGATTGCAATGGCGCGCGGCTACACATACACAATGTCGAAATATGCCGGTGATTGAAATTGCGGTAAGATAAGCTGCTACGCATCTAAATTGAATACAGAGACGGGCAGGATGTCCGTCCCACAATAATTGTAGAAAAATTGACTGTCAAATTAGATGCACAGCAGCTTAAACAAAAAATATCCGGGCGATTTCAATGGCGGCTACACACACAAATTTTGCCTAGGCGGACTAATTATTAAAGTATCAAAACTATGTCTGAAAACGAAGAATTTAATCGATCGGATTCTGATAATGATGAAACTGTTGCTAATTCAAGAGAGACTAATGCTGAAGAAGTGGCAGAAGTAATTGCTGAATTTGAGAAATATCGCGAACGTTTGGTTAATGAAACGATGGCTGCGGCACAAAAGGCAAAATTACCTCAGAAGGCGGCGATGGCTAAAATTGAGCCGGAACTTGCTAAGATTGATGCTGGACTGGATGCTCTTCGCGCTCAATTGGCGGCTCTAACTACTAATAATTAGGTGATGATGATGGTCAATTCTAATGCTCAAGCGGAGGCCGATCCAATTTTATTGGCTCAGGCTGAAACAGATGCTTTACTGGGAAGGGTTAGGGAACAAATAGACTTAGATACTTTCGATGCTAATGATGCGGAAACTTTGCGCCTTCTGGTTGAGTCTTTGGGCGATACGCGGGGGATGACTCGACTGCGTTGTGCGGAAACTTTGGCTGAAATTGGCGAAGTGGCGACTCCTTTTTTGTTAGATGCTTTGGCAAATCATGTTAATCCGGTTGTGCGGCGTGCTGCTGCTAAAACTCTGACTTTGATTGCGGATCCGACTGCGGTTCCTCATTTAATTCATGCTTTGTTGAACGATGAGGATACGGTGGTTAAGGGTTCATCAATTGGGGCGTTGGCGAGGATTGGGGAGCCTTCTGTGCAGGCTTTGTTGGATATTTTAGGGTCAACTGATTTGCCTGAGAGTACGATCGGTCATGCGGCTTGGGCGTTGGCTTTTATTGGGGCGGGGGCGAAGGAGTATTTGTATCAGGCGATCGCGTCTGATTCGCCTGTGGTGCGCGGTGCGGTGGTGGGTGCGATCGCGAAGGTTGCACAGGAAGAACCGAAGGATGAATTATTCGAGATTTTGGTTAAGTCTCTGACGGATGTTGATGTTGATGTGCGTTGTGAGGCGGCGGCGGCTTTAGGAAATCTGGCTTATAAACCTGCAATTCCTAATCTGATTGAGTTGCTGGATAGTGGTGATGGGGAAACTCGTAGGGCGGCGGCTTTGTCTTTGATGAAAGTGGGCGATCGGGCTGCGATTGAACCGCTACAAGCTGCATTGGAAAAGGAGTCTGAAGCGGCGATTCAAGGTGTAATTAAGTTGGCAATTTCTCAAATTAAGTAACTAAAAGTATGACTGAATCGGGAACGGGGCGGATGTTGCTTTCTCATAATTTTGATATGCCCGAGGGTGTTTTTCTCTCTTTAAGTAGGGAAGAATTTACTCGGGTATTTGCTGAGGGTTTAAGTCAATATCCTGAGATTAAGTGTCGTCAATTAAATCACGGTCATTGGATGGTAGAAGTTTTATTTTCTACTGATGCTTTTTCTCCGCCTCAAGTGGGAGAATTTTGTGCTCAAGGTTTGGTGGATAAGCGGATGAGTCAGGGGAAAACTGATGATTCTTTTCCTGATATTTTGATTTTAGCGGGATTGAAGAAGACTCCTCCTTTGAGTAGCGATGCTGATGCGCTGCAACCGGGAGAATGGGGGGTTGATGTGGTGGAAACTCAGTCTGCTGAGAGTTTTTTGATGGCGATGGGGTGGGAGGAGAAAACGGCGGGGAAAAGTATTGAGGATGTTTTTAAGGTTGAAAGGAGAAAGGGGTAAAGGGTGAGTGAAGGTGCCACGATTTGTTCCTAGTGAACTACAATGTCTGGCATTTTTCCGTGAGGATATAACTCAACCCCCATTTCTCGAAACTTCTGACTTTTATTGATAACGTTTATTAGTCTGTTGGTAACAATCATGATATTAACTGTTTTGAATCAGTTTAGCAATATCTTCATTAGATTTATCTATTGATGAACTATTCGTAAAAATGAATCATAAAAATAGCCGTCGAGACATCATTCACCGCCCAGAATGTGCCTAAGACATTGCGAGCAACTGCAAAGAAAAACCAGACCAGAATGCTGATATACTCATCGCTGGTAGTGCTAATATCGGTGATACCCGTTTCACAGGCAAATAGGGTAACTAGGCGACATTGCCGGCAGAGCAGGTTAAAGATTTCTGGTAATGTGAGACATTCATCTTAATAGTTGATTTATAATGCAATCGGGAACTTGCGTTTCCTCAACTGGAAATCCATGATAAGTGAAATAACCCTCTTGATTAGAGGCGTTGTCTGGATGAAATATATAATACCGATCTTTTTCTCGATGATATCCATAACGTTTATTGCTATTTTCACTACTAGATTCGATAGAATTATCTAAAACTTTTTGAGCTTCTTTATCCGTTAAATCCATCGGAGTATGGGGTTTTTGTGGATTTCCTTTAGCTTGGTGATGATGTTTCGGATTAAATTTATAAATAGGTCGTATTTTTTTCGCTTGTTCAGCGGTTGTTAAGTTATGAATTTTAATAAGTTCTAAAGATTGTTCATAAATACCCAATTTAACATGAAGATATTCTGACGCAAAATCAGGAGCCTTTTGTAAACTAATTAATTTTAATTTTTCTTGTAAATAAGCAACGCATAATAAGGAACTTGTGGATAAATCTTGCTTGTTTAAGTAACATTTATGAGATGCAATAATTTTTTTAAAATCATCTTGTAAATCTATAAACGGCCCCTTCCTAATAATTTGTAAAAAAACCTTAGCAACTTTTCTTCTATTTTCATCATTAGAGTTAAGCGTTTGAAATAACCAGTCATGAATAGTTAAATTTTGAGCCAGTTTTTGATTTGAAAAGTTACTATAAGTCTGTATAGGATTATCCCCTTTAATGGGTTCTATTTCTTTAATAATGTCGTATAACTGTACGATCAATTCATCAGCTCCAACAGAATCTGTAGCTTGACCAATAAAAGAACATTCATTAATCACAAACTGCATTTAGAGTAACTCCATTAAATCTTTTTCAGCTTGATCAAAAAATCCATCTGGCCATTTATCAATTCCTCCATCTTGATAAATACGAGGTGATATTATTTTTGTAATGGCTTGTCCTTTTTGTAAATATCGATCAAAGTAATGTAATTGAATATCTTCAGGTTTAACGCCCCTACGAACCTCTAGACGAATCCCATTCAAAATGTGATCGCTATGAGTTTCAACAATAATTTGAACACCACAACTTGCCGCTAATGCTAACAATCCACCCATTTTTGATTGTCCTTTTGGATGTAAATGAGCTTCAGGATTTTCGAGTAAAATTAGCGTGTCAGGGGTCGCGGATAGCAAAGCAATCAAAATGGGCAAAGTATAAGTAATTCCGAAACCTACGTTGGTTGAACGATAGCGTTTACTGAGTCCATAAAAATATTGTAAACTAACAAGATCCACTTTTGGATAAGATTCTATCTCAATTCGTGTTCCTGGGCTAATTTCTCCGATCCAAGCTTCAACTTGAAGTTTTAAATTTAAATTTGGTTCAGCAGGATGTGCTAGCTTTTTATTGGCAATTTCTTTAGATTCATTAATAGAAAGAAAATGAGAAGCAAACTCTCCCTTATTACCTATTTGTTTATTCTGTTTAACTTGAAAATCTGACGTTTCAAAGTAGGGTTTAGGAGAGATTCTTTCAGCTTGAAGATAGCAAAATTTATCAGTAAAAAGACTTGATTTATAAATATTATCAGAAACTTCAGGGTCGGAAGATTTTTTAATAACATCAGCATCAGAATCATAGTTAAATACCCATTTATTTAAGGTGTTATCATGGTCTATTTCAAACGTTATAATGTCTTCTTTTGCTCCTTCAAATAAAGCATCTTGAGCCGTTCCAATACATACTAAATCACCGTTTAAGGCCAATCCAATATCAGGTAATAATTTTTGTTGATAAGATTGACGAAGTAATAATAATGATTGTAATAAGCTAGATTTCCCGCTACTATTTAAACCAGAAAGCAACGTTAATGCTCTTAACTCAAAAGATTGATTTTCAAAAGGTTTAAAGTTTTTTAAGGTTAAGGATTTGAGCATGATAAAACTTCCTCGATCATTTCGTTAATTTTAGAAAAGCGGTATTGGACTTTATTAGCTGCTTGAGAAATAGATTTGAGAAAATCAGGATCGGTTTCCATTTTTTGGATAAAAAGTTCTTTTAATTTTTCTTTTTTGTTAATTAATCTTTCAATTTTTTGTTCATTTAATTGGCTTAATGCAACAGACCAACACTCAAACAAAGCTTTATTAACGGGAGATTGTTGAGAAGAATTATTTAAAATTTTACGAAACGTATTTTCTCCAAAAATATTATAAGCTGCTTTCATTGCTATACTGAACTTCTGTTCAATTTCTTTTTCTAAATTCTTATCAATTTTATTGAGTTTTTTCATTGCTTCATGTAAAAAATAATTTCGACCTTCCTTCGATGGATAATCTTCATATTTAGTTAGTGTAAAAGCAATGAAACCGAGGACAAATTCATGATCGTCTAGACGCTTTTTTTTATTTTCACTCAGCTTAGTTACTCTTTCAAATTCAGAAAGACTAGCTAACTTTTTCAAAATTTTAGTAGCGGGACCGGGATGGATTGCTTGACGAAGCTCTTGATTGTTTAATGGCAATCCACCCGTATTAATTCTTTGATAAATTCTATATTTAACTTCATCAGGTGTTCCGGGTTCAATTAAATAAACGGTTAATTCTGTCTCATCTATTCTCCGTTGATAATCACGCGATAATTGGTCGTAATTTTTCTTATCTAGTTCTTTACTCAGAAATTCTAATCCAGTTAATTTAAGTGTCTTATCTAAAATAAAACTTTTAAAGGTACTAATTCTTTGTAATCCATCTATAATCAACCATTGATTATCATCCGTTGCATCTATATAAAATGCGGGAAGGGGAATACGAATCAACAAAGATTCAATTAGACGACTTTGGTTTTTACGGTTCCAAATATTTGGATTACGTTGAAAATCTGGAGCTAAATTAATTTCATTATGATTAATTCTTTTGAGAAGAAGATCCATTGTCATCGGTTTTGTCTTAACTCTAATTTTTGTGGGATCAAAAGGTTGTCTTTCTTCTTCATCTTCATCATTTTCTGAATTCTCATCATCAATCTCATCCTCCGAATCGGTTTCTTGAGCAAGCATCTCTTTTTCTCCATCTTCAATCTCATTGATTGTCATAATGATTATTCCTCAATATTTAGCTTGTGTTGGATACCTTTAGAGGTAAAGTACGACTCGATAAGTACGGTTTGTGGATTGACTAATGCCTGAATCTCCTGGTAGGGGATGGGTTGGACTTTTTGCTCGAAGCGGAATTTTGGGTCGTGGGGGGTGGAGGTGGTGGGGGAGGAAACAGCTATGCTGCGGCTGTCGTCGTTGGAGGAACGGTTGTCTGGGGGGGGAGGCGCTACTGTCGCACTGCTGCTGGAGGTTCCACCACTGTTGATATAAACTGTCGTAGCGTTCCCAGATTTGCGGGGAAATTCCTTGGGGTTTCAGGCGGGTAGCGGCAAGGAGTAAACCCACCCCGTCACTGATAGGAGGGTGAATCGACCGGATATGATATCAATCACGACATACATTTAAAGTAACGTGGGCTGGCAAGGATGTCAATTGTGGCTTACATCAACGACTAGACGACAGGGCGGATTAATGGCCCTGTCCCGCTTCCACCCCTGTTTGGAAAACGGGAGCTACTGCACTCCTGCTTATTGATGGTGTAACTTTTTTTGTCCTTTTTCCTTTGTCCTTTTCTGCCTTTGCTTCCTTCATTTCACTATAGAGAATGGCTTTGAGCAATTCGCCATGAATCATTGCGATTTTCCTAACTATCACTCCGCTTATAATTTATCACCAAATCCAACCAAAATCAAGAAATCGTCGCTGATTCCCCCACATAAAAATTCACCGATTCATCAGTAGGCAAATGTGGTTAGAACTTCTACACAACGCCGATCTTGCGATGCGAATCGCTTCCGGGAGTTGAGGGGTTTTCTTGCTATGTTTTTTGCCTATAAGAGCGTGATCGAATCAACGCTTACGCACCGAATGGAAGGGCGATCGATCTACTGGTATTTTTAAAGTATTGAGTATTGCGATCGCGATCTAACGACTCGGTTCAGTGGCAGACTGCCCCGCAAGACCCCGAACACACACGCAGAAACAGGGCGGGCTTTCCGCTGCACGCTCATTGTTCGGCGACTGTTGATAACTTCTAGCTCATTGGAGCGAGGTTAATCAATTGTGCCAAAGTGGATAAGTGCTGCACTGTTGCAAAGAAGGGAGTAAAGATTGCATCTTGCGTCATTTCTAACTCTCAAGCTTGCTCATTCTGATGGTTGGTGGGTGATAAAATGCGCGATGTGCTGTGTACAAGGGTTGAAGAAACATAGAGGAGCGAAAATCCAATCAGAGGATGGAACACCTCTAGATGGAGAGGCGTTTTGAGATGAATGCTGACAAATTGCAGCCCAAGCAGCACAGGTAGAGTGGCAGCGAGATGTCGTATTTTGCGTGAGAATGGGGCGAGCGATGACCATCCCCATAATATTAATGACAATCCACCATAGCCTCGCACTAGCCAAACATGAATATTCCACCAGGAAGGGTCATTGAAGTAGGCAACTCCAACTGTTAATAACTGAGCAATCAAGCAGAGGTTAAAGAGGATTGAACTTGTATAAAAACCTATCTGTACCCAATGTGTGGGAGTACGATCGCGATCGATTTCCGAAGTTGTGCTCATGTCAAACTGCCTGTTTTGCTACTTCTAAACTCGATATCCCCTGCAAAAATAAGATTGCCTTATCGACCAACTCAGCCCCCGCTTTTTCTGGCGAACCGACATCAAATGGCGGGGCGGGATTGTACTCCAGTAATAGTTGAATAATCTTGGCTACTTCCTCACCACAAAGGATGCTAGCGATCGTCAGGCCAAAATCGATACCTGCTGTCACGCCTCCACCAGTAATACGATTGCGATCGATTACTATGCGCTCTGTGCCAACCTCAACGCCCAACTTTGCGAGTTGTTGGCGCATTGCCCAGTGAGTCGCCGCTCGATAGCCGAACAGCAGTCCGCTTTTCGCCAGAAATAGCGATCCACCGCAGACAGAAGTGATAAATTTGGCCGTGCTACCTTGTTTGCGAAGAAATGCTAGTATCTCTGGATCGTCTTCTACTGCCCCTTGCTCCAAGCCGCCGCCAATACAGATAACGTCCAAGCGCGGGCAATTTTCAAAGGTGGTATCAGGCAAAACCATCATGCCGTCATCGGTTTTAATCGGATCTAGCGTTTTCCAGATCCGATGAATCTGGACACCTGGCAACGCGCTAAAAACTTGCTGTGGTCCCACCATATCCAGCGATGTCATGCCAGGATAAAATACCAAACCAATGATATGCTTTTGTGAGTCAGTCATGAATTCATCTCCTTGGGGCGATTGCGATTAAATCTGTCCTTATACTAGAAGTAGCAACCGACTTCGCCTAGTCCTCGATCGGGTACTCTTTTTGACAGCATGACTATTTCCTTGCAGCTTTTATTTAAAGAAATCGACCAGGTAACGGATGAACAAGATTTGCGATCGCAAGTCGTGCCCAAAATCGGTGAATATTTTGCAACTAAGCGATCGGGAATCTTCTTTTTCGATCGACTGCCGTTGGTAGATAGCAATCTTCAGAAAACACTGCAAATTGGACTATCGATCGAACATAATCCTGTTGTGCGTTATCTAGTGGAGCGTCACGCTCCTGTCCATGAAGCATTGGTGGCATCTCCCAAGGTTTGGACAATAATTTGTCCCCGACCCGATCATTGGCACGTGATGGCGGGGCCGATTGTCAGTCGCGGTCAATTAATGGGTGTAGTGGGTTGTACGCGCGATCGGTCAATGCCCGCCTTCGATACAGAAAATCTAGCGGATTTGAGTGCGATCTGTTTGCATTTGTCTGTTTGGGCTGCAACAGTACGCGCGGCGAAGCTATCCCGTAGGGAATCGCAACACCAACCTTTGAAGACCTCACGCCTAACGCCTCGTGAATTGCAAATTGCCGAATTGGTTGCTTTGGGGCGAACCAACGCAGGAATCGGGAAGGAACTTTGGATTACTGAGAATTCAGTGAAGCAAGCTTTGAAGCGAATGTTCCGCAAGCTTGAGGTTTCGTCTCGTGCAGAAATGGTTGCACAGCTTTCGGCAAGCAAATATAATTTGCCAAGTGTCAAAATGTCTCCATCCAACTTGATGCAGAACCTCCACCAATAAACTTAACGCTAGAAACCCTGAGAGCGATCCTCTTCGAGGGCAACGCTTACGCACCGAATTAAAGAGCGATCGCTCTTCGGGTAATTTTTAAGTATTGGGTATTGCGATCGCTAACGGCACATTAAACAAAGTGAAAAGACTCTATTGAGTCGGTTTCAACTGAGATATTGCACCATTCTCGCTTAACAGGCAAGATGCCTGTTCCACAAAGAGTAGATTTTCTTGTGGAACGGGCATCTTGCCCGTTCATAAAAGGCTTATTGACAATGGTGCAACATCTCAATTTCAACTGAGATATTGCACCATTCTCGCTTAACAGGCTTTTGAACCTGTTCCACAAAAAGTGAATTTTTTTGTGGGGAGTAGGGGTTGGGCAGGAGATCCCGCCCGTGAAAGGCTTATTGCAACTCGTGCAAAATATCAGTGCCAACGAGTTGTTGTTCTCGAGAGTGCGATCGCTAGCAACCTCAAATGATTACGGCTCAATCTTTTAGCGCTACATCAGATCGAGCTAACAATTTTGGGCCCGAGAAGGAAACACTAGGTAGGTGTTTTTTTTCTGGGCTGTGGAAATTACGAGTGTATCACAATAGGATTACTCCTATCTGCTTGTTATGGAAATAAATCGTGTGCCATTTGTCAATCGCCTCCGGCGCACCATGTCCTCTGCAGAAGCTTGGGGGTTTAGTGTGGTTGGATATCTGATGTGGTTTACCTTAGCCCCGTCGATGCAAGCAAAAATTGGCTCCGCATCGCTGTTGGTCTGGATTCCTGGTGTTATCGTCGGAATTCTGTTTAACCTTCAAGTTCAGAGTTTGGGTGAGAAATATCCAGATGTATCTGGGGGAACACCAAATTACATCACGCGATTGCTGCATCGTTACCCTGCCCTTGCCCGCTACTTGGGGATTGCCTACTATTTGGGGTGGGTTTCCTTTCCGCCCATTAATGCGATCGTCATCACAGAGTTGATCCAATTCCATTTAGAACCGATGGGGCTGAATATTCCAGAAAAAGTGTTTGAGATCGGTTTTACTGCGATCGCTTACTTTTTAGCATTCAGTGGCACCCGCGCCGTCGCCATTCTGCACCTCTTTTTTGTCTTTCCTTCGATCGGCTTTTTACTCCTCTTCTGCGTTCAGGGTTTAGGCTGGCTTGCCTTTTCGCCCCAAAGCCCCGGGCTCTTGCCCAGCAGCATTGATGCCATCAGTGTCCAAGACTGGCTGAAATGGTACTTGTTTGCCGCTTATAGCTTCTATGGCTGCGATACAGCTTCATCGTTTGTAGCAGACAGTCTCCACCCAAAAGACACCCTAAAGGCGCTGTCTTGGGTGGCCTGGTTCATGCCTCTGGTGTTTGTGGGTGGCACTTTAGTGTTGTTGCAGTTGCCAACCACTCCCGGTTTAGAAGGCAATTTGTACGGCAAATTCCTGGTGGCTGCCAAGCCTTTCTGGGGAGACGCTGCCCCTGCCATAGTCACATTGCTGGTTGCCGCTACCTGTTTGTTGGGATCTGCGACTAGCGTTTGCAATACGCCCCGCATCCTTTTCCAACTCGCGCAGGATGGGCTGTTGTCTCCAGTGTTTGGCGCAACGTCCCGTCGGGGTGCCCTAGAACCCGCGCTGCTGCTAAGCTTTATCTGTAGTTTAGGATTTTTAGTATGGGGCAACACCACTCGAATAGTCGTGGTGTCAGGGGTGAGTTTTTTCATTTCTATCATGGGGTTGCACTTGGGGCTGTGGATGCAGCGCAACGATCCAGTCGTGCGTTGGGGGCGACTATCCTTAGCATTACTGGTGGTGGAGTTCATTTCCCTGGTGGTGGGTGGTGTTAGCTGGGGATGGATGGATTTTGGCCTTGGGTTGTTGTTGCCGTTAGCAGTGATAGCACTTGACGCTGCGATTCTGCGGATGCCTTGGGCATCTTTGCATTTACCGTGGTGGGATAGACTCCATACCAAGCCAGTAACTCCTCCTAAAAACGAATTCTTTGTGGTGCTTCAGGTTGGAATTTTGATTGCGCTGATTTGTGGTACAGCGACGATCAGTTGGCTGATCCGCTCCTGGCTGCGGGTAGAAGCCGGAACCAACAATCCCTATCTGCTGATTATTGTGTTGATGACGCTGGCATTTGTGGGAGTGGCGATTGCTTGCTGGACAACTCTGCCCCAGGTTGCTGCGATCGAAGAACTAGCAATCTCCTCGACTGCGCAAGCTAAAGAACTAGAGACGATCCTAAACGAACTAAAAAAAGCCCAGATGCAAGTTATCCAAAGCGAAAAAATGTCTAGCTTGGGACAGTTGGTTGCGGGAATTGCCCATGAAATCAATAACCCGGTCAACTTCATCCACGGTAATCTCACCCACCTGAATGAATATACCCAAAATCTGCTGCAGATGATAGAACTCTATCAACAGCGCCATCCCAGCAACGATCCAGAGGTGCAAGCAATGGCAGAGGAAATCGATTTGGAATTCCTCACTGAAGATACCCAAAAGATACTTTCATCTATAAGGGTAGGCACCGATCGAATTCGCGGTATTGTCGTCTCGTTGCGAAACTTTTCTCGCATGGATGAAGCAGATTTCAAAGATGTTGATATTCATGAGGGAATTGAAAGTACATTGCTGATTTTGCAACACCGGCTCAAAGATAAACCAGACTGTCCTGGCGTGGTAACGATCAAAGACTATGGCACATTGCCCAAGGTGGAATGTTTCCCCGGCCAACTCAATCAGGTATTCATGAATATTTTGGTCAATGCCCTGGATGCTCTAGATGAGATGAATAGCAAACGCTCCTATCAGGAGCTTAAAGACACCCCGAACCAAATTACGATTCGGACTTCTGCGATCGACAATCAATGGGTGGAGGTTGCGATCGCTGACAACGGAATCGGTATGCCAGACCGAGTGAAGCGGCGCATTTTTGACCCCTTTTTCACCACCAAACCCATGGGTAAAGGTACGGGTTTGGGAATGTCGATTAGTTATCACATCATTACTGAAAAACATGGCGGTCAAATCAAGTGTTTTTCTACACCTGGGTCAGGCACTGAGTTTGTGATTCACATCCCCATTCGGCAACAGACAATTTCAGGATTCCCGATCGCTGCTGAATCTTAACCAGTTCGGGTTCAGTGCAGCCCTCAAACAATCTGAGGCGGTACAATAATCAATCAGGGTGTCAATTACCGCCCACTGCTCGATCGCAAGGCGTAAGAATCAAAGATAGCGCGATCGCCCTTTCCAAAGATCGCATTCTCCGTATAACGATAGAAATTAAGAGAGCGAGCGCCTGTACTCACGTTCGATCGACCAAATTCATCTTCAAAATAACCGATCGCTGGGAATTCTCTACAAACTGTTTGCCACATTCCTTACAGCGATAGCACTGCTTCCCCCGTCGATAACCGTTTTTGGACAACTGCTCCGATTGACAATGAAGACATTTCATTACTTTCATTACATTGCTTGACCGACCTTCCCCCACATACGACTCTAAATACGACACCAACAAGTCCTCAATCTCCTGTACCAGTTGTTGGCGATGCTGTCGATCGGGGTTACGAAGTGCCGACAGAATGACCGCATTACTGCTGTGAACGCAAACCTCCGCTAACAGGCTACATTGCGCCTCCCTCAAGCTGGGATTTCTTTGCTTCAAAAGACTCGCCATAAAGTCAATCGCTTCCTGAGTCATACTTTCATCGATCGACTGGAAAATCTCGCGCGCTATATAAAACTGCACGAACACCACCCGCGATACAGGCTGTTCAAACATCTCTGCAACAGCAGTGACAAGGGTATGGATCATTTCACGCAGCGGTGACTGAATGATTTCCGCTGTGTTCGTCTGCGCCCACATAGCCTTAACGCGATCGGCATGACGCAGCTCCATTGCGTTAAAAATGGCAGCTTTATCAGGAAAAAACTGATACAGAGAACCGATGGCTGTCCCTGCTTTTGCTGCAATTAGATGGGTAGTCGCCTCGGAATAGCCCACCTCGTCAAACACTGCAGCAGCAGCATCCAAGATTTTTTCGACTCTTTCTTTACCACGCTGCTGTTTCGGTTGACGGCGCAAACTGCTTGACGAATGTGAATATTCTGTCATATTCTAGAAAAGCGACAAATCTCTCACAATTTTATGTCTAAAGGAGAACACCATGCAGTCTATGCTTCCCGGTGCGCCTTGGCTGTTGGCACATAAGTCAATGCTGGCAGCGAACCAACCTCGAAAAATTTCCTTGTATGGCACCGACTATGTGGTGTGGAAAGATATTGCCGGAACCATCCATGCCTTGCCCAATGCCTGTCCGCACATGGGAGCAATGCTGTCGGAAGGATGGTGCGAAGCCGAAAGCGATCGCACAAGCGGTGTCGTCTGCCCGTTCCATGCCCTGAAGTTTGATGCTGAAGGCTGCACCGTATTACCCGGATCTAATAAAAAAACATTGCCCTTATTAAAACCGTTAGACCTGATTATTCAAGATGACTTCATTTGGTCTTATGGGGGATACGAGCCGCAAGTCCCCATTCCGAATGTGCTCAAGGAAATCGCAGAAACTTACTACTTCATCGGGCATACCGCCGATCGCAGTATCCAGAGGGATTTGCTGACCATGCTGCTAAATATGCACGACTATAATCATCAAAACGGCACTCACCGGGACTTGTTTAGGATTACCGATGTAGAATTTCATCAATTCATTGATGAAGGACATCAATCCCATGCGTTTTACGATATGCCTACTGCCCCTTACAGCTTGGCCCAAAAGCTCAGAAAGCCAGATTTATTTCTACTGCCCAGCACAATTAAAGCGCACCTAGAAAATCATTTCCCATCCCTAGTAATTTTTCATGGAGAAATGCCATTCGGCAAAGCTGCACAGTGTCATATATTCGTACCAGAAGCCGAGAATCGAACACGGACTTATATTTTGCTGTTCGGTCAAGCAAAGCATCCTATATTTAAGGTGTTGGGGGGGACGTATCTCAATTTTGGCAAAGTTGTGGTGGATCAAGATGGGGATATTTTAGGAAAAATTTATCCCGATACGCCTCAGAAAATTAAACTCAATAATGAAGTGGGGATGGACTGGGTACGACGCAATTTTGCAAGCTTTCCAAATGTGAGGGAGCCTAATCTTTCAAGGTAGATACTGAAGATGGCTTCAAGGTCATGCCACAGCGATAGCTTAAGCAGTCAAATTCGGAAGTAAATTTGGATTGCCGAGAATTCTGTGAAGCAAGGTTTGAAGCCAATGTTCCGTTAGTATTCTCTTCTATTCTACCAAGTATAGAAACAAGAAAAATTAAGACTAAAAACTAAAAGGGCGATCCTCTTCGAGGGCTTCGCTAACGCACAGCATTGAAGAGCGATCGACCAAATGGTAATTTTGAAGTATTGGGTATTGAGTATTGCGATCGCGATCGCGGCGCGACTCGGTTCTGGGGCTTCCAGAAAACTTTGCAACCTCACACTTGGTTTTTGTCAGTCCACTTCACGAGATTTTCAGCGGCTGTTGATAACTACACTTCTAGCGAGGGTGGTGTTCGCCTAGCATACCAGGCATGAACCAGAAGGGTTTGTAAGAACAATACTGGTGTATCAAAGCCGCTGGATGCAATTATTGATTCGACTTCAAGTGGCGGTAGCACAGCAACATCTCGACCATAAGAAGCACGAAACTTTTCAACTTCCTCAGCAGGCACTTCGGAATACCTCAGCATTCGCAGCCAAACCTCGGAAAGGCTTTGGTAGGCTGAAGTAGACATATCGGAAGCTATATCGGCACTGACCAAATATCCGTTAGGGCAAAGTCGTGAAGCAATTTGACTAAAAAAGTTGCGCCGCTCATCTTGTTGCATAAAGAAGTGAGAAACCAGAAGGCAAGTGGCCGCATCGAAAGAGTGCGATGCGGGCAGTGAATCGAGATAGCCTTCGTGAAAAGTGCAACGTGACGCGATACCACACTCTTCGGCGCGTTGGCGACAGATGTCAAGCATCGGTGCCGCAGGCTCTACCGCAGTAAACTGCCACTCTGGAAACGCTTGAGCCAGATAAATCAATTCCAAGCCGGTTCCCGCACCGACACAGAGAATCCGTGCATCGGTAGGAAGTTCGGAAAGTACAAAGCGGATCAGTAAATGAAGTGCGTCGCGCATCGGAGCCAATTTAGCGAATCTTTTGTCGTAGGAAGAAGCGCGTTCTCGATCGAAAACAATAGGTGACTCTTGATTTTGCATTCTGGAAAGCCAATAAGCTTGCAATCTGTATTTTAATAGCTATCGGAATTGGATTTTAGCCCCTGGCTTCAAAACTTACTGGGTTCGGGCAAAACAAAAGTAATAAGAATCCTAAAAGCTCGATCGCCCAAAACAAAATAGAAAGCCTAAAACCTCGATTATTAAACGGGTTTTGGGGTTTTGTTCCTCGCATCCGGTTCAAATTACAACTTGCGAGGGTGCGATCGCTCTTGACAAAAATCGCACTCTTGGCATAACCATAAGGATAGAAATTAAGAGCCGGTGGCAAACATAGGTAGTCAGTGAAGCCCGTATCTATGACAAACTCGATCGGGAAAGTAGCGCCGCTTGGGAGGAGAAAGGTCAACGCGACGATCGCGTGCCGATCGGTCACAATACCAGAAATCACTTGTTGACACGCTCCATTACACCACCCAACGAAGCAGCCACATTGTAACCAATACGAATGCCAAAAAGTCGAGCATACGGATGCTTTGCCATCAGACTACGTGCGGCTTTTAGCCCAGTTTTATCAACTTCGTAGTCACCTGTTTCAATATCAATGATGACCATCTTGCCAATATTCTCTTCTATTTCAATTTTTTGGCGGATGGTGCTCTCATACAAATGTTTCGCACGACGCGCGACTTCTTCACGACTCCAAAGGATTGTTTGCATACATTCCCTCTTTTTTGTAACTTTTGATCCTGTTATGGATATGATAGCTCACTTACTCAGCTCGATCGCTCTTGACAAAAATCGCACTCTTGGCATAACAATAAGGACAGAAATCAAGAGAGCGATCGCACCGAATTGAAGGGCGATCAACCAAATGGTAATTTTACGGTATAACGGCAAAGTGCAGCGGCGACCAGTAACCTTGAAATCAGCGCCAGCGGCTTGCGTCGATCCGCTGCCATGAGGTGTTAGATTGCGTCGGTACTTGTCTGGGATTGCTCAACCCGGTGCTGATGTATCAAAATACAAGCAACAAAGCCTTAATGTAAGCCACCAAATGTATGACATCAATGGACTCATAAACTCACCATCACTAATTAGACCATGAGCCATACGATTTCTTAAGTTACTACCAGCATGTTCAACAAGTAAACATTTCAAGTCAAAGAGCGTATTTTCATCGAAGATAGAGGTTATCTCTGGACGGTAAAGAGTAGAGTTCAAATTATGTTCGTTCTGAATACCACTGTCGTCCAACCCAGAAGTAATTATGCCTCTTCGCCACATGATATAACGGACAGAGTTTTCAAGTTGGGGAATTAGGATGTGGGTAGATGTGAAAAAGTCTCCAGTAAGTCCAGCATACAGGCCCTTTGCAAACAGGTATTCACGGTTAGGTGGAATAAACGGACTATGCGACACGATTGAGAGAATATCGTTGAGCCGCACACCATGCTCTAGATTAATTTGATCTCTAGCAGGCTCAATATATGCTTGAGCTTTTAGCTTTTGATAGTGAAGGGCCTTCTCACACATCTTAAAATGAGTTGCAGCCTCTGCTTCTCCAGGATTACTAGAAAGGACGGAACCTGGTTGACGAGCAATAACTTTGCCCATTTCATTTATCATGAAAAGACGAAAAAGATGAGATGCTACAAAATCACGAGCTTGCTGTTGTACTTGCTGCCTCAATCGAGAGACATCAGTTGGGTCACCTAAAAGAGCCAAAGCAAATAGTGCTTCTTGAAAGTCTTTGCCCCTGACATGATTTCTTGCTTCCTCTACCACCTTACTAATGTCAATTTCGTGAGAACTGGTAATCATCTCCTCGGGAGTTTTTTCCTGATACTGAAGAAGAAGTCTATGAACTTCCTCCGCTCTTGCTTTAGCATCTACAGTTTGCTTTTTTGTGCCTCGAATTCTTCTAAATGCCTCAACAGCTTGTTGTAAAAAGTGCGATGCCTCCGTGTAACTTGGCAGAGTTCTGGTAAGAGCAGCCTCGGCTTCTTTAACATAAGTCTCGGCGGCTGACATTGAAGCATCAAGTTCCTTACTGTAGTCTTTCTCCATGCGATGCCATATGGCTTTAATACTCCAGAGTGTTCTTGCTCTGCACCAGTGAGAGGTTAATTCTGCTAAAGTTGCTGCTTTTTCCGAAAGAGCGGCATATTTGACTGGTTCTCCGAATCGATACTCCTGCAATAGCCCCATTAACTTTGCAGATAACCATAGCGGGTCTTCCCCTTGATAGCGATCGAGAACTGCTTCTATGTGGGCAAAAACAACTTCGTCCGGATGTCTGATTTTGCGTGCCAACCGTAGTGCCCGTTCTATTCTCTCAACACAGTCCCTCCAATGGTCAGGGCTTTCTAACGTGGTTGCTGATTGTAAGTAAGCGGAAATTGCCAACTGAGCCATTCGATTGTCACGTCGTCTGACCCAGAGAATATCTGCTACTCGTGCTTGAAGTTCAGGATCTGATATTTCAGGTGCGATTTCAGCAAGAAAGTCTAGCTGCTCGTCTGTAATATTCTTGAAAATATCAGCAAAAAACTCTTCGGTTGATTCTGGCTTAATTGCAGCGTTAGTCACGGCTGCCAGAATTGCAAAAACTGCTTGCTCCCTAAGATTTCCTGATCCTTGCGCCTCCTGCGATTTTTTCCAAAAAGCACTATCATAGGTGAGACAATCTTTCCGTTCGCTGCTGTTCACTACATCGGACCAGCAGGTGTTATTAAAGTCATCTTTTGTAAGAGGTGGATTCAAGGGCGACATAGTAAGAATTTATTCTTTAGTTTCTATTATGCCAAGTTTTTATCAAGTCAGCTTGACTCCCAGCACTGACAGATCACCTTTCAACGACTGCCCTCATCAGCAACTTAAGCAATCTAACGATTAATTATACCGCCGTTGCGGTATAACACTCCGATCGCCCTCATTTACCGCCTGCCCACTTTGTTTCTAAAACCCAATTCCAAATTGCTTGAGAGCCAAAGTTTCCCTGATTGGTCTATCAATAAAAATAGAAAACCCCCAAACCCATTTTAAAACGGGTTTGGGGGTTTTCTTCCTCGCATCCAGTTTAAATCACAACTTGCTCGGCTCGATCGCAGGAGCTCGCAGAGACAGAGTTTTATCCGCAGCAGCCTTAGCCACAAGCGACGGCACAGAATCGCGCAATCTTGCAGTCAACTGTACAGTAGTCGCATCATAAACCTGAGTCAGAATTTTCGGATACAAACCAATGCCAATAATCGGCACTAACAGAGCCGCAATAATAAACACTTCTCGCGGTTCCGCATCCACCAATTCCTCGTGGTCGGACAATTGCTTATTCTCAGGCCCGTAGAAGATTTCGCGCAGCATCGACAGCAGATAAATCGGAGTCAAAATCACCCCGACAGCAGCTAGAAATACTACGCAAACCTTAAACACAGGATTGTAAGCATCGCTCGTTGCAAAACCCACAAACACCATCAATTCTGCTACAAAACCGCTCATTCCCGGCAAAGCCAAAGAAGCCATAGAACAAGCAGTCCACATGGCGAAAACCTTACGCATTTTCTGCCCGACACCGCCCATTTCGTCGAGCATGAGCGTGTGAGTGCGATCGTAAGTGCAACCCACCATAAAGAACAAACTCGCCCCGATTAAACCGTGGGAAACCATTTGCAGCATTGCACCGCTAGTTCCCAAATCGGTAAACGAAGCTATCCCAATCAGCACAAACCCCATGTGCGAAATCGAAGAATAAGCAATTTTCCGCTTCAAATTGCGCTGAGCAAAAGAAGTTAAGGCGGCGTAAACAATGTTAACCACACCCAAAATTACCAAGATGGGTGCGAAGGTAGCGTGAGCATCGGGGAGCATTCCCGCATTCATCCGCAGCAAAGCGTAACCGCCCATTTTTAGCAGAATTCCTGCTAGCAACATGTGGGCGGGTGCGGTTGCTTCCCCGTGAGCGTCAGGGAGCCAAGTGTGCAGCGGAAAAATCGGCAGTTTGACGCCGTAAGCTATTAAGAAACCTGAGTACAGGAGCAATTCTACATTGGGGGCGTAATCTTTAGCTGCGATCGCCCGCATATCGAAAGTCACCGTATCGCCGTAAAACGCCATCGTCAGCCCGCCAAGCAAAATAAACAGCGAACCGCCTGCGGTGTACAGGATAAACTTAGTTGCTGCGTAAAGGCGCTTCTTGCCGCCCCAGATGGACAAAATCAGGTAAATGGGTACTAATTCCAGTTCCCAAACCAGGAAAAACAGCAACATATCTTGCACGGCAAAAACTGCTATTTGCCCGCCGTACATTGTCAACATCAAAAAGTAAAATAGCTTCGGTTTAAATGTGACCGGCCAAGCCGCTAAAGTAGCCAGAGTAGTAATAAAACCAGTCAGCAAAATCAGCGGCATTGATAAACCGTCAGCACCCACAGACCAATTTAAATCGAGTTGCTGCACCCAAGTATAACTTTCTACCAGTTGCAGTCCCGGATTGCTGAAGTCGTACTGAGTGTAAAAAGCGTAAACAAGTAGGGCAAAATCGATCAAGCCCACAATTAGGGCATACCACCGCACCGTCTTGCCATCCTTATCGGGAATTAAAGGAATCAGCAAGGACGCAGCAATGGGAAACAGAATTGTTGTTGTTAACCAGGGAAAGTTAGCTGTATCCATTGCGTTTTAAAATGAGCCATCAGTTATTAGGTTTAAACACATTTTGCCCATTTTGGCCTAAATTTTATACTTTCTTTAGACGGAACTATTTTTTTTTTGGCTATTATTTGGACAAATTATGCGATCGCAACAGTTAAGTTTAATGAAAAATTTATTTCTATTTGCTAATTGTCAATTGTGATTTATTAACCTAATATCATTCCAAAAAGTATCTCCTAGTGGGGATACGGCAATGCCCAAAGCGTGTGATTTTAAGCCTAAAACCCTCGATCAATATTGCTTTTACCTGAGTCTAGATCCCCCTCGCATCCCCCTCAAGAAGGGGGACGCGAGAGAAGATTCCTGTCCCCCCCGATTATCAGGGGGGGCGCCGGGGGGATCGAACCCTAATCGTCAGACAGCAGACCCGTACTAGGTTTGACATGGTTGTTGACACCATGTGGACAAGGCCGTGTCCCTAGGGATTTAACTGACTCCCGAAACGATCGCAAAACCCAGAACTGCGACAAACACAATCAGGGCATAAAATTGAGCGCGACCGCTCTCAAAGTATTTCAAACCTTCGCCACTAACCAGTGCGATCAGCCCTGTTAAGTTGACTACACCATCGACGACTCGCAAATCCACTTCCATGACTTGCCGCGCTAAACGGCGACTGCCTTTGACAAAGAGAAATTCGTTGATATCGTCGAGATACCACTTGTTGAGGGAAAATTCGTAAAGCGGTTTGATTTTTTGGGCGATCGCCCCAGCATCAATTTTACGGCTCAAATACATCAGAGAAGCCAAAGTAATGCCCAGCAAAGCAATACCTACAGAGCTTCCGCCCATAATCAAAAATTCCGTCAAATTGAACTCAGCAGCGTGTTCCAAAACTTGTTCGAGAGACTCGCCAGGAGCGCGAACAAACTGCTCGAAATAATTGGCAAACGGCGTACCGAGAAAACCGATAAACACAGAAGGTACTGCCAATACTACCAATGGCAGAGCCATTGTCAGAGGAGATTCGTGAGGGAAATGGTCGTGCTCGTCGTGACTGTCGCCAGTTGATGCCAATTCCTTAACGTTCATCGCTCCAGGGCCGAAAGCAACACCGGGTTGCAGGAGTTGCCGCTTGATGGCGCTGTCATTTCCCCGGAATTCGCCCTCAAAGGTGCTGAAATACATCCGGAACATATAAAACGCGGTCATCCCGGCCGTCAGCCAGCTAACAGCCCACAGAGCGGGATTTGCTGCGAAGGCGCTGGCGAGGATTTCGTCTTTTGACCAGAAACCTGCAAACGGCGGAATTCCGCAGATTGCTAAATTGCCGATCAAAAAGCAAGAAGCGGTAATCGGCATATATTTGCGCAAGCCGCCCATGACTCGCATATCTTGAGCCAGAGCCGGGTTGTGGCCGACGACATCTTCCATACCGTGAATGACTGAACCCGAACACAGGAACAGCATTGCTTTGAAGTAAGCGTGTGTCATCAAGTGGAAAAGTCCGGCACTGTAAGCGCCGACGCCCATTGCCATCACCATGTAGCCGAGTTGGGAGATGGTGGAGTAGGCTAAGCCTTTTTTGATGTCATTTTGGGTAATCGCGATCGAAGCGCCCATAAATGCCGTAAAACAGCCGGTGCAGGCGATCAAATTCATGACTGCTGGCAGCCCTTCAAACACCGGGTACATCCGAGCGATCAGGAATACGCCGGCGGCTACCATTGTCGCGGCGTGGATTAAGGCCGAAATCGGTGTCGGGCCTTCCATTGCGTCTGGGAGCCAGACGTGGAGCGGGAATTGAGCGGATTTGGCTGCTGGCCCCAAAAATATGAGGACGCCGAAGATTGTCGCCAGAGTCGCCGAAAGAGCACCGGATTCGACTAATGAGTGCAGGCGTTCGCCCATCACCTCAAATTCAAAGCTGCCGGTGGCCCAGTAAATGCCGAGGATGCCCAGCAGCAGGCCGAAGTCGCCGACGCGGTTGGTGACAAAAGCTTTTTGGCAAGCGTCAGCAGCGGGTTTGCGATCGTACCAAAATCCGACTAGCAGGTACGAACACATACCTACGAGTTCCCAAAAAATGTAAATCTGAACGATGTTCGGGCTGATTACCAGACCTAACATCGAGGCGCTGAAGATGCTCAGGTAGGCGTAAAAGCGCACGTACCCGTCATCGTGAGCCATGTAGCCGTCGGTGTAAATCATCACCAAAAAGGCGACCGTGGTTACGATCGCCAGCATTACCGCCGTCAGGGGGTCGATGATATAGCCCATATTCAGCGAGAAGTCGCCAGCAGAAGCCCACTGAATAGTGCGGGTGTAGGGTGCGTGGCCCTGTAGTTGACTCCACAGCAATGCGAAGGAGAGTACCATTGACCCTCCGAGCGCGGAGACGATTAATATCGCATTCGCTTGTCGGAGTTTGTTGGTTGCCTGGTTAAAGGTGATTAAGCCTAGACCTACTAGCATTGCGCCTGCCAGCGGCAGGACTGGAATCAGCCAAGCGTATTGATAAAGCAGTTCCATGACTGATAGGTAGTTTAAAGTTTCTACTAGATATTGCCAAAACTGTAAACAATTGTGACACACGCCTGCGCGACTGGGCCAAAATACTCGATCCAATTCTTTAAGTATTGCTATAGCCGAGTGCAAACGAGGGAGACATCGCACTACTTTTTTCATCGCCAGCGAGACGAGCGCACTTGCACGCCGAAAATTATTCTGGTGCAAACGGAAACTATACGACAAATCTCACAGTCCTGTACCATTCAAGACGGCGAGATTTATTTTGGTGTGGGATGGTTGATGGACAAATGGGGAATGCCTTCTGCTTCCGACATAAAAGCCGAAGGCCTTGTCAACAAGAGCCGAATGCCTTGGAAGCGTTACCTGTTGGCTACTTCCTGGCGTTGCAGCCGTTGAGATGGGGAAGCTACGTGAGCCGGGAGCATCCAGGAATCCAGAGTCCGCCGCAGTTCCTCCCGCCCTTGGTACTCTTCAAATCTAAATCGAACTTTATCGCCCTCAAACAAAATCAGCGTGGGCAGACTTGTCAGCCGGTAAGTGTGGCTCAACTTGAAACATTGATCCGCATTCACCCCTACGAGCTTGACTTTTCCTGCCCACTGTTCCTCAAAAGTCTTAAGCGTCGGGTCGATCGCGCGGCACAAACCGCACCAAGGCGCCGAAAAGTGAACTAAAACGGGGGTAGAGGCTTGAAAAACCTCTTGTGCAAAAGTGCGTTCGCTAACCGACAACACCATGATCCCTCAAAATTTAATAATTTTTTTCTATCCTAGGGATCATGCTACCAGTATATGTTCCTAGTGACACGCATCAAAAAAGGATGAATTTTCCACAGCAGGCCCGTAAAAATGACTACACCTACGTAGGAAGGACGCAGAAACTCTAGCAAATCAAGGGTTTGGCGCTTTTGTAGGATTGCCAAAAATGGAATTATTGAGGTTCGAGATTTGATGGTTTCAAAGGATTCTCCAAAACGAGCCTGAAGTCGCCTGTCGCCGTGCCACACTCCGAACAGGTGGTGAAGTACCAAACCGAGGGAAGTGACGAGGGTAAAGCTAGTGCCAATCCACAGGGTGTGCGCTACGCACCAAATCACCTGTCCCACCATTTGCGGGTGACGGGTGATGCGAATGATGCCGGCTTCGTAGAGGTGAACTTGGGGCTTTTGGACGGCGGCAATTTCTAGGAGGTTGAAAGTGGCTGGGTACAGAAACAGAAAAGAAATTGCCGAAAGTATCCAAACTGCAGGTTTAACTCCGGGTAATCCCTGTACTTGCCAAAGCTGCAAACCGTCGTAGCGGTGGTTGAAAAAGTAGACAATCAGAATGACGGCTAGCGGCAAACTGACAAGGGCAAACAAAACCCGGTAAAGTCTCGGCCCGATCAGCTTTTCACCTTTTGGCCGGAGGGCTGCTAAACCGCTGTGGGCGATCGCAAAAACCAGTAACAGGCCCAAAATAACTAAGTGGGAGTCGAGCGCCAAGTCGATCGTCATTGCAAATATTAAGAAAAGTTATTGATTCTCGGCCAATTTGTGTCACAAAGTATCTATGGGAGCAATCAGCGGTTATCAGTCTTCAGTCATCAGTCATCAGTCATTAGTGACCGGATAACAACTAAAGACGGAGGACCGAGGACGAGTACAACTGTCTGTAAGGTTGCGTCTGTTGCAGTCAAATGACTGGCCTCGAAGTCAACTCCGACTTTTGCACAGCCGATCGAACCAGCTTGTCGATTGACCGCAGAGATTGACAGAAGACCCGCCCCTACACCAACTGACAATTTAGATATATGTCTGACCTTCCTTTCACTTTAGACCAGTTACGCATTCTCAAGGCGATCGCCTCTGAAGGAAGCTTCAAACGCGCCGCAGACAGCCTCTATGTATCGCAGCCAGCAGTTAGCTTGCAGGTGCAAAACTTAGAGAGACAATTGGACGTGCCACTGTTTGACCGGGGGGGGCGGCGGGCTCAACTGACCGAAGCCGGACACCTGCTGCTGAGTTACGGCGAGAAAATTTTATCGCTTTGCCAGGAAACTTGTCGAGCTCTGGAAGACTTGCAAAATCTGCAAGGCGGTACTTTGATCGTGGGCGCTTCTCAAACAACGGGGACGTATTTGCTGCCCCGGATGATCGGGATGTTTCGCCAAAAGTACCCGGATGTAGCCGTACAGCTTCACGTTCACTCGACCCGCCGCACGGCGTGGAGTGTGGCCAACGGGCAAATCGATTTGGCAATTGTTGGCGGAGAAATTCCTACCGAACTTGTAGAAGCTTTAGAAATTGTTCCTTACGCTGAGGACGAACTGGCTCTGATTCTCCCTCCATCTCACCCGATGGTACAACAAGAAACTATCCAAAAAGAAGACCTTTACAAATTGCAGTTTATTTCCCTCGATTCGCAGTCTACTATCCGCAAAGTAATCGATCAGGTACTGACTCGCTGCGGCATTGACACGCGCCGCTTAAAAATTGAGATGGAGCTAAATTCGATCGAAGCAATTAAAAATGCCGTTCAGTCGGGGCTGGGAGCTGCTTTTGTCTCGGTTTCGGCGATCGAAAAAGAGTTGCTCATGGGCGTCTTGCACAAATCTCAAATGGAGGAAGTTTTGGTAACTCGGATTTTGTCGCTGATTTACAACCCCAACCGCTACCGTTCTAAAGCAGCAGAGGCTTTCAGCAATGAAATTTTGCCTTCCTTTGCTACTTATTCCACCATCCACGAGAAGAAAGAACCCCCGGCGATCGATTTGGGATTCATAGAAATAGCAACTCCAAACTCGGCGGGAGCTTAATCTATTAGGTCGCCGGTTGTTAGCAGTTTGCGGTTAGTTGAGAGATTAAAATCTGGTTTAATAACCCCTGGGAAAAATGGCCGATTCCCAATTACCAATTCCCAATTACCAATTACCAACAACCACTTACCAAACCAAAATGGAAGTTTACTGCACCCGCCCGGGCTGCCCGCGCCCTCAAAACTATTTTCCCGACCTCGATGACAGTTCGCTGCTAAAAACGGTGCAGCAAAAGTTTTGCACGACTTGCGGGATGCCCCTGATTTTGAGCGGTCGCTATTTGCCCGTGAGGTTGTTGGGTCAAGGTGGTTTTGGGGCGGCGTTTTTGGCCAGAGACCGCTATACTCCGGCGATGCGGCAGTGCGTTGCTAAACTTTTGCAACCGTCGGTAAGTCTGACTCCGGCACAGCTAAAAATCGCTCAAACTCTGTTTGAACGGGAAGCGGCGGTGCTGGAAGAGCTGGGAAACGAACATTCGCAAATTCCCAGTTTGCTGGCGTTTTTTGAGGTGACTGTTCCGAGTTTGCAGCCGGGAAAAAACGATCAGCTTTTCTATTTGGTTCAAGAATTTATTGACGGTGAAAATTTGGAGGATGAACTGGCTGTTAAAGGCAAGTTTTCGGAGGCCCAGACGGTGGAGGTGCTGCGGGAAATTTTGAAGATTCTCGATTTTGTGCACTCTCGCGGTTCCATTCACCGGGATATTAAACCTGCTAATATTATGCGGGGTAAAAATGGTCGGCTTTATTTATTAGATTTTGGGGCTGTTAAACAAGTAACACAAAGTGTTGGGAGTGCAAAAGCTTCGACTGGTATTTATTCTCTGGGTTACGCTCCCCCAGAACAGATGAGCGGGCAAGAAGTGTATCCGGCAACGGATTTGTATGCTTTGGGTGTGACTTGCATTACTTTGCTGAGCGGTTTGCAGCCGACGGAGTTGTTTGATAGTTATAGAAATGAGTGGAATTGGCATTCGCGGGTGCAGGTAAGCTCGCGTTTGGCTCAAGTTCTCGATCGAATGTTATTATCAGCTCCCAGTCAGCGTTTTCAGTCGGCAGCGGAGGTGGAAGCGGCTTTGAAATACAATTCTCAACAGCCTACGAGGGTCGTGGCACCGCCGATAGTCAGGACTCCGACTCCCCTACAGACTCAGCAGGTACCGCCGACTCAGCAGCCTCCTGTGCCTGTTCCTGCAAGTCCTCCGTCAGGCCTGCAACCTTCCCAGAAAGGGGCTTTGTCGATTTGGGAGGTTTTGTCCGGGGCGGCGTTTACGGGTTTTGAGGGGGGGCTGCTGGCGATCGCCCTGACGAGTTTGCCGCTGTCTCCGGGCGTTGGTATCGGATTGTTGGGGATGATTGTGGGGGGTCTGATTTACGGCCAGTACCGCAGGGCGATCGAACAAACTGAGATGTTGATTATTGGCGCAGGTACTCTGGCTATGCTGTGGTTTTTCCCGGCTTTACAGACGGCTGCAGTTGCGATTTATCCGAATTCTCCGATTACTGGCGTGTTGTTTGTGGGATGGTTGGGTGCTTTGGGTGCGATCGCTGGAACAGCTATTTTTCGATTGGTTTATAAGTTACTTTATAATATCTTTTAAGCCGATACTTAATGACTAATAACCGCATTCCTGGGCTCACAACTGCTATTATTTAGGGTGCGCCGGGCCGCGCACCTTACCGCTATTATTTAATTTTTGGACTAATGACTAATGACCAATGACCAATGACTAATGACTAATCGCTTTCTTCAGTCTTGCTGGGTAGTAAACTGACGGGCGCCGATTAAAGAAAAGGCGATCGCAGCCACTAACAAAACAGGTATGCTGTACCAAGGAAACTTTGCCACATCGTAAGCAGCAGCTCTCAATCCAATGCTGGCATAAGTCAGCGGCAACAGATAAACTATTCCTTTCAGGGCTACGGGTAGCGAGGCTGGGTCGAAAAAAGTCGCTCCTAAAAATGACATAGGAGTTATCAGAAAATTGTTGTACAATCCCACAGATTCTAGAGATTTTACGGTTAACCCAACTATCACTCCCAGGCCCGCAAATACAGCGGAGTTGAGAATTATCACTAACAAAAATAGTGGATTCAGAAAAACGAGCTTTTGAGTAAACAAAACAGCTACTAAAATCACAGAAACTGAAGTCAGCATTCCCCGCAATATTCCTGCTAGCATTTTGCCCGCGTGCAAAGCGAGCGGGTGTACTGGCAGCAACAGCAATTCCTCAAATGTTTTCGTAAAAAGGCGTTCGCCGCAAATCGAAAATACTGTGCCGGTAAAACTTACTGTCATCGATGAGAGTGCTACCATTCCCGGCAGCATAAATTCTAGATAATTGCCGCCAATTGCAGGTTTAGGCAAAGAACTTCCCAAACCAAAACCAAAAGCGAGAATGTAAATGAGTGGGGATATTAAACCAGCGGCGGCAACTGGCAGAATTCGGACTCGCAAATCTAACCATTCTCCCCAAAACACGGTGATTGTGTCTGTTAATATAGTTGTCAGCGATGTTTTTTTCATGATTAGATACTACGGTCTCCCTATAGCAGTAAAGCTATTGATGTATTAAATCTTGTACGTTAGTTAATAACGGTAAAGTGCGCCGCACGCACCCTACAGATAATCATAAGGTGTGCAACGCGCACCCTACAGATAATTGATTTATTAAATTGTGTACGTTAGCTAAAATTGTAAAGTTAAAATGCCAAATAATCAAGGCTGCTGCACTGTTCTATTTTCGTTTCAGTTAAAGGCAACTTGCCGGATTCTACTTTTTCCTGTTCTCGGTTCAACCAAATTGCTTTTAATCCAGCGGCTTTAGCACCGCAATAATCTGCTTTGAAGCTGTCGCCGATATGCAACACATTCTCGGCAATGCCGTTGTGCTTTTGCAAAGCAGCGGTAAAAATTTGAGAGTCTGGTTTTGCTGCACCCACTTCGGTAGAAATTGTCACTGATGTGAAATATTCAGCTAAATTTAGTGATTTTAATACTGCATAAATTCTGGAATCGAAATTCGATACTACTGCTAATTCAATTCCTTGTTGCTGCCACTTATTTAATGCTGGGAATACGTCGGGATAGACGAACCAAGGTTCGGCGGTGGCAAAATGAGCGTATAGTTCGACAAAGAATTTGGAAAAGTCTGAAAATTCGTGAATAACGCCTGCTATTTCAAAAGCTTTCGCGGCAACTGCTTGCCACCATTCAAATTCTAGTTGGGGAATTTTTGCTGCTTCTATCCCTGGAAATGCCATCGGGCTTGCTGAGGCGAAGCTTTGGAAAAAAGCTGTATTTAAGTCTTCGTTAGAAACAGTTATTCCCCAACTGCTGGCGAATTTTCCGTAGACTTCGCCGACGCTGCCGCGAACGTCAAATAGTGTACCGGCGGCGTCTAAAAAAATTACTTTGGTCATTTGTTATTTGTTATTTGTTATTTGTTATTTGTTTGTAGTAAGGACTTTAGTCCTGATTGCCTAGGATTTTATGTTGGAGGACTTCAGTCCTCACTACAAACTTTTTCAGTTGTGAGTTGTTTGCGGATTAACTACGCCAGAATGATTGGCAATGTTGCCCGCAGGTTCAAATCTGCCTCCTAAATATTTGGCTAGGAATTCTTCGGCGATAGCATAAAAGTGCAGGCGATTTTCTGGCCGCGCGAATCCGTGTCCTTCGTCTGTATAAAGCACGTATTCTACAGGTTTGCCGGCTTGCTTCATGGCATTGACAATTTGCTCGCTTTCTGCTTCCTTGACTCGCGGATCGTTGGCACCTTGGCCGATTAGTAAAGGTTTCTGGATGCGATCGACAAAAAATAAGGGCGAGATCGATTTGAGAAACTCTGGTTCTGTTTCCAAATTGCCGACGCGGTGATACATATTTGCTTTGATCGGTTCCCAGTAAGGGGGAATACTTTGCAGCAGTGTAATCAAATTGCTTGGCCCGACAATATCGACGGCGCAGGCAAAAACATTGGGACTAAAGGTCAATCCCACTAAGGCAGCATAACCACCGTAAGAACCGCCCATAATCGCAATTTTATCTGGTTGAGCAATTCCTGTTTCTACAAGCCAATTAACCCCATCTAGCAAGTCGTCGTGCATCTTAGCGGCCCATTCGCGATTGCCGGCATTGAGAAAGGCTTTGCCGTAGCCGGTGGAACCGCGAAAATTGATTTGCAAAACGGCGTAACCTCGGTTTGCCAGCCATTGGGCTTCTGGATCGTAACCCCAGGTATCGCGTCCCCAGGGGCCGCCGTGAACAAGCAAGACTGTCGGTACGGGCGTTGAGATACCAACCGGTTTTGTCAGGTAGCCGTGAAGGGTTAAACCATCTCTTGCGGTGTAAGAAATGGGTTCCATTGATGATAGCGGTAGCCCTTCGAGTTTGGGTTGGTTGCTGAACAGAAAGGTGAAGGTTTTGGAGGCGCGATCGAACGCATAGTAGTAAACCGGGCCGTCGTCTGTCATGTAAGCGACTAGCCAAGTGGTATCGGCGAGGTTGCGGCTGGTGATGGAGAATTCGCCGGGGCGAAATTTGCCGATCGCCTCAAAATCCTCTGCTATGCTTTGGTCTAAAATCTGCCACTCTTGCTTGTCCTTGTAAAAGGAAACCGCCTGAATCTCTCGCTTGGTGGGGTGTACGACAATGCCGCCGACATCGTATTCTGGGTCAGAGGCGAGATCGGTTTCTTGTTTGGTTTCTAAGTCTAATGCGATCAAACGTTCGGCGTTAGCATCATGATTGCCCATCATGTAAAGAATTTTGCCGTTTTCTGAGAACATGACGGCACCACCTTCCTCGTCGGGCCCCCAGCTTCGCAGGCTTTCCCAAGATTTGTCCGCAGTTTCCCGAAACACTAATTCTGACCCGCCGTCGGCAGTGGTGGCTGTGGCCGCCCGCACTTGAAATTGGGCGTCAGCAGTCCAACCGACGATGTTACCTGGGTTGTCGGTGTCAAATTCAACGGCACCATTTTTGAGGTTGATGCGGTAAACGTCGTGCTTGCTGCGATCGCGGATGTTCATTCCCACTAATATTTCATTGGGGAAGTTGCGGTCAAAGGCGATCGGCTGAGCTTGAAC
The DNA here is from genome assembly GCA_036700245.1 of Microcoleus vaginatus BM001213989. Classification (GTDB taxonomy): domain Bacteria; phylum Cyanobacteriota; class Cyanobacteriia; order Cyanobacteriales; family Microcoleaceae; genus Microcoleus. Next base: position 57,975 of record JAUBOM010000007.1, read on the forward strand.
GCCTTGAAATGGTGTCAAGTCGCGAACCTGATTTGAGTGGATATTTACTGAGAATAAATGCCAGTTTTCATCACCGTCGGCATCTTGGAGGTAAATTAACTCTTCGCCGCTGTAAGTCCAGAAAAAGATGCGGATGCCCCGTTTTTTATCTGCTGTCAGTTGGCGATCGTCTGCTTGACCGACGGTACGCAATTGCATTTGCAAAACGTTGTTTTCATCTGGTGCAATGTAGGCGAGATACTTGCCGTCGGGTGAAAGTTCGGGGCTAGTTTTTTCAGGATTTCCAAACAGAATTTCCCGCTCGATTAACGGTGGAAGTTCGGTTTTTGGCTGTTTCAATGTGGAAGTTTGCATTTTTTATCGTGGCTAATATTCTATTATCTACACCCGAGATAAAAAACTAGGCTTTTACCCACTCTGCGGGTATTAGTGAAGTATTTCCGTGCAGAACGCGGTTTATGGGCCGCCATCATAAGTCCTAAAATCAACAATCAACCGTCAACGGTCAACAGTTAACAGTCAACAATTAACTAACTTTAACGGTTAACGGTTAACAGTCAACAATTAACTAACTTTTAAGCAACTCCTGAATCGGCTTGCTAATCCAATTAAAACCAACTTTTAGTTGATGGTCTAATGTTGGCATCCGGTAGAGATAGGCTAGGCGACGAGCAATGTGTGCTAGTTGTCCGTCGAGTTGAATTCCTACACCGGCTAGGGTGGCGTTGTCAATTCCTAATGTCATCATTTCTCCTAGCGGCTGATACCGGAAAGGAAGTAATGGGCGGCCGGTGAGGGATGCCCAAATGTTCCAGGCGGTGTAGTCAGCTTGCTGGAAGGCTGTTTGGGCTGTTGCGGGGACTTTTTGACCGATCGCATCGTGACATTCAGCTAAGTCTCCTAAGGCAAATATGTCTGGATGGTCGATAATTTGCATTGTCGGATTGACTGTTAATTGACCGCGGTGGTTTTGTTTGAGGGGTAGCGATCGCACTGCTTGACTAACTTGAGTTCCTACTGTCCACAATACTATGTCTACGGGGAGAACATCTAATTGTCCTTTGTAAAGTAAGGATATTGTGTCCGCTTCGATCGCCTCTACTGCTGTTTCTAAGTCGATCCACACTTTCCGTTTTTCTAAAGCTTTGCTGGCGGCTTGGCGGTTAAACTCCGGTGATGTCCGCAGAATCATGTCGCCTTGCTCGACTAACCGCACGCGACCTTTTTCTCCGAGTCGATCGGCTAATTTACAAGCTAATTCTACTCCCGAATAACCGGCGCCGACGATCGCAACCCGAATTTTATCGGTGTTGCTGGCTTCTAAAAACCGCAGTCTTTCTTCTAAGCGGTAGGCGTCGTCGAGGGTGCGAAATGAGTAAGCGTATTCAACGGCACCTTTGACCATATCTAGGGGAGTTTCGCCACCTAAAGCTAAAACCAGGCGATCGCACGGAATTTCTGGCCCGTCGTGTAACTGCACTCGCTTTTGCTCCAAATCGATGCCGGAGACAGTACCTTGACAAAAGCGCACACCTGTGTTTTGCAAGATCTCGGCAAACGGAGGGGCAATTTCCCAGGTTTGGAGTTCGCCTGTCAGGAGTTCGTACAGCAGGGGAACGAACAAAAATCGATCGCGGCGGTCAACTAGGACAATTTCGGGTTTTTCGGTTTTGGAGAAGGGTAACTGACTCAAGCGCAGGGCTGTGTAGAGTCCGCCGAAGCCTCCGCCGAGAATGCAAATCCGGGGTTGTTGTTGAGTCATGGTGTTTTGTTTGAGGGGCTCACGGTAGCAAGGCAAGTTATCTTATTCTAACGAGAGAGGGGGAGTGAGGGAGTGGGGGAGTGGGGGAGTGTCCGACCCAGAGATGGGAGATGGGGGGGAGTGGGAAAGTGGGAAAGTGGGAAAGTGGGAAAATCTTCCCTCGAACCCTCAAACCTCAACATCCATCCATTAAATCGGTTAAATCCGTTAAATCCGTTAAATCCGTTACCGAACTGTTTTCTACCTCTCTAGGCTTAATTAGCTCTACCTATTAGCCACCATCAAATTTTCAGAATGTTCGCAGAACTAATTTTGTACTATATTAGTTTATAACGGATTATTTCGCAAATTAAATTCACTTTTAATACGGTCATCTACTCTAACACTTGCCCCCGCACTCACAAGTGAAAAACTCATGCAAATTTCCTCTAATTCTTCTAAATTTAAGAACGGCGATCGCAATAACGAAGATGGCTCATCTTTGTTAAGCAGCGAAGAAAAATATAAAAATTTAGTAGCTAATATTCCCGGTGCTGTCTACCGCTGTACCTGCGACTGTACAAGTCCCGACGGCCCATTAACAAGGACAATGGCGTTTTTGAGCGAGGCTGTTCAAGAAATATCAGGCTATCCATCCTCGGATTTTATCAACGATTGCGTCCGTTCTTTTGCCAGCATTATCCATCCTCAAGACCGCACAAATGTGGATGCTGCTGTCAAAAAAAGTGTAGCAACTGGAACTCCGTACATCCTTGAATACCGCATTGTCCGGGCTGACGGGGAAATTAGGTGGGTTTACGAAAAAGGTCAAGCTGTTGGCTGTGAGGCCCAGGAGAGCAGAGTTCGACAAGAGAGACAAGGGGAAATAGAGGGATTTTTGGCAGCACGGGTTTCGCCGATCAAGCCGATTTTGCCCAGCGCAAATTCTCTGTCTCGGGTTGTTTATCTCGACGGAGTGATTTTGGATATTACGGAGCGAAAGCGAACTGAGGAAAATTTGCGAAACACTCAAGATTTTCTGAATGCGGTACTGCAAAATCTGCCGATTAGTGTCTTTATTAAAGATGCTGTAGAACAAAAATTTATTTATTGGAATACTGCTAGCGAAGAATTGTTTGGCTATTCCAAGGATGAAGTGATGTTAAACAATGCTGCTGATTTGTTGGATTCAGAGCAGGCTAATTACTTCCACGAACAAGATTTAGAAGTGTTGGCAACGAGAAAATGCGTCGATTTGCCTGAAGAAACTATCCAACTTCCGCGCCGGGGAAAGCGAATTGTACACAAGAAAAAAGTTCCTTTATTTGACGAGTCTGGCGCGCCTAAGTACATTCTGGGTATTGCTGAAGATATTACGGAAAGCAAAAAAACAGAAACAGAATTGTCGCGCTTGGCCATTGTGGCTCAAAAAACGCAAAAGGGTGTGATTATTACTGATGCTCAAGGCTGCATTGAATGGGTGAATGAAGGATTTACTCGGATTAGCGGTTACGTGCTGGCAGAAATGCAGGGAAAAAAACCGGGTGAGGTACTGCAAGGCCCTCAAACAGACCCGGTAACTATTGCTCAACTGCGATCGGCTTTGGCTACAGGCGTGCCGTTCAATCAGGAAATTTACAATTACAGCAAGGATGGAAGGGGTTATTGGGTGGCGCTTTCCATCGCCCCAATTTATCAAGAAACAGGAGAACTCGAAGGTTTTATTGCGGTGCAAACTGATATTACCGAGCGCAAGCAAGCAGAGGCAACAGTCAGGGAAAGCGAGAGTTATTACCGCTGCATTGTCGAGACGGCTTCGGAGGGTGTTTGGATGTTTGACGCTGAAAGCATCACGACTTTTGCTAACTGTCGGATGGCCGAAATGCTCGGGTATACTGTGGAGGAAATGCTGGGGCGATCGCTATTTGAGTTTATCGACGCAGAATCTAGGGAAATAGCAGAAAGTTACGTGGAACGCAGGCGGCAAGGCATTCGCGAACGCCACGATTTTAGGTTTACTCGCAAAGACGGATCTCACTTGTGGGCGATCGTATCGGCGACGCCAACCTTCGACGCTGAGGGCAAATTTTCCGGGGTTTTGCGGATGATTACCGATATTAGCGATCGCAAACAAGCAGAAGCAGAATTGCGCCAAACTCTCCAAGAGTTGGAATTTGAAAAATTTGCTTTGGATCAATCAGCGATTGTCTCGAATACCAACGACTCCGGAGTCATTACCTATGTCAACGATCAATTTTGCGAACTATTTAAATATTCCCGAGAAGAACTGATCGGCAAAACCCACAAACTTGTCAATTCTGGCTATCACCCAGCAGATTTTTTCAAGCAGCTTTGGTCAACCATCCGCCAGGGAAAGGTTTGGCGGGGAGAAATGAAAAATCAAGCCAAAGACGGCACATTATTCTGGTTGGATACTACGATTGTACCTTTCTTAAATAGCAGCGGAGAACCCCATCAATATGTAGCAATTCGTAAAGATATTACCAAGCGCAAACACGCAGAAGAAACGGTACGGCTTTCGGAAAGTCAATTGAGGACTAAAAATCAAGAATTGGCAAAAGCCCTGCGGGACGTGCAGAAAACTCAAAGCATGATGGTTCAAAATGAAAAAATGGTAAGTTTGGGGCAATTAGTCGCTGGCGTTGCTCACGAAATCAACAATCCAGTTAGCTTTATTTACGGTAACGTCATGCACGCTGACGATTACTTTCAAGACTTGCTAAGAATGCTGCAACTTTACCAGCAGGAATACCCGCGCCCAACACCGGCAATTCAACAAGAGATAGATAATATCGATTTGAATTTTCTGCTCACAGATTTGCCAAAGCTGTTAAATTCGATGAAAATGGGAGCAGAGCGAATTCGCCAGATTGTCCTGTCGCTGAAGAATTTTTCGCGATTGGACGAAGCCGAACAAAAGCAGGTGGATATTCACGAAGGGATTGAAAGCACTTTGTTGATTTTGCAGCACAGGTTCAAAGAAACGGCAGGACATCCGAAAATTACGCTGCTCAAAGAGTTCGGAAATTTGCCCCGCGTACAGTGTTATGCAGGACAGTTGAACCAGGTATTTATGAATATTATTGGCAATGCAATTGATGCTTTGGAAGAGGCAATGGAGACTGGACAGTGGGCAGAAGGCGAACTGGCGCCTATTCCTTATTGTCCTTCGCCGACGCTGCGGATTTGTACGGATGTAAAATATGAACAGGATGCTTTGATGCAAGCAGATTCTGCTGTTTCTGATAATTCAATTCGGCATCCTTCTCATATTGTGATTCGGATTGCTGACAACGGGCCGGGGATTCCGATAGATGTTCACGAAAGGCTGTTCGATCCGTTTTTTACTACGAAAGAACCTGGTAAAGGTACTGGTTTGGGGCTGTCAATCAGCTATCAAATTGTCGTGGAGAAACACGGCGGGCGGCTTTTGTGCAATTCTGCACCGGGTCAAGGCACGGAATTTGCGATCGAGATTCCTGTAAGCAAAAGAGTTCGTTAGTAAGGTGCGCGGCCCGGCGCACCCTACAGTTAGTTAGGTGCAATTCCTGCAATATTTTATCCAAAACTTAGGAAGTTATCAAATGAATTACAACGTAATTTACGACGGCACTTGCAATCTCTGCGTTACCTTGGTACAGTTACTAGAAAATTTAGACCAAGGTCAGCGGTTTGAGTATATTCCCATGCAAGATTTAGACCAATTAAGTCGCTTTGGGATTACGTCTGGCGACTGCGAAATGGGGATGATTTTGATAGATAGCAATACCCCGGAACGGCGCTGGCAGGGCAGCGATGCGGCGGAGGAAATCGGGCGAATATTGCCGGGAGGTGAGGTGTTTGTGGCTGCTTACCGGGCAATGCCGGGGATGAAGTGGATGGGCGATCGCGTGTACGAACAAGTCCGCGATAACCGCTATACTTTGTTTGGCAAGCGTCCGACGACTTACAAATCTGCTTATCCTGTTGGCTGTAGGTCGATCGACAATTGTGGCACTTAGGAATAAAATCAAATCCGGCCTAAATATCCCCTTTTTTCTTTAGTGCGCTTGGAGTGGACGAAATTTTGTGTAGGATCGATTTCAATCGCCGAGTTTTATAAAGGGGATTTCTAACCGGAATTAATATCAGCTATTAAACAAACCGAATATCTCGCGGCAAAAGTCTTTTAGCTTTTGGGCCGACTCCGCAGCGGGTTCGGTTTGACCGAAAAAACTCCAATTTTCCACGGTGGAAAAGCGCCACTGCTGACCCGTATGATCGTAACCGGCGGCCTCAACCCCGATCGCCCGACGGCTTCCTTCTACCGGATCTTGGTAAAATCGGATTTGAATCAGGATGCTGCGGCTTTGCAGCAAGCGGCTTCTACCGGGGAAATGGAAACCAATGTCGATCGAATCTGGATCTACAAGTTCCCTGGTATCCTCGTCATTCATCCAAGGCTTCAAATCGACTTTCGTATCCGGGAATTCGGACTTGAATAAATTAACAACGGCAGCAATTTTGCTGGCAACTTCTATATTTCTGGCTTGTTCGGCAGCGTTCACTCGAAAAACTCCTATCAAATACAGTTATTACATGATTTAGCTAACAATGTAACTGCATACTGCCTGCTTTAAACAGTGGACTGTGGACTATTTGATAGATATTTAGTAATTGACAAATTTCAAAGTGTGTGTTAAGCACAAGTCATACCATTTGAGATTTGAGATTTGAGATTAAACAATTGGCAATGACTGATTCGCTAAGGGTGGTGAATAAATTTTATCAAAGTGGCAGGGCGATCGCAAATTCCGAACCTTCTCCCAGTATCGATTCGCAAGTTAGTTTACCGCCGTGGGTTTCTTCCACAATTTGCCTGCTGATAGACAAGCCCAAACCCGTACCTTTCCCTACTCCTTTGGTAGTAAATAAATGGTCAAATATTTTCGACTTGACCTCCGATGACATCCCTTGACCGTTATCTTTGATTTTAATCACCACGCTGTGGCTATCCTCGGAGACTTGAGTGATAATGGCGATCGTATTCGGTAAAGCTTCAATTTCAGCATAAGTGCGGCCCTGATTGGATTCGTCAAAACACTCGATCGCATTTGCCAGCAAATTCATAAATACCTGATTCAGTTGCCCAAAATAACATTTAACTGGCGGGATATCTCCGTATTCTTTGATAATCTTAATCGCCGGGCGAGTATCTTTAGCTTTCAGGCGATACTGTAAAATCATCAAAGTGCTGTCGATGCCCTCATGAATATTTGCTGACACTTTATTCGCACTGTCAGCGCGGGAAAAAGTCCGCAAAGACTTGCTAATATTGCGGATGCGCTCCGTACCTGATTTCATAGATAAAAGCATTTTTGGCAAATCTTCGATCAAATATTCTAAATCAATCTCCAATGCTTTATCCTGTAATTCATCTCCAGGATTAGGAAATTTTTCTTGGTAAAGTTGTAAGCAATCAATCAAATCTAAGCTCGCCTCAGCAGCAGCATCAAGATTGCCCGCAATAAAACCGAGCGGATTGTTAATTTCGTGAGCAACCCCTGCAATCAAGTTGCCGAGAGCCGACATTTTTTCGCTTTGAATGAGTTGCAGTTGCGCCTGTTGCAGTTCATTGAAAGATTTTTCTAACTGTTGAGATTTTTCTTTCTCGCGCGCGTACAAACCTGCATTTTCTACAGCAATAGCAACTTGAGAAATTAACACTTTGAATACTTCTACCCTCTCTGCTGTAAAAGCTCCTACTGTCAAAGCATTTTCTAAATAGATTATTCCGCGCCGCTGAGATTGATAAATAATAGGCAAACAGAGAATTGATTTGGGTTGATATTTCTGAATGTAGGTATCTAAATTAAAAGGTTCAGCGACAGTCGCATTGTCTAAAACCAGATGCTTTTGACTGCGGTGTACGTAATTAATCACAGACAGGGGAACATCTTGACGATTTTCTACGGGAATAGACGGTAAAAGTGTCACTTTATCCTCCGCAAAACTGCCAGTAGCTTCTATGCAGAGGATCTCATTTTTCAGCAGCAGCAGCACTACTTTTTGAGCCGCCGCATTTTCTAAAATAATTTTGATTAATTTGGTCAACAATTTTTCTATAACAATTTCACCATTAATGGCTTGCGCCGACTTAATAAAAGTAGCTAAGTCTAAGAAATCGCCTAAACTACTACTGGTAGTATTTCCAGAAGCAGTGCGGGTGACATCGAGGGTTGGGGCTTGAATTGTGCGCGTCTGTGCTGCTAAGAAAGGATGTGTTGATTCTAAGTGTTTAACTTTAGCTATTGCTCCCCAATGGATATATCCATAATAGGCTTTAGTCAGATATGCTTGAGAAACTATCTCTTTACCCAAAGCTTGATAAAATTCTCCTGCTAATTCATAGGCTAATGCTTCCTCTTGAATGTAACCGTTTTTGGCTGCTCCATCAATTGCGCGATCGTACAATTCCATTGCTTCAGCATTTTGCGCCAAAACGCGCGCTGTTTCCGCTGCTACCAAGTCGTATTTGTGTTGATAGTTCATCGGAGCATGAACTGCCCATTTTTTCATCTTCTTTTGGTTTTGCAGCACTTTTTCCAAATATTGCTTTTGTTCCACTTTGCCCGTTGTTGGATACAAAGCTATGATACTGAGAGAGTAGTAAAAGTTATTCAGAGAAACCACATAAAAGCCGGCTACGGACTCCTCATGTTTCTCAAATAACCTTGAATTTTCCAAGGCTTCCGCATAGTTTCTGAAGAGATAATTAAGCTGAGTTTTGGCATAATAAACCACACCAACTAAAACAAAATTTTTAGTTTCTATTAAAACGGGGAGCATTTTTAATTCATTAAATCTCTCGCCGACTAAATGGCAGGGTTCGACAGCTTGACCGCGCAAATTGAGGGCTGTCTGCCTGCCTATACTTATATACTGTACAGCTATTTCTAGTTGAGATTGCTGCATTAGTTTCATATATTTACCAGTCTCCTGCTCCACCAAATCTAGAGGCTCTCCTATCGACAGTTTTTTGAAGCAATATTCAGTTATAGAATAACCAGCATATTCCAACTCTCCAGTTTCGATCCCAGCTTGAAAACCTTCTTTGAGCTCGTCTAATCCTGACTTGACAGAGGCGTTCCAGTGGTTAATAAAAGAACCAAAGGCTGTATAAACTCTACTTTTGATTGAACGGGAGGGAAATTTGTCTAACATCCTAATTGCCAGTTGACCGAATTGGTATGCCAAACTAATGTCCCCTAGCTTGTACATAACTACGCCATAAAAAACGTAGGCAATACTCGCATAAGGCGAATTACCATATTTAATGCACAGCTTGACCATCCTAAAGGCCAGCAGCGGTACCAGTGGGGGCTTGGCCTGAATAGCACTGCTGAGAATCCCTGATAAAATCCGCATGGCTGCTTGTTTTTCGGGATCAATCATTTGTGTCAAGTTAGCTAAATCCTCAATTCGTTTCAATCCCAAGCTCAGTTTTGTATTAATCAGTCCCGACACAATATTTAGCGCGTTGGGGTTTTGAGGAAAAGAAATACCTAACAGTTTCAGGACTTCCAGTCCTGTATTGAGTGCTTCTACAAGTCTATTTTGAGCGTTATAAGACTGGATTTGAAGTTCATAAACATTCACTTTCTCAAGTAAAATTTTAGCTTTTTGCACGACAATATCAACCAGTTTTTTTGAATCTTCATAGTTGATGTTTAAGTATTCAGCTTCGGCTGTTGACTCGTAAATTGCTAACGTCAACTCATAGTGACTTTCCCAAGAATCCGCTGGCAATAATTCCATAGCAACCCGCAAATACCTAACAGCAGCTTCATACGCAGCAGCCGCTTTTGCCTTGCGTCCAGCAGTTAAATTTAATTGTGCCAACTGAGTTTTTTCTGACTGTTGGCTAATCGTGTCAATTCCGACATTCAATTGATTGACGATATCAAAGATGTTTTCTTCTAGCTTGTCGGGTGGAGTATTGTTTAACAGTAATTGACCGATTTTTAAATGGGTGAATTGCTTTTGCTCTTCGGGAATTAGCGAATATGCGGCTTGCTGAACGCGATCGTGCAAAAATTTGTAACTAACCCGCGAAGTGTCTAACTTGAGATTGATTGATTCGGCTCGATCGAAAACTAAAGGAATGCGATAGGCATCGCTCAAGGGCAGAATTAACCCTGCTTGCAAAGCTGAATAAAGTTCAGTTGCTGTAGAATTAGCTGACTTTTCGCTAACAAGTGACAGCACATCTAGAGCAAATTTATCTCCCACGCAAGCTGCTAGCTTCAACACTTCTTGCGTGGGTGCGGGCAGCTTTTCAATACGAGAAGCTACCAGTTCCACCACACTTTTATCGGTGATTCCAATGGCTTGGATTTCATCGATACTCCAATGCCAGCCACTTTGACTTACCTCATTTGTAATGTGATTAAATTCAAATTTTAAAAGAGAGTCTTGATACAGTGCTTGGAGTAATTGAGTCAAGAAAAAAGGATTGCCGCCCGTTTTATTCCAGATTAACTCGGCTAGATTTGTTACTTTTTCTGTGCAAGTGTTAAGTGTTTCAGTGACTAATTCAGTCACATTTGCTAAATCCAGCGGTTGCAGCACGATATTGTTGACAATTGTACCAGTTTTTTCAATCTCTTCTACAGTCTGAATTAAGGGGTGAGTCGGACTAACTTCATTGTCTCGATAAGCACCAATTAGCAAGAGATATTGCTGCTCTGGGTCAGTAATTAGCAATTGCATTAATTTCAATGTTGCTGAATCAGCCCACTGCAAATCGTCTAAAAATATGACTAGCGGGTGTTCTTTTTGCGCGAAAACGCGCAGAAACTCTTTGAAAAGCCGATTGAAGCGATTTTGTGCTTCTGTTGGGCTGACTTCCGGCACTTCTGGCTGTTTGCCGATGATTAATTCAACTTTTGGAATTACGTCGGCAATTACTTGCCCGTCTGTTCCCAATGCTGTTAAAATTTTAGTGCGCCATATGTCTAATGAAACTGCACTTTCTGTTAGCAATTGCCGCAGCAAGGAGTTAAATGCTTGGATTAATGATGCATAAGGAATATTGCGTTTTAATTGGTCAAATTTGCCGCTAATGAAGTAACCTTTTGACCGGGTAATCGGTTTGCTAACTTCGTTGACTACGGCTGATTTGCCGATGCCTGAGTAGCCTGATACTAGCATGAATTCGCTGGTTACTGATGGGGACAGATTTGGTTCTAAGGTTGTTGTTTTTTCTAAGAGATTGTTTGCCAAACCCGCCCCTACACGTTCAAATGCTGCTAGCAATTGATTAACCTGATTTTCCCTACCGTACAATTTTTGGGGGATTAACAATTGGCTGAGAATATCTAAGCGTCCGGGGATGAAGTCGGCAATTTGTCCGGTGGTTTCTAACTGATGCAAAGAAACTTCTAAGTCGGCTAACAATCCGGTCGCACTTTGATATCTATCTTCGGCATTCTTTGCGATCAATTTCATCACTATCTCAGAGATGGCGACAGGTATTTCTGAATTGATTTGGTGGGGATATATTGGTTTAACTGCGATGTGGCTGTAAACTATTTCTAAGGGGTCGTTGCTGGGGAAAGGCAATTTTCCTGTCAGCATTTCATATAATGTGATACCGAAGGAATAAAAGTCGGTGCGGTAGTCGAGGGTGCGATTCATTCTCCCGGTTTGTTCGGGTGACATATAGGCTAATGTGCCTTCGACTGAGTTGGGATTGTTAAATTGCGGGTTTTCTTTGTTGAGTTTTGTGGCAATGCCGAAGTCGGTGAGTTTTACTTGTTTTGTTTGCGAGTTGATAATGATGTTGCTGGGTTTGATGTCTTTGTGGATAATGTGCTGAAAATGCAAATATTGTAAGGCTTTGACTATTTGGATGGCGATGTTTAAATTGACTCGCGGGTTCAAGGTTTCTCTTTCCAGCAGTTTTGCGAGGGATTCGCCGCCAAAGTCTTCTAAAACGATTCCTAATCGGTGGTCAAATGTTTCGATACTGATGGATTTGACGATTTGTTCGCTGTCTAAATTTTGACGGATTTGATATTCGTGTTTGAGCCTGGTAATGGCTTCGAGTGTCGGATGTTCGGCTTTGAGGACTTTCAGAATTGCTGCGGACTCGTCTGTGGGTGTTTGTCCGCGATAGATTATTGTTTCGACGCCTTCGTGCAGAGTACCATTAATTTGGTATCGGGATAATTTTAACATAACTTAACTGATAGATTACAGAATATAATTATCATTAGATTAACATTACGTTCTCTTGATTTTGTGTGATTCAGCTCGTATATTTTGCGATGGATATCCAATCACAGCGCACATACACTAAGTGAAAACGCGGCAGTGATCGTGGGTGTCAACAAACATCTTAAATGTAACCTCGGTCTTGTGTGTGAGTCCCGAATGCTTTCGCTTCACCCTTTTTAAGGGGGGAGGGGAGCGATCGCACTCCGCCTAAAACAGGAGGGGATACCAGCGATCGCACTCCGCCCAAAACAGGCAATTGAACGGGTTCTCAATCAGTAACAACCGTAACTTCACAGATAGTAGAAATTGATACTGGCTCTGGCAAAATACGCACGCGAGCGAATTTTAAACCGCTGACTCCTTGCAGTGATTCTACCAGGCCGGTCTGAACTTTTGGCTCTACCCAACCTTCGCGAGACAAGTAGCGCAAGTATTGTTGGTACTCTTCCCATTCGTCTTCGGCTGAATAAACTACCGTTAACATTCCTGGTTGGGTAATTCGCTCTTGTAAGTCTTTGTCAACGGCTTTTTCGATCCGCTTTTTCACGAGTTCGTAGCGGATGTCGCGAGTGCCTTTTACGTCAAACATTTTTTCGGTGTTTTCGTTGTGAAAAATGTCGATCGTGGTATTCTGCACTAAAACTAAATGTGCGAGTTCCATGTTAATGTGAGACTCGGCTTGCAGGCGAAAAACTGTGCGGCCGCAGTCGCAAATTGCTCGCAGTTGTTCGTACCGCAAACTGTGCAGGTGAAACTGGCTGAATTTGGGCTCGATCGATTTTCCTACATAAATCATGTGATCGATGCCGTCGGTGCATTCGATGTCGCAGTAGTGGGGGAGAATTTGCTGCATTTTTTCTTGCCAGCGGGTCCAGGTTTCTTGGAGTTTGGTGCTGATTAGGTTCAGCATTTGGTCGTAGCGGGTGCGATCGCTGTAAACGCAGTTGTGTTCGTTTTCACAGGCTGCTCGGTAAGCTTCAACGGCTGCCTGAACCATGGGGTCGCACTGCATAAAATAGTCAAAATATACTTCTAAATGCTCGTTTAAATACTCGGCTGCTCGCACCTCCATATCAACTGTTACTTTTTCTTTTAAATGCTGGATGTAGTCGAGCAAGTCGAGCCGGAGTTGCTCGCCGAGGTGGGTAGTTTGTGTTTCGCAAACGGCATCAGCTATGACTAAAGCTAAGCGGAATTGTTCGAGCAAATCAGTTTGAATGGCTCGGTTTCTTTCGTCGCTAGAACCGCGAATGTCCGAAATTCCGTACAGCGGATGAACGTCAGCAAATACGATTGTTTCTGCGGGCAGTCCCCAACTTCGCCTTTCTGCTTCTTGGGCGAACCGCCACTCGACTGCGGGGTGGATGTTGTGAATGTGGGTAAACCGCTCTTGGATGGCTTGCCGCAGGGCTGCAATGAAGGCGGGAATGAGTTCTTGGGCGTGTTGAGCGTCAATGCCGTTGAAGTGGTTGGGCCGATCGCACAACAGCCCCACGACACCCAAAATCTGCTGCCCGCACCCCTCGCGGGTGATAGATTTGACTACCAGGGGCACTAGCAGCATCGATCGAGTCCCCATTTTCCGCAAAGTTCGATCGCACTCGGTTTCGCACTCCCGGCGCAAGTCTGGCACGTTCCAAACTTGATTTGCTGCTGTGGCCTTCAAAAAGTGAGAATCTTCTAAGGAGTGCATTGAATAAAGAATCGGCTGTAAATGTTGGCCGTCTTTTGCAACTAATAGCTGTACCTGTTCGTCGTCGGGGCGCAGCAGCAAAGTGCCGTCAGCATTGAAGAGCGATCGCAAACACCGATCGATTCTCTCAAATTTTTCTGGCCGCAGCATCGAATCTTGATCGATCAATAACTGAGTCAGCCGCCGAATTTGTTCCTGCACGGTGACATCAAAACCTTCTAGCAGCAGCAAACCTTCTACGCGGTAATTATCCAACTGCAATCGATCGGCTAAATTTTCCAGTTGATTCGGCTGCATCAGCCAAGCTTCCCGTTCAGCAACAGGCATTAATCTTAAAGAAACATCCGCAAATTCATCTATTTTTGAGTCAATCCGACTAATTTTCAACTGTTGGGAACAGAGCCAAAATTCAATAAATCTGGCTTGTCGGTGTTTGGGGTTTTTTACACTCGCCGTGACAGGTTCGTCTAGCACCTGCAAACCGTCGATATCAATTTGATAATATTGCTTAAATACCCAGTGCAAAAGGTGGTGGCGGTACAATTGTCCTGCTGTTTTGCCGTTCCACTCCTCGAACATTTCCAGCAGAGTGATCCCGGTTTCTGCAAACCCACCGTTGGTAGATTGAGTTGCCAAAGAGGTACCCTCCCAACCGGCCAAGCGACAAAATGCAGCGTTAGCGTAACGCAGGGCAAAAGTTCCCGGTTCCATTACTGCGATTAAAACGCGGCGGTCGCCTAGAAATTGGAACAGCCGCTTGAAATCTTCTTTCCACGTTTTCAAGCGTTCTATTTCAGCAGATTCAGTGGGTACTTTGCCAGCCAAAGCTTCCAGTAGCTGTTCTATACTTGGTTCGCTGGGCAGATTGTTACTGTCTTGCTGTGTTGGGACGATATCTGTCGCTGGCAGTGATTTTACAGAGTTGTTGTTGTTTTGATGGGAAGACGAGTTAGGAGTTGACATGAGTAAAAGACCTGAAAGCAGTGGATTTTGCCAAAGAATATAAGCGATCGGCGATTATGGCTTTGTAAAGAACTTAGATCCTGTTTGTAAAGTTTGTGTGTGGGTATGGGAAACTGGGTTTTTTCTCGGACGATGGGCCCGCGTGACTGTTACTTTTATTCACAAACAACCTCTCAGTCTCAACGTTATAGGTAAAATTAACGTGTGTACCGCCTAGGGGGTAACACCCATTATAAGCGGTAGATAGTAGCGGATAGTGTCAGCAACTAATGCTATTTGACTCAGAGGCGAGATATATAGCAGGTTTGGGTTAATGAGGCACAGCCCTGGGAATTGGTAATTGGTAATTGGTAATTGGTAATTAGTAATTGGCAATTGACAAGCAGGTGGCTTGTCAGTAATTTAGCAAATAAGCTTGCGACCAAAATTTAAATATACTGGCTATTTGGCAACGCAAGTATTAACATATATAATACAGCTAACAGCATTGGGAAAAGGACATACTTATGGCTTTAAGGATTAACAATCTCATCAGCGATGTGACAGGATTTCCTGTATTTGCTGGCGGTGGACCACGTCTTTTGGGATTCGCTACACCCGATGAGATTGAGGTAGTGGAGGGAAATTTGTCGTCTTTTCCCTGGGGAGTTTGGGGACTCGACGGCAACGATACTATAGGAGGTTCGTCGGATTCCAATGAACGGCTGTTAGGAAATAATGGCAATGATGCGATCGGCGGTGGTGGCGGAAACGACATAATTTACGGCGGGAAAGATAACGATCTCCTGGATGGAAATGAAGGCAACGACGTAGTTAGGGGCGACGCAGGAAACGACATTATCTTTGGAGGGTTCGGGAACGATATCCTGCGGGGAGGGCAAGGAGACGACGATTTAAACGGCAATGAGGGCAACGATTTCTTAGCGGGCGATCGGGGAGTTGACGTGCTCACGGGAGGCTTCGGTGCTGATATATTTGTGCTCAGAAGCAACGATGAAGCATTTGGTATAAATGGAGCAGATGTCATTACCGATTTTAACTTTGACGAGGGCGATCGCATCGGTTTGACGGACGGTTTAACAGAACTAGACCTTTTCTTTGAAGACGACAATTTGATTGCTTACGATAATGACGGAATTATCAACGACATGGTGGTTGCAAACATAATTACCGGACAGATTGTGGGGGTAGTTTTAAATACCAACAGCTTTGAACTTACTGGTGCATTTGAACAAGCGAGTCCGTTTGCATTGGCAGTTAACGGTTCTCAATTCCAGTTTTTAGCTTAGTCTTGGGTAGGGGACACAGCAGTGCCGTGTCCCCTACAGATAGCGGGCAATAAATCTATACGCAACCGTACTTTGCAAAATTGATATTAAAACAGTTCTCCCTTTAGATATTTTTTATGCTTATCTAAAAGTAGAAATTTCAACTCGGGGAAAATATATATGACCCTTGCGACTCACCCCAAATTAACTGCACTCTGAAAACCTCCAGTATTTATTGTTGGCGGACACTTTATTTTCATCTATACTATTTGGAGTATTAGGGCTTACGCATTTCGACCAAAGAAACCGGGTTTTTTACCGAATCTGTGGGTTATAACGCGTCTTCTCAGCAAAAAACCCGGTTTCTGGACTGCCATGCGTAAGTCCTATATTGTTGAAAATATAACAGGTGAGAATGTAACAGTTAATAAAAACCTTAACGTTTGTCGTGAAAAAGCCCGATCGCCCACTTCACCCCAAAACCCCCAACCAACAGCTAAACAGCCCCGGATCGACTTAGGCGACGCACCAGAAATCTCGACATTTTTCGATCGCACATCCGAACTCACCACCCTCGAAAACTGGATTTTGGGTCGCACCCGTCTCATCAGCATCTTACGATTAAGTGGAAGCGGCAAAAGTGCGATCGCACTGCAACTAATGCAACACATTCAATATGAATTCGACGGCAACCCCTTGTGGTTAAATATAGTATCTGCTACAATTCAATACTTATTTAGCGGGAACGAAATTTTTGAATTTTTATCCTAGGATAGCCGACTTTTAGGGAACTTAGACTATTTATTGTACTAACATTGTCAGCGCTTGTCAGACAGCGAAAAACAAGTAATGTCATGGTTAGCAAATCAAAGCAGTCGAAATATCCAAAAAGCCAGCCCTCCTCTAATTATCCCCTTCAGAATTCCTAAAAGCCGTCGAATCATTGAGACGTAGGCCATTAATCGAAAAAGTCCAAAAAGGCGATCGAACCCTCTTCAAACTCCAACCAGCAATCGCAGAATACATAAAAACTCACACCTTGCACCAATGTAAATAAACCTGTAGGGGCTCGTTCACCAATAAATCAAATTAATTACAGACAAGTTAAATAAACCCGCCCCCACCCCAGCAAAAATCCTTGATTGACAATGATTCAATCAGCCTTAATCCGCATTCATCAGCGGTTAAAAAATAAAAACATCCAACTTTTCCTAAAACTTGCATCCAAACACCCGCATTTAGCCCTAAAATAAAAAAGACTGACTAGCCAACAATGCCCTATGTTTGAAGCCCTTGCCGATCGACTCGAATCCACCTGGAAAAAACTGCGCGGACAGAATAAAATCTCCGAGTCCAACATCCAAGACGCCCTCAAAGAAGTCCGCCGCGCCCTCCTGGAAGCCGATGTCAACCTCCAAGTCGTCAAAAACTTCATCGGAGAGGTAGCAGCAAAAGCACAAGGAGCAGAAGTAGTTTCAGGCGTCCGTCCCGACCAACAATTCATCAAAATCGTCCACGACGAACTCGTGCGCGTCATGGGGGAAACCAACGTACCCCTCGCCACCGCCGAATCCGGGCCCACAGTTATCCTCATGGCCGGTTTGCAAGGAACCGGGAAAACCACCGCCACCGCCAAACTAGCACTCCACCTCCGCAAGCAAAACCGCACCGCACTGCTAGTCGCAACCGACATTTATCGACCCGCCGCGATCGACCAATTGCTCACACTCGGCAAACAAATCGACGTACCAGTATTTGAATTAGGCAAAGACATTGACCCCGTAGAAATTGCCCGCCAAGGCATCGAACACGGCAAACAAATCGGCATTGATACCATCATCGTCGATACAGCAGGCCGCCTGCAAATCGATCAAGACATGATGGCAGAATTGGGCCGCATCAAACAAACAGTACAACCCCACGAAACGCTGTTAGTTGTTGATGCCATGACCGGCCAAGAAGCAGCAAACTTAACCCGTACCTTTCACGAACAAATCGGCATTACCGGCGCAATCTTAACCAAATTAGACGGCGACAGCCGCGGCGGCGCAGCCTTATCCGTGCGGCAAATATCCGGCGCGCCGATTAAATTTGTCGGAGTCGGCGAAAAAGTGGAAGCCTTGCAACCATTTTATCCCGATCGCATGGCATCGAGAATACTCGGCATGGGCGATGTCTTGACGCTAGTAGAAAAAGCGCAAGAAGAATTCGACATCGCCGACGCCGAAAAAATGCAAGAGAAAATGCTCACGGCAAAGTTTGACTTTACCGACTTTCTCAAGCAAACCAGACTCTTAAAAAATATGGGTTCCCTCGGCGGCATCATGAAAATGATTCCGGGGATGAACAAACTCTCAGATGAACAAATGCGGCAGGGAGAAGTGCAGCTAAAACGCACCGAAGCCATGATCAATTCCATGACAGTGGAAGAACGCCGCAACCCCGAACTTTTAGCAAGTTCTCCATCCCGCCGCCGCCGCATCGGCAAAGGCGCAGGCTACGCAGAAAACGACGTAACAAAGCTGGTCAGCGACTTCCAGAAAATGCGTACAATGATGCAGCAAATGAGTCAAGGCAACTTTACAGGAATGGGAGGATTGCCCGGAATGCCCGGAATGCCCGGAATGGGCGGCCCCGGAATGCAGCCCGGTTCCCGCGGCTATATGGGTGCCCAGCAGAAGAAGAAAAAGAAAAAAGATAAGCCTAAAAAAGGTTTCGGACAGTTGTAGTAGAAGGAAGAAGTAGATACCGTAGGGTGCGTCCCTATCAACAATCTATCTTCTTCCTGATGCTTCCTTCATGTCATAAGCATCTTCGCGGTTCAATAATCTACTCTAAAAACAGACTTCTAAAAACTTTGAATCGTTTGTTTGAATTCGCGCATGGCCTGAAGGTGATTTTCAATATTAATACACCTCGCCAATAGTACAATATCTAAATCAGGTAGAACAAAAGAGCGATCGACCCCTGCATATCCATCAGCCCCCAACGAATACATACGAAGTGCGCCATTTTCCCAAAACCAAACTTCAGGAATTTGCAGGCGTTTGTAAGCTTCCAACTTGTTAATACCGCCGCTAGTCACCACCACTTCCACCGCCAAATCAGGAAATTCTCGGTTAGGTCCCAATTCATAAGACAAATCCGCTTCTCGCTTCACCCTTCCAGCTTCACTTTCTAATGTGACGGAACCCGTTGGCGTAAAGTCAATCCCTGCATATTCCAAAAACAGATCGACCAGCGTTGAAATCCGCTGTTTGTCTGTTTCATGTTTTCTTCCAGGCCTACCTCTAATCTCAAATACCCCATCTAAAAACGACAGCCTCACCCCCGGACGCGAGAGCAACTGTTCAACAGCCTTAAACTCTCTCCAGCTCAGCCCGTCAATTAACATAGGTTCATCGAGTCCTTCTCACTTTTCTAAAGTTGTCCTCATCCCAACCGATCCTTACCCAATCCAATCTTAATTATATCTGCGTTCATCTGCGTTCATCTGCCGACATCTGCGGTTGCAATCCCATCTACCGTCCCAAAGTTCCCTTATACTCGTCCGGTACAAATTCCGTAACCACTTGGCCGCCGCCACCGTCGCCTTTAACAATCACAGTTTGATTTTTCAACTCTCCCGCCGCCCTCGGCCCAGTCAAATTAAACACCGGATTTAGCTGTCGGTAAACCACATTTCCTTCCGCATCGAAAGTCTGATTAGTTAAATACCACGTTACTCGATCGGTATTTAATTGAGCTTGACGTTTTTCCCCAATTCCTACCACATTTCCCGTCAAATAAAAAACTTTTTTCTCTAAATCTCCCCGCCCCGTATCCCCAGTCATCGTCACCTTTTCGACGCGGTGAAAAACCTTCACAGGCCCGGGCGATATCACAGATTGCGCCGGAAAATTCCAACTCATCAAACTGCTTTCTATTTGCAGCGGCGGATCTGATGGCATCAACTGAGCGTTTTGCGTCAGCGTCGCAATCTTAGTTTTTAAGTCTACATCTACTTTGTCTGCAAAACCGCTGTCTGTTAGTATTTTGTCTTTGTACCTATCAATTTGAGTCGGTTTGTCGCTGTTTACCTTTTGTTGCTCTACAAACCACACTAAGTGCTCAGTTCGCAATTGCAAAGCCGGATCTTTAACATTGGCCACCACAGAGCCGAATAACTCCATTCTCTTAGCCCTACTGAAAACCCGTGCTTCCTTCGCTGAAGCAGCCACTTGTTTGTTCTCTCCCGTCAAATTGTTGCGGACAACTAAAACATCTTCCTTCGGCCGCCACTCCAACTCATTTCCCCGCAATACCACTCCATTTTTCAGGTCTTTAGCGACTATGTTACCTTTGAGAAAAACCTGATTTCCTTCCTGAAATACCTGCCCCGTTTCTCCCTGAATATCGTAAATTTCTTTGCCATCCTGAAACAATTTGCCCACAGGTTTCTGAACGTTAACTATCTTTTTGTCTTTGCTGTAAACGGCATTTTGCGAGTTTACTTTCCAGAACATCTCGCCCTTTTCGTTTGCCTGTTCTAGAGTTACTTTGTTCAAAGTTAAAGTGCTGTTTGACTGTTGAGCAGTTTTGATATCCTCAGCTAATTTGTTCTTTTGAGTCTCTTGGGGAGCCGCACAAGCAGCAATCCCCAAAATCAGTGCTGGTAAAAATAGCAGCATCAATTTTGGGGATTTGAGATTGGAAATTTGGGATTTGAGATTAATCATTGGCAATTGGGAATGTGTAATCGGTAATGGGGAATGGGGAATGGGTAATGGGAATTGGTAATTAATAATTGGGCATTGAAAAACACTTAATCAAAAATTAAAAATGTGTCATGTTTTGTCTAAATTTTTAACTTCTAATTCTCAATGATTCAACCAATTAACCATCACCCATTACCCGTTACCTATTGCCCATTACCAAATCCCTATCTGTCGTCGTGTTCCTCCATCAAGCTCAGACCTGACAAAGGGCGGTAAGCATAATTAGGGCGAGACGTTTTTTGGATGTCGTCCTTAATCATTTCCAAATCGATATAGCGATCGGCTACATTAATCAAACTGTCGCTCGTCATCGATCGCAAGCTCACCACCTCAACCCGCACGCCACGATAGCTCACAGCATCCACAGCATAAGCCAAATCGCCATCACCGCTGACCAAAACCGCCGTGTCGTAAGACCCCACTAAAGCCATCATATCCACAGCGATTTCTACATCTAAATTCGCCTTCTTAGAACCATCTGGCAACTGTACCAAATCCTTAGAAATCACCCGGTAGCCGTTGCGGCGCATCCAAAGCAAAAACCCCTGCTGTTTCTCGTTAGTGCGATCGACACCCGTGTAGAAAAAAGAGCGCAGCAGCCGCGAACCCGCAGTTAAACGGCACAGCAGCTTAGTGTAATCAATCTCAATTCCTAACTGCAAAGCCGCGTAAAAAAGGTTAGAGCCGTCAATGAAAATTGCTACTCTGCCCCGATTTTCTAGAACCTGTTCCGGGGTAAAAAGGTCATTGCTTTCTATTCTATTCAACATGATTCTTATGCCTCAATTTTTATGAAAGATTGGTAAGGAAATAACTGCTAATTCGTAATCTGTCATAGCACCCCGAGCGCTGGCTGCCAACTATCAAGTTACTGTTTCCAGCAGTTCGATTCGCTTAAACACTGGTTGGGGTTCCCCCAGAGTTTGGTTGGCCGGCAAAGCGCCCCAGGCAGCATGCTCTGCAAAATTCGCTAAACTGTTAACTGTAACCCGATCGTTAAAGTCAATTGAAAAACCTAGCTGCTGATAGATAGCGTTGCTGATATTCGGAATAATCGGCGATAAAAGGTAAGATGCTAGTCTAACAGATTCCAGAACAGAATATAGCACTTGTTCCACACTTTCTATCTGTCCCTGCTTGTACAAACTCCAAGGTGCTTGCACGTCAATAAACTTGTTCCCGGCTCGAACTAATGCAAGCACGGCTTCGCAAGCCTTGCTCAAAGCCAACTCTTCGTAAAAATTCGCTACTCGATCGCCCAAATCCAGGCTCATACCCTTGAGAAGGTTGTCGCCGTCAATGTTTTCTCCCAACACATTTGGTACGCAGCCACCGCAATATTTGCGAGCCATGTTTAACGTGCGGTTAAGCAAATTTCCCAAATCATTTGCTAGCTCAGCATTCAATATATTGATAAACCGAGTTTCGTTAAAATCGCCGTCCTCTCCAAACTCAATTTCTTTGAGGAAATAGTAACGTACTGCATCAGCGCCGTATTTCTTGACCAATTCGACTGGATCTAAAGTATTACCCTCCGTTTTCCCCATTTTTTTGCCGTCTTTGGTCAAAAACCCGTGAGCGAAGAGCCGGCCCGGCACCTGCAGACCCGCTGACACCAGCATTGCCGGCCAGTAAACAGCATGGAAGCGGAGAATATCTTTGCCGATCAAGTGCAGGTCAATCGGCCACCATTTAGATAAAGCATTCTCCAACGTCGGGTCGCTGTCCGGATCTAGCAAGGCTGTGACGTATCCCAGCAAAGCGTCAAACCAGACGTAGATGGTGTGACTGGCGTCAACCGGCATCGGCAGACCCCATTCCAGATTCACTCTAGAAATCGAAAAGTCTTGCAGTCCCGAGTTGACGAAGCTCAGCACTTCGTTGCGACGACTTTCCGGCGCGATGAAGTCGGGACGTTCTGCATACAAAGCCAGCAGTTGGTCTTGATACCGCGACAGGCGGAAAAAGTAATTTTCCTCGTCGCGCCACTCAACTTCCTTGCTGGTGTGGACAGAGCACCGATTTCCCGACAACAAATCCCGTTCATCTTTGAATTCTTCGCAGGAGACGCAGTACCAGCCTTGTTGCTGGCTCAAGTAGATGTCCCCGGAGTTCCAGACGCGCTGGAAAAATTCTTTGACAATGTACTCGTGGCGCCGCGAAGTTGTGCGGATGAAGCGATCGTACTGGATAGAGAGTTGCTCCCAAAGCGCCTCAAACCCCGGAACCACTAAGTCGCAGTGAGCTTGGGGCGATCGTCCCAAACTCTCGGCTGTCCGCTGAATTTTCTGCCCGTGTTCGTCAGTCCCCGTCACCAGCAAAACTGATTTGCCCCGCAGCCGCTCAAATCTGGCTAGGGCATCGGCTGCCATAGTCGTGTAAGCGCTGCCAACGTGAGGTAAATCGTTTACATAATACAGAGGCGTGGTGATTGCAAAGGTATTTTTAGTTTTATCGGTCGATTTCATTGAATTCTAAAAGAAAATTCCCTAAATTTCGTTTCGATCTTAACTCAGCGGTTAAATTTTTTATGAAGTGGCAATTAAGCCAAATTTACTGCAAGTTATTTGCAATTGTCTAACCCGGGCTATTCCCAAAAGAAATATCGCTTTCATATCAACACTAATCTTTTTTAGTTCTTTTTGACGAACTATCTAAAATGTCTTAATATTTTGACATTTTGCTGGCTTCGGCTTGAGCGCGATCGTCGCTTCCGCGTCCTCAATTCTTTTTTCGCAGCCGCGATCCCTAGAGTTGGCCGCGCACCTAGGCAAGCACCAAAACTCACAGGTTGGGCTGCTAAACCCGCCGTTCGACTGGCGCTTGGCGACTACTTTCTGTGAATGCGCGATCGCTCGCCATTGCCATCTCTTTCCCCCGATCCCCGGAAAGTCGATCGTCCGCAACTCCTGCCAATTTCCGAGTCGCTCATGGACGCAGAAACCGGGTTATTTACGAAACTCTCTCCTCAAGGGCGATGCTTTAGTTTCTTGCCACAAAAAGAGTATAAAAACCTAGGTTTTTTCTCACAAAATCCGGTTTATAAAGGTGGCGAGTGCGTCCACAGATAATAAAACCCCAAGCCAGTTAAGCTTGAGGCTATCAAATTAGGGTGCATCTAACAAGGGATTATCCGATCGCCCTCGATCCCCATCAGGAAAACTAACTCGATTGCCGCCAATAGCTTCTGACAAATAATCCGCCGCAGCTTCCACCACCGCGATCGCATTTTCGTAAACCATCCGCGTCGGCCCCAAAACCCCTACACTACCCACCGGCACCGATCCCCGGCGGTAAGTCGAAGAAATCAGAGTACAGCCACGAATTGGTTCTAAAGAATTTTCCGAACCAATACGCACCGTTACCCGCTTTCCGGGGGTGTCCAACTCAGGCGATTCAAAAATCAAAGGCCAAAGCAGTTCTTGCTCTTGTTCGAGCAGTTGCACCAGGGTTTGAACTTGCTGCAACTGCGAAAACTCAGGCAAGCGCAGCGCTTCTGCCAAACCGCCGATCAGAATCCGCGTGTAGGTTGGATTGCTTTGGCGGCTGCTCAAAGCAGTCAGCATCGTTCCCATCCACTCAGCGTACAGTTCAAAGTCCCGGTCTAACTCGCTCCAGTCTACAGTCGAGAGTTCCGAGAGCGATCGTCCCCGCAACTTAGTGTTCAAAAAATTCGACAAAATCTGCAATTGGCCATCGACGATATCGACATCAGGCGTGTTACCTTCTGCGTCCCTCGGCAACTGCACCAAAACCGACTGAGTTTCGTAGGCATCCGTCACCACAATCAGCATCACCTTTCCCGGCTCTAGCTGCACCAGTTGCAAGTGGCGCAAGCAAGCCATATTGGTTTGCGGTATGGTGATCATGGCTATGTAACCGCTGATAGTTGCCAGGATTTGAGCAGCGCCGCGGAGTGCCGCGTCCATGCGACCATCCGACCAATTGAGCTGGTCTAATACCTGTTCCACCTTGCGGGCCAGCGTATCAGACGGCTGAATCAACTGGTCTACGTAAATTCGGTAGCCGGAGTCAGAGGGGACTCGTCCTGCCGAAGTGTGGGGCTGATAGAGCAGCCCAGCTTTTTCAAGAGTCCCCATCGCATTGCGAATTGTAGCTGGGCTGACGCTGAGGTTGAATTCGTCAGCCAAAGCTTTTGAGCCAACGGGTTCCGCTGTTGCTATGTAGTGGCGAACCGTTGCCCAAAGGATGTGTTGTTGCCGATCGGTGAGGTTAACGCGCACAGATATTTAAGCAGAATTAGTATTGAGACAATTTGCCACTATCGAGTCAGAAGCTCTGTCCTTAAGGGCGATCGGGCAGAGTTATTTATTTAAGATAACAGATTTAGGCTTTGGTGAGTTCAGCAACGGATTGTGTACGGCATTTTACGGATTGTCTACGGGATTTTACGGATCGATGTTGAGAGAATGAACAGGGAAAAATGTTTTAACTTTTAACTTGTAACTTTCTATTTGGTGAAGCTTCGCTTCCCCGAACCCGATCTCTGCCCAATGCCCCATTCCTCGGTTTCGCTTTACGCAATGCCCTTTAAGTGTGTTCTTGCAGAATATTTTGCAGGTAACTAGCCACTGCATCCGGCTGTTCCACCATTGCCAAATGGCCGCAATCGGGTAGCTGAAGGACATTCTCGCCACCTTTGAACATCCAGTGAAAGCTAGCCAAATGCAGCACGTATTTTGGTTCCATAATTTTGTCTTTAGTGCCGGCAATAAAATAAACAGGCTGCTTGAGTTGGGACACAATTTGTGGCAAGAGGTGAATCTGGGCTTCTGTGGTCGAGTCCAACAAAGCCCCCAAAGCTGCCTCTGGATGAGCTCTCACGAAATCTCTCAAGCGCTGCCGTCCCCAGGAGCGACCGATCGAGCGAGCTACAGAATCCCGGCCAAACACGAAATCTGCTAACGGCAAGTGAGACAGCCAGCCGGGACGCATTTTCACTAGCTGCTTGCCGACCGCTCGAAACCGCTCGAATTCTTCCTTAAGATAGATGCCGCCGCCGGCATTGATGCAGACCACGCCTTTAACGCGATCGGACAATTTGCTGGCTCCCCAAAGAGCGATCGTACCGCCGAGAGAGTGTCCCACCAGCCAAGCACAAGAAATATCCAGTTTTTCTAGTAAAATTTCCAAATCGCGAGCGTAAGCTGCGGGAGTGTAGCAGGAATTTAGCGGTTCCGAAGGCCCGGTAAAGTCGCCTCCGTCGGATTGAGAATCGCCAAAACCCCGCAAATCGTAGGTCAGGCACTGATAGTTTGGTGCCAAGCGATCGGTCAAAGGTTGCCAGTAGCGACGGCTTAACAGCCAGCCGTGGACAAATACCAGAACCGGGGAAGTTGGAGTCGCAGCCGTCAAATCGTAAGCGTGCCGAACCCCTAGAATGTCGATTGTTGTCATAAATTTATCTTATCCGCTCTCTAAGACCTATGTAAACCTATGTAAGTAAGTCAAAAAAACTCAACTCTATCGATTTACCGCTTACTTCCTGCCTCAGGGCGGTCTTAAGCTGACGCTCAAGATGTTTGTCCACTTCACAGGCCATCTTGGCATAGCTTGCCATTTTATCCGAACGCCCTGGAATAAATATTCCTTCAAACCAGCGTTCTATGTTTTTTGCAGCATTCAAATCTCTATCTGCTGTCTGACCGCAATCTGGACATACAGAAACGCGATTTGTTAAGGGCATTTTGTCGCCATAATTTCCCAATTGTCACAGCAAGTTTTGAGAACTGCGAAACCCTCAGTCTATCAGGGTAAATTGAGATAAAAAATTCATTTTTGTCTTTGATTTGAGGTGGAATTTATACATTTCAAAGTCTGCTATTGCACCGCTAAATTGTGATTATTCAAAAAATTTTTAAGCGACAAATTTTATATCTTTACTTCGCCGTGGTTTGTTGCTAGGTAATACGTAAGTTTATGGAGCGCATTTTTGCGGATATTTGCGGCTTAGGGCTGTAGTTTCGCGAGCTTATTTACTGCCTTTGTACGGTTATAACCTCTGGCTTTACGAATCACCGCGCGCTGTTAGCACTTCAACTTTTTGCTCACCTGTCGGTAAGCTTTGGAGTTAGCAAATACTTGACCGTTAGAGCAAACACCGAATTCTTTAATACCCATATCAACGATCACAGGCAGGCGTTCTACCTCGACTATGGGCGATTATATCTCGTATCTTACCGCTATAAACCATCGTTCAGCGGTACGACTAATTACGCAATTGTGTGCGCTTGTAATGGGTAACGTTTCGCACAGTCTAACCCAACCTATTTTAGGGAGCTTGATACGCTTACTATCCTTGCTAATTCCTGGTTGAGCTTTTGTAGCTGGTTCTCTATAAAAATATTTCTTGGTTCGTCCTTTTTTTTATTTTATGCTGTATTAGCCCTTTCTTAAAGCCTTTATTCCAAGCTGTTATTAACTTACTTAATTTTGGCTGTCGTGATGGTTTTGAACTATTGTATGTAATACCAGGGGAAAATACTTTTAATTTCAGCTACCAAAGGTTTTTGTAAATCGATCGTTGTAGGGAGTTTTACTGTTTGAGCCGTTGCTCGCAACGCCAATACTTGCAGCATGAACCCGTTCGCCCACTTGTAAGCGTATATTGCTACTCTACAATGTTGACGGAATAGAGCCACCTGTTTATTATTAGGTTTTAATTCCGTCTTAAACGAAAGTTGCACTTTTTAAACTCCCGTATTTATCTCGTACATCTTTTCTATAGACCGAATGACGCGCTGGGCTTCTTTACAAACCCACTCGTTAGGTCTGCGTGATACCTTAAGATGCGCTCTACCTAATTTATTTCTAGCTTTGGCTCTATTCTTGCTTCCCTTCTGGGTTTTAGATAGGCGACGCTGCAAACGTTTTATTTGGCGCTCATCTTTTCTCAAAAACCTTGGATTATCTACTTTTGCCCCAAAGCTATCGGTGTAGAAATGGCTTAAACCAACATCTAACCCAATTTGCTTACCTGTTAATTCTTTATTTTCCTCCCGTTTGTGGTCTATTAAAAACTGGGCCTAATAGTCGTCGTGTCTTCTGATAACTCTTATCCGTTTAATTTGGTTGAGTTGGTAGAAGCGCAAATTTCTCGTTCCCCACATCAAGAATACACCAGCTTTTATACCATCGGTGAATTCTAGGTAGCGTCTATCTTCTGACAGATCCCCCCGCTAACCTTATACTCTACTGATGCTCTAACGTGATGTTTTTTGAACTGAGGGAATCCCTTCTTCCCTTTAACTGGTGAGTGGCATTTTTGAGAAAACCTCTCAATGCTTGCCCAGGGTTTTTCAGGATAAGCTTGTCGGGCCTGAGAATTTAACAGACGCGCCCAAGGGAATTTGGGATTATCGGCTAATATTTTGCAGTATGTGTAAGCATCATTCCGACTTTTTACTTGCCCATCCATCCAAGCACGAATGATAGAATTACGCACAAAACGACCAGTGCCAATAGCCTTGTCAAGCCGTTCGTATTGATTTTTCGTGCCTTCTAGCGAGTGCTTGGTAGATGAGCATCTTATCGTTTTAGCCTAGGATAAGGTTCTAGCATACACCTCAGAAAAGCCGTCAAGCTTATGACGGGCTTCAGACCCTATTTTTCGGTAAATCTAGTTATTTAGGGCAAGCGGCCGAGCCCTAAAACCGCTCGCCCAGCAATCTTTGTCGCACCCCCTCAGCGATTTTTTGCCCGAGATACTCGGGAATTAAACTTTCATTAGGCCCCAACAAGTAGAGAATCAGGCGAGTTCGACCCCGCCAAACTAGCAAATTAGCATTTACCACCAACAAATCCTCTTGCCAGATGGCATACATAACTTTGTAAAAAAGTCCAGGTTGATTATCTGCTTCAATCAGCAGAGCTGGCAAGTGGAAAACCGGATCGACGTAGAATTCAGTTGCCACATCTTCCAAACCCGCGTCTAAATTAAATTCCACCGCCAACATCTCTTCAACCTCAAAATGCCCCGCCAAGGCCTCTCGAACTGCTCTACAGACGTTTTCTGCTGTTTTATCTGCCAGTACCTTGCCACCGCGAGATACGACCAATTTGATAAATACCAGCATCGGCGGGTAAATTTGACCGTACAGACTCAGACTGTGAATCGTCAGTCCGTAGGCGGCGAGCACTCCAAAAATATCGCTCAGTAGAAAAGATTGGTTCCGGTAGGCAAAATGCAGGGCACTTTTGTTACCTTCGGCTCGGATTTCAATGACTGCTTGCCGAGTTTTGTAAAGCTGGTAAGCTAATTTGAGGTTTTGCAGCTGGATTTCGCTGCTGACAAATTGCTCATAAAACTGCGGAAACGCTCGGTTAAAGCGCTTGAGAAGTTCTAGTGTAGATGGTTTTAAACCCGAAGCCATAATTGAGGAGAAGGTGCGGGAGATATACTAGGTATTGACTCTTCCATGCCTTATGGCAATGGGATTTTCGATTTGACGATTAGACTTAAATTGTGTCCGTCTCCTCACTAAAAGCAAAAGTCAAATCTGTCTGGGAATTTATCACGAGAATGTCACCGTTGCGCCATTCCAGTGGTATTTCCCACCAAGGGTATAAGTTCCGGCGCGATCGGCGGCACTTACAAGAAGCAATTCCCAAAATGCCTCTGTCCTGGTTCGGCAACAAATTTTACCTTAAAAGCGGGTTGTCCGGGCACTGGCTAGGAGAACAGTTCTACCAAACTTGACGAGAATCAAAAAAGCGCAGACTCAATGTTGGACGACAAATCCCTGTTTTCGGCGTAAGATGAGTGTACCGTAAACTGTTCCTCAAGAGGCTACCGGCAATTCATCCCACACCGATCGGAGTGGGTTTATCTGTCGGGTTCTCTTTCTCGTCGTCCAACTTCTACTACCTTAACCGCGCCTGCATGGGTTTTTGGAAAAACTTATTTAGTAGTTCTGAGTCTGCCTCTGTACCCCAAACAACGGAATTTGAGGAAGATGTGGCTGTTGGGTTAGGCGATCCGCTTTCCCCAACGTTTCGCAAACCCGCCAGCGGCAACGCTCGCATCTTTTTCAGTTGCGATCGGGACATTGACCTCTACGAACTCGAAGAACTTTGTAATGCAGTGGGTTGGTCCCGCCGTCCCCTGCGTAAAGTCAAAAAAGCTATTCAGCACAGCTTCCTAGTCGTCTCTATGTGGGAGATGCGGGGCAGCCAGCGACGGCTGGTGGGTTTCGCCAGAGCGACTTCAGACCATGCTTTTAATGCCACGCTTTGGGATGTGGTAGTTCATCCTGACTACCAGGGCAAAGGCATGGGCAAGGCGCTGATGAAATACATCATTAAAAAACTCCGCAGTGAAGATATCAGCAACATTACCTTATTTGCTGACCCTCAGGTGGTGGATTTTTACCGCAATTTGGGCTTTATGTCCGATCCAGAGGGGATTAAAGGTATGTTTTGGTATCCAGATTAGCCTAGAGGTGCAGGTCGGCGTTGATTTGTTGAGGAAATACAATACAATATTGACGCTGCCAACACCGACTGCACCTGTGCGTTGCGGTCAGTTACGCACAGGATCTATCCCGGCAGCAGGGCAGTTATGAATCTGTGCAAGTATTGTCAGTCGATTTGAGATTTGAGACGGGGGCGAGACGGGGGCGAGACGGGGGCGAGCGCCAGGTCTCGCCGTCGAGTCGCCCGAGCCGTCGAACTATTTGAGATTTGAGATTTATTCCACAGATGAATCTGGGAGCTTGAACTAGGGTCTAAAATTGTGGGCAGCTCACGACAGGAGTACGTGGCACGGTATCCGTTTTTGGGTGGGGTTAAACCGCACAACCTGAAAAAAACTGCGCCTTAGCTGCATCCAGAGCTAAATATTTAAAAAAGCTTGACAAGCGATGGGTTTTGTGCGTTAATTGTTATAAGTTAGCTAAATCTAACACCGGGATGTAGCGCAGCTTGGTAGCGCGCCTGCTTTGGGAGCAGGATGTCGCAGGTTCAAATCCTGTCATCCCGATCGCACAATGTTAAATAATAGATTGAAGCACAAGCAGGCTCTGATTTTTACATTTGGTCAAAACATTTGGTAAAAATGAAAACACAGGCAGTTTTTGCCGATCGTGTTAAGTCGCCAGTCTTTGCGTTAATGTGTTTCAGGATCGCTCCTGATGGAAAAAATATGAAATCATTAGTTCGTTTGGGCGCAATATTGGGAATTGTCGGCTGCACTCTGCTGGGCCCCTCCCCAATTGGCAAGATGTCTGCACTGGCACTGCCGGAGCCGCAAATTTTGGAAAAATTGCGCTCGGTGCCAGTATTTACGATTACAGACGCTCAGGGTGCGCCCCTGATCGCTTCTGTTCCCAAGCAGGGTCAGGGTCAAACTGGTAATGCTTCCGTGGCGGGAATTTTCATCAGCCAGAAAGATGCTCAAGCTTTTGTGGATCAACTGAAAACCAAAAATCCTCAGTTGGCGGCATCGGTGCGCGTGATGCCGGTGTCGCTGGGGGAAATTTATCAGCTCACTCAAGCAAATAAAGGCAAGCCAGAGGAGGTGCAATTTGCTTTCGTTCCGGCTCCGGTGCAGGTGCAGTCGGCTAAAACTGTACTTCAGCAGACTGGTCAACAAGTTAACGAGTTCAACGGTGTACCTCTGTTTTTGGCCAGAGGCGGCGCGGAAAATGGTTATTTGACGATTCAGCGGGGTCAGCAAGAGGTGATTCCCTTGTTTTTTAACAAGGAGGATTTGCAGGGAATGGTCGATCGTTTTAAGCAGCAGCAGCCGAACGTGACTTCCACGATTAAGATTGAGGTGGTGAACTTGGAGAGCGTTTTGGAAGCTTTGCGCACTGAGAACGACCCGTTTTTGAGCCAAATGATTTTGATTCCGTCGCGGGAGTCGCTGGAATTTGTGCGTACGCTCCAACCTGCCGGTGCTGGCCAAAATCCACAGCTTGCTCCGAATCAAACTGGACCGGCTCCAGGCTCTCCGGCTCCA
This sequence comes from Microcoleus vaginatus BM001213989, assembly GCA_036700245.1. Lineage (GTDB taxonomy): Bacteria > Cyanobacteriota > Cyanobacteriia > Cyanobacteriales > Microcoleaceae > Microcoleus. The sequence goes on from JAUBOM010000007.1 coordinate 89,659, forward strand.
ACTCCGAGTCAACCTCGACCGGCTCGCTAATAGTTAGTCATCAGTCATCAGTCATCAGTCATCAGTCATTAGTTATTAGTTAGTAGGTTGGGTTTCTTGACTCAACCTACTATTTATCAATTTTAATTATCAATTAAAATTACCAATTGCCAATTAGTAATTAGCAATTACCTGTTACTAAAAAGTCCTATGTTTGTTTCTGGTTTAGAGCTTTGGCAGTGGGTGAATCAAGCTAAGACGGAGGCGAGATCCTCTGACATTCCCCTAGCAGAAATCGACTGGCTGCTGCAAGAGCTGGCTGGTTTGGATAGGTTGGCTCTGCGTTTGGAGTCGTTTAAAGATTTGCCAAAAATTGAATTAAAGTTGTCTTTATCTGAACTTGCCCAATTGTGGCAGCGGCGCTTGCAGGAACGGGTGCCGGTGCAGTATTTAACGGGAGTTGCACATTGGCGGCATTTTTCGCTCAAAGTAACGCCGGCGGTGCTAATTCCGCGCCCTGAAACGGAATTGCTGATCGATTTGGCTGTAGAAGCTGTTAAAAGCTATGGTGTCAATCCAAAATCGCATTGGGTGGATTTGGGGACGGGCAGCGGGGCGATCGCGATCGGCTTGGCTTGTGCGTTGACAAATGCTAGGGTTTATGCGGTAGATTGCAGTTCGGAAGCTTTGGCAGTTGCTCGAGTGAATGCTGAAAATTTGGGTTTTGGATCGCGAGTTAATTTTTATCAAGGTTTGTGGTGGGAACCGTTAGCATTTCTCAAAGGTCAAGTCAGCGGCATGGTGTCTAACCCGCCTTACATTCCCAGCAGCACGGTGCTGACTCTGCAACCAGAAGTTGTCCGACACGAACCTCATCTGGCTTTAGACGGTGGTATTGACGGGTTAGATTGCATCCGGCATTTGGTAGAAACGGCTCCCGATTATTTAGAATCCGGGGGAGTTTGGTTGGTTGAGATGATGGCGGGGCAGGCTGAGGCGGTAGCTGATATGCTGGAAAGTCACGGGAGTTATGGCAAAGTTCAGATATTTTCGGATTTAGCAGGGATCGATCGGTTTGCTTTAGCCTATCGGCGGTAGGGAGCAAGGCAAGCAAAGAGAGAATTTCTCGACTGTGCATACTTGCTTGATTTTGAGAGATTATAGTTGGGGTAAAAACTGCGATCGCACTTAGCACCCAAGAGGTATCACCGTGAAGCTGGAATACCAGTTTACGTTCAAAGAATATTTAGAAGCTTGTAGAATTTCCACAAAATTAGAGACTTTCTCGGAAGTCGAGTTTTGGACTCGGGCTCTACTTATTGTGGGGGGAGGAATTGTCTATATTATCGCTGGTCCAAATCCCCTTTGGGGTTATTTCATTATCAGTTTTGGCATCTGCTACATCCCTATTGTGAAGTTCCTAGAGCGACGCAAAATCGTGTCGTTCGATAAAGGTTTATTTTGGGTTTTGCTTTGCTTGGATATTAAATCGGCGATCGAAGCGGAGATTTCATTGCAGCCTTTTTTGTTATTCGGGACAAGTTTACAACTTGTTTATTGGATCTCTCAATTTTTTGGGGTCTTTCAACTCGGTAGGTGGATAGATAGAACTAACTTTTGGCACGAACTTGTTAGTTTACAAGTGACGGAATCTGGACTGGAGTGGAAACTGCAAAGGTTAACATCAAAGTCCAGTGGTAATTTTACTCGCACTTCCTAGAGAGAGAAAATTTGTTTGCTATCTATTTTTACGATGCTTCCAACATCCCGCATCTTTTCCCTAAACAGCCGTTTAACCGAGAGCAGTGTCAAGTATTTAGAGAATTGCTATACAGCAAGATTTCGCGAGTTTATTACGCTGAAATTAAAAACAATGAACTTTGAGTTTCAACAGAATTATAATGATGAGGAAGAACTTGGTCGGGAGGATCTCAAAACCACCTCACAATCAGAAAAGCGAACCATTCATAAGTGGGTATTTGTTAATAGAACTTTTCTTTTTTTTGATGAAATGCTCTCGAAAAAGAACGGCTTATGAGTGGTGTTATTTTGTTCTGCCTATTTTTTGTAAATTTTTTGTGCAGACAGGGGTAGAAGAAATATATGAAATATATGATGTGGAATCCGACATAGGCGTAGATATAGATCTAGAGATGCCGAACATCGCCAATTCGGCGAACTGCGGGCAACCTATGACTGTGGAAGTGGAAGTGATAGGAGAAGGGCTGGTACTTAATACTCCGGCGTGGGCAAGGGACTTTTAAATGGTAAAATTTTGAAGTCTTTACTGAAACCATAAACTTATTAGTAATCTATCCGGTTCCATCCCTCTATCCTGTGCCAAAATCGACAATATGGGGAAACGCCGCTACAATTATTTAAATAAAAGGCAGACGCAATTCTTCAATCTAAAATCTAAAATCTAAAATCTAAAATCTAAAATCTAAAATCGGATGACCCAAGTTTCGATCGACTCCTTGATTCAAGGGGCTATTTCAGGAGATTATATTGTCAGCTTTCCTACTGATACCGTACCCGCTTTGGCTGTCAGGCCCGATCGCTCGGAGTTGATTTTTGCAGCTAAACGCCGCAGTCAAGACAAACCGCTGATTTTGATGGCAGCATCGGCGAGGGCTTTGTGGTCTTACGTGCAGGGGAGTTCAGTAGACTTAATATTGTGGCAGCAAGTGGCCGCATCCTATTGGCCGGGGGCGTTAACTTTAGTGCTGCCGGCTTCGGCAAAAGTCCCCGCGGCGATGAATTCGATCGACCCGAGTACAATAGGGCTACGAGTCCCTAACCATCCCCTTGCCCTAAAGATTCTAGAGCAGACAGGCCCTTTGGCTACCACCAGTGCCAATTTATCCGGCCAACCGCCTCTGGAGTCGGTGGCAGAAATTGAGGCTCAGTTTCCGGAAGTCTTGACATTAGTTCCTTCTGAATTAGCAACAGGGACAATAGCTTCGAGTTTGCCTTCCACTGTGGCTAAATGGACTGGCAGCGAGTGGAAAATATTGCGACATGGCGCGATCGAGTTAGAATGCTAAAAGCTAAACTCCAAGGCAAAGCAATATGGCGCCGATCGGCTGGAGCGACTTTATATATTTAGGTATGGGACTGGGACTGGGTGTGGGAAGCAGTTGGATTTGGCGCCTGCGACCAAAAAGCTCGCAACAGCCCGAACCCGAGCCCACAGTGCCGCCAACTCCTCAAGAAATTCACTTAGAGAAGTTTGATGCCCTTTGCGAGCAACTTAAGCAAACTCAATTGGCTTATCAGATGGCATCGGAGATGAGCCAATTTAAGGCTGGTTTTTTGGCTCGAACTTCTCACGAGTTGCGATCGCCGCTGAGCACTATGATTGGTACGCTGCAATTAATTCTCGCGGATTTGTGCGAGGATCCTGCTGAGGAACGAGAGTTTGTCGAGCAAGCTCACGTCGCGGCACTCAAGCTGGTGAAATTGATAGATGAAATTATCTCTGTTGCTAAAACTGAACATGGCAGTGACAGGATGGATATTGAGCCGATTCAGTTAGCTAAGGTTTTTGAGGAAGTTGATGATTTAACTTACTTGCAAGCTGCTAACCGGGGCATTCGTTTGGAGATATTGCCGCCCGATCCGGAGATTTATGTATTGGCAGATTTGCCGAGGTTTAGGCAAGTTTTAGTCAATTTGGTAGATACTGCTGTTGCTCAGATGGAGGAGGGCAGTATTTCTGTTTCTGCCCATTCTTCGCCGACATCTGGATATGTTCACATTTGGGTGGACGATCAGCGTTCAGTTAGTGCTTGGAGCGAGTCTTGGGATTTGCTGAAGCACGATTTGGAGTGTGATGCTACTAAGAGCAGCGATAATTCTCTGGTGTCTTCTGGAATGAGGTTATTGATGAATCAGACTCTTTTAACTTTGATGAGCGGAAAGTTAGAGGTTCTGGCTGTGCCTTCTGAGTCCGAAGAGTGCAATTTTAACCGGACTCAGTGTTCTATTCCTTTGGCAAATTCGTGAAGAAGGAAGTTCGGCAACGAGCAGTCTACGGGATGTAACGGATGTAACAGAAGTTGGGAAGAGGGCAACGGATTTAACAGATTTAACGGAACTCGGGAAGAGGTTCGAGGGAAGATGAAATATGGAAATTATTTATAGGGAGTAAAGTGCGCAATGCGCACCCTACATATTATAGATTTCGGTGCAAGTTTTGTGCTTATTTAACAATTAGCAGTTAGCAATTCGCCCTTGCTAATTTCTAATTCGAGATTCTCTTCTAGAAGCGGATTTTCAAGTACCATTGTGGTGCTAGCGTTTTTCTGAAAACCGATGCGCTCGTAGAAGCTTTGTTTGTAAGTTGTCATCAGGTAAACTCGCTCAACTCGGCACATTCGAGGGTGACTCAATACGGTTTGCACTAATTGGCGGCCGAGTCCTGCACCTTGGTAATCCGGGTGAATGGCGACATCCCAGATGGTGGCTCGATAGATGCCGTCTGAGGTGGCTCTGGCAAAGCCGATCGCCCGTGAGCCGTCCCAAACTGTAACAACTGGTTCGCTGTTGCCGATCGCAATTTCCCAATCTTCTATCTTGCGTTCCCTCGCCCAAAAGGCGGCTGCTTTAAATAGTTCTTGGATCTGTGCGATGTCTGCGCGATCGCGACCTATACAAAATTGAATGTGACTGGAATCCCTAGTCGTTGATTTCATGCTCAATCTGCCTTCAAGTTGTATCTAAAGTGTGTTACTTTTACTGTCTTGCTGGGTATAGTTGATTTTGCTTGGGAACAATCAATGATTTAATTCCCGATTTACAAAACTATTTTTATTCATACATATTTTTAAAAAAAATTCGGTGATTATTAATACTTTTTGGGGTGTTTTTTGTAAAAAAGTCTTTGACTCAGAATTCCCAACTTATAACTCATACCATTTGAGACTTGAGATTTGAGATTTTAGATGGGGAATGACTAATTTTGTATGGGTTTGGAGTTGGTCTACAGAGAAACCGGGTTTTTTCATAGCAATACTTGGTTACAGCCCACCGAAACGGTAAAAACCCGATTTCGAGGCGTCGTTTATCAGTAAACGAGAATTTTTAGCGTGCGTAATGGCTCAAGAATCATCTATCGAGAGAGGTATTGACTCCACGAGAACAGCAGAAAATTGTGCTGTGGAGTCAATTCTCTAATCTCTACTTTCTAATCTCTAATCGAGTGAATCAGTTTTGCAGCCAGCGGGCGGCGTCTTTGGCGTGATAAGTCAAAATCAAATCAGTACCAGCACGCTTGAATCCTGTCAAAGTTTCCATCACTACTCTTTCTTCGTCTATCCAACCGTTGAGGGCGGCGGCTTTCACCATCGCATATTCTCCAGAAACGTTGTAAGCAGCAACTGGCAGGTTAGTTGCTTCCTTCACGCGCCAGATGATGTCCATGTAAGCTAAAGCGGGTTTAACCATGAGCATATCAGCGCCTTCGGCAATGTCGAGAGCAATTTCTTTAAGAGCTTCGCGACCGTTTCCCGGGTCCATTTGATAGGTGCGCCGATCGCCAAATTGCGGAGCCGAATCCGCCGCATCTCGGAACGGGCCATAATAAGCTGAGGCGTATTTTGCCGCGTAAGACATGATGGGAATATCTTCAAATCCAGCAGAGTCCAATCCTTGGCGAATTGCTCCTACAAAACCGTCCATCATTCCCGAAGGTGCGATAATATCGGCACCGGCTTTAGCTTGAGCAACGGCGGTTTTCTTGAGCAATTCTAGTGTCGGATCGTTCAATACGCGACCGCTTAAATCTCCGACTTCCAAATAGCCGCAGTGACCGTGACTGGTATATTCGCACAGACAAGTATCGACCATGACGATTAAATCTGGTACGGCTTTTTTAACTGCTTCCGTCGCTTGTTGGACGATGCCGCAGTCGTGCCAAGCACCTGTCGCGTCTGTATCTTTGTCTGCGGGAATCCCGAATAAAATAATCGCGGGAATGCCGAGGTCGTAGACTTCTTTTGCTTCTTCTACTATTTTGTCTACCGATAGCTGGTAGACTCCGGGCATCGATTTAACTTCTTTGGCAAAAGCTTCCCCCGGTACGGCAAATAAGGGGTAAATTAAATCGCTGGTTGTCAAGATATTTTCGCGTACCATCCGGCGGAGTTGGGGATGGTTGCGGAGGCGGCGGGGGCGGTGAGTTGGAAACATAATGTTTTTTTTACGGTAGATAAAGCCCTGTTTTCTAGGACTCGCGGCGTTTCTTTAAAAGTCTAGAGCTTATTGTTGGCCGATCGCCCTGTACTTAAGTAAACTTCTGTAAAACCCGCGATGTGCCTTATTCTTCGTCAGGGATGCAAGTTTTTTCGGGCCTTTCCGGTTCCCAGACTCAGCCGGTCCCGGTGCTTCACCGGATCGGTTGGTACGGATATCTCGCTGGCTTCACACCTGCAACCAGCCTGCCCAGAAGCGAGAATAAACTGTAAATTATAAATGTATCGAATAGTAACGGTCTTATGTACAAGCAACTACTTTCAAAGATCAAACCGCTTTTGAAACCACTATTCGCGATCGGTCTGGTACTGACGCTAGTCCTCGGTAACGCTGACGGAGCTCTGGCAGCCCGCAGCGGAGGACGCATCGGAGGCGGATCTTTTAGAGCTCCGGCGCGCAGTTACTCTTCGCCGAGCCGCACTTACGCGCCGTCGGGAGGGGGTTACTACCCGGGCCGCGGCTTTGGCGGCGGTTTCGGTTTCCCGTTCTTGCTGCCGTTTTTTGGCTTTGGGGGCGGGTTTGGCGGCCTGTTCTCGATTTTGATTTTTATCTCGATCGCTAATTTCCTCGTCCAAAGCTTCCGCCGCGCCGGGGGCGGAACTGACGAACTGGGCAACAGCGCCCCTACTACCACTGTATCTGTCGCCCGCTTGCAAGTCGGTTTGCTAGCAGAGGCCCGTGGTTTGCAAGCCGAACTCGACTCCCTAGCGCTAAAAGCGGATACCGATACCGCTACGGGTCGCGCTCAAGTGCTGCAAGAATCTACTCTGGCGCTGCTGCGGCATCCTGAATACTGGGCTTACGCGGGCGCTGAATCTGTGCAAACTCGCTTGGAAGCAGCCGAAGCTAAGTTTAATCAATTTTCTTTGGCAGAACGCAGCAAATTTACTGAAGAAACGCTCTCGAATTATAACAACCAGCTCCGGCAAGCAGGGAGCAACAATATCCTGCCAGGTTTGCAGGAAAATGGTGCGCTGGTTGCTTCTGATTTGAATTCCGATCCCGGGGAATTTATTGTGGTGACGGTGATTGTCGGTACTCAAGGCAAATTGCAATTGCCAGCCGTGAAAAACTCTGAAGATTTGCGCCAAGCTTTGCGCCAGATTGGGGGAGTATCAAGCGAGCAGTTGCTGGCGGTTGAGGTGCTGTGGACTCCTCAAGCGAACGGGGACACTCTGACTGCTGACGATATGTTGGCCGGCTATCCTGATTTGCGATCGATTTAGGAGCAAGACTGGGCGCGGGGCATTGTCTGCCGCGCCCGAGCCCGCAGCAAAGCTGTGCGGGCGAACCCAATTGCTTTTGAGACGGGCATGAAGCAGGAGTTTGTGTAGGCAGATCTACTTAAAAAAGATTGTTTAACAAATGCTAGTATTGAAAGATTATGATTCTGTTTGATTTATCTTCTGCGATTGCCAAGGCCGACCCTAGAAAAGTTTTGCTAAGAAGTTAGGCAGGATAAAAAAAACAGATTGAGTCAGGAGTGACTGCTTCGGAAGAAGTTGCGACCGGGTGTACTCTAAATTTTATATAAATAAGAAGCGATCGGGAGCTAAACTTATGGCCGACAGCAGCAGAAAAAAAGCCCTTTTCATTTTGAGCCAGTTAAATAACGACGATATTGACTGGATCGTTCAAAAAGGTAAAAAGGAAGTTCTAGATCCGGGCGCGATTTTAATCCATGAAGGGAGACAGATAGATGCGCTATACATTGTTTTGGATGGGAATTTGAGCGTTTTGATCGAGGCTGAGCAGACTCAAGAACTTGCTAAAATAGCCAGGGGAGAACTTGTCGGAGAAATTTCTTTCATTGATAGTCGTCCTCCTTTGGCAACGGTGAAGGCGATGGAAGAAACTCACTTGCTGTCAATTCCCAGGCGGCAGTTAGTAATCAAACTTCAACAGGATATGGGCTTTGCTTCCCGGTTTTATTATGGAATTTCACTGTGTCTGGCAGACAGGATGCGCGGTACGATCAGACATATAGAATACGGTCGCAATATTGAATTAGATAAACCAGAATTTGAACGGGAGGATATCAATCCTAACGTCCTGGAAAATTTGGCGCTAGCTGAGGCTAAGTTTAATTGGCTGAGGGAAAATGTTAAAGCTTGAGTAATTTTAAGGCGTTTTTGAGTTGGGTGTGAAAAGTTGCCAATACATACGGTAATTTATCATCGATTTGACACTCCCGCGCCTGAAGGCGATGGGATTCTTGGCTCAACGATCAACCTTAACCTGCACTGATTGCTCAGAACCAGCCAGAGGGTCGATCTCCCCAAGTGTAGAAAGTCCGGCGCGTCCCGCCGTATTTTTTAACCCTAAACCTTTAGCTAAAATATTCCGTGCAGCATTTAAATCCCGATGTTCAATTAATCCACAAGACGGACATTTATGTGTACGAGTTGATAGAGATTTCTTCACCCTAGTTCCGCATTTTGAACAGTCTTGAGAAGTGAAATGTGGTGACACTTCTATAACGTGAACTCCACGTACTTTAGCAAAAGAATTCACCCAGTTAGTGAACATCGACCGCGCTGCATCAGAAATTGATAAGCCAAGTTTATGGTTTTTGACCATATTACACACTTTCAAGTCTTCATAGGCAATCACATCTGACGATGTTACTAACCCCCTTGCAGTTCTTACCGCAAATTCTCGACGCTGCTACTAACTTTTAAGTGTTTTCTAGCCATCTTGTTGATGGCTTTTTTTCTGTTCTTAGAACCCTTTTTCCTTTTGGATACTCGACGCTGCAATCTCTTTAAAGATTTCTCCGACTTCCTTAAGAATCTGGGGTTCTCGATGTGATTACCTTCTGAATCTGTATAGAAGAACTCTAAACCTAAATCAATCCCCACTGCTTTACCAGTTGGTGATTGTGGTTCAGACGGTTCTACATCAATCAGAAAATTGGCAAGAGAAACCATCGGCTCTTTTGACAGCCCTAACACGTTTTATTTCTTCGGGTTGATAGAAATTTAAGTCACGGGTGCCAAGTAGCTTGAATATTCCCACCTTGAATGCATCGGTAAAAGTGATGCGTTTTCTATCTTCAGCAAGTTTCCACCCAGTTTGCTTGTACTCAACAGACCCCTGAAGGGGTGGGCTTTCATGGCGCAACGCCTGTAAAGTCTCGAGTCTAAAAACAGCAGCCGAAAGCAAAAAAGGGGTTGGTTTTACCGGAAATATCGATCGATAACTGCCGGAACTATAAAAACCTGCCCCTTTGCTTTACAGTTGCAACCTCGCGCGCCCAAATGCAACTACCAACCACACAATCTAGATAATTCCCGGCCCTTTGCCGCGGGTGTCTGCATCCATTGTCAGTTTTCCTTCCTCGCCTTTTTTATCTTTGACTTCTGCGAGAATTCGAGCGCGTTCTTGGGCTTCGGCTTCCTCTTTGGCTCTCAAATCGCCCGGTTCGTTGATGTACATTTCGGGTTCGATCGCGTAATTGTTAACCAGACCTTCTTTGTCTACTGTATAACCATCTGTAGTGTGAATGCTTTCGTCATCGGTTTGGTCATCAGTTTTTGCACTTTTCTGCTTCGCTTCAGTGGTTGTGTGCATGAAGTTGGCGCCTTCGCGGTCTTGCCGCGCTGCTGTCTCCGCAGGAGTAATGCCCCTGTCGTAGTGGGGGGCTTCCATATTAGCTTCGATTTGTTCGTCGGCCGGTGTTGCTTTGCTAATTTCTTTTTCGGGCGGTATTGGTTGGCGATTAGTCATGATTTTTTCCTGAGTTATCTTTACAAAAAGATGTTTGGCTTATGTTTAAATATTAAGTCTAAGCTAGCTCATTCACAAACTATCTTTGGTTATAGTTTTCGAGAACTTGCTGTTATAGCAGATGTTGAAGGAAGAAGGTAGAAGGAAGAAGGTTTTATTTATCTAGGAGAGAAGGAAGAAGCAATCTTCCGCAAGGGTTTCAGCAATTAAGAACGTCCTAACCGTGAGGGCGGTTGCTATATGAAAAATACATTTATTGAGTCTTCCTCAAGGCTGATAAAATTCTCTCTTCATTAAAGAGTTCACAGTCGGCAAGGATTTGACATCTATCTAAAGGTAGGCAATTGAGAATTGGAAATTGAGAATTGGCAATTGGGAGAATCACTAATGACTAATGACTAATGACTAATGACTAATGACTAATCATTAATGACTTCTTTTATGCTTCTTTATAGAAGCGGATGATTTCGCGGACGTGGTTGAGAAATTGTCCGTCCTCGGTGAGATGGGCGATCGCACTTTCTGCATCTCTTGCCAGTTTAGTGTGTTCTGCCTGATTTGTCGATCGCAAAGATTGTAGAGATGCGGCTAAATTAGTTAATTCTATTTTGGTGGCTTGTTGCTCCCGCTTTTGGACAGCAGCCCAAGAATTCGGATCCTCTGTATTAAATTGAGCAGTCAAATTTTTAACTGTAGATTCTAACTCTTCAAAGCGCCAACGGAGTTCGACAATATCTTCGCGGGGGTGCAAAAATTGGCTGCGGATAGTTCTCAGCCGCTGGGCTAAATACTGATAACCTCGGATAGCTGGACGCAGTACAGTTAACAGCAGTGCAGCACCGGAACTGAGATAGCCGACAGCACTAATTCCGGTGGCGGCTAGGGCGTAAAGTGCGATCGCGCTAAACAGGTGAAGTGCGATCGCCACAAAGAGCGATCGGCTAACTAATACAGTAACGTATTTGACTTGTTCCGCATCGACAGCAATGTTTTTTTTAGTAGATTCTTCAGCTTGCGCTAAAACTTCTTTTGCTTCAAAATGGATATTCCAGGGAACTGTAACTATCAGCAACAGCCATTCAAAAATAGCAATAGCAATTACCCAATCAATAAAACTGCCAGCGGAAACGTGCAGCCATTGCAGAATGGCAAAAACTAACAGTAACAATATGCCCGCGACAGCACCGAAACCTGCAAAAGTGTAATACATAGCGATTGCCTTGGTGGAATGTTGTTTTGATTGTGGGTAGGTTGTTTAGGTATGGAGCAATAAGCTGTGACAGTTAAGTAATCGTCCTATTGCTCCCGGTTCATTAGTTATGAGTATTAGTGCGAGGAAGGGGTTGATAGAAACCTGCTTTTTTTCCCCGCAAATACTTGCTCTACCTCAATCGTGGAATGTTGTTTTAATTATGGGTAGGTTGTTTAGATGTGGAGGAATAAGCTGTGACAGTTAAGTAATCGTCCTTTTAAACCCTGTTTATTAGTGATTAGTAATACTCCGAGACACCAGGGTTTCCAGATCCCTGGTTTGTTGCAGGAAAATACACCGGCTTTAACCCATCAATAATAGACATCTCCAAAAAACAAACTATCGCTAAATTGCAAATATATTATAATGGAAATTTTATGTAAAAAGAATGAGTCAACTTCGCGAACACATAGATAGACATCCCTCAGAAACTACTAGGCTATTGCGTCTAGACTATGACAAAGTTATAGGACTAATTACTCACGCATAAAATCTGTATAACCAACAAAAAAAGTTCAATATAATTCTAAAATTCGCATCATAAAAGGCGGAGGTGGTCGCCCACCTAAATTAGAGATTGCCGATCAAATTATCCTGACTTTGGTATATTTACACCATCTTCCCACATTTCAAATGTTAGGAGTTCAATAGGGAGTCAGCGAGTCAGCAGCTAATTATATTTGTCAAGAAAATATTTTTTTTTGAGAACAGTTGCCTGCTTCTTTGTTAGAGCAGGTAAAAAAACATGATTCGGAATGGCAATGAGTTATTAAAATATGGAGTGAATTTGAGTTGATTGTAGATAGCTAGGAACAGCCAAGAGAAAGACCTACAGACTATAAAGAGCAGAAAAATATTCAGGCAAGAAAAAAACCCCTACCTTAAAAAATCAAATAGTTGTAATGCCGAACGGGAAATAAATTGTTGATGTAGTAGTGGGAGAAATTGGAACAACGGCGGGCATGAAAATTTGGCGTTCCCGACGATAAGAATGGAATCCAGAGCAAAAAATTCAAGGGGACAAAGCTTATGTAAGGGAGCTATTAATTGATACTCCTCACAAAAAATCGAAGTAAAGATATTACAGATGCTCAAAAAACAGCCCATAAACAGAATGTTAAAAAAAGAATAATAGTAGAGCCTATGATTAGGTTGGTGAAGATTTAGTGTGCAGCAGAGAGATTTCGCTTAAAAATCTGGCAATTACGAGCCAGTAATTCGGGTCGTATGTGGATTAATAAGATGGCGGATTGGTGCAATAGTTATATGTCCATAAAAATCGATAGAAACCGGAAAAAATAGTAAGAATAATGTCATAAAAATTGGGATTTATGATTAATATAGTCTTTAAACCCTTATTTAACTGTTAGTTTTTTGTCCGAAGCTCGAAGCGAGATTCGGACAAAAAACCAAGGGGGGAAAAGGTTTGGCAGTTATTGGAGATGTCTATTAATTGCCGTCGCAATTGATTTAATAAATCCTCAACATCTAAAAAACTGGTTTACTAAATGCTGCTACTGTCATCTATGAACTGAAATAAGACTTACGCAGGTCTAGGCTAGAAACTGGGTTTTTCGTAGATTTTTAGTTGAGAGACTAACAATTTTTCGAGGAAACCCGGTTTATGAGCGTAAGTCATGTGAAAATTATGCTTTTCACTTTAATCCTCAGAAACTATTCTCAAAACCAAGGCCATTCTGCGATCGGATAAGATTTTTGAGATTCAGCTAATGTCGCGGTAATTTGCCGGTTTGCTTCCCGCCGCTGAGCTAATCTCCACTGTCGCCGGCGCCAAAGTGCGAGGCCGGTGAGCGATAACAATGTCGGTGTAAATCCGATGAAAACGTAGAGAATTCGTGTTGTCAACCCGCCAAAAGCACCGATATGTATCGGGAACCACGAAATTATAATCCGGAAAGCCGCATTTGTTGTAAAAGAATTTTCCACCCGCAAAGCTTCTCCGCTATACCGATCGAGATAGACGTAGCTGCTACCGTTGGGGTGGATGTCCCCGACCAGTTTTTTACGCACTAGGAATGTCCCCTGCGGTTCGCGGGGAAAGGTAATGGAAAGGCTTTTGCCCGAAGGTAAGGCCAAGTCAGCTTTTTGTAAAACAATATCTGCTGGGATTGTCGGTGAATTCGCCACAATAGTTGATGTTAATTGTGGGGGTTTTGGCGTACCGGCGAGGGAGTAAACGGCGCTTTTAAACTGAGTTTCAAAAGCCATGGCTGTGCCGGTAGAGGCGATCGCGATCAAAAGCACACCAGATAAAATCCCCCCGACTTTGTGAATGTCGTAGTTCATTAGGTGAGGCAAGGAATGCCACCGGATCGAAAAGCCGGCCACCAGCTTTTTCCAACCAGGCCACAAAATGAGTCCAGTTACACTCAGCAGCAGCAACAGCAATCCGCAGATACCAACAACCGTCTCGCCGGCTTTGCCTCCCAGAAGGCTGATGTGGATCTCATAAATGAAACTCATTAAAGTCCGACCCCACTCCTGAGAGCCGAGAACAGATCCCGTGTAAGGATCGAGATAGATGAAGAGACGCCCGCCGTTATTTAACAGCATCTGCACTGTATACACGCTATTTAACGTGCGAGGCAGATCCATGAAATTAAGCTGCAAATCGGGATAAGCTGAGCGGACTGTATCAACTACAAACTGTACAGATACTCGATCGCCCTGTGGGACAACTTGGAACATCTGGGGATTGAGGAAAACGTTGATTTCTTTCCAAAAGATCAGCCAACTGCCAGTTAAGCAGACGATGGCTAGCAGTATTCCCACCGTCACACCTATATAGCGGTGCAAAACTAATGCGATCTGGCGCACTTTCATTTGTTTCACCAATTGATAACGTAGCGGACATTAAGGCTTCTGCCTCTAGCGGCAAACCTCTCGGAATTATTAAAACCGCCGGCACGTTGAATCCTGACTGGGAAATATTGACTGTCCAACAAGTTCTCAATGCCAATGTTTAGCGTTCCCTGCCCTATCTGGATGCTGCTAATGTAATCCACCACCAGATAGTTGTCTATATCTGCGAGGTCAACTTTTTTATCAAAAGCCCGATCGCGATCGCCGATATATACTAATTGCAATCGGTTGCGCCATCCCGGGGTAGTTTGGTGTTGAATATAACTCGTCAGCTTCAGCGGTGAGATAAGCTGTTCGACATCTAAATTGCATTAACTAAGTTACCTTTATTTTGTATTTTTCGGTTCCATTTCATAATTAGTCCTCCTTCATTTAACAGTTTATGTAACAGTGCTTCTAGTTTTTCAATGGATTCAAATAATCTATTAGCAACATATTCCTTGGCGGAATGCCATACTAATTCAATTAAGTTATAGTCAGGGCTATACTTGGGCAAAAACTCTATGATTAGATTCGGCATCTCTGACGCTATTTTCTGCAAAGTCTCTGCTTTTTTATGAAAACTAGCGTTGTCCAAAATTATCACAAATTTACAGCCCTTATCTTTAAAGTCTTCTGCTAAATTTCCTTGTAATATCCACTCGGCTTTTAAATCTTCATAAAAAATTTTCAGCACAGCATAAAAATTAGCAGAATTACCTGATGGAATAAAATCTACCCATCTTTTTTTGTCTGAGTATCTCACTCCACCCATAACATTAATACGACCTTTTCGTCGGTCTCCTCTTTTATTACTTCGACTCCCCTTTTTACACCAGTTTTTCCTTCTAATAACTCTTAAACTAAATCCACTTTCGTCCCAAAACCATACCTGCAATAGTTTTGGAGATTCTTTTTCTATTTTTAAATACTCAGCTAATTTATCTTTAAATAAACCCCTTTCTACGGCATCTTGCTTATCCTTCAAGCTGTATTTAGCCCAAAGGTAAACATACTTTTTTGATTTTAAAATTCTCCTTACTTGGGTACTACTCAGCTCAA
>JAUBOM010000318.1:0-2443 GCA_036700245.1 Microcoleus vaginatus BM001213989
GGGCTCAGGTAATGGTGAAATCCCTGTTTTCGGGGCAATTCGTCAACACTTACGCGCACCGCTTAGAGCTTGCAGAAGAGGGGACAGGATGAGTTATTTATGGCGATCGCGATTGATGCTCAGTTCAGCCTTGTATTTGTGAACTGCGAGTGCAGCGAAAGAAATAGGCTGAACAATTTATGTCCGATGAATTCCCCATCATTATGACATCAGGAACATTAACATCACACAAGAGCGAAAGCATGATGAAGTACCCTGATGCTTTACGAACGCTTGCGGGCTTGTTTTACCACAAACCCGTCTGGGATATCCTTTGACTTGATGAATTCCACTACACCCAGTTGAGGCAACTTGATTGAGATGCCTTGTACGCAATTGGGCAACATTTGTGGAAACACGAAAGAACGCATTCTTGCCCGGTTCTTAAACCGAGGAAAGCCCATTCGCAATACGATTGCATATCCACAAACGTGGTTTCCAGTCTTCTCAAGACTTGCTGCAATACCTGAGCATTTACTGTCTTGAGTTCTGGAAAATGCTCTTTCGCTTCGGTTAAAGACTTACATTGTTTAGCTAGCGTAATATACGAATTTCTAAGCATTGCAGGCATTATTAGTGCCATTTTATGGTTCCATCTAGCGTGCCAAGTTAGGGGTGAAATGACAGTAATGTCCGATTAATTTTTGATTAACTTTTATCTCCGCGCCTACCGTCGCGGAGTGGAAGACAGCTGAACTAACAATTCCCGCACCCGGCCTACAAACAAAGCGAGCTACTGAAACCACTTTCCGCAGAGAGTGCTAATTGTGGCGACTGA
The DNA here is from genome assembly GCA_036700245.1 of Microcoleus vaginatus BM001213989. Classification (GTDB taxonomy): domain Bacteria; phylum Cyanobacteriota; class Cyanobacteriia; order Cyanobacteriales; family Microcoleaceae; genus Microcoleus. The sequence goes on from JAUBOM010000318.1 coordinate 818, forward strand.
ACGCTCACTCGCCACTGTCCCCTCGCATTGGCGCCCGTCACGCGCGAGGCGATCGCGAAGAAAGAAAACACAACTTTTCGCTTTCCTGAAACCGCTTAGATCCTCGTACAGCAGGTCGGAGCCTTTGAATTAATTATCAGAGGAGGTGTATTTCTCCTCAGTTAATCATCCAAAAGGCTGAAGTTAATTATCCGTTTTTTCAGCCCGTGTAGCCATGCTGCACCATGTTGTCAACTGTTGCAATCTAAAAAAGGTTAGCAATGCTTACCGCGAAAAATTTGATTGGGAGTTTTCTGTTAATATGACTATCCAAACTATCAACGATGTACTATTTCCTCCTTTCCTTTTTACCACTCTCTTTTGCTTAGCCTCAGTATTCCTGCACAAACCTGAAGCAGCCCAAGAAGAACTCACAGACAATCGAACCCAAGTAAATGTGTCAACAGTCGCAACACCATCCGATGGTATTGGCAGTGCAGTAAATGGAGCAACAATTGAAATTGAGAAACCAGCCAGCTCCCATCACACTCGCCATCAGACCACAGGCAAAAAAACACCAAACAAACCTGCAAAACCTATTGATTTTGCCGCACATTCAGGTGCAAGCACAACCTCAGTTCCTACCGTTAATACTTCACTAATTTCACTTAGGCAAGCTCGCAAAATTGCTAGCGCCATCAAAGCTGCTGCGCCAGAACTGGGGTTCAAGCAAAAAGTTAACGGCTCTGATTCCTCTATTGAATGGTTGCAGGCTCAAATCAAAAATCGGCTGGAAAATTCTCCCCTAATTGTGATGCCTATCATCCTCAAGCTTGCTCCCAAAGCGGTGATTGCAAATACCCTAGCATCTGCTACTTCCGAACTAGGTGAAAGTGCGCGTTCAGTGTCCTAGCAGCGAACGAAAAGTTTCTCAACCAACCAGCGTACTCGTTTACCCTCCAAAACTTATAACAATGCCCAAGCCTTCGTAAGGTTTGGGCAGTTCTTTTGACCAGAATAAGCGATTTTCCAATAAAATCATAATTTTATATTAAAGGGAAACAAAACTAGCAAAACAACTTGCAAAGTGAATAAAAAAATAGTATAATCAAATTATTACAAGCGCCAATTCTATTTGAGCGTACTGTTATGGCGGCAATTAAACCTGTTACCTTCCGAGACCTCATAGACGCGATCGCCACCTTGCCAATTATCAATTTGCCTGAGAATTTAAGTCAGTTGAGTAGCAATAAAAGCCAATTTAACTGCAATAAAGGGCGCGGGCTCCGGCATCGGAGGCGCAGCGCCCCGCAAGTGGCCCATCAAGCGATAAAAGCTTTTCGGCAGACTTGACGAAAGCCCTCTTTCGTCCAATAATAAGGGATCTTCCATTTTGGAGGGCTGCGCCGTGAAGGTTCAAGGCAACGGGCGTGCTAAGATTTTGACGCCCGCCGAAATATCTAGGCTGTTCGACCGGGGTTTTGTTACAGCAAGGGATAGGCTTTTGTTTGCTGTGACTTTTTATTGTGCCTGTCGTATTTCAGAGGCGTTAGCTTTAACAACTCAGGACATTGTTGGCGGTGTGGTGACGCTGCGGAAAGCGACAACTAAGGGCAAGTCAGCAACGCGAACGCTGCCGCTACATCC
>JAUBOM010000080.1:0-37153 GCA_036700245.1 Microcoleus vaginatus BM001213989
AGTCCCCGTCATCATTGTCGAAGTCCCCGTCATCATTGTCGAAGTCCCCGTCATCATTGTCGAAGTCCCCGTCATCGTTGTCGAAGTCCCCGTCATCGTTATCGGCGGTAGGGGAAAAGCTGTTACTGCACTGGGCATTGTTGGGCCTCCTTGCGACGCTACTCAAAAACTACTAAATAAACTTAAAGTCAGATGCAGTAATGACGGTGCTGAGCGCTCCGGGCACTGTAGGAATAGAATTCAACACTGCCAAATCGAAAGCTGGGAGACTGTCATCTGCCACATTCGGGTCGAAGCCGAGAACGTACTTGTTAAAAGTATTGTTCACGTACACGAAGAAAGCTCCCGTTTGGCTCGAACCGTTTTGATTTTTCAACACTGCATTTATTGCTTGAGCGTTGTCAAATTTAGATTCAAACAAAATGACTGATTGCTTGCTAATGTTGTCGCCGCCAGACCCGATATTCCTGACGATAAAACTGGTGAAATCGAGAGTAGTTCCTGAGTTGGTTAAACCCGCGAAATTTGACGACCTGAACAAGAATCTATCGGTCTCAGTGCCCGTAGCGTTAAAGTCAGCAATCACGTCCACGCCTTCGGTGGGAGTTTCGTAGTAGAAGAAATCATCGCCAGCATCGCCCGTGAGCAAGTCAGAACCGAGCCCGCCACCCAAAATGTCATTGCCCGCACCGCCGGAAAGCGAGTCGTTGTCATCGCCGCCCAACACCAAGTCATTGCCGAAGGCGCCGCTGAGACAGTCGCTGCCAACACCGCCGTCGAGAGTGTCGTCGCCCGCTTCGCCATCGAGGGAGTCGCTGCCGGCCTCGCCCAACACGTAGTCGTTGCCCGCACCTCCGAGTCCCGTGTCGTTGCCTTCTCCACCCAACATCGTGTCATCGTTGTCGCCGCCGGAGAGGGAATCGTTATTGATACCGCCGTCGAGCAAGTCTCTGCCCAGTCCGCCGTCGATGATGTCGTCGCCTGCACCGCCATCGAAGGAGTCATCGCCAATGCCACCAAGTAAGGTGTCGCTGCCGGTTCCTCCAAGTATCGAGTCGTCACCGGATTCTCCCAATATCGAGTCATTGCCTGTCCCGCCGTCGAGGGTGTCGTTGTTGTCACCGGCCAAAAGGATGTCATTGTCATTGCCGCCGAACATCAGGTCGTTGCCCTGTCCGCCGATGAGCGAGTCTATGGCGTCTTGGCCGTCGAGGGTGTCGTTGCCCAGTCCGCCGTCGAGGGTGTCGTTGCCTTCAGCACCAAGCACCGAGTCGTTGCCTGCGTCACCGAATTCAAGGTCGTTACCGCCCCTACCGTCGATGATGTCGTTGCCGTCGGCCCCAGAGAGGGTATCGTTGCCTGCCCCGCCGATGATGAAGTCGCTGAGGTTGCTGCCTGTAAATGTGCTCGCCGGGAGTGCGCTGCGATCGACAATATTATCTACCACCGTGATGCTGAAGGATGCCGGCCCGATAGTTGCAGACCCGTCGGAGGCTGTAAACGTGAAACTGTCGCTGCCGCCTCCTGCCAGCAAGTTGTATTTGACGATGTTGTTGTTGATATCGTCTTGGGTGAATTTGCTGCCGACGTTGAGAAAGGTGCTGCCCCTTTGGACAAAACCTCTGGTAGCGTCGGGGGCTTTGGTAATCGTGTAAACGATTTCCGACGGGGGGTTGTCGGGATCTGTGACTAACAAATCGGCGGCAGTGATTGTCTGGGTAGGATCGCTTTTGGCAACCACCACACCGTCGTTAATTACTAGCTGCGGGGGGCTGCTGACGCTGATGGTTACTACCGCCTGACTTGTGCCGCCGCCGGGGTCTGAGATCGAGTAGCTGAAGCTGTCACTACCCGAGAAGCCCGGATTCGGGGTGTAGTTGAATGCGCCGCCACCCACGGGAATCAGCTTCCCGTTGGCGGTTGGAGTAAAAGTCGTGACAGTCAGAGGGTCGTTGTCCGGGTCAGTGTCGTTGAACAGAACGTTGAGACTGAGTTCTTGACCCGAAACCGTAGTGAAGTTGTCGTTAACTGCTCTTGGAGCCTGGTTGGGGAAAGGTGTCGGCGTCGGTGTCGGTGTCGGCGTCGGACTCGGCGTCGGTGTCGGACTCGGCGTCGGTAACATCGGCGTCGGTGTCGGTGTCGGCGTCGGAGGGTCTGTAGGTGTCGGTGTCGGAGGGTCTGTAGGTGTCGGCGTCGGCGTCGGTGTCGGCGTCGGCGTCGGCGTCGGTGTCGGACTCGGCGTCGGCAGGGGGAGGGGGGTTGCGCTGCCGGGAACTGTGGGGGCAATTACAAATGAGCTTCGCCCTAGGGTTCTGCTGTCGACTCCGGGCAATACTGCTAAAAAGTCGCCGCTGACGCCGTTGCGAATAATCGTGCTGCCGGCTTTGGTCTCGGTGCTTTGGAAGATTACCAAATCTTCAAACTTGAGGTCGCCACTTAACCCGATCAAATCTTCGCCTTCGCGAAAGTCTGTGAAAATGTCGGCATCGGCGATGTCGGGGCCGCCTGTAGTGACAAATGTCGGGTTAGTACCGTTGCTGCTGCCGCTGGGAGCACTGAATGCACCGACGACGAAGACATCTCTGCCTTCGCCTCCTGCCATTATGTCTTTGCCTCCTTCGCCCCAAAGAACGTCGTTGCCAGCACCGCCGTCTACGATGTCGTCGCCGTCACCGCCGAATACGATGTCGCCGCCGTCGCCGGCAAAAATTGTGTCCCCGCCGGCGTTTCCGTAGACCCAGTCGCCTCCTTCGTTGCCAAATAGCAAGTCTTCGCCGTCGCCACCGAAGAGCGAGTCGTTACCTTGGTCGCCCCACAGGATGTCGTCGCCTCTATCGCCCAAAAAGCTATCGTCGCCAGATCCCCCGCGCAAGCTGTCGCTGCCTTTTCCGCCGTAAGCCGTGTCTCTGCCTTCGCCTCCGATTACCGTGTCGTTGGCGTCATTGCCGTACAGCAGGTCGGGGTTATTTCCCCCCTCGACGCAGTCGTTGCCTTTGCCTCCGTACAGGGTATCGAGTCCTGAACCGCCGTCGAGAACGTCGTTGCCCTCATTGCCGAACAGCAGGTCGTCATCGTCGTTGCCAAATAGTAAATCGTCGCCCCCGACTCCTTGCAGGGTGTCGTTGCCTTGCAGCCCGGAAATCACGTCTGGCCCGGGACTGCCAACTAAAGAGTCGTTGGTTTCTCCGCCGCGGAGTACGCCGCCGATTCCGGGCGTGGGGCCTGGGCCCAATGTGTCGTCTATGCCGCCAAATGTGTCGTCCCCGGAGGGAGTGGGAGTTCGCGTCGGCGTCGGAGTTGGAGTTGGAGTTGTAGTTGGAGTCGGGGTCGGAGTTGGTGTTGGTGTTGGTGTTGGTGTTGGAGTTGGTGTTGGAGTCGGAGTTGGTGTTGGTGTTGGTGTCGACCCATCTTGTAGAACTGGTACTGGTACTGGCACTGCACTTGGCATTATTTTGGCTCCTTTAAACGACGATACCGATTAACTTTAAGAACTGATTAGTATCAGTTTGTTGCCACAAACCTGGCTTAAAATTGATTAATAATCCCGATCATTTCTAGCATACTAAATCAAAACTGCAACTGCTACAGATATTTTTAAAGCGGGGCATCTTTTGATCTCAAAATATTAATGATTGCACGTTTTGATGCCTATCTTGGGTATACTTTAATATCGCCCCATTTCGCTCGAAGGTAGAAGTCGGGCTTCGAGTCAGCTCGGGGTATTTATCCAGAAGGGGAAAAAGAAAAATCTTTGTATTGATATTTTTTTCTTTCCTCTTGCCGAATGCCAAATACATAAGAGGCGAATGCCTTAAGCTGACTGCTGACAAGAAACAGAGCTGTGAATGAGGGGCAGAAGCGGCCCGGTTTGCTCTTGTCCGTTGACGGCTAGTTCGCTGTGGCAAAGGTAAAGCAGGGAACAGCGACTTAATAAATCTAGCAGAATTCGTCGCAGGCGCTGTTGGTCGGCAGCCGCTTCCTCTTCGGTTTGCCAGGGATGCCCCTGTTGCGATCGCAAAAATAAGGGAGCACCAAACAATGTCGCCGCACCGCCACTAAGCCATAGCGGCGAGCCGGCATCCAGCCAAAAGTGCCATTTGTGGGCGCGGCGGCTGCTGCGGTACTGGAAGATGTTGGCGAGGGTGACGGCTTGGGCTTCTGGGCCTTCTGAACGGACTGGAAAGGGGTTGGCGGTGACGGTTCCTTGGCGCAACAACTGGATGAAGTGGGCGATCGTTTCTGAGTCACCGCCGTTTGTTGGTTCTACGCGCTGCAGGCGCCCCTGTATTTCCCAGTAGTGGCCGGCGGTTTCCATTAACTCGCGCAGGGCGGATAGCCGATCGTAAGGGAGGTATCTGTCGTTCATGAGAAATTTCTGGATCGCTCGATCGAGCAGGGCAATGGGACTCGGCAACAGCCGCTCCTGCTGTTGCGACCGCTGTTGTTCGATCCACTCCACAATCTGCTCGTAGGCCGCGGCGGCTCGGTGTCCCAGTCTGTCCCACCGGGGAAAGGCTGTAATTGCCAGCAATTGAGGTCGATCGATATCTGGGCAAAAACAGTGATCGGCGATTAAACCTGCTCTCACTTGGTCGATCGATTTTTGATTGGGGATTTGAGATTTTAGATTGAAGGTGGGGTTGGAATCTTCTGTTTCCAATGAACGGTGTTTCTGGCTACCCAACACTACCAGCATTTCGGCTACGCCGTCTCGATCGACTAAACGGCCGAGTCCCGGATAAACTAACGCTAACAAAGTCAGCAAAGCTCGAATCTCTGGGGTACTCGATAGGGGACGCTGATCGTTGAGGGAGGTGACCGCGATCCGATCTCGGGCGAGAATTTCCGTTAAACTGTAACGCGCGATCGCATCCATCCCGGGAGCAATTACAGCGATTTCCTGCGCTTGGGCGGCTTTTGACTTCACCGCATCCACGATAATTTCGGCGGTTTCTCGCAGCAATTGAGCGCGGGAGGTTGTTTGGAGCGATCGAACTTTACCGGGCAAACTCAAGCCTAAAGGATAAAAACCCTCAGAATTAACGGCTAAACTTACCGCTAAATCCCCAATCTCTGGGGCTAAACCGGCTTTTGCGTCCAAATTTTCCACGCTTTGACAGCGGCCCTCGAGTCGGGCCAGGTATTCCGTGTCAGCGCCCAAGCCTAAACGCACTCCTCCATCTGGATTGTAGGAGAACGCCCCCGCCGCACCGAAGTCGAGCATTCGATCGAACAAGTGGCCGCAGATAGCCGGATAATCGTCAACATCGTCTGCGATCGCAGCTTGGTATCTAGAGGCCAAATGCTGCTGGTAAGTGCCATCCTGCAACAAATAGCGCCAGTAGAGTTCGCAAACAATCCCGTAAGTCAGCAGCCCCCGCGTCAAGCACCATTCCCACCACCTTTCCAGCAACTCTCCCATGCTAGTCCACAGGTTGTTCGAGCCGCCGTCACCTGCAAATCCCTGTTCCAGAATGCTGGGAATCTCTTCTCTCGGCGTACCGCTGACAGCAGCAAGTTGTAATAAGTCTAGTGTTCGACGCACCATTCGGTTTGGACTTACCCCTGTTTGTTGCAAAATGCCTTCGTCTAGTTCGCGACGCCAGAGTCTCGCGGCAAGTTCCAGTTCTGTTTCAGGTTGCAGCCGCAGGGGAAATTGAGCCCTCAAATCCAGCGACTGAACTAGCAGCGGCCAAAATAGCAATACCTCCTGCTCAAAAAAACCGAAGGGTGTTGTCGAGTGAAAGGCATATTTTCCTTGGGTAGCGACGGCGATGCGATCGGCTAATTCTAGCCGGTTGTCTCCATTAGCTGCTAACACTAAAATTGCTGGGGCAGTTTGTCCAGCCCGGCGCCGCCCGGAACGCCAGCCGTCTGAAACTTGTGATGGGACAGGCTTGACAGTTTGGCTCCAAATGCAGAACTGCTCGATTAAACGAGCGGTTTTGCCACTTCGGGTGCCTCCGACAATCCAAATTGAATCCGAAACCTCAGTTCCCAATTTATTTAAATTTGTTACCATACCGTGAATACTTTAATCACTAATGTCTACAGCCAACTAACCAGCTTTAGCTATGAATACTTCTCCGTGGCACAGGATTCTAAAATATCTCTACAGCGCTCACCAATGGTATCGAGAAACGCCTCACAGGGCCCTAGAACAGGCTTATGATGCTGCCTTAGCAATTAAGGCGATCGAAGACGAGCATTTTGGCGGGCAAAAAATCTCCCCTCGATCGGGAGATTACGGACACAGCACCCTGTCTTACTTTAAATCCGAACTGCAAAAATACCTCAAGGTCATCCAAACCCGAATGGTTGAGTTTAATGCTAGCCGTTCTTTTTTGGAACTGCCGGACCGAGTGGGGGCAAAACCGAAGGTGGGACACAGCGCGGAGCATCACCTGCACGGATTACATCTCGACAATAAAGAGCGAGCATCCCTTATATTTGAGAAGCTAGAGTTCATTGATGGAGTCATCGACAAGTATATTAATAATAGTATATCGACTGCAATTGTCCCGGTTGTCAGTTCAGTAAATCAGCAGGTAAAATCTACAAATAGCACCTCTCAACCTGACGCAAATAAAGGTTCAGCTAATTCTGTTAAAATTCACGAGGGCGAGGTTGACATTTACTCTGAAGAGGTCAATTTATTGCCTCGCTCGCTTTTGGGAACTTTGAATCGAATTACTAAAGAGTTAGACCCGGAAGCGGAAAAAGAAGTAGTTAAGAATTTTCGCAACTCCAAAGTAAAAACAGTCATTTCTCTGAGATTTATTTTACTTTTAATTTTAGTTCCGCTGTTGACGAATCAACTTTCCAAAAATTTTATAGTAGGGCCGGTAGTAGACTATTTTAGAGCCAATCAAAATGCTCCAGTCTTCCTAAATATTAACCTGGAAGAAGAAGCCTTCCAAGAACTAGAGAGATTTGAGCAGCACCTCAAATTTGAAAGGTTAATAGGCACGGCTCCGTCGCTTTCTTTAGAGGAAACGGAAAAGAAGATTGCCGAGAAAGCAGTTGAACTAGCGGAGGAATACCGCACTGAAAGTGGTGGAGCCATTAAAAATATTTTTGCCGATTTGATTTCCTGCATGGCCTTTGCCGCAATTATCCTCACTAACAAGAAAGAGATTGAGATTTTAAAGTCTTTCATGGACGATGTGATTTACGGCCTCAGCGACAGTGCTAAAGCTTTCGTAATTATTTTGTTTACGGATGTGTTTGTCGGATTCCACTCGCCTCACGGTTGGGAAGTAATTCTCGAAGGTGTATCGAGGCATTTGGGACTACCAGAAAATAGGCAGTTCATATTTTTGTTCATTGCGACGTTTCCAGTTATCTTGGATACGGTATTTAAGTATTGGATATTCCGCTATTTAAACCGGAGTTCGCCTTCGGCAGTTGCTACATACAAGAATATGAACGAGTAATATCGAATACGGTGGTAACATCGGAATTCTACCGTGCTTTGCTGTGGGTTCCGCTTGGCCCTCCCCCCTCAATAGGGAGTGGGAAGCTCGCACTGCTGCACTCCTAAAATTATTATTTCGATACAAAAGGAAACGATATAATCGGCTCATATCATGTCCGATAAAATAAGCGTTATCACCTCTTTAGTGAGGACTAACTTCCTGATAAAATTTTGAAGACTTTAGTCCTCAATACAAACCTATTAGGGTTATTTTACAGGACTAGATATGGCTCTAATTCCCCATTAGCAATTAGCAATGATAGTCCTAGACGCAAAAAGTAATTTGACGCGCGAATTATCACGGTAAGGTAATCTTGGGCCGTGCAGGCTCAACATAGAGGTTCTGCATAAGTCCTGCAATTAGCAATTAGCAATTGCCAATTGCTAATTGCCTAATTCCAACGCTTCTTGCGCTGTCGCTGGTTCGCCACCGCCTCCACCAGTCCCAGTGCGAGAAAATTACTCAGCAGCGACGCATTCCCGTAACTGAGGAAAGGCAGCGGAATCCCCGTAACCGGAGCCAAGCCAATGTTCATCCCAATATTTACGAACACCTGAAAAATCAACATTGACAGTACGCCTATCGCCAGCAAAGAACCAAAATTATCGTTAGCAGTTTGAGCGATCATCACCAACCGGAAACAAATTATCCAGAACACCACCAGCACGCAAATGCAGCCAATAAAGCCCAATTCTTCGCCAATAGCTGAAAAGATAAAGTCTGTATGCTGTTCGGGAATAAAGTTAAGCTGAGTTTGCGTTCCGCGAAACAAACCCCTGCCTTTAAGTTCCCCGGCCCCAATAGCAATCCGAGATTGAATCAAGTGATATCCGCTGCCTAAAGGGTCTTTCTCCGGGTTTAAAAACCCTGTCAGACGCATTTTTTGATAATCCTGCAGCACATTCCAAAAAATATGTCCGACGTGTCCAGAAACAACGTTCACCAGCACAGCACCGAAAGTCCCCAACCAGGGCCAAGGCAGGGTTCGCCAAGCGATAATACCCGCAAGAACTACCCAGGCTACCCAAATCGGTGTATACAGGTTGTTGAGGAGAACTGAGATGAGAGGAGAGAATAGCAATATTAGCCAGCCGGGATTGACATTACCCCAGTAAAACATCCCCATTGTGATGGCGCCGAACACCAAGGAAGTACCTAAATTTGGTTCGGCAAATATCAATCCCCAGGGTACAGCCATAATCGCCAGCATCCTCAACATATTACCCACCGTCGGGACAGTCTTGTCGTGGAGGAGAGCTGCTAAAGTGACAATCATCCCTACTTTGGCAAATTCTGACGGTTGCAGGTAGAAGCCGCCGATGTTGATCCACCGCTGGGCACCGAGCCCTGTAGTACCGATAAAACGCACTGCGATCAGCGACAAATTGATTAATATGTAAATCGGCCATTTCCACTGAATCAGTATTTGGTAGCGACAGCGGGAAATGATGATGGCGAGGAACAAGCCGACTCCGCCAGTTACCCAGTGCCGCCACCAGTCGATCAGCCCCTGGTTGATTTCGACGCTGCGGATCATGATTCCCCCGAAGATGGTGAGGCCGATGCAAGCGGCAAACAGCCAAGGGTCTGCTTCTTCCCAGGGTTTGAAGATGGATTTCCAGCGATTTCTGACTTGTATTCTCTGCAACATGAGGATTTTAGATTTTAGATTTTAGATTTTAGATTATCGAGCCGATTTTCGGAAGTTGTGGATATAGTTCGGATTCACAGCCTGCACCGTACTGTAGAAGCATCGGTGTCAGTATGTCACTTTATTCGGCGAGTTGTACGGAGGTTCCGGGCCGTCAGCAACGGGCCGCATCGTGCGCGGACACACCAAACTCGTAGGGTGCGCGCGCGGCAAGGAGTACCAATCGACCTGTAGGGTGCACAGTGCGCACATTACCCGAATTTGGCACTACAAATCAAGGTTCGAGGTGACAGCGGGCCGATCGCGATCGCACAATAGCCCGATCGCGATCCGCAAGTTCTAGAATAGTCAGGCTGGTTCGTAAAGGTATTCAAAACCGTTACCGTCGGGGTCTCTTCCGTAAAAAGATGCTGTACCGTCGCGGTGTTCGTGAATGTGGGTGACGGAAACACCATCGGCTTTGAGTTGTTGGTAAGCCGATTCCATTTCGGCGCGATCGTCAAATACAAACCCAAAATGCGGCCCTGCTTGGTCGTAACTCGGACTCAACAGCGCCAGTCCGTCCTCTCCTGCTTTCAAATAAGCCCAGTCTGCATCTTTCCAGACTAACTCCATGCCCAAGTTTAGATAGAACTCAGCAGATTTCTCTATGTCTTGCACACAGACGGCTACGTGTCCCAATCGTTTTAGTTTCATATCTACAAAATTTATGGTTGTGCTTTAGTTTATTGTATCTATTTTCTCATTTATTGCTCGATTAATTAGGTATTTTTTCGGTTTTGTGTGTCGCAGCTAACTGTACTTTTTCTACTTGTTTGCTGGCGTCCATTTCGCTAAAAAGTTAAACGGCGCGGTCAAAATTTTCTTGGGTTTTCTCGATGTTACCAAGTTTTTGTTCTGTCAGTGCTAGTTGATAGCAAGCTTCGGCTTGGTCTAATGAGAGCGCCGATCGAGTATTTAAATTGCTTCTGCATGGTGCTGCATGGCGATGGTCAAGTTCTCCCCGTTCTCGGTACAGGCCTTGACGGCACTTCTGCCGCAACAATTTGTCCCGACTGGGTTTCTACTTTGGAATAGCTGCGCCAAAATCGCTCTACAACCTATCGACGTTGCTGAATGCAGACATTCTGGTAGGAAATCTTTTGCCGTTCGCCTATGTCTTGATGATATCGATTCCGGTTGCACAGTCCGTCATTGTTGACTGTTGAGTAGGGGTCAAAAAAATGAAAATTGCGCGAATTATTTATTGGCAGCTTGATTCGACTTTACGCCCGACGATGGAGCGCGGATTTGATATTATTCCGGCAGCAGGCAGGAATTGATATGAGACAGTTCTTCATAAAAATGCAGGAGAAAAGTCTCGCGCAGTCTGGTCGGTAAATCATCAATAGCAGCGCGAATGACCCTCTTTTTCTCGTCACAATCCAAGGCGCTTCCTGGTTCGTCAAAAGAAACCAGTCCTAGTATCCCTCGCCGTAAACTTCTATATCCTCAACTTGGTTCGCACCTCGGCGGCGTGTTAGATCGATCCAGAAATTACGAGTCAGCGTCGTTAGCCAACATTTGAAGTTATCGATTTTTCCCGCGTACTTTTGCGCTTTTTCCCAGGCTTTAACCATCGCCTGACAGCAGATCTGCGGCTTCAGTTGAGTTGCCGTTCATTCAGTTGCGACAGCAACGCAACAGGTAGTCTCGGTGCTATTGGAAGATTTGCCAGAAGGCATTAATTTCCCCGGCGGCAAGACGTTGTAAGAGTTGGTGTTCTTCTGTTCGGGTTAGGATGTGGTTAGTAGTGGCTGGCACCATCATAATTTCACTTAGCAAGTTAATTGAAAGGCAATATTCAAGGTTTATGGTTGTCGGGGTGATTCATGAATCACCCCGACTCAGCAAAATTAAGCAAAAGGAACGGAAAACAGATCGCTCACTTGGTATAAAATTTGTAAACAATCTAATTTTGCCAGCACTATTAACTGCTTCATAAATGAAATATAAATGAAACAATGTATCCTTCAAAAGGCTATTAATTACCACAGAAATTGAGCTGCAATTTTGGCAGTTTGTATGCTTTGCAGCGAGGAAATCAGCTTGGAAAATTAGATCGAGGTCAGCTCATTGAGCAAACCGATTGATTGGCTGGTTAAGATAGTTCTGTCAAACAAGTTCTTACTAGGTAAAACTACTGCTACCCGCAGCGTCTAAATTCAGATAATAGACAACCTGAATGATGCTAGTATCAATCTTGAGATGGAGCAGAGCAATACCTTGACTGGTACTGTTCTCTGGGTTTTGGTAAATGCTATTCAATAGTATGTTTGCCCGATCGGCATAATGCAAGTCGGATCACTCGGATCGTAAAGTCGGATCAATCGGATCTCTAATAAATTTGCGGTCGCTCACAAAGTATACTATGCAAAAAACCTTGACAGTGACAAGCTTACAGCTAAAATGGCGATCGGTCTGCTGCCATCCACCACCAATTCACCAAGCAGTAACTACCGACCCCGTCGTCAGACCCGAGTAAAACCGACAACTTGTGTTTTATACTTTATATAATAAAGTATTTTTTGTATAGCAACCGCCAAGGCGGTATGGCCTACAATCAAAACTACGGTGCATAACTCAAAATTAGGGTGCAAAACTGGAAAACCTTACCCGATGAGATGGATTTGCATATGACTTTTGAAGAAGCTCTAGAATTTATCGAATCAGCCTTAGAGTCCAAGTCCAGTAAACCGTTAAATTTTCTGGAGCAGGAAATCTTAAAAGCTGCGTGGGAAAACGCAACTTATAGTGCTCTTGCTGAGAGCTTGTACCTCAGCGTAGGACATATCAAAGATTTAGCTGCCATCCTGTGGCAGCGCTTTTCAGACGTAATGGGGGAAAAAGTTACTAAAAATAACTTCCGCTCTCTGCTAGAGAAGCAAAGCACCACAACTGCGATCGCCGAGGTCAAAGTCGAAGGCGAACCTATGGCGATGGCTTCGGTAGGAGAAAGTGACATGAATGAATTAGGAACTCCCAAAGGCAACATTTTAGTTGTTGATGACATCCTAGACAATTTGCGTTTTCTAGCAAAAATTCTCACTAAGGAAGGGTATAAAGTTCGCTGCGTCACCAATGGTACGATGGCCTTGAGGAGTGTTCGCAATCATCTCCCCGATGCTCTGTTGCTGGATATTAAAATGCCAGACATGGACGGCTATCAAGTCTGCAAAGCCCTCAAATCCGACGAAAAAACCTCAGAGGTTCCGATTATTTTCTTAAGCGCACTTGACCAAGTATTTGATAAAGTTAAAGCTTTTAAGGTAGGGGGAGTTGACTACATTTCTAAACCTTTTGAGCCGGAAGAAGTGCTAGTGCGCCTCGAAACTCAGGTCACTATCCAGCACCAAAAACGCCAGCTTAAAGAAGCAATCGAGCGACACCAGCAAACCGCAGAAATTGCCTACCAATCTCGCGCCCTGCTGGCAAATTTGTTAAACTCATCTCTGGATGGAATAGCCGCAGTGCAGGCGGTGAGGGGAGATATCACTGGAGAAATTGAAGATTTTCGCTGCTTGGTAGTTAACCCTGTATTTGCCAGACTCTTAGGGAAAAAACGAACAGAACTCGGGGGCGAACCCTTGCTAAAAAAACTGCTTAATCAATTGAGTGCAGGATTGTTTGACTTATTAGTAGAAGTTGTTGAGACTGGAGAATCGCTTCAAAGAGAGGTTCATCTAGAAAGTGATTACCTTGGCAAATGCTATTATTTGACTGCTGTGAGATTGGGAGACGGTTGCTCAATTACCATCCGCGATATTACAGACTTAAAACAGTCGCCATTAAAGTCAATGATGGAACTGAACCAACCACTTGCCACAATCCAATAGCATAAACCTGAGATATTGCACCATTCTCAATAAGCCTTTCAAGGGCGGGCTCTGGCTGACGCCACAGGAAATAATGTTTATTGTGGGACAGGCCCGAAAGCCTGTTCTTGAGAATGGTGGAACATCTGCGATCGACAAGACTTACGCAATCCGACGCCTAGAAACGGGTTTTTTAGCGAATCTACGGGCTGTAAGGAAGAATGAGGTAAAAAACCCGGTTTCTGACCGCCCGTGTGTAAGTTTTAAAAATATCAAGATTCACGAATCAAGGGTTCAGTTAAATAGAGAATCTTCTCAAACTGAAACTTACTCACCCAACCCCTGAGAGTTTGAAGCTCGAAAGCGTGAGGTTCAGGGATGTCCTCAAGGAGTTGAAAAACCAATTCCGAATCCGCGTCAATAGCTGCTTCATATAATTTTACTATATTTTTTTGACATCGCTGCTAGTACATCGGTTAGATTTAACTGTTCTCCAGTCACATTATCTGCCGCCATGTCAACTCCGGTATCTTTGACTTCAAAGGTAATGGTTGTTGGTTGTTGGTTGTTTGTGATTTGTATTGCTGCTTCAATGTTGCCTTGGGCTTTTTAACTTTTTGCTTCTACAGACACACTTCCAGAAGAAGTAAACTTCACGGCATTACCGCTCAAATTAATCAGCACTTGCCGTAACTTTACTTCATCAGTGTAGATGTATTTAGGAGCAAAGGTGAAGAATGTCTGGTAAAGCAAAGGGACGACCTAGCCACAGGATTTTTAAGGACTATCCTCCAAAATTCTCTAACAACACGACTTGTGTGCTCTCGTATTTTGGCAGTTCGTAGGCTTTAATCGTTTCCTCTAGGTTGAGATGGCGAGTTATTTCGTATTCCTGCTGATGGCGATAGAGTTCGCCGGGTGTGGGGTAATCCTTTTTGAGGAATTTCACAATCACAGGTTGCTGATTTTTATTAATGATGCCTCGGTATACGGATGAATTAGCACTTTCGTAAATCTGGCTGACACTTGTGATATCTGGCAGTGAAATCATGTTGGGAATTATTGCTGCCTAAAAAAGTTGAGTAGTCTGAAATTAATTTCAGTTATAGTTAGCTTTCGTACTTGTGAACTACAGCTTTTTTTACCTGAAGTCTAAAACGTAGAATTATGAGTAGGTAAGATGCTCTACGAGTATAACATTTTTATTCTGCAGAATGTCAAGACTAATTTAGATAGTCGGAATTTTCAGAACTTACGCAAGTATGTTATATGTAGCGTACAACCGTACTGGCGATCGCAGCGTCTAGCTAATGTGCGATCGCCAAAACTAGAAATTCTAGAAACGGACAATAATTAATGATACAATAGCTTAAGGATTCACTTTCCCAATAGTGGTAATCTGACAACAATACATTTTCATTATCGAGTGAGTGCGTGCAGCTATGCGAATCGGTAAAATTTTACAAAAGTTTTTGCTTTTCACCCTAGCGTTATTTTTCGCAGTATCGCTGTTAATTAAAGTTACTAAATTTCACAATTATTTCGGCATCAAGCGCGCCGATACCGAAGTGAAAGTTGTTGCCCTCACCTACGACGACGGCCCTTCTCCGCCCTCTACAAATCTGCTTTTAGATATCTTAGACCGCTATCAAGTTAAAGCAACTTTTTTTGAAATCGGTCGCAATATTGAGAAACATCCAGAAATGGTGCCAATGATTGTCGCGAGGGGACATGAGTTGGCAAACCACTCTTACTCTCACACAGATATGATGTTTAAACCCCGGGAATTTTTGCTGTCTGAAATTGCAAAAACGGACAAACTTTTGCAGGAATTGGGGGTGAAACAAGACAGTATCAGTTTTCGGCCGCCTTTTGGTCGGCGAGGTGTAGTTTTGTCTTATTTGCTATCCCAAATGCACAAAAAACTGATTATGTGGGATGTGGATTCCCTAGATCACTACGACACACTTACGGCGGAAGATATCGCAAATCGGGTGATTGACAATGTGCGATCGGGTTCGATTGTGCTGATGCACGACGGCGGGGGCGCTCAATCTAAAACACTAGCAGCAACGCAGGCGATCGTCAAGACTTTGCAGTCAAAAGGTTACGAATTTAAGACTGTTTCTGAGTTGCTGGAAAAATAGACCAGATCAAAAGAAATTAGCTGGGTGATAAAAATGGGACAAACTAGCTCTAATCCAGCCAGACTGTATACCCGATTTATTCGAGTCCTAAAAATAATTCAGTATCTCGGCTACTTCGTTGTAGTTTTGTTGGGTTTTTTGATTTTGGCTTTGGTTTCATATTATATACGAGAGAGTTTTTTAGCAGTTGTAGCACTTGTTTTTTTTGTTACAAGCAAGCATTGGCTGTGGGATGATTTACGTTGTTATTCAAGCACTGAAAGCGATCGTTGACCTTCTAAGTCGTATAGAACAAAATACATGACCTCAATGACCTGATGGGCTTTTGGGGCAGGCAAAAGTGTCACACACTATTTTTTTCCCGGGGAGGGAACTAAAACGCAAACCCGGATTTGGGATTAAAGATAGTTTGCCACGTAATTAGCAATTTTTATGCTGCCGCCCGATCGCCCAATTCTCTCTCAACCATTTTTAATGCAACTGGCTAAATATTTATTATCTTGCAAAGTGCGATCGCCTGCCAAAGCAGCTTCGTTGATAATATGAGAATTCGCTGGTTGTGTGCCAATAACCTGCACCGAATCACCTAAAAGCTGATTTTGAGCCTCCGCAAACCGATAGGTAAATGCAGGGCCGTTTCCCGGTACTGCATTTACAGCTTTTCCCACGCCCACAGCTTGTTCGACAGCAGTTCCAGTCGTCGCAATTACTAAACTAGACTGCTGCAAAATACCGGCGAAAGCATCGGCTGAGCAAATCACTTCTACTTGTTCTAATTTGTGTTCGCTAAAAGACGGTTTGATTGCTGAAGAAATGAGCTTTCGCAATCGTTGTTGCGATCGAGTTCGCGTCGCCATATCATCTAATTGAGGCATCAAAGGCGGAACTAAAGCTGCTCAAAACTGCACCGGTACAGTAGAGTTAGTAGCAATTTCTTTAACCAGTTCCAGCAGTAAAACGAGGTTGTTAGTGGCTTCCCGGAGGCGAGAACCGGGGAGAAGGGCGATCGTCCGAACTCGCGGGATTAACTGCAAATATTTGCCCGTAGAATTGAGGTTGTCCATGACAGGATTGCCGACAAACTGAGCTTTCTTTAAACCCTGTCGGTTTAACTCAGCAGCAGTCAAAGCATCTCTAGTAAAAACCGCCAGACATTTGTCGGAGCAAAGCAACTGCCACAAGATTAAACCTAAATCGACTCGCCCTTGGTAATAACTAGAATGAGCCGATAGAAAAATTATATAGGGGCGGTTTCTGGCATGGCGATCGCCTCCGCGACAATCTCCCCAGTCGCCACTACGAAATCGCAGCGGCGCGAATGCGTCCAAACAGCGTGCAATTGCTGCTTTCGTCACCGCAATCAGCCCGGCGCCAATATCTTTGAGCAAAAACAGGGGAGTCATGTAAAAAACGCCGCCTGACGGCATTTTACTGGTAGGCCCAATAATTGGCACGGTCGATCGGCTGTAAGCAGCCCCGTCACCGACAACCGGCATCCCCGAAACATCAACATCCGCGCCAGATGCTCTCAAAGCTTTGAGAATTTGACAGTTAATCGCGTCTTCCCCGTGGCTGTTGCTGAGGAAAAGTATCTCCTTCGATTTGATAGAATCCGATCGAGATCGGGCTTTTTAAACTCATTTGCGCGATCGCTACCTGCCGACAGGCTACGATTTTGTTAGTCTAAATTAAATACCTTGTGGAAGAGAAACAGCGTGAATATTGAAATTGGGCGGGGCAAAAGTGCTCGCCGAGCTTACGGCATAGATGAAATCGCGCTCGTACCAGGACAGCGCACCCTCGATCCGAGTTTGGCAGATACCAAGTGGCAGATTGGCGGGATCGATCGAGAAATCCCGATTATCGCCAGCGCAATGGATGGGGTAGTCGATGTCCGCATGGCCATTTTGCTGTCGGAATTGGGAGCAATGGGCGTGCTCAACCTAGAAGGAATTCAAACCCGCTATGCCGATCCCCAGCCAATATTAGAGCGTATCGCGAGTGTCGGGAACCACGAATTTGTTTCCCTGATGCAGCAACTCTATGCCGAACCGATCAAGCCAGAATTAATCGAGCTCAGAATTAAAGAAATTAAAGCAGGAGGAGGCATTGCCGCGGTCAGCGGTACACCGGCCGCTGCGAGCAAATACGGCCGGGCGGTTGCTGAATCGGGAGCCGATATATTTTTTGTGCAAGCAACTGTAGTCTCGACAGCTTTCCTTTCCCCTGAGTCGATCGTGCCTCTAGACTTAACTCAATTCTGTCAAGAGATGCCGATACCAGTAATTT
Organism: Microcoleus vaginatus BM001213989; assembly: GCA_036700245.1. GTDB lineage: Bacteria > Cyanobacteriota > Cyanobacteriia > Cyanobacteriales > Microcoleaceae > Microcoleus. The sequence continues at coordinate 17,420 of JAUBOM010000080.1, forward strand.
TGGGCAACTGCGTCACCTACGAAGTCGCCCTGAATTTAATGAAAACCGGCGCAGCGGGCATTCTCGTGGGCATTGGGCCGGGGGCGGCTTGCACGTCTAGAGGCGTATTGGGTGTCGGCGTTCCCCAAGCCACAGCGGTAGCAGACTGCGCTGCAGCGCGGGACGACTACTATCGCGAAACTGGCAAATACGTGTCGGTGATTGCTGACGGCGGTTTAATTACCGGCGGCGATATCTGCAAGTGCATTGCCTGCGGCGCGGATGCAGTGATGATTGGTTCACCCTTTGCCAGGGCCGCCGAAGCTCCCGGCCGCGGCTTTCACTGGGGAATGGCGACTCCCAGCCCGGTTTTGCCGCGCGGCACTCGCATTCGCGTGGGGACTACGGGTACTGTGGAGCAAATTTTGCGCGGGCCTGCGCTGCTAGATGACGGTACGCACAACTTGCTCGGAGCTCTGAAAACTAGCATGGGCACCTTGGGCGCTAAGGATCTTAAGGAGATGCAGCAAGTGGAAGTGGTAATTGCTCCTTCTCTGCTGACTGAGGGTAAAGTCTATCAAAAAGCTCAGCAGTTGGGCATGGGTAAGTAGATTTACTGACTGAATACCAAGGTACGTTGACAAAATTTGTTCAATAGTCTCGAAATTTACAGAATGTTGTGGAATTATCGAGAAGTAGGTGTCACAATATAAGAAGCGGAGACGAAGGTTTCCGTTCACTCCTCACACCACACTCCGCCCGGACTACTGTTCGGGCGGTTCCTTTTTTACTCAAACCTTCGGTCTTATTTACTAGGTACAGAGCTGAGGCAGTGAGCTCCGGATTGTCGGGGAGAGTGGTTCGTCCGTGAGTGGGGGAATAGTTTTAAATGTTGAGCTAAAAGTATTTCTAATTCTGCGTTCTACCCGGTCTCCCCGTGCCGAAAGGTCGATCGCCCTCAAACTCGATCCGTTCAATCCGTTACATCCGTTACAACATCTGTTGCCAAACTTCGTTTTGTTAAAATCGTTGACGCAAGTGGTTACACTTTTTGCTAGACTTGTTATCCGAGAAATAGTATTTACAAGGATGGCTAGGGATGTCAGCAGCCGCGCAAGTAACCGACTCTACCTTTAAGCAGGAAGTGCTCGAGAGCCAAGTTCCAGTTCTAGTGGATTTTTGGGCTCCCTGGTGCGGGCCCTGTCGGATGGTGGCCCCCGTCGTAGACGAAATTGCCCAGCAATATGAAGGGCAGGTGAAGGTAGTAAAAGTTAATACCGACGAGAATCCTCAGACAGCCAGCCAATACGGTATCCGCAGCATTCCGACGCTGATGATATTTAAGGAGGGTGCACGGGTGGATATGGTCGTTGGGGCAGTTCCGAAAACTACTCTGGCCAACACTCTGGAAAAGTACATTTAACCCAACTGCGAGCGGTTTCGCGCTGTTCTTTTTGGGCCGCGAAAGCTAACTCGCTTCAGAACCGGGGCAAAGCTACTGGAAAAGTTATTAGTGACCTGCAGGGCAATTTGCTGGTGGCTATTGGCTTCTAAGTTTGGCTTGCCCCTTAATTTTTATTAGCGACAAATTGTTACCGTTTCGGAAAAATTCATGATTCCTTCAGGGTCTGGTCAAGGTTTTGAGTCCCTCCAAGCTGAATTGATCGATTTGATCGATCGCTTCCCAATGTTGAAGCACTCTGAGTGGATCGGACGATCGCTCTCTACAATAGTGCAAATGGCCGGAGAGGATCTCGATCGCCTAGACTGGAAAATTATTGCTGCGTCGCTCCGAGATATGGAGAGGGCTTTTGAGCTGTTTTATCCTTACCGCCACGTTCGCAAAATAGTGATTTTTGGTTCGGCGAGGGTGTCACCGCAATCTGCCGAATATTTGATGGCCAGAGACTTTGCGCGGGCGATGGCCGAGCAGGGGTTTATGGTGATTACTGGCGGCGGTGGCGGGATTATGCAGGCGGGGAACGAGGGGGCGACTGCTGAACGTTCTTTTGGGCTTAACATTCAGTTGCCTTTCGAGCAGAGTTCTAATCCTTTTATTGCCGGCGATGGCAAATTGCTCAATTTTAAATATTTTTTCACTCGCAAGTTATTTTTTCTCCGGGAGAGCGATGCTTTAGCTCTGTTTCCAGGCGGTTTCGGCACTCTGGACGAGGCTTTTGAGTGTCTGACTTTGACTCAAACTGGCAAGTTCGGGCCGGCTCCTGTGGTATTGATCGATCGACCGGGAGGAGATTATTGGCACGATTGGAATATTTTTGTCCAAAAACAATTGCGGGGCCGGAGCTTTATTTCAGCCGACGATCGCAGCCTGTATACGATTACTGACGATGTAAATGTCGCTTGCGAGGCGATCGGTAGTTTTTATCTGGTTTATCACTCCTGCCGCTACGTCCGCGAAAAATTGGTAATTCGCTTGAAAACAGAGCTTTCTGAGGAGAAGGTCGATCGGCTAAATGCTGATTTTAGCGATATTGTTGTCACCGGGAAAATTGAAAAAAGTCAAGCTTTGCCTCCGGAAATAGGAGATGCAACTTTCGAGCTGCCGCGCCTAGTTTTGCATTTTAACCAGCGAGATTTGGGGCGGCTTTATCAGCTAATTGCTGCTATAAATCAAATGGGTGCAGCTTCGCCAGCGGCCACGCATCCAGAACAAAAGTAGTCATTAGTCATTAGTCATTAGTCATTAGTCATTAGTCATTAGACTTGTAGGGTGCGTCAGGCTTTCGTTAGAGAGCGATTATTAAGGGTTTACAACTCAGACGCACCATACTATATAGCAATCCTAAATCATTTGTGAATTTCTTACTCCCGGACCGCGGGTTCGGGGAAGGCTGGGGTGGGGTAAAAAATTTACGACTCCACAGTTTCCCGATCGCATTAGTTTGTTTTCGGGCGTTGATTTTACGGTTGACAGCGACTTGGGATTAAACGGCAGTTGCCATTTTCTGATCAGTCGATCGCTAGAGTTCCTGATTGTTAGCGCGCCGGGGATTTTAATCGTTGAGGCTAAAAAGGAAAATATTAATGCTGGGTTGGGTGACTGCGTAGCGGAAATGTATGCAGCTCAACTGTTTAACGAATGGGAGGGAAATCAGGTATCGAGGATTTATGGGGTTGTGACAACGGGAGAAATTTGGAAGTTTTTAATGCTGGAAGGCCAATCAGTTCAAATAGATTTATTGGAGTATTTTTTGAATCAGGTTGATACAATTTTGGGGATTTTAGCGATCGGCATTCAAAACGGGTAATTGGGCGAGCGAAGCGGAGGGATGGGGCATGGGGCATTGGGCATTGGGCATGGGGCATTGGGCATTGGGCATTGGGTAAGAGGTAATAGGTAAGCAGTAAAAACAAATCTAAAATCTAAAATGTAAAATCTAAAATCGTATGACTCAAGATGCTAGACCTGCTGCTAATTGCAATTTTGGGATTTCTCGGCAGTTTCGGTCACTGCGCCGGGATGTGCGGCCCGCTGACAATGGCGTTTTCTCTTTCTAATTCCCGCAACGATAAATTAGCTGCTTTCCGCTTTCATTTGCTGCTAAATTTGGGGAGAATTGCTGCTTACGCTTTGGTTGGTGCTGCAATTGGCGGACTGGGTTCGGTGTTAATTGCTGGCGGACTTTTGGCCGGTACGGGTAGCGAATTGCGGCGCGCGATCGCACTTCTGACGGGCACGATGCTGATTTGGTTCGGAGTAGTGCAAATTCAACCGAACTTGCTGCCGCAATTGCCGCTGCTGCACCCAATCTCGCACGATCGAGTCGGACAAGCAATGAGCAAACTTTCGGCGCAAAAAAACTGGTGGGTGCCGGTTGGTTTGGGTTTGCTTTGGGGTTTGATTCCCTGCGGTTTCCTCTACGCGGCGCAGATTAAGGCGGCGGAAACCGGAAACCCGGTTTTGGGTGCCGCGACGATGCTGGCCTTCGGACTCGGCACAGGGCCAACTATGCTGGGATTGGGTTTTTTTGCTGGCAGATTGAGCGCAAACAGGCGAAGTCAACTGTTTCGGATGGGTGGGTGGGTGACGGTGGCGATCGGGATTCTTACCCTGCTGCGAACCGATGAAATGGTCGATTTTACCGGCCACGCAGCGCTGCTGGGCTTGATGCTAGCACTGTTGGCGCGTCCGGTTAGCAAGTTTTTGCCGCAACTGCTGCGCTACCGCCGCGCCTTGGGTGTGGGCGCGTTTGTCCTAGCAGTCGCCCACACGTTTCATATGCTCGATCATACGCTGCAATGGAATTTTGATGCTGTGTCTTTCATGTTGCCGCAGCACCAATTGGGAATGGCCGCTGGGATGCTGTCGCTGCTGTTGATGGTACCGGCGGCGGTTACAAGTGTCGATCGCATTCAAAATTTTTTAGGCAAGCTGTGGCGAATGCTTCACCTGTTAAGCGTTCCAGCTTTCCTGCTGTGCGCTGTACACGCGGCACTCATCGGTTCCCACTATCTCGGCGGCTTTGAATGGAAGTTGCACAATCAACTGCTGACAGCCGTGTTAGCGGTGGTTGCGGTGTTAGTTATGTTTGTGCGATCGCGCTTGTTTTGGTCAGTTTTATCACTAGAAAATTTCTATGTTTCGCCTGTCAAACAAAAGTAAAACTTTGGGATTGTTAGTTTTTTTGGGATTGCTAGTTGAAGCAGCAATTCCCAGTGCGCCGCAGTTAAACTCGATTTCAGTTTTGGCGCACGAAGTCGAAGTATCCGGAGACGTAGCCGCTACCTTTCACCTAGAACCCAACCACAACCCCCGCGCCGGACAGCCTGCGAGAGTGTGGTTTGCGCTAACTCGCAGGGGCGGTCAAATTATCCCGCTAGAGCAGTGCAATTGCAAACTGGCCGTTTATCCGAAAAATCGTAAAGATGGGGATAAGCCGCTGATGCAGCCGCCTTTAACCGCCATATTTGCGGAGAAATATAAAGGAATTCCGGGGGCTAATATCGTGTTTCCAAAAGCTGGGATTTACGAACTGAAATTGAGCGGAACAGCCAAAACAAAAGCTAGTTTTAAACCCTTTGAGCTGAGTTATACTGTCACCGTTAGGTAAGACAATTTAAGATTTCATAGTTGAGATTGGTCATAAATGATGAGCTAGAGATTTTATATTAATTAACCGCAGAGATCGCCGAGAGGGCAGAAAAGAAGAGGACGATTGAGAGCAAGTTTTCTATTTTAAGTTGAGCCGGACACCCGAGCAATAATTTAGTTAAGTTACTCTTATAGCAACGACCAAAATGGTTAAGACCTGCTTAATTCCTGAGACCCTTGATTTTATTGCGCTTTCCTTCTTGCTTCTTCCTTAAAACAGCAAATCTTAATTTTTAATAAAGATAAGTCGGTTCCTTCTGTAGTAAGTAAATTTCTGCGTTACCTTGTCAGTGTCACTTCTAGAATTTGTGCAAGCTAACCTCTATTGAACTGACCAAAGAATATAAACATGGATATATTATCTAACACCGTGGCGCTATCGCGGATGCAATTTGCCCTAACAGCCATATTCCATATGCTGTGGCCAGTTCTGACTACTGGAATGGGAATTTATCTGGTAATTGTTGAAGGCATATGGCTGAAAACTCGCAATCCCGACTACTACCATCACGCTCGTTTTTGGTCTAAACTCTACCTTCTAAACTTTGGTATAGGAGTAGCTTCAGGAATTCCAATGGAATTTCAATTTGGCACGAATTGGGCACCCTTTTCTGAAGCTGTTGGCGAGTTTTTTGGCAGCATTTTAGGATTTGAAGCTTCAATGGCATTTATGCTAGAAGCCGGCTTTTTAGGAATTATGCTGTTTGGTTGGGAGCGCGTTAACCCCATCGTCCATTATTTCGCTACAATCATGGTAGCCTTCGGCGCGAATCTATCCACAGTTTGGATTTTAGTCGCTAACTCTTGGCTGCAAACTCCTGCAGGCGGAGAAATGGTCAATGGCAAGTTTATTGTCAGCGATTACTTTCAAGCAATTATGAACCCGTCCGCATTAAACAGCATTCTCCATATGTTTTTTGCGACCTTAGAAACTTCGCTGTTTGTCATTGGCGGAATTAGCGCTTGGTACATTCTCAATAAGCGCAATCAAGCATTTTTTTCCAAATCTTTAAAAATTGCCATAGCGACAGCAATCGCCGTTGCACCTTTGCAGATATACATCGGACATTTGAGCGCCAAACAAGTTTATCACTATCAACCCGCTAAATTAGCAGCAATCGAAGCTAAGTGGGAAACCTCAACAGCGGGAGAGTCAGCAGATTGGAGTTTGCTAGCTTTGCCTAATGAAAAAGCCCAAAAGAATGACTGGCAAATTAGCCTGCCCAATGGCTTAGGATACGTTCTGGGATTCAAACAAAAACTCTCTGAACCCGTACTCGGATTGAAGGAATGGAAGCCAGAAGATAGACCCCGGATGGTGGGTTTAATTTACTATTGTTTCCGCATCATGTCCGGCATTGGATTCTTCTTTGTAGGATTGATGCTGTTCAGTATAATTCAGTGGATGCGAGGCAAACTTGCTGCTGAAAATATCGGCAGTCAACCTTGGCTGATGCGCGCTTGGGTATTAGCTGCTCCCCTGGGATATATTGCTGTCGAGTCGGGTTGGATTGTCCGCTGTGTCGGCAGACAACCTTGGGCTTTATCTGGGCAAATTCGCACTGCTGACGCGGTGTCAAACATCCCCGCCAGCAATGTTTTAACTTCTCTCAGTTTCTTTGCAGTTATTTACAGCTTTTTGTTTGTTTGTGCCTTGTATTTTGGCAGCCAAATTATCCGCAAAGGCCCTAATTTGACTCTGCCGATGCCCGGTTTTGACAATCAACCCGCAATCGAAAGTCAACCCGCAGAACACATTCCCGAGCAACGTCCCGTAGAAGCACAACAATAAGAGATATTATGCACGCTTTGGAGCATTTTCTCCCGCAAGCCTGGTTCGTAATCTTAGGTATCTTTCTCTTGCTCTACGTCATGCTAGACGGTTTTGATTTAGGAGTAGGAATCTTGTCTCTAGCTGCTGACGACGAGGAACGCAGGGGCATCTTAATGGCCAGTCTGGGCAACGTTTGGGACGCTAACGAAACGTGGCTGATTTTAATGGGAGGCGCTTTATTTGGTGTATTTCCCCTCGCTTACGGCACGATTTTGACAGCGCTGTACATACCGATTTGCATGATGGCTTTTGGTTTAATATTTCGGGCTGTAGCCTTTGAATTTCGCGAGCATTCTCATCGCAAATTATTCTGGAATTATGCCTTTGGTGCTGGCAGTTTTTTAGCAGCTTTAGCTCAAGGATTTGCCCTCGGTGCGGTGCTCGAAGGCATTGCGGTTGACGAAGCAGGTCACTTTGTGGGTACTACTTGGGACTGGCTGGATTGGCGATCGATATTGGTTGCTTTGACGCTGATTCAAGGCTATGTTTTGATCGGTTCAACCTATCTAATTATGAAAACCGAGGGCGAACTGCAAACAAATCACTACCGCACGGCTAAAATTTCGGCGGTGACGACTTTAATCGGAGCAGTTTTAATTACGATCGCCACTCCGATTTTTTACGAAAGTTCTAGAGCCAGGTTGTTCGAGAAACCGCTATTTTATGTCTTTGCCACGATTCCTTTGCTGGGAGTGCTGTTTGTGGGACTGCTGCTAAAAAGTCTCGCAAACAAAGAAGAACGGACGCCGTTTATCTGGACGATTCTAATTTTTTTGCTCAGTTTTATCGGCTTGGGATTAATTGTTTTTCCCTACATTATCCCCACGCAAATCACGATTTACCAAGCCGCTGCTTCACCCAGCGCCCTGGTATTTATGATTATGTTTATGGGCATTCTGCTCCCGATTATGCTTTTTTACAACATCTACAATTATGTTGTGTTTCGGGGTAAGGTTGTCGGCGGCCACTACGGGGAATAAAGAATAATAAAACCGCAGATGCCGGCGAATATACGCAGATAATATCAACTCTATATCCGAGTTTATCTGCGTATATTTGCATACAAATTACAGATTATTGTTTTCTGATACCATCACAACTTACGCAACCATACTATACATAGCGTAAATAGTGCGGAGCAGGCAAAGGAACTGGTTTAGGATTAGCTCTTGCACGTCATGCGCTTTGAGGTTTAAAATTTGAGATAGCTCCCACGGATGAGTCCGGGAGCTTGCGATCGGGATGCGGAGTTTTTTTCAAAGATCCACGGATGAATCCAAGGGATTGTCACCAAAGTGCTTTCGGTCAAATAATAGTTGAGAAACATGGGGAAAAAATTACAGTTAATTCTGTCCCTCGCGAGGGTGCAAAGTTTGCGACCCCATCTTTGTCGAATAATAAAATACAATAGAACGGAATGGAATGTTTTAATTTCACTGTTGTATAACCATACTGCGGAAATTTTTAGATTGCCAACCGTAGAATAAGGGTTTCAAAGTTCCAAGGCAATCCAGCTACTAACGGAAAATCCAGGGTTTCAGACTACGAACTAAAAACAGTCCGGACTATTGGCATAAGAGAGGATCAACCAGTTATGGATGCGATCGCAAATTTGTCAGGTTATCAGATTACAGAGCAACTTTATGTAGGTACACGTACCCTAGTGTATCGAGGCATCCGTACCCGTGACCAATACCCAGTCGTCCTCAAACTGCTGCGAAACGAATACCCCACCTTCAACGAGATCGTCCAGTTTCGCAACCAATATACCATTGCCAAAAATCTCGACTTCCCTCACCTAGTCAAAGCCCTGACGCTGGAAGTATACCAGAATAGCTATGCCCTAGTAATGGAGGACTTTGGCGGAGTCTCCCTATCTAGTTATCTCAAAACAGCAACCAATCAAACCCAATCATCTCAAGCTTTACCTTTAGCAGAATTTCTCCAACTCGCCATACAACTAACAGACATTATTCACTATCTCTACCAAAAGCGAGTCATTCACAAAGATATTAAACCCGCTAATATTCTCATTAATCCAGACACCAAACAAATTCAACTAATTGACTTTAGTATTTCATCCCTCCTACCACGAGAAACCCAAGAAATCCAGAATCCCAATATTTTAGAAGGAACATTAGCCTATCTCTCCCCCGAACAAACAGGACGGATGAATCGAGGCATTGACTATCGTAGCGACTTTTATTCCCTGGGTGTCACTTTTTATGAATTGTTGACCGGAAAGTTGCCATTTATCTCGGATGATCCGATGAAATTGGTGCATTTTCACCTCGCTAAACACTCGATACCGATCCATCAAATTAATCCTGAAGTCCCCTTGATTTTATCGCAAATTGTCAGTAAGCTGATGGCAAAAAATGCCGAAAATCGCTATCAAAGTGCATTAGGACTCAAGCACGATTTAGAGATTTGTTTAGTTCAATTACAAAAAACAGCCAAAATAGAATCTTTTGAACTCGGAAAGCGAGATATTAGCGATCGCTTTACTATCCCCGAAAAGCTCTACGGTAGAGAAAAAGAAGTCGATCGACTATTAGCTGTCTTTGAGCGAGTCAGCCTGGGAGCAACAGAAATGATGCTAGTAGCAGGTTTTTCGGGAATTGGGAAAACCGCCGTTGTCAATGAAGTTCATAAACCCATTGTCCGTCAGCGCGGTTATTTTATCAAAGGCAAATACGATCAATTTCAGCGCAACATTCCCTTCAGTGCCTTTGTGCAAGCCTTTCGCGACTTAATGGGTCAATTGCTATCAGAATCGGATACCCAACTGCAAACATGGAAAACCCAGATTTTAGCAGCAGTGGGAGACAGCGGACAAGTATTGATTGACGTGATTCCTGAGTTAGAAGGCATAATTGGCGCTCAACTTCCTGCAACAGAATTGTCAGCAAGTGCTGCCCAAAATCGCTTTAATCTGCTAATGCAGAAGTTTGTGCAAGTTTTCACGAGCAAAGAACATCCTTTAGTGATGTTTTTGGATGACTTGCAATGGGCCGATTCAGCCTCCCTGAATTTGCTACAATTATTGATGATGGATACAGGATATTTATTAGTATTGGGGGCATATCGAGATAATGAAGTTTCGCCCGTGCATCCATTTATCTTAACAGTGGATGAGATAGTTAAAACTGGGGCAACAGTGAATACGATTACTTTGCAAGCGTTAATCGAACCAGATATGAATTTGTTGGTGGCGGATACGCTGAATTGCGAATCATCCCTTGCCCAACCTTTGACAAATTTAGTCTATCAAAAAACTCAGGGCAATCCTTTCTTTGCCACTCAGTTTCTCAAGGCATTACATGACGATCGGCTAATTAGCATTAATTGGGATATTCGGCATTGGCAGTGTGATATGGCCCAAGTCAAAACCTTAGCTATCACTGATGATGTCGTTGAATTCATGGCATTGCAATTGCAGAAGTTGCCGCCAGAAACTCAGGATAATCTCAAATTAGCTGCTTGTATTGGCTCGCAGTTTGATTTGAATACCTTAGTAATTGTCAGTGAAAAATCTGCTGGCATGACAGCTACGGCTTTATGGAAAGCATTGCAGGAAGGTTTGGTGATTCCCACGACCAAAATCTATAAGTTCTTTACGGAGTCGGATAGTGATGAAGTTTTTAAGGCTTCAGCTAATCCAACTTATCAATTTTTACACGATCGCGTCCAGCAAGCCGCATATTCGCTAATTCCAAATTCAGATAAAAAAGCAACTCATCTCAAAATCGGACAGTTACTCCAGCAAAATTTATCAGAAATAGAGCAACAGGAAAAACTCTTTGATATTGTCAGGCATTTGAACCAAGGAGAAGACTTAATTACCCAAGATAGCGAACGAGAAGCATTAGCTCAACTAAACTTAAAAGCGGCACAGAAAGCCAGAAGTTCTACAGCTTATGCTGCGGCAAGAGTCTATGTGCAAACCGGGATTGAGTTACTGACAGCTAACTGCTGGCAAACTCAGTATGAATTGACCCTGAATCTCTATGTTGCTGCTACCGAAACCGCTTATTTGAATGCTGACTTTGACAGCATGGAAGAAATGGCAGAATTGGTGTTGCAAAAAGCTCAGTCGATTTTAGATAAAGTTAAAATTTACCAAATTTCAATCACTGCACAGACAGCTCAGGGCAAAATATTAGAAGCGATCGCAGTGGGCAGAAATGCGCTAGGGCAATTAGGGGTTGAACTCCCCACTGAGCCTGACGAAGCCTTGATTGGCAAAGCACTACAAGCCCTGGCGGGCCAACTCCAAGACAAACGGATTGAAGAACTAGCTAATTTGTCGGTAATGACCGATGCCAACGCTAAGGCAGCAATGCAAGTGATGGGAATGTTGTTTGTACCCATTTTTATTGGAATGCCTGGTTTGCTGCCCCTACTTAGCTCCGCTATGGTGAGTTTATCGCTCTCCTTTGGGAATACATCCGCATCGACGGTAGGGTATTTAATTCATGGCATGGTGCTGTGTTCCTTTTTCGGAGATGCAAAAACGGGCTATGCTTTTGGCAAATTGGCGATCTCATTGTTTGACCAGTCCAATTTACAGGGATTCAAATCCGTAATTGCAAATCTATTTGGAACCTTTATTCAGCATTACCAGGAACCCGTGAGGGCAACGATACCGATGTTGAAAGCTGGATATACGGCTGGCATGGAAACTGGCGATTTTCTTACCGCTGGCTTCAGTATAGTGGATTATTTCCACGCCAACTTTTTCAGTGGGGTAGAACTGGACACTTGGGAGCCGGAAATAGCAGGTTATAGCGCTGCCTTGGCTCAGGCAAAACAATATACTCCTCTGGCTTATTTGGATATGAAGCGGCAGACGGTGCTGAACTTGACTGAAGCCGTTAGTCAACCGGATTGCTTAATGGGAACTGCCTACGATGAAACAGTGATGCTTCCTAAGCACCATCAGGATAATGAACTCAGTGCGATCGCTATGGCCTACATTTACAAACTGCTGCTTGCCTACTCATGGGGCAATTATCCGGCTGCTTTAAACCATATTTGCCAAGTCAAGCCGTATTTGATGGCATTATCGGGATTGGTTCATGTTCCCGCTTTCCATTTCTATGCAGCCCTGACATACTTGGCAGTGTTTTCCACACAGCCAGAAAGTGAGCAAGCTGCTATTCTGTCCTCTGCGGAAACCCATCAAACGACTCTGCACCAGTGGGCGCAAAATGCTCCCATGAATCATCTGCATAAGTGGTATTTAGTTGAAGCAGAAAAGCATCGAGTTTTGGGTAATAAAGCTGAGGCGATTGAACACTATGACCGGGCTATATCCCTCGCTAAAGAAAATCAATTTCTTAACGAAGAAGCATTAGCTAATGAGCTAGCAGCAAAATTTTATCTAGAATGGGGTAAAGAAAAATTTGCCAAAATTTATGCACTGGAGGCTTACTATGCCTACAGTCGTTGGGGAGCCAAAGCTAAAGCTATTGATTTAGAACAACGTTATCCTCAACTCCTGCTTCCCATTCTTCAACAAGCTAGCTCCTATGCTTCCTTCAAGGAAACTCTTACGCGCGGAACGATTACTTATACTCACTCTTCTAGCAGCAACTCTGAATTTCTAGATTTGCCTACTCTGATCAAAGCCTCTCAAGCCATTTCTGGGGAGATTAAACTAGATAAACTCCTGACTACTCTTTTAAAAATAGCGCTCGCGAATGCTGGCGCCACTAAGTGTGTCTTATTGCTCACACAAAAACAGTATTTACAGGTAGCGGCTCTTGTAGAAGAGGGACAGGAACCTGAGCTATTACCATCAATACCTCTAGAATCAAGTCAGGATGTAGCAATTAGTTTGGTTAACACTGTGAAGCGTACTTTGAAACCTTTGGTAATAGTTGATGCTAGGGTCAGTTTCCAGGTTGGGAGCGATCGCTATATTGAACAGCACCAGCCGATCAGTATTCTTTGTATTCCTATTCTTAATCAAGGGCAGTTGATTGGGATTTTATACCTGGAAAATAACCTGACGGTTGGGGCGTTTACGAGCGATCGCATTGAAGTGCTAAATCTGCTGGCCTCTCAAGCTGCTATTTCCTTAGAAAATGCCCGTTTGTATCAAGAATCTCAACAAGCATTTACCCATCTCAAACAAGCACAAATAAAAATAGTTCAAAGCGAAAAGATGTCAGCATTGGGAAACTTAGTGGCTGGGGTTGCTCACGAAATTAATAATCCGGTTGGTTTTCTGGTTGGTAATATTCAACCCGCCTTAGATTATATCAAAGATTTGTTTGGATTGCTCGATTTGTATCAACAAAAATATCCCCAACTCGCTCCAGAGATTAAAGAAGAAATCGAGAACATCGAGCTTGACTACATCCGGGAAGATTTACCGAAATTAATAGGTTCGATGCGGGAAGGGGTGAAGCGGATTCGGGATATTAGTACCAGTCTACGGACCTTCTCCCGTGCCGATACTAACTCTCCCGTAGCTTGCAATATCCACGATGGCATCGATAGCACCATTATGATCCTGAAACATCGCCTCAAGGCTAACGACACTCGTCCAGAAATCGAAGTGATTAGGGAATACGGGAATTTGCCACAAGTGGAGTGTTATGCCGGCCAGTTGAATCAAGTATTTATGAATTTGTTAGGTAATGCGATTGATGCTTTGGAGGAATCCAATCAAGGACGACCTTATGCAGGAATCGCCAATCAAATTACTATTAAGACGGAATTTTATGGGGATAAAAAACAAGCGGTTATTGGCATTAAGGATAACGGTGTGGGCATGAGTGAGGCAGTGCGGGAGAAAATTTTTGATGATTTATTTACTACTAAGGGAGTGGGACAAGGGACGGGGTTGGGATTGGCGATCGCCAAGTCTATTGTAGTTGAGAAACACGGCGGTACAATAGAGGTAAATTCTGTATTGAGAGAAGGGACGGAGTTTATAATTTTCTTGCCCATGAAAGGATAAAACTCTCTTGATAGAGGGCAATCTTTCTATTCAAAAGTGAAAAAGAATCAAAGGGGTAGAGTCTGTCTGCTGGGGGATCTCGTAGTTCTATTATAGTCAGACTCGACAAATAAAAGTGTATACTTAGTTACAAGAGTCAATGTCTGAGATGGAGTAATCCAGATGAGTACAGTAGTAGATTTAACGAACCGAATTTCGGGATATCATCTGGTTGAGCAACTATACTGGGGTTCGAGAACCCTAGTTTATCGAGCTATCCGAGAAACAGACCAGATTCCGGTTGTCATTAAACTACTGAATCGAGACTATCCCAGTTTTAGCGAACTGCTGCAATTCCGCAACCAGTACACGATCGCCAAGAATCTACACCTGCCGGGAGTCGTTGAAGCCTACACTCTAGAATTTTACCGCAACAGTTACGCCCTAGTGATGGAGGATTTTGGCGGCATTTCTCTGCGCGACTACGCCCAAGAGCGATCGCTGACTCTGGTAGAAATCTTGGAAATTGCCATTCAAATAACTGATATTCTCAATGCACTCTATCAGCATCGAGTCATTCACAAAGATATTAAGCCAGCTAACGTCCTGATTCATCCCGAAACTAAACAAGTCAAACTAATTGACTTTAGCATCGCGTCCCTACTGCCGAGAGAAACTCAAGAAATTCAAAATCCCAACGTTTTAGAAGGAACCCTCGCCTATATTTCTCCCGAACAAACCGGACGAATGAACCGAGGTATCGACTACCGCACTGACTTTTATTCTCTGGGAGCCACCTTTTACGAACTGCTGACCGGAAAACTGCCATTTGAATGTGACGACCCGATGGAGTTGGTTCACTGCCATATTGCCAAACAACCTCCTGCAATAAACAGCAAAGAAATCCCGCAGGTTGTGTCGGATATTGTGATGAAGCTGATGGCAAAAAATGCCGAACAGCGCTATCAAAGTGCCTGGGGATTGAAACATGACTTAGAAAGGTGTTTGCAGCAGTGCCAAGAAACTGGAAACATTGAAACTTTTGAGTTAGGAACGCGGGATGTATGCGATCGCTTCCTGATTCCTGAAAAGCTTTATGGTCGAGAAACAGAAGTGCAAACCCTGTTGAATGCCTTCGAGCGCGTAGCGAACGGCACATCAGAATTAATGCTGGTCGCTGGGTTCTCCGGGATTGGAAAAACGGCTGTAGTCAACGAGGTGCATAAACCCATTGTCCGGCAGCGGGGCTATTTTATCAAAGGCAAATTCGACCAGTTCAACCGCAACATTCCCTTCTCGGCATTTGTCCAGGCATTCCGCGATTTAATGGCACAATTACTCAGTGAAAGTGATGCCAAAATCCAAGAATGGAAAACTAAAATTATCGCAGCGCTCGGTGACAGCGGACAAGTCATTATTGAAGTCATTCCCGAACTAGAACGGATTATTGGAGAACAACCCCCAACCCCTGAATTATCTGGGATTGCTGCTCAAAATCTCTTTAATTTGCTCTTCCACAAATTCATTGCTGTGTTCACCACAAAAGAGCATCCCTTGGTGATATTTTTGGATGACTTACAATGGGCGGATTCGGCATCGCTGAAGTTAATGCAATTGCTCGTCAATGAGTCGCAATTGGGTTATCTGTTGCTGCTGGGAGCCTATCGGGATAATGAAGTATCACCAGGCCATCCCCTGATGTTGACCTTAGATGAAGTTAGTAAGGCAGGAACAACCCTCAACACCATTAGATTAGCACCGCTCGACCAAATCAGTTTGAATCAATTGGTAGCGGATACGCTAGTTTGTTCTCCTAAGTTGGCACAGGCGCTGACAGAATTGGTCTATCAAAAAACTCAAGGAAACCCATTTTTTGCAACGCAGTTTCTTAAAGCATTGCATCAGGATGAATTGATTGTTTTTGATATCCAAGCGGGACATTGGCAGTGCGATATTAGTCAAGTTCGAGAGGTAGCACTAACTGATAATGTAGTGGAGTTTATGGCGCAGCAGTTGCAGAAGTTGCCCACAGACACTCAGTCTGTTTTAAAATTAGCCGCTTGCATTGGCAACCAGTTCGATCTGGCAACATTGGCAATTGTTTCAGAGAGTTCTGAGACTGAAACCGCAACCGCATTGTGGAAAGCTTTACAGGAAGAGCTGATTATTCCCCAAAGTGAAGTTTATAAATTTTATGTAGGCGCCCAACAGGCGATTTCTGAAGCCACTTCTCAAACCGTTGCCTATCGTTTCTTGCACGATCGCGTCCAGCAAGCTGCTTATTCTTTGATTCCCCAAGCCGATCGCGCGATCGCCCATTATCAAATCGGGCAACTGCTGCTGCAACAGATTTCACTGTCAGCGCGAGAAGAACGCATTTTTGAATTAGTCAATCAGTTGAACTATGGAACCACACTGGTTGTGGAACAGCAGGAAAGGGAGGAACTCGCCCAACTCAACTTAACTGCTTGCCGCAAAGCGAGATTGGCAACTGCCTATCAAGCAGCCCGCGAATATGCCACAGTGGGGCTGAAACTGCTAGGGACAGACGCTTGGCAAGGGCAGTACGAAATGACCCTATCTCTGTACGAATTGGCTGCCGAGGTGGCTTTTTTGGCAGGCGATTTTGAGCATATGCACGAGTGGATTGAAGCGGTGATTCATCATGCGAAAACGCCTTTAGAACGGGTGCAAGTTTATCAAGTCAAAATCCAGGCATTGGTAGCCCGCAATGAATTTTTAGAGGCGATCGCGATCGGTCAATCAGTCTTCCAAATGTTAGGCGTAAACCTACCAAATGAACCAACTCTAGACGATATTCGGCAGTTGAAGCAAGAAATTGATGTCTTAATTGAAGGTCGCTCTATTGAATCATTCTTTCATCTGCCGAAAATGAGCGATCGCCAGCAACTCGCCATTATGCAAAATGCGGCTCGCCTAACACCCGTCTGTTATATGTCCGGCACCAAGCTTTATTTCCTGGTCGTGGCACTCCAGGTTAAGTTGTCCATCCAATTCGGCAATAGTCCGGTTTCAGCTTTTTGCTACGTGGGTTACGCCTTCCAACTGAGGATGCTGTGGGGCGACATGACAATGGTGCCTCAGTTTGGACAATTAGGATACCAACTCGCCTTAGAACCCGATGCCAAAAATATTCGAGCCGCAACCGCCATGTTAATGGGGGCATATGTGGGTTCTTGGACGATCCATCTGCAAGAAACGCTGCCCATTCTTCTCGATGGCTATCAAGCTGGATTAGAAACAGGCAATCTAGAATTTATGGGCTACGACGCCCAGTTGTACTGTTTCAATGCTTATTGGTACGGTCAACCCCTGGCTGAACTCGAACCGCAAATTCGCGCCTATTACCAACAGTTGTGCGACCTCCACCAACTCACAGCAGCAAACTGTGTGTTGGCGTACTGGCAGGCGGCTCAAATTCTCTTGGGTCAGTCAGAGGACGAAATTCCCTTACGCCAGGATGCCTATGAAGAAGAAGTCCTGGCAAGCGCCAAAGTCGATTTTTACCGACTATCCTTCTTCTACCTGTATCGATTCACATTGAATTACTGGCTGGAAGACTTTGCTAAAGCAGAACACGATGCCGCTCAAACGCGACAGTATTTGGCTGGAGGGATGGGAAGTATTGTTGAACCTATCTTCTACTTCTATGATTCTCTGAACGTGCTGGCCACTCGGCCTGAATCGATGTCGGAGTCAGAGCCGCGATGGCAGCGAATGGAAGAAAATCAAGCCAAGCTAAAAGACTGGGCAGATTATGGCCCCATGAATTACTTGCACAAATATCATTTAGTTGAAGCCCAAAAGCATCAACTCCTCAATTGCAAAACAGAAGCTATAGAATTTTATGATTTAGCAATTCAAGGAGCCAAGGAAAACGGTTATATCCAAGAGGAAGCATTAGCCAACGAACTCGCCGCAAAATTCTACTGGGAATGGGGCAAAGAAAAAGTCGCCGCCAGCTATATGCAGGAAGCGTATTACTGTTATGCCCGTTGGGGTGCAGCAGCCAAAATAGAAGACCTAGAACAACGCTATCCTCAATTACTTCAGCGTATCCTCAATCAGCCAAAACTTCGCTTTAATCCTCTAGAGACGCTGGCAACGATTAGCCAGTCTTCGCAGACTTCCAGCACCAGCAGCACGAGTATTTCCGATGCCCTTGATTTCGCCTCTATTGTGCAAGCTGCTCAAGCTTTATCCAGTAAAATTCAGCTTGAGGAATTACTCGACACCCTCAACCAAATTATTTTGAAAACTTCTGGGGCAGAAACTTGTGCTTTGCTACTCCCCCATCAGGATGAATGGCAAATCCGGGCAATAACTCACATCAGTCCCGATAACGAGTTACCCACAACCTTACTGCAAACCCAACCTATAGATGGCTCGGCGGTGATTCCGCTCAAGCTGGTTTATTATGTCAAAAACACCCTGGAAACTGTGGTGATTGAAGGTGGCAAGACCGATATTCCGGGTTTAATGAATGACTGTACGCTTGAGTATCAGTCTCAGAGTATGCTATGTACTCCGATTCTCGATCGCGGGAATTTAGTCGGCATACTTTATCTGGAACATCGCTCGACGAAAGGAGTGTTTACTCGCGATCGTCTCCTCATCCTCCACTTCCTCTGCACGCAGGCTGCCATTTCCTTAGAAAATGCGCGATTGTATCAGCAAGCGCAGGACTACGCCCACCAGGTGGAACAATCACAACTGCAATTAGTGCAGAGCGAAAAAATGTCGGCGTTGGGGAACTTAGTGGCCGGGGTTGCCCATGAAATTAATAATCCTGTCGGATTTATTTCTGGTAATATTCATGAAGCGATCGCCGCCGTCAAAGATATTACAGAATATCTGCAACTCTACCAAGAAAAATTTTCCAGTCCGGGTGACGAGATTGAAGAAAAAGCAGAAGAGATGGACATTGAATATCTCTTAGAAGATTTACCCAAAATGTTGCATTCTATGCAAGTCGGGTGCGATCGCATCCAAGGTATCAGCACCAGTCTTCGCACTTTCTCCAGAGCCGACAAAGATTACAAAGTTCCTTTCAATATTCATGAGGGAATTGACAGTACGATTTTGATTCTCAAACATCGATTAAAATCCACCGAACAGCGTCCAGCTATTGAAGTAGTGAAAGAGTACGGGAACCTGCCACGAGTTGAGTGCTTCCCTGGACAATTAAATCAGGTGTTTATGAATATATTGGCAAATGCCATTGATGCACTGGAAGAGTCAATTCGGGAACAGAGTTTAGAGAAGATTCAAGCCCCACCCTGCATCACGATTCGGACAGAAAGACAGTTTAAGGAGTGGGTGACGATTCGCATTTCTGACAACGGGCTAGGCATAGCAGATGAGATAAAAGGTAATATTTTTGACAACTTATTTACAACTAAAGGTGTGGGTAAAGGCACGGGATTGGGCTTGGCGATCGCACGGCAGATTTTGGTTGAGAAACACTCTGGTATGCTAGAAGTGAACTCAACTTTAGGTGTAGGTACAGAATTTACGATTTCAATTCCATGTTGATGATTAGGGTGGTGTTTTTGGGTCCCCGGAGAGTGGACTAAGTTTGTGATTGAGTTGCCTATTGGCGAGTTAAAAAAAGGGTAAATTCAGGTATCTCAAATCTGGGTTGTTAATAAATCAGACCTTTATTAAACTTGTCAGTAAATTCAGCAAATCGCGCTGTTCTTTGTACACTCAACTTAAAGCCTGAAACAAAATTACTTTTGAGCGGGTTTTCACTTCCTACTCCAGCAAATTCTCCTTTCTTAGTGGGACTTAAACAAAAATCAAGCCCAAACAAAGCCCAAACTCTTTTTGTAA
>JAUBOM010000081.1:0-36659 GCA_036700245.1 Microcoleus vaginatus BM001213989
GGTTTGAGAGATTTTGTTCTATTATACTCTGACGCTTTGTGACAGAAGAGGGGTAAATGAAGGATCGTTAATTATTAAAGGGGGACGAAAAATTAAAAACAAGGGTAATGCTGGTATTACAGTTTAAATGCACAATAGCTTATCCTGCCATAATTTCCAAAAAACTGAATGTATATCTTGAGTGCTTGAGCAAGGGAGTGATGCAGAACTACAATTTAACATCTCAGGGTGCTGAAACTCTAAGTGGACAAACAACTGGCGATTAATTTAGGCGGTAATTTATCTAGCCTAGGATGCACCTATCACCATGTTGACTCACCACTCAGGCTCCAGTTAGTCGGAAAATTCGGATCATCGCCGCTATGAGTGCATAGTTTAGACATCCCTTTGGCAGTTTTAGGACTTACGCAAACTGCTTTAAAATACTATTGGCAGCGGAAGGTGCGCCCATAAGCACCCTACAGATAGAGTTGATGCGTAATTTCTTTATTTAATATCACCAAGCTAAAATCTTAAATTTAAGATTTAAAATCCTTTGACAGAGGATTCAGCCACAGCAGGATTGTCCGTTTTAATTGATTTAATTCCCGATACACTTCTTGTTTGACCCATTGCCCGATCGCGTCGA
Source organism: Microcoleus vaginatus BM001213989 (assembly GCA_036700245.1). Taxonomy (GTDB): domain Bacteria; phylum Cyanobacteriota; class Cyanobacteriia; order Cyanobacteriales; family Microcoleaceae; genus Microcoleus. The sequence goes on from JAUBOM010000081.1 coordinate 629, forward strand.
AGGGTGTAAAAATTTGACCCACAGGCCAGCTAACATCTTGACCCAAGGGTGTTTGATGGTTGCCGGCCAAGGTCTGAACTGTAATCATGTCGGCAAATCTCTGTTTTAGCAGATTAGTCAAAAGCAGGGTTTGGTCGATGTTGTCGCCGTTAAATTTGACTAAAAGATTGCGCCGGATTTGATAACTATCTTGAACGAGGCGATTGGTTTCTTGCGGGGAAGGGGTAAACTCTACTTTAAAGACGGGGGAAATTTGCTCGACGATCGGGATTGCTTCGGATGCCGCATAATTGTTGAAAGAGATCAGAATATTGCCTGCCCTCTCTACGTCAAATACAGAACCGATCAGCAAGTGCAGTTTGCATCCCATGCTGTGCCCCATGCCGTAAACGGGGAGATAGGAAGATCTGAGCAATTTAGTGGCGCGCAGGCGATCGAGGGCATTTTCAAATTTGTTGAGGACATCGCGGGCGATCGCAATATGATCCAAAGTATTGACAAACGGCGTTGCTACTACAAGATATCCTTGATTCCCCAAACCCTCTAACAGCCAGCGATAGGTGAGTTGCGGTGCTGTCGCCACAAATGCACCGCCGAGAAAATGTACGATTGCGATCGGTTTAGGCGGAATTAATACCCAATTGCCAGAAATTTCTTGCCAGTCCATAAATTCAATCTAATTCAAGGTAAAAATGCACTCGTCATCTGAAGGTAGAAGCCAGAATTTTTTTTAAATTTTTGCTTTTATTTTCTGCTTCAAAAAGGGGTTTGCTACCCATCTTTTTATTCAAAAAACTTTGCTCTTTACTTATACATTATTTATTGTAACTGTTTTGGCAGCAAATAGCACGGCGGGCGCACGCTGCTATTTTTGCCCTGTATAGGGTTGAAGCTGGCGGCCGAATAAATCAAGACTGACATCCGATCGCTCGTCTTCAAAAATTTTTATATTGTGTCCCATCGCACGGCTGCAAGCCACTGTAGTTGGTATTGCGGGTAATTAACCCGACAGGATGTTAACAGCCAAATACGGCTCAAAACCTGGAGATCGCGTATTAACCAGCCCCTGCGCGATCGGCTTCGATCTGGCTTGATTGGCATCACCTAATTTCTTAACTAAAACCTACATACAAATATAAGCTCATTTAGGGCAGCCCCCCGATTTCAGATGATTGCTGGGGGTTTAATTCTGACGAATGACTGATGCCTTCTGCAGCTTGATGACTCAACGTCTCGTCAGCCTTCATCCATTTCCACTTGTGGAGAGTAGCTTGAGGATTGAGCACTGTGGTAGCGACGCCGTAAACAATAGTCGGTAAAACCTCCCGATTTAAAAAACTTTGTCCCAGCTTTCTCATGTAGTGCAGTGCCAAAACTTCTCGGAATTTGTTTAGCCTTTTCAAAAGCGGCAAATTCTTAAAGCATTGCTGTTCGTACTCGTTGAGCGATAACTCTTGTTCTCCCCGCAAGCGCCGCAGTTGGTTTTCCTTGACACAATCAGAAGCTATGCGCTTTTTGAACCAGTGCTTATCTGTGAGAGAGTTCCCTCTAATCCGATAATTTCCCAAAGGTTCTGTCGCCGCTAGCAAACCGTACTTTTGAGCAATTTTGGTAAATAACTCTGTATCTTCTCCTACCTGCCAATCTTCTGCAAAGCCGCCTTCTTTCAGAAGAATGGAGCGATCGACTACAACAGAAGAGGGGAAAACCCAAGGGCTTTCGCCTGTCTCCTTAATCGCCTGCATTTCTGCTTTAGTTGTAGGATAGGTGCGAATGTAACTCAACTTGTTGCCGCGCTTGTCTAAATACCGCAAAGCGTGGGCCACAGCTTTGACTTCTGGATTGTCTGCGAGCATCTTCAAACAAACTTCTAGCTTGTTGGGTTCCCAGGTGTCGTCGCTGTCGAGAAATGCGACATACTCGCCTGTGGCGCGATACATCATTAAATTTCTCGACTTAGAAACGCCGTAATTTTGGGGATTCCGGAAGTATTGAATTCTCGAATCTTGCTCGACCAGCTTAGCAGCAACTTTGGCAGTAGGGTCAGTAGAACCGTCATCAACAATTAAAATTTCTAGATCCTTGTGGGTACCATTGAGTACGGAGGCAACTGTCTCGGCCAGAGTGTCGGCAGCATTGAATGCAGGAATGATTACACTGACTTTTTCGCTGTTCATAACTTGAATTAGCTGTGCTTTGGTAGTTGTTTGCCGAAGTATGGTCTTCGCCACTTATGACCCCTCCATGAAAATACTGAGAAAATACTGAAAAAGTAAGGGTTTTCTGCTGAAACTGAAACTTGCCGACTGTGAAACGCACCGACTGCGATCGAGTGCGATTCCCTCGGCTAAGTTTGGGCTGTTAAGTTCCCAGCCCGACTGTTCTTATCGCTTTGATTATGATTCCAGCTTTTTTTCACCGCCTCGCGTGTATGCACGCATAGGCCAAAAGGGGATGCTGTTTATGATGGTATTTTGTACATACAATCCACAACGCTGTATATAAGCCATTATACAGCGTTGTTACTTTTTGTTATGGAAAATTCAGCAAATTAACTTCCTATATTAAACTCCTTCCCCGGGCAGGGCTGTTTCATTCTCCAGTTCGATCGCTAAAAGTAAAAGCGATCGCTCGTCTGATAAAATCTTGAGCCATCGCCAAAAAACAAATATATATGCTCACTCTTATCACATTTCTCGAAAAAGTCAATCACCACGCCAAAACTTAGGAAAAAGACATTTTTTATGGTTGATATTACTATTAGTAATTTTTCGAGTAAGGTATCTGTATGTGATATTGAAACGCTGAAATCCGCAGATTTTGACGGTTCGCAGTGGGGTCAAATTAGGAGCTTAGTTAAAGTAGAAACAAGCGGTACTCCCGGTAAAAAAATTACGAGCATCTTGCTTATTGCATCATACCAAATCCGGTTATAATAAGCAACTTCTAACCTCGCAAAATAAGGATATAAAACCCTAATGCCGAAAAAAGCCTATTTATCCGCTCATTTCCAGCCGAGCGAACTCAAACATAAGTATCTCACCAGTAAAGGCCCAGTAGAAGCAAGAAGATGGGGTTTAATCTGGAAAGTTGCTTTAGGCTGGACAATAAAAAATCGTGCCATAGCGCTAGAGATAAATTATCAATATGCCAAAAAGATTGTCAAGAAATCTAACGAATTAGGAGCGGAAGAAATCACAAACCGCCAGCAAAAAACTCTAGCGCATCGGCAGGGAAAACTATCCTTATTAAATCCGGAACAATGGCAAAAATCAATAGCAGCACTGCGGCAAAAACCTGCCGATGTAGGGATTTGGGCAGTATCAAAAGTAGCGAAATGGATAGAAAAAGAAACCCAAAGACAAAAGTGAGCAATCAGAGGGGATGGGATTACCTAAAAAAGTGCGGTTACTCCTGGCCTAAACCGAGATCTAGACATAAAAAAGGGGAGGCACAAGCTTAAAGAGAGTTTTAAAAAAAGCTACGGTTAAAAGTAAAATAGCGGAAAGAAAAATATCCCCAAGCCCAAATAAAAGTCTGTTTTTTTGACGAACATAGAATCGGATTAAAACCAATTTTAAAAAAACTGTGGTCACCAGGAGGAGAAAGACATAGAGCAGTAGTATAGCCCAGATATTAATGGTTATATGTGTAGGGTTTTGTAGAACCAAAGACGGGAAAAGCTCATTGATATTTAATACCGAGAGTAAATACACAATGGTTAAATGTAGTATTAAAAATCTTGGCTGCATTCGAGGAAGCAACCGCCGCAAAAATAATTCTGTTAGTCCAAGATATAGCCGGATGGCATCGAAGTGCAAAAGTCCCAGTACCCACTGGGATCTTCGGAGAATTTCTACCGCCATATTCCCCATAATTACAACCAGCAGAAAGATTATGGATGTTAGTAGACGAACTATTGGTAAACCAGGATTTTGAGAGCATTGATTCATTAGAAGAGGTGGTAGCTAAAAGATGTTGTGTTCTCCAAGAAATAAGAGAAGAGATTAAAAAACTCACAAATTATCATTTGCTTAACTATTCTTAACCGTTAATTGCTTATATAAACCGGATTTAGTATCAGCAGCTTATCCGTAAATGCCGAAATCATTGGGTCAAAAATCCGGGGTCATTGGTTGATAGAGAATCAGTTACATTTTGTGTTTTTGGCGTTGAAGGCCGACATAATGATGCTAACTTTTTCTGGGTGAAAAGTTGTGGTAATTTCAGAAGCTGCTGATTCTTCTAGGGCGGTTCGGGCTTCGGGGACTGCGGGCGAAGCAGTGCTGACTTTTTTGGTGTTTAACTTTTTCTCGAGCGCACCTTCGCTCGGTCTGTTAGTCATGTTTTTAGCGTTTATCCGGGGATGAATGCGGCGATATTTTTTGCCTTCCTAACGTTGCTTTTAATTTGGGTTTGAGGTGGTTCTACTGACTTAAGTAGCGATGGTAGCAGGCGATGGGGACGCCTGCTACCATCGCTACTTATATTTTTTTTTAATACTTAACATTTCCAATAATGGGACTTAAACTGTAGAGTATTTAACAAAGCTATCAAACGGATTTGAATAGTAAATTTGCGGTACTTAAGGATTCTTGTCCGAAGTAAAATTACATCTATGCCTTTAAAATGATGTTCTTCAAGTTTTAGTGTAATAGAGCAAACCGGGGGGAAAATGTTTTCACAGTTAATCGGTAAAGTGCGAATTTATACTTTTTTTCTAACAGTCTTGGTTTGCGGCGCCTGCCAGCAGCAGCTACAGCCAAACTTGCAGCAGCAGCGCAGCAAACAGGGGATGGCAGTTTCGGCTCACCCTCTGGGGAGCGCTGCGGGGCTGGCCCTGCTGCAACAGGGAGGCAATGCAGTGGATGCGGCGGCTGCTACGGCTTTGGCGATTTCGGTGGTGGAGCCTTTTTCGGCGGGTATCGGCGGCGGGGGTTTTTTGCTGCTGCGGCGGGCCGAAACGGGGACTGTGCAAGCGCTGGATTTCCGGGAACGAGCTCCGAGAAGGGCCGCGCGGGATATGTACCTCGACAAGCAAGGCAAGGTGCGCCAAAGGGCAAGTCTGGACGGGCATTTGGCGGCGGGGATTCCGGGCACTGTTGCTGGACTTTATACGGTGCACCGCGAGTATGGTAAGTTGCCTTGGGCCCAGGTGGTGGCGCCGGCGATCGCCCTGGCTGAAAATGGCTTTCCCGTAAGTTCGCGATTTACCACGGCTTCCCGGCGACGACAGGATGCGATCGAAAAAAACCGGGCGGCGCGGGAGGTTTTTACTCGTGGTGGCATTCTATACCAGCCGGGGGAGCTTTTGGTGCAGCGGGATTTGGCGCGGACATTACGGCAGATTGCTGAAAATCCGCAAAGTTTTTATACCGGGGACATTGCGCGGGCGATCGCCGCCGACATGGCTAAAAACGGTGGCATTATCACTCTAGAAGATTTGAAAAACTATACGCCGATTTGGCGAAATCCAGTTTGTGGCAACTTTCGCACTTACGAAATTTGCGCGATGTCGCCTCCTTCTTCCGGCGGCGTTCATTTGTTGCAAATCTTAAATATTCTGGGAGATACGGATCTCAAGAGGTTGGGGAGGCAAAGTCCAGATACTTTGCATTTGCTGGCGGAGAGCATGAGGATTGCTTATGCTGACCGGGCTGAGTATTTGGGCGACCCGGATTTTGTGAGGGTACCGGTCAAAGCTCTGACTAGCAGCAATTATGGCAAATTGAGACGATCGCAAATCCAAATGTCAAAAGCCAGACCTTCGGGGGAGGTAAAAGCTATTGACGCTGAAACTTTGAGCCGGTTTGTGTGGGAGTCTCCCGAAACTACGCACCTCACGGTAGTTGACAAAGAGCGCAATGTTGTATCCTTAACGTTTACAGTGAATGGCGGTTTTGGGGCTGGAGTCGTGGCGGCGGGTACGGGAATTTTGCTCAACAACGAGATGGATGATTTTGCAGCAGCGCCTGGAGTGCCGAATTTGTTTGGTTTGGTGGGCGGGGAGGCAAATTCGATCGCCCCGGGGAAGACTCCTTTATCGAGCATGACGCCGGTCATCGTGACAGAAAATGGCAAATTTCGCCTCGCTGCGGGGGCTCCCGGAGGCAGCACGATTATTACCACGGTGCTGCAAATTGTACTTAATGTGTTGGTTTACGACATGAATGTCGGCGATGCTGTGTCTGCACCTCGGGTGCATCATCAGTGGCAGCCCGATCGCCTGATGGTCGAACGGGGAGGTTTTGAGGCTGCGACGCTTTCGGAGTTGCGGCGGCGGGGGCACCAGATTGTGGAGGGTGACGGCTGGGGCAATGCCAATGCGATCGTCCTGACTGCGGATGGTTGGTTGGAAGGGGCTGCCGATCGGCGCGGGGAAGGAGAAGCAAGGGGGTTTTAGTCGTCAGTCAGTGGATTAGAGATTTTAGATTTTAGACGGGGGCGAGATCGAGGCGACTCGACGATTTTAGATTTACTCCACAGATGAATCTGGGACCTTGAACAAGAGTCTAAAATTTTTCTCTCTCCACGACATGAGTCGGGGGCTTGAATCCGTTTTTGGGCGGGATCATCTGTCATCAGTTGTTAGTCATTAGTCGTTTTGGCGATCGCCAACGGTATCAAAACCCGGTTGCTTTGGTCTCGAGTGCCTAAGTCCTGAAATTATTAGCCTGTGTACGTGTATTTTTGCATCCGTATTTTTGCGGTGAAGTTTATTGGCAGACTAACTGCGAATAATTACCAAAAAACTTCACACAAAAAGCATAAATCAACTTAAATATAAAGTTCTTGTAAAGGCACTAGACATTGATTGTTACATCATGTAACAATGAATTTGTGGATTGAACCAGGCTTGTATTTTTAAAGACAAAATCATGATAATTACTCAAAAAATTGCTGCCTTAACTGCTACATTAACTACTGCTATGAGCTTGTTGGCAGCACCAGCAATGGCATTTTCGGTAGGGGCAACTAATAATATTGAGACTTTAAAAAATAATTTGTTGGGAAGTAATACAGTAGGCTTGAGTAATTTCTCTCTTTCAATTACGGGTAATGAAGAGACTTTTGGTATTTTCACTAATGACCCCTTCGGTTTGACGTCAGGTGTTGTTATGAGTACTGGTAAAGTCACCGATCTACCGGGTCCGAATCTGGAGGATGGCACCCCAGGCACGGACTTTCCGCCCTCGGGTGTATTAGGGGATTTGAGTGAGCTAAACCTCAGCTTTTTTGCTGACTCTACGGCTGAAAAGTTGTTCTTTAAATATGTATTTGGTTCTGAGGAGTTTCTTGAGTACGGCGGTACTTCATATAATGACAGTTTTGAACTGCTGCTGAACGGCATTAATTTTGCCAAATTGACCGACGGAAAAACAGTTACGATTAATAATCTTGTTCCAAGTTCAGGCGATCGCTCTAAAGATAACCCAGACTATATTAACAACCCAAGTTTCACAGGTATTGCTGCTAACATCATTAAGCTGGACGGTTATACTAAAGTTTTAGGTTTTGAGGGTTTGCTCAAGAAAAATCAGACGAATGTTCTCACCATCCGCATTGAAGATTTCGGCGATGGCACCTATGATTCTGCTGTATTTATTCAAGGCAATGTGGGAACGATAAACCCTGATGAGACGGTTCCCGAACCGATGACTGTGGGGGGTTTGATGGCGGGAGGCGCTATGCTGGCTGCTGGACGAAAGTTGCGAGCTCGCCGGAAGTAATGAATAACGGAAGTCCGATGGAAGTCGTGCGAAGGAAAAAACAGCAACTATTTTGGCGGTTGCTGTAATATGAAGCTGGATTAACCGTGTTCGAGGCAGAGACGGGGTTTGATGAACCAAAAGACTTCGTTGCAGTCCTTGAACCTGGTAAAAAAACTCGGTTTGTGCGATCGCGATCGTAACCGCTATGGCTTCATAGTGAGGACTTTAGTGCTCAGCATTTTCAGAATCCTGGGAATTCTCGCTCGGATTCAAAGTCTTGCCTAACATAACCAATTAACGGTCATCCACCGAATAGCCATTTTCATTAATTATAAGAAAGTTTCCTCTTGTAAGCGTTTATCCTGCTTAAGTTGTAATGCACCAAGGATGGAAGTAAAACTCCACAAATCACCACTACACAGAAAACCGGGAAAGATAATTCCTGTCCTAAAAAGCCAATTCCGGCTACCGCTACCACAAAGACAAATAGATAAAATGAGCTATTTGCCCAAGCACTTTTGACTTTGATAGGTTTTGGATTTTCTTCCATAGCACCTGTTCTTTGATTGATTTGAACTGCTGAGCCAGAGATATGATAAATATTCCTTGCTTCTCCTTTTTTCTTTCTCTTTTTAGCTCAAATTTTCTCTCCCGAGCCTATCATCTCTTAAGCTGAGAAAATCAACTTAATTATAAGGTGGTTTGTCACCTTCAAGATTTGGTTCGTTTTTAGGAATTCGTTGTTGTAATTTCTCACGAGCATAAAAATGAGGATTTTGGCTGTTTTTACACACCAAGCAATTACAGGGAATCATTTTTTTGACTCTTAATGGCTCATAACTCTTATGAATTTTGTCTAATTTCTCCGTAATCACTTATAAAAAAACCCGTCTGTTTGTCCCATATAAGCGCGTCTTAATTTCTCGGAGGTGATATATTTCGATGAGTTCAGCTCAGGTACGATCCTGTTTTAAAATTACGCCAGTACGTCATACTTTTGGTTGGTCAATACAGTAGTTCTTTTCTACAATAAAGCGAGTTAAAATGCCTTTGCTGACGGGGTGACAACTCCCTCAGGCGATCGACTGCCGCAAATTACCTAACTTATCCCACCCGCGCCAGAGCTTTGGCTGAGTATAAAAAATATCGTGCATCTTGCCCATACCGCTTTTTATCCCAATTCTCAAAAGGGCATTGCTGAAAGAGTAATGTTTCCCCCTGTAAAATGGATAAGCTAGAGTATACTTCTTTGTCGGATTTGGCTGAAATGACACGCGCGTGAGGGAGAGAATACTCGTCTGTGGCATTACCAGGCACGGCTGCACCGTAAAACAACAGTGCTACTCCAAGTCAGCCCTTGATGTTGAAGTCTTCCCTCCGCTTGCTGATCCACTATTTGAAATATCCGACAGTTCCTTTGCTAGCTTAGTTCATTATTCTTTCAGCAACACCAAAGTTATGCCGCACTAACTAGGGCTGATAAAATGTCATCCCATCCGGTTATAGATCAATAGGGTTCAGATAAGCACAATCTGACTTCTAAAAGAGGTCTCTATGTCTGATAAATATGTGAGATAAAATTCCGATAAGAACCCTAACTCAACCGTATTGAAGCATAAAGGTAATGCTGAAGCGTGCAATTTAAAGGGGGTGCATCTCAATGAAAGCAGGAGCGAAGCCTGACGGCCGATGCTTTGTTGGTTAGAAGCTCATATTTACTGCGGGAATGCTTCGCCCCTACAGACATATTTGCTTTCATTGAGATGCACCCTTTAAATGTGGAACTGCTTAGCAGAATGTCTAGCAGTACGTCACTCGTGAACCGTACCGTCGGGTAAGATTGTACCTGTTAATGTAGTTCGGGTGAGTTTTACCATAACTCGATCGCCGTAACCGATTTTCGCTCCTGTTAAGTCCGCACCGCTCAAGTCTGCACCGCTCAAATCGGCTCCGATTAAGTTGGTTTCTCTCAAGTTGGCATTGATCAAACAAGCTCCTAACAAATTGGCCCTGAACAAGTTTGCTTTGTGCAAATTCGCGCCTGTGAGGTTGACGTTGTGTAGAAAAGCATCGCTTAAGTCGGCTTCACTCAGGTTTGCATTGCTCAAGTTTCTCCCTGAAAAATCCTTTTCTTTTAAGGAAGCTCCTTTGAAGTTGGAACCGCTCAAATCGGGAGCTTGCGGCGCAGCTTGGCGGTAAGACTGAGATGGCGACGGCGGCGGCGATTGGTAGCGGGACGCATCTGAATAGGGCCCTGAAGGATTTCCAGCATAATTGCCAGCATATTTTCCTGGAGAGGTTTCAGAAGAGTAGCGGGGTGCTTGTGGGTTTGCCGACGGTGGCTGGGTGTTTTGGTGTTGGGTGTTTGGATACTGAGTGTTTTGGTACTGAGTGTTTTGGTACTGAGTGTTTTGTGGCTGAGTGTTTTGGTACTGAGTGTTTTGGTACTGAGTGTTTTGGTACTGAGTGTTTCTGTACTGAGTATTTTGTTGCTGGGTATTTTGCTGCTGGGTATTTTGTTGCTGGGTATTTTGTTGCTGGGTGTTTCTGTGCTGGGTGTTTTGCTGCTGGGTGTTTTGGTGCTGAGTGTGTTTGTGCTGGGTGTTTTGTTGCTGCTGGGTGTTTTGGTGCTGGGTGTTTTTGTACTGAGTATTTTGTTGCTGGGTGTTTTTGTACTGAGTATTTTGTTGCTGGGTGTTTTGTTGCTGGGTGTTTCTGTACTGAGTATTTTGTTGCTGGGTGTTTCTGTGCTGAGTATGTTTTTGCTGAACGTTCTGATTCTGACCTCTTTGTTGAATCGATCGCAATTGTTCGCGAGCTTGATTAATTTCCTTAATCTTTTGTTCAGCTTTCTGTAGGAGTCTGGGATTGTCTTTGGGGATGCGATCGGGGTGCCAAATGAACGCTAAATCCTTGTAGGCTTGGCTAATTTCTTCTCTGGAAGCTCCCGGCAACAGTTCCAGCACTTTATAGTATTGGTCGAGGTCGTTCATTGTACCACCTTTCGCTTTAAGAAATTAGGAATTAAAAATTAAGATCCGAGTAAAAGCCGTTGTCAGTCGATTTGAGATTTGAGACGGGGGCGTGAGACGTTCGGCGAGACGTTCGGCGAGCGCTCAGTCGAGCCGTCGAGCGCTCAGCCGAACGATTTGAGATTTACTCCACAGATGAATCTGGGAGTTTGAACAAGAGTCTAAAATTTTGGGCTCCTGGCAACTCCGGTTGTTGGCAAGTATCCGTTTTTGGGCGGGGTCAAAGCTTGCTTGTCCGATCGTACATTAGATGAACAATAACTCAGCTAAGCCGCTGCTGGCAAAAAATCTCGAATTAGCTGCAAGTATGTTGCGGCATCCTCCAGCATCGGAAAGTGAGCCGTATTAGGAATTATAACAAATTCTACTTTTTTGCTGAGGGAGGCGGCTTGCTCTCCCATGATGGCGGGGATAATTTGATCGAATTCTCCGGCCACAAGCAGTGTAGGAACACTCAGCCTTGCAAATTCTTGGGGCATTTCCTCGGCTGCCCTTTTGCTGACGGCCGTCACCATTGTACCTATAGCAGCTTCCTCGTCTGCCATTAAAAAATCCTTGAGAAACCCCAGACTGACCTCTGTGGGCAGGGAACGGCGCAAAAACCGAGCCATAAATAGCCGATCGGCAAACGGGATCGATGCCAGCCAAGATGGCCTAAATTTTACCACATAGCCACCGAATTTGTGAAAAGTTGTAAAGGCTTTCTCATCGTATTCAAAAATCCCGCTGCAAGTAAGAATGGCTTTTTCTACTTTTTCGGGGTAAAGGTTGAGAAATAAAGTAGCAATTGATGCACCTGTGGAGTGAGCATTGAGAAAGACGCGGCTTAAATTCAGAGCTTCTAATAATTCAGCTAAGTCGCGGGCGTAGGTTTCGAGTTCGTAGCTGGACTCAGGAGGCTCTTTCGGCAAGGGCGATCGGCCAAAACCTCTCATATCATAAAGCAAACAATCAAAATCATCAGCAATAGCCCGTGCCGTGCTTTCCCAGTAGCGCGCCGATCCCGCCCAGCCGTGCAGAAATACCATCACTGGTTTGCTGCACCCCCGGGCACTGTTATCTGCCGTTATCCACTCGTAATAATGTTCTACACCGCGAATAGAAATGAAAGACATGATATTGATTTTGGATTCTGAGATTTTAGATTTTAGATTTTAACTCATAATTGTTCAGTAAATACCAAAATTCCCGACTTCTTTAATAAATCGGGAATCCCAAGACTAAATCTATCAAAAAATCTGCGTTAATCTGCGTCAATCCGCCCACATCTGCGGTCAAAAATTACCAACATAGGAACCAATCATAAATCTTAAGCCGCAGAAGCAGCCAGCCAAAATAAACCATCTACTAAAAGCGTGCTTAACACCGCGCCGCTAAACGCGCGCCAGTGCAGTTGCGTGCCGCGCAAACTGAGCAAACCGAGTGCTAGCAACACTGCGATTAAAACGAGAGCGCAACCTATGCCCCAAGGAGTTTCAATTTGACCGATCGCACTTTGAAAAATCGGCATAGCTAATTCCGGTTCCGCGTGCATCACTTGGCGCCAGTAGGGCATCAACCCAGTTAAGTAAAAATATAAATCAGTAATGGCAGTACCCAATAGAGAACCTAAATAAAAATAGCCGCCAACTTTTCCCCAAGATTTGCCCAAGCACCAAATAGCAAAAGGCAAGCCAATTGCTTCTATAGGTAGGTGTAAAATAGGTTCCCATCTAAACCAGCCCCAATAGATAGAACCTGCGAGCCAACATCCGGCAAATCCTAATAATAAGTCTCCCCAAAGTTGGGTTTTGGGGCGGAAAATGAGGATTAAACTAAGTACGAACCAGGGGATAGTTGATAGCAAACTGATGGTTGGATATAAGCGAACTAAGGGTGCTTGCACGAAAACCGGAATTGAGACTAAAAATGCTGAGGCGCTAAATATTAACCACTGTTTGATGCTGTTTGTTGTGCCTGAAGTGACAGAATTGTCGAGGCCGGCGATGGTGGCAATAGGTGCGATCGCTGAGGATACTAAATTAAGATTAAACAACTGAGTGGACTCCGTATTGTTTCAATAGGTGGACTAAAAATTTTGCTGCGGTTGTGGGTGCGACAGTCTCAATGCCGGCGGCGGTTTGGCTGACGTGCCAGCCTTTTGCCGTTTGGGGAACTCGCCATAAATCCAAATGTTCGATCGCCGGATCTGCATAAAAGCTTTCTCCACCGCCACCGAGAATTGCCGAACTCCAGTGCGTAAAGCGATCGTGGCTGATTCGGTGGATGGGAAAATTGCCCGCCAGAGGTACTCCCCAACCGTCTAAGGCAAAAAATGCCCCGACTTTGCCGCCGAGTTGCTGCCACATCCAAGCCGCCCCGATCGCCCCGGCTACTCCCGCCGAAAAGCTGACAAATACTAGACTTTCTCCTGCTAACTCTTCCCTGTACAAAAAGTGCAATATGTCAATAGCTGAGAAAGGCGGATATTTATGAGCGGGAAAAATCTTGACAGGATCGACTATTTGCTGGTTTTGGCGATCGGCTGCCAGTCCCCAAAGCCCCGAAAGTCCCGTCAGGAAACAGTCGGTTAGCTTTGGTTCGTGGACTCCGGGGCAAATTACCAGTCTCATAGTTCGTCAAGAAAGTTAATATAGTTCGCAACATAACTTTATCATATACCTACTATATCATATACTACCCCAGGGGATAGGGTGTTAAACTTATAATAGAGTGAAGTTTGAAGAGTATCCCCCCAAGTTAAAAGCTGGGAACGCTCCAAACCGCATTAATCTGAGGCAAGGTAAGGGAGTCTTAAGAAAACATAAAAGTTATCCCCCCCCGCCCCATCCCCTGTCAAGCTTAGCAAAGGCTGATTCAAGTTTTAAGCTGTTCTGTATTTAGATTTAACTTTTCCGGCGGCGTCGAAGCTGACCCCACAAAAGCTTAAAGAAACAGGATTGTGAAAATTAGAAGCCTGCCAGCTTAGCTGCCCTACGAACTTCGGGTCAGGGTCAAAAAACAGATTTAGGGCTGATGCTCATCAATCCGCTTTCTAGGATAAATAAGAGGTTTGACTGGGAAGTATGGGCGCAGAAACCGGGAATCAGCCCCGCGCGCAACCGTCGTGCGATCGCAAAAAATGAAAAATCTCAGATTCACCCTTCATCCTGCCTGGATCTCTTAGAATAAATAAAATTGAGGAATACAAAGTGGTTGCTTCTCCAGAAAAAATCGATTTCAAAACATCAGCAGCACCCGCAAGTAACGATCGCGTTGCTGTATTGCTGATGGGTTACGGCGAAGTCGAAAGCTACGACGATTTTGCCAACTACAACGAACAAGCTTTAAATTTGCTTACGGCAAAGTTTGCGCCAGTACCGTTTTGGATTTATCCGCCGCTGGCGAAGATTTTAGCAATCTTTGACTTGCACGAGTGGAGTCACCAACACGGTCAATTCGTTTCGCCGCACAATGCAATTTTTGAACAGCAGCGCGCCGGGATTGAAAAGAATTTACAGGAGAAATGGGGCGATAAAGTAAAAGTGTTCAAAGCTTTTAACTTTTGCGCGCCGTTTTTGCCGGAACAAGTAATCCCTCAAATTCAAGCAGAAGGATTTGACAAAATTCTGATTTATCCGCTGTTGGTAGTTGATTCTGTTTTCACCAGCGGCATTGCAGTGGAACAGGTGAATAAAGCTTTAGCACAAACCTTTGATGGTAAGGAACATTGGGTAAAAGGACAGCGCTACATTCCTTCTTTTTACGATGAACCTGCTTACATCCAGCTAATGGCGGATTTGGTAGAAGAGGAAATTAAGAACGATTTAGCTGTAGCGCATTTGCCTTCTCAGATTGGGATTGTGCTGATGAATCACGGTTGTCCGCACAAGGCGAAGGGCTTTACTTCGGGAATTGTGGAAAGTCAAGCTTTGTACGATCGCGTGCGGGAACGTTTGATGTATCGCTATCCTTTGATTTCGGTGGGTTGGCTGAATCACGACACACCCCTGATTGAATGGACACAGCCGGATGCGACGTTGGCTGCGAAGAATTTGATCGATCTGGGTGCAACTGCGATCGTCTTTATGCCGATCGGATTTGCGACAGAAAATCACGAAACTTTGTTAGATGTAGACCACATTATTGAGTCTTTGCAGAAACAGCGTCAAGGAGTTACTTACCGCAAATTGCCTTGCGTTAACGACCATCCAGAGTTTCTGAAAATGGCGGCCGAGTGGGCAAATCCGCAGATTGAAGCGTTGTTGAGTGAGACTGCGGTTGCTGTTAATCCGAGTTTGGCTTCCGCGCAGCGCGAGCACAGTCATTCTCACGAAGGGCACGGGCATTCTCATGGCGGGCACGGGCATTCTCATGGGGAGCACGGGCATTCTCACGGCGGGCACGGCCATTCTCATGGGCACGGGCACAGTCATTAATTAATTGAGTTAAAAAGTCGATCGCCCCTTGCTTTTTTTAGAGAAGGGGCGATTTGCTTTTTTATCAAATTTTCTGTGCTTGTCAAACATACCCTTAGTCGCTACACTGTAGATACTCTGTATATACTTCCTCTTAGAAAGGGTAAATTCCTCAGAGTGATATCACTAACTAGAGGTTCAGGCTATGGTTGCGACGATCGCAAAATGGGGAAACAGTCTTGCTATTCGGATTCCGCAGAACTTAGCTAAAGAGATTAACTTGGCTGAGGGTTCCGAAGTGAAGCTTGTCTTGATAGATGGCAAGCTGACGATCGAGCCTATCGTTCGTCGGCGGTATTCGCTTGAGGAGCTGATCGACGCAATGACGCCAGAGAATGTTCATACTGAGATTGATACTGGAGTTGCTGTGGGGAACGAAGTTTGGTGACACAATCAAATCCCTACATTCCGAGTCGAGGCGATATCGTTTATTTAGACTTTGACCCAACTAAGGGACACGAGCAAAAAGGACTTAGACCTGCTTTTGTGCTGTCGCCTCGTTCCTACAACGAGAAAAGCTCCTTAGCTCTATTTATGCCGATTACAAAACAACAAAAAGGGTATCCTTTTGAAGTTATCCTACCCACTGGATTAAAAGTTCAGGGAGTAATTCTTGCAGATCAAATTAAGTGTTTAGACTGGAAAGCTCGCGGTATTCGATTGGTTGAGTCGGTATCTCAAGATGTAATTGAAGAGGTACAAGCTAAAATAGAGCCGTTGTTATTGTAAAAGCATGAAGTTCACGGGGCTGCATAAATCAGACGATCGTGCTTTTCCTGAAATTAGCTATGTGGGCGGCGCTAGCGGCGAACTCGTACCCGTTTTGCGCGGCACTCGCTTGCGGGTGCAAACAGTAGTAGTTGCAGCCCAGAAATGGGGTTTTGCGCCAAACCAAATTGCCACTGAGTATGATTTAAGTGAAGCTCAAGTGAACGATGTTTTCGCTTTTTATGCGGCCCACTCTCAGGAAATAGATGCCTCTATTGCCGCTGAGCGAATTATCGAAGCTGCCCATGTGTAAACCGCTATTGCATCTGGATATCGATTATGACCATCAAAGAACAGCTTCTCCAAACCATTGAAACACCGCCTGATGACTTACTAGCACAAACGCTCTAATTCGTCCAAACCCTTCAACATCCCATCCACAAAACTCCCGGAATTTGTGGCGGTGCAGCGCGAATTTGCGATACCCGCATTCCCGTCTGGACGATTATCGCCTACCAACCACAGGGCGCAACTGAAGCCGAACTTCTCTATAATTATCCAGGACTCACCCTTCAAGATTTGCAAGCGGTTGCGAACTATTACGAACACAACCGAGAAGAAATCGAGCTGTGGCTTGCTGAAAATGAATAACTGCCGATGCTAAAGTTTTACTCAAATGAAAACTTCGCTATGGCGATCGCCCCAACCAACTTATCAATCTCCGCCTCAGTTGTAAAATAGTGAACACAAGCCCGCACACAATCAGGATTAAGAATAGTCCTTACCATAATTCCCTGTTTTTCCAACAAATCGACCAGCTTTTTGTGCGGCATCCCATTAGTTAATCGAAACGAAACCAAACCAGCTTCCGGCGCCGATGTCCGCAAACATTCCACATCGGGAAGTTCCGACAAACGCTGCCAGAGATACTTACTCAAACGGCAGATTTCTGCATACCTTTCCTCGATCGTACCCCATTCATGTTGCAGGGCGATCGCACTCCGCAAACCCGCATACAAAGGATAAGCCGAAGTCGCAATTTCATAGCGCTGCGATCCCGGCTTCCACCCAAGCACTTTAGCATTAGCATCCGTCACAATTCCCCGCCAACCAATAAACACCGGATGCAAATCTGCCAAAGCTTCCGCACTCACATAAAGCCCCCCCAAACCTTCCGGGCCACCCCACCATTTGTGACCAGTAAAAGCATAAAAGTCAACCCCCGATTCAATCAAATCTAAAGGCAAAACCCCCACAGATTGAGCCGCATCAACTAATACTCTAACTTTGTGCTTCTTTGCAGGCAATTCCTCTTGTCTCCCCCCTTGAATCAGAGACAAATCCTCTTGTCCATACCCTTGAACCAGGGAAAACTCCTCTTGCCCCCCCCCTTGGCAAGGGAGGGTTAGGGGGGGTTCATGACACACTTTCACAATCTCAGTCAGAGGCAAAACTTGGCCAGTATTCCACAAAATGTGACTGATAACCAACAAGCGAGTATTTGGCCGCAAACTATCAGCAATCACCGCCACCGGATCGCCTTCATTCAAAGTTGCCGCCAACGGACAAACCGAAACCTCAATGTTGAAACGGCGCTGAAGTTCCATTACACTAGCTACAATACCGTGGTGCTCGCAGTCAGAAAGCAGCAAATGGTCGCCTGCTTTCCAATCAATGCCCCACAGCGCAATATTGCAGCCGACGGTGACATCTTCAGTTAGGGCGATGGTTTCAGGAGGTACCGTCAACTCAGATGCGATCGCACGTCGCGTCAGCATCGCCTCCTGAACCACCCAAGCCCCCACTTCCGCCGAAAACGGCCCCCCAAGCTGCACCCGTTTGTAAGCCTGATAAATCGCGTCTAAAGCAGGCTCAGGCAGCGGTCCTTGTCCGCCGTAGTTAAAATAAGCTTTATTGGCCAAAGCTGGGAATTGTTGCCGGTGATTGTCCTTTGTCATTTTTTCTGGGGAATTATTGATAGCGTTAATATTGAATAACTGATGGTGTGAACTTTCTCTCCTTTGACTTGTGCCTCAAGCTAAATAATCAATCCGTGTATCCCTGTCAAAATCCCTGTCGTGCTTTCCTTCTAATTATTCTATGCCTTGCGAATACTAAATGTTAATAACTGACAAACTACTACTTTCCTATCAGCGATGCCATCTCCGAGCTTTTTTAGATACCTGCGGAGACTGGAAACAACAAGACCCCCCCAGCGACTTTCTGCTGAAACTGATGCGCGACAGCGCGACATACCAGCAGCAAGCTTTGGAACACGAGACTTACGAACAACCATATTATCCTAGAGGGGATTGGGAAGCCGGCGCGGCCGCTACCTTGAGTTTAATGCAGCAAGGGGTCGATCGCATTTACCGAGGAGTTCTGATCCAGGGCGAATTCGGCCAAACCAACGGCGCAACAACTTCTTTGGTAGGAATTGACGGTCAATATTTCCCAGAATTTGGCGAAATTCCCGAAACTCCCGTTCATCTTTCATCCTCCAATCTTTCCTCTTCAAACATTACCCTAATCAGCCGCCCCCATCTATTAATCAAACAGCCTGGACAATCAAAATTTGGCGATTGGAGTTATATTACTGCGGATATTTGGCTTAGCAAGCGACCCAAACTAGAGTATCAAATTATCGCAGCTTTTCACGCCCAAGTTTTAGCTTCCGTGCAGGAAACAAGGCCCGAGACTGCGTGGCTGATGCTGCGAAAAAAAGGGCTGTCCTCGGTGAATCTCGGCCAGCGAACTCCTCAGATGTTCGAGATTTTAGATGATTGCATTCAGATGATAGAAAATCGGGATAAACCAGAGGTGTTCATTTCCCGGCAAAAGTGCAATCTTTGCGGTTGGTATACTATCTGTCACGCCGAAGCCGAATCTATTAAACATCTTTCGTTATTACCGGGAGTTACTGCCAGCCGCTATGCTAGACTAAAAAGTCTCGAAATTACTGATGTAGAAGCTCTCGCTAATGCTAGTTCCGAACTGCTAGCTGAGTATCCAGAATTTCCGGAGAGAGTTGCTTTTGATGTGGTGCAGCAAGCTCAATCTCACTTGCTAAATCAACCGCTGTTGCGGGAAGAAGGAAGAAGGAAGAAGGAAGAAGGAAGTTCGGCAACGGATTATGTAACGGATGTAACGGATGTAACGGATGTCAGGAAGAAGGAAGAAGGAAGAGGGAAGAAGGAAGAAGGAAGGCACGACACGGGTTTTGACACGGATACAGGGATTAACGATCGAGAAGAACGTAGAAGTGAGGATTCAGAAGAACTTAACTCATCTGAAATAGTACCAGATATTGCAGACAATATCTTGAATGACATCGCAGTTGAGGAAGTAAAAATTAGCGAAAATAAACCTGCCACATCTTCTATACCTGCGCCAATTCTCCGCAAGAAACCTATTCCGTATTCCCAATCTGTCTTTTTGCCGATCGCCCCAATCGAACTCTACTTTGACATTGAAGCCGAACCAGACTTAAACTTAGATTACCTCCACGGAGTCTTAGTTGTTGACAGATCCAACAATACGGAAAAATTCCACGGTTTTTTAGCAGAATCAGCAGCAGAGGAAGGTGCAATCTGGCAGCAATTTTTAGAATTAATGTGGGCTTATCCCATTGCTCCGATTTTCCACTTTTGCGACTACGAAGTCAAGACTTTTAAGCGACTGGCTAAACTTTACAATACTCCAGCTTATTTGTGGAAACCCGTGCTGAAACGGTTTGTAGATATTCACAAACAAGTGACGCAAAAAGCGATTATGCCCGTGGAAAGTTACGCACTCAAACCAATTGCCCGCTGGCTGGGTTTTGACTGGCGAGATGCTAAGGCTAATGGTGCTCAGTGCGTCTGCTGGTACGACGATTGGCTCAAAACTGGCGATCGCTCGCTCTTAGAGGCGATCGTCCGCTACAATGAGGACGACTGTCGTGCTACTTATGTGGTTAAAGATTGGTTGACCAATTTTTTGCTGAACCATGAGTCGTGATTTTTAGAGGTAATGAACCGCGAAGACGCGTTCGGCGAAGCCGTTCCCGAAGGGTAGGGCGCGAAGGAAGAAATGGAAGAGGAAGGTAGGTAATAATGTATTTATTGGTAAAATGCGAAAGCTAGGAAAAGCAATTATATTTATTGTCTGTTTTTTGATGGCAGCAACTGTTGCTATTTGGGTAAATCAATCAGCTCAATCTTTCGCTGTTACGAAAATTAATTTTATCGGTCGAGCAATATTTCCTACAGGTTCTCCGTTTCAGGGGACGGAAATTGGCGGACTTTCGGGCATTAGTTATGATGCCGAAAAACAAGTTTATTATGCCATTTCTGATGACCGCAGCAGCAAGAGTCCGGCGCGCTTCTATACTCTCAAAATTAACTTGCAATCTGGTAAACTGGAAAAAGAGCAAATTAATTTTACTGGTGTCACTACTTTATTAGATGAAAACGGCAAAGCTTTTCCTGAATTAAGTTTAGATCCGGAAGGGATAGCTTTTACTGGCAATAGCGTGTTTGTTTCTTCTGAGGGAGATGTCGATCGCCAAATAAATCCTTTTATCAAAGAGTTCTCCCTCGATGGTAAACTCCTGAAAACGCTGGCAATTCCAGAACTATTTTTGCCCGACGACAAAGGCACTAAAGGCATCCGCAACAATCTATCATTTGAAAGTTTAACTTTGACGCCCGAGCGCAAATACCTATTTACAGCTACCGAAAATGCCTTGGTTCAAGATGGCGCCGTAGCTTCCCTGGAAACGGGGAGTCCGTGCCGGATTTTGCGCTACGATGCGGTGAGCGGCAATCCAGAAGCCTCGTTTCTCTACATCACCGAACCGCTGCCGGCTGGTGCGAATCCTGTGGGAAAATTAACTAGCAACGGTTTAGTGGATTTGTTGGCGATCGACGATAACCGCTTGCTGAGTTTAGAGCGTGCTTTCTCCCTGGAAACCGGCGTTACTGTTAAACTATTTGAGATTTCTCTGGAAAAGGGCGATCGTATTGAAGCACTCGAAAGCCTCAAAAGCCGTCTCAGCGAGGTTTCTCCCGCTCAAAAACGCCTGCTGCTGGATTTGGAAACCCTGAAAATTCCCCTAGACAACATTGAGGGGTTGACATTTGGCCCCGCCCTGGCGGATGCTAGCAGAGGTCTGATTTTGGTGAGCGACAACAACTTCAGTCCCCTGCAAGAGACTCAAATTTTGGGCTTTCAAATAAAAGTTCAAAAAACCTCTTGACAAAAGGTGAAGTTATAGGCATAATAGAAATTGTGCCTGAAAAAACGGCAAAACGAGGGACAGTAGTTCAATTGGTTAGAGCACCGCCCTGTCACGGCGGAAGTTGCGGGTTCGAGCCCCGTCTGTCCCGTTCTCTCGTAAATAGAAAGTTTAAACCTTTCATAAATCTCTTTCTAAATTGAGTTCGTTTGTAGTCAGGACTTCAGTCCTCATGCGGAGAAAAAAGGACTAGAGTCCTGACTGCGAATCTTATGATATTTATATAGCCAGACATGATTAAGGAGCGGGAAAATATGACCGTTACAACCATTAACCCCTCACCGGAAAAAACTACACAACGGGTAGTATTATCTAATATCAGTTGGCAGACTTACGAAAGCTTATTAGCAGAAGCGGGAGATAAGAGATCCTCGCGATTTTCATATTCTCAAGGAGTCTTAGAAATTATCATGCCATC
This sequence comes from Microcoleus vaginatus BM001213989, assembly GCA_036700245.1. GTDB lineage: Bacteria > Cyanobacteriota > Cyanobacteriia > Cyanobacteriales > Microcoleaceae > Microcoleus. The sequence continues at coordinate 22,234 of JAUBOM010000081.1, forward strand.
TGACTTGCATGAAACTATTAACTGTTTACTCAAACGGATAGTTACAGCTTTGACTGAGGAGTTGGACTTGAAGATTAAGGGATTTGGTTCGACGACTCTCAACCGTGAAGATTTAGAACAAGGTGCAGAACCAGATTCATGTTTTTATATCCAAAATGTCGATCGCATTCTCGGGAGAAGGCTTGACATCTCAATTGATCCTCCCCCAGACTTGGTAATTGAAGTTGATATTACCAGTCCTTCTTCTAATCGATTTTTAGTTTACACACAGCTAGAAATCCCTGAAGTTTGGCGGTATCGGGGACAAACTGTACAAATTTATCAATTGCAAAATCGGGAATATATTACCTGCGATCGCAGTCCGACATTTCCCATCCTTTCTGTAGCAATGCTCAATCAATTCTTGCAGATGGCAGAAACTCAAGATGACAATGCCATAATTCGGTCTTTGCGTCAATGGGCGAACGAGCAGTTGCGCTCACCCGAAAATGAGCAGTAATACTAAACTTAATTTAACTAATTCCTTTCTCCTACGGACGATCGACTCCCAGCAGCGCTCAAAGGTGTGGAATAATAAACGGTCGGGCGATCTGATATGTCAAAACCAGGACGATGGGCACGAGAATCGGAATAGCAACTAGCAATCCCCATTTGCCAAACCCAAGTTTTTGACCGTCCGATTTGAACAGGAAAATCACAGCGGCAATTCCCATGAGTACCCAGAGACCGCCGAAGCCCATGAAGACTGTATAGCCTACATCTTGCATTTTTTTTGACCTTTAATAGTAGTCCACCTTCAAGGTTAGTTGCAGTCTGTTTCTGCTGACATCTTCAGATAGACCGATCGAACTTATTAAATATGACTCATTTTGAGTTGGGTTGGCAGCGGCCCTGACTTTCGCACTCGGTCCGCTGAGTTCGATCGCTCATAATTGTTGCTAAATCCGGCCTTCCCGCCAGCTTCAGCCGCCAGTCAGCCCAAATTCCGTACAGCCAATTGGCGATCGCCCCGAACACTGGTAACTTAGTCACAGCATAAACCCAGCCCATACCTAAAATCTCGTAGGTGCGGCGAAAAACCTCCACATTTTTAACCGTCGTACCGTCGGGTAATATCGCGTGAATCCGACCCATCGCCGTTTCAAAGTCGATTCCGCCGTGGGCCTCCGGGTTGTAGCCATCATCCGCGATATCCACAAACGACACTAAACCTCGCCCCGCGTCGCGTTTTTTTAAGAAATTAACCTCCCGCACGCACAGAGGACATTCACCGTCGTACAGTAACTCAATCTGCCAAGCAGCCGCAACAGACTCGGGTGAGGGTGCAACTGATTCGGAAAACTCGGTTTTAGCAGCAGACATAGGGAAATATATTTTAAGGTCGTCGATCGCACACAAACATTTTACAAGCATCAATAGTTATCAGGTGCGCCTTGGGTACTCCTAAAGCAGTTATTTGTGCTGTGAAAAATAGTCCCAAAGGTGAATCCAGTCTTGGCCGCCCGCAATGCTAATATCATCAAAGTGCCTTTTCGTGCCTTGCCGGAGACTTTCGCCCGATCGCCCGCCCGCTTTCGCGATCTGAAGGAAAGCCCTCGAAGAGGATCGTCTATTATCAACCAATTCGAGGCAAAGCACCTGCCAAGCACAACCATTAAGTCGGCAACAAAATATAATAAAATTTGAAGTCTTAAACGTCAGCTATTCGCCCAACCAGCAAATCGCACCTAATCTCAAAGCAAAAATCTACATGAATGTCAGAGTCCGTCTAGCCCCCAGTCCCACCGGAAACCTACACATCGGTACCGCCAGAACCGCCGTATTCAACTGGCTGTTTGCCCGCAACCAAGGCGGCAAATTCATCCTGCGGGTAGAAGACACAGATGTAGAACGTTCTAAAAGCGAATACACCGATAACATCCTCGAAGGACTCACCTGGCTGGGTATGAACTGGGACGAAGGCCCGAGTTTTCAGTCACAGCGTCTGGAAATATACCGCCAAGAAGTCCAAACCCTTCTCGACAATGGACTCGCCTACCGCTGCTACACCACGTCGGAAGAACTCGACGAAATGCGGGAAGCACAAAAAGCCAACAAACAAGCCCCCCGCTACGACAACCGGCACCGCAACTTGACAAGCAAACAGCGCGCAGCTTTTGAAGGCGAAGGGCGACAAGCTGTGATTCGGTTTATCATCGACGACGATCGCACAATTTCTTGGAACGACATGGTGCGCGACACCGTAACCTGGAAAGGTAGCGACCTCGGCGGCGATATGGTGATTGCCCGTGCATCCAGCGGCGGCGTCATCGGCCAACCACTCTACAACCTCGCCGTAGTTGTCGATGACATCGACATGGGCATCACCCACGTCATCCGCGGCGAAGATCACATCGGCAATACTCCGAAACAAATATTGCTCTACGAAGCTTTGGGCGCGACAATCCCAGAATTTGCCCACACGCCGCTGATTTTAAACTCCCAAGGACAAAAGCTTTCTAAACGCGACGGCGTAACCTCGATTTCTGACTTCAAAGATATGGGCTACCTGCCCGAAGCTTTAGTTAATTACATGACTTTGCTCGGTTGGACTCCGCCGGATTCAACGCAGGAAATATTTACACTGTCGGAAGCAGCAGAATTATTTACATTCTATCGAGTCAACAAAGCCGGTGCAAAATTTGATTGGGATAAACTCAATTGGCTTAACAGTCAATACCTGCACAAAATGCCAGTGCCGCAATTGACAGATTTGCTGATACCTTATTGGTGGCAGAAAGGCGGTTATGAGTTTGACTCGGAGGCAGACCGCCCCTGGCTCGAACAAATAGCTGCTTTAATCGGCCCGAGTCTCGTTCGCTTAACCGATGCTGTGGATATGTGTAAGGTATTCTTCTCCACCACCGTGGAATACGAAGAAGAAGCACTCGCACAGTTGCAGCAACCAGGGGCTGCACAGGCTTTACAAGCAGTTGTAGAAGCGATGGAAACTCATTCCTCCCTGACATCAGCGGAAGCTCAGAAAATCACTAAAAAGCTCAGTAAAGAGAAAAATCTTAACAAAGGGCTAATTATGCGATCGCTCAGAGCCGCTCTGACAGGTGCAATGCACGGCCCCGACCTGATAGAATCTTGGGTAATCCTTCACCAGCGGGGGACGGCTAAAACCCGCTTGCTTGATGCCATTAGCAACTTGAATTTGCCTGCTGTTGCTGTCGCGGCCGAAACTCCTACCCCAGAACCACCAAACGCAGAAACAGTCGCTGAAACTTCTGCTAAAGAACAGCCAGCCGTCCAAACACCGACTGTTGAAACAGCAGCGCCCGAGGTGACAGCAGTCGAAAAATCGCCTGTGGAAACAGTCGATATATCGGCTACCGAAACACCCGGAACCGAGGTTTCAGCAGTAGAAAGATCGCCTGTGGAAACACCCGGAACCGAGGTTTCAGCAGTCGATATTTCGGCAGTTGAAACAGCCGCAGCAGCAGTTGAAATACCTGCAGCCAACCAGCAAAAAACTATTGCGAGTGGAGAAATGACTTCATCAAACGAACCAGAAACAACCGTTATCATCACCGAAATTCCTGCCGGAAATGAAACAGACAGTTCAAGCGGTACTACACAAGTCATAATTACCGACGAACCGCCAAGTCAGACCCAGCAGATCAAAGAACAAATTATCTCAATTTTGTCCGAGTTTCCCGCTTACATCGGCAGCTTTTACGAGCAGTACAAAAGTCCCCTGACTGTTGTCGGTCTAATTTTAGCCTCGATTGTCTCTTTGAAGGTGCTTTTGGGCGTAATAGACGAACTCAACGACATCCCCCTGCTAGCACCCACATTCGAGCTAATTGGTATCGGATACACCGTGTGGTTTGTCTACCGCTATTTGCTGCGATCGTCAAACCGGCAACAATTAGGTCAAGAAATTCAAGCCTTGAAAGAACAGGTTTTCGGCAAAAAGTCCTAAACTTTTGCTGGTAATTTGTTGAATTTGTGTCCGACACTAACAATTTTAAATAAGTTGTTAGTGTCGGGTTTTTAAATGACTGTTAACTGTTGACTGTTAACTGTTGACTGTTAACTGTTGACTGTTGACTGTTGACTAATGACTAATGACTAATGACTAATGACTAATGACTAATGACTGTTGACTAATGACTAATGGCTAATAACTAATCACTAAACCCCAGCCGCAGTAAAAGCCGCCCAGTGATACGGATTAGCAAAAGGATAGGGTTTGCGGTTGCGAATTTGCTGCAAAGAAGCCTCAGCAATAACGCGAGAACTGTGAGAAAGCCGATCGAACATATGCGAAATTTGAGGTTGAAAATCCGCCAGCAACACCTCCAATTCCTCGCCAGTCAAATTCCGCAACCACCTTTGAGCATCCGCCAGCGCACTCGCCACATCTCCCACCTGCAAGCGAGGAAACCGTGCGAGATTTTCATAAAACTTGCTCGTCAGCAGCAGCGTAGAAACATCGTTCACCTTCCAAAGACTGCTGACCACACTAGAGGTGCCAGCATACAACAAACCCGCCGACAAACCGACAAAATCTCCTCCAGCACCGCTAACAGGGCCGGCGGCAATTTCGCAAGCCGATAAAGTAACTAAAAAATATTGCCGCAAATCAAGATTAAAAATTTCCTCCAAACTCAGAAAATCATTTCTCAAAAACACTGCGGATTTCAGCGACCAACCCAAATTAAGCAAACTCAAACAAGCAAAGTGAGCGCATTTTTTCTGCTGCAAATGCCCTATTTGCTGGGGGAAATCCCCCTTATTAGCAGACATTCCTAGGGAAAAAGCCTCTTTAATTTCTGGCTTCTGGCGCACAACTTCTGCACTAGAAAAATACTGGGAAATATTGGCGATTTCCATGTAGCTGTAAAACGAATCTCTAGTGAAAGTTGGAACTGCCAAAAGGTGCTCCAAACGGGGTCTGTACCGACCAATAGCTGCAGCGCGCGCACTTTGTCTAAACAGCAATAGCTGACAGCTAGGAGCATAGCGAATTCCGCCAGCAAATCGATCGATCAAATAATTAGCAGGCGCTGGAACGTCGCCAAATGCCGAACCTTGAGAAAAATCCGAACCAGTGTACCCATCCACATCAAAACCGCTGCGATCGCTCCACCCAGTCCTCCAAATTCCCCTGCTGTCATCAAATCCGTCTCTCGCCCCCAGAGGCAAAGCGTGGAGGGGCAAAGCGTGCAAAAATCGGTGTGGCACAAAAATCAGCCGATCGCAATTCTCCGGAATCAGCGCCACCACTCGATCGATTTCCAGCAGCGAGGCCAAGCGTTTGAGGCGAGACGGGAGATGATTGATCCAGCGACCTTTTTGTTCGGAATAAGCGCTGAGGTACTCCTGGGCCCAACTTTCGGCAGCCAAAGCATTTTGCGACGAACACAGGTGAACGGCGGGATATAGTGCACCCTTGACCACCACAAAAGCGACCAGCAACTCCCCCAAACTCGCCCACACCACAGCAGCGCAATTGGCATCAGGCAACAATTGGCGAATTTGCTCGAAAGCGATGGGTTGAACTTTGCGAGCTAGGCTGAAGAAAGGGTCGTTTGCCTGCACCTCCCGAGCAATCAACCCATCAAACTGCCGCCACAATTGATTTAAGTGCATCGCGTCCGAGTTCGGCAGCAGATAACCGCTGTTCAAACCTTGGGTATCGCCCTCAGGAATCAAGGTAGTGTTGGGCTGGGGTTCTCGCTGTTCTTGGTGCCGCTGTTCCCCCGCTATTTCCTGTTGCAGCGACTCCAACTCGCTTCGCACCGCTGCGGAAATTTCGGCTTTCGGAGTCAGTTGGCATTTAACCAGCAGTTCTACTAAATTCCGATTTTTGTGGCGTTCGGCGTATTCCAGAGCCTTAGCGCAATATTCGGGTTCGCTGGCGCCGAGTTCCAGGCAAACTTGCACCAGACATTTATAGAGTGCAGCCCAGGTGCGGGTTAATTTGACTTTTGGGGTACTCGTCTGATCGCCCCAATCGACTGTATCAACCTCGGGCTCGGAGCGCAAGAATTCCACAGTATCGACAGCAGCAGTAAAAACCCCGTAGGCGCGAAGCAACTCGCCTCGAACTCGGTAAGCTTGACCCAAATAAAATAAAATTTCAGCCCAGCGGTGGGGATGGGTTTCGCGAGTGTAGACTTGGCAGGCGCTGTGATAGCAGCGGATCGCGCTTTCCATGTGGGACAAGTTTTCCGTCTCTGTCAGTTGGGAATAAGCCCTACCGAGATAAATTTGCAGCATTGCCCAGCGGTTGGGAGCTCCCTCCCTGCTGTAGACTTGGGCCGCATTTTGATAGCAGGCGATCGCGCTTTTGAGGTTGCGGTTTTTTTCCCCTTTCAGGTGTTCGCAGAAAGCGCGGCCGAGGTACGCACACAGCATTGCCCAGCGTTCGGGAGATTTTTGGCGGTTGCAAAAGAGCAAAGCATTTTGATAGCAGGCGAGCGCTATTTCGATATTTTCAGCTTTTTCCCCTTTCACCCGGCGACTGTAGATCCTACCGAGGTAAGTTTGGATCGAAGCCCAAGCTTCGGGAAATTTGATGCGGGTATAGACTTGTAAAGCATTTTGATAGCAGGCGATCGCCATTTCCACATTTTCCACCGGATCGCCTTTGATGCGATCGATAAACACCCGCCCCAAATTCCTTTGAGTCGTCGCCCACTGTAGGGGAAAAGCTTCCCGAGTCCGCACTTGCAAAGCTCTCTGATAGCAGTTGACCGCGTATTCGAGATTTTCGGCTCGGTTGCCCCGCAGGAACTCGCAGTAAGCATTTGCCAAATTATTTTGAGTCGTGGCCCAGCGCCGGGGAAACCGCTTGCGGTTGTAGACTTGCAAAGCATTGTGGTAGCAACCGACTGCCAGTTCCAGATTTTGGGCTCTGTCGCCCCGCAGCCGGCGGCTGTAAGCACGGCCTAGATTGTTTTGAGTGCTCGCCCACTCTTCCCCAAAAGTTTCGCGTGTGCGAACTCGCAGCGCGTTTTGATAGCAGGCGATCGCCTGTTCTAGATTGTCTGCCGGATCTCCTTTGAGGCGCTCGCTGTAAGCGTTGCCCAGATTATTTTGCAGCGTTGCCCACTGTTCCGGGTACTGTTCGGGAGTTCGCACTTGCAGGGCATTTTCAAAGCAAGCGATCGCCTGTTCCATATTTTGAGCTTTATCCCCTTTGGGGCGATCGCTGTAAGCGTTGCCCAGATTGTTTTGCAACATCGCCCATTCTTGGGGAAAGTCTTTGCGGGTAAACACCTTAGCAACTGTTTCGTAACCAGCAATTTCGATTTCCAAGTTATTAGCCTTGCTGCCGAGGGGAAACCGCCCAATTTTGTTGCTCAGATTGGCGATCAGGGCTGCAATGCGCCTAGTTTCCGATTCTTTGGCAGCAGAAAACACCAAAGTTGCCCATGCGCGCAGCAATTGTGCGAAATTATGATCGAGTTTATCTAAATTGTTTCTCAGCAACGGGTACAGGTGCTGCGAATCTGCGCTGCGCGCAACTGCCTGCAATACTTCTGCTAAAAAAGCCAGATATGCTGTCCCGGTTCCGGGCAATTTAGAAGTGCCTTTTGCAGATGCTAAGGGTGCGATCGCCTTTTGGAAAAATTTTGCAGCTTTGAGCAAACTTTCTCGCGTCAGTGCCGGCTCTTCCAAATAAAGCGTTTGCATGAACCCAAAGTCGATCGACTTTGGGTTCGTCCTCAAAATCAAATCTATTCCTGAGTCCACAGGATTTTCCAGCAGCGCTTGGAGCATATTAACATCAGTTTTGCGACGCTTTTCGTCCATCGTGCATTCCGCCAAACTATTAACCATAGGAGCGCTGCTTCCGTGCAAACAAGTGAACTACCCACCGCTAAATCGGAGTACCGAATATAGTAGGGGCTTGTGTACTCATAGGCGAGGGCAGAAGCTTAGACTTTCGTCCCAGCTTTGGTCTTACCTCGCCTCCTAAAGCAGAGACGGCTGAACCTTCCGTCTTTAGTATTCTGATACCTTCTGCTCTGATATTTATCGCTGCGTTCCCCTGCTGATTATGATCTGTACCACAGTGAGTACAAGTCCATTTCCTCACATCTAATGGCATTTGGGTCCTTTGATGGAAACAATTAAAACCGAGTTTGGAACAGGGAAACCATCTATCCACCTCAACTAAGTTCCCGCCTTTGCGTTCCCACTTTTGGGTTCCGAAGTGGGGAAAAGTTCCCAAACCCTTATCCGATATGGCTTTCGTGCCATTTTTATTGCCAACCATGCCCAAGACATGAAGGTTGTCTACTGTGACCGCGAGGCTATCGCTGCCCAACTTATAACTAAGTTTATGTAAAAAATCTTGCCGCGAATTCTTAACCCGTTCGTCTACCTTGGGAATAACTTTTATATCTTTGTATCTAGAATTACTTTTTTTTGGGTGGCGCGTTAACTTTTGTTGCTGGCGCTTCAAGTTCTTCTCGTGCTTGGCAAAATGCTTGGCATTGTCATATTTAATTTTTTTTTCGCCCTCGGTGACAATAGCAAAGTGTTGCACCCCTAAATCAATGCCATAAATCCTACCTTCTTTTGTTGTCTGGTTCTCACCCTCTATTTCAGTCAGTATAGATATCCGAGAGTTTGAATGATTATTACTAATAATTACTGTCGGACTTTTACACTCAATTAATCTATGTATTTTGGATTTTGCTATTCCCAGCTTGCGAAAAAAATTGACATTACCCTCTACCATTTTAACGTTTGGAAGATACTGGAGTGACTGTTTGTTAGGCTGAACTTTGAGATCTGTAAACCCAGCAATTTGCTCAATAAAGTTTTTGTATGCAGTGGTTAATTCGAGCGTATTAACTGGCAAAAATTGGCTGTAACACTCACCTAGCCCTGCACTTCTATGTGATTTTTTGAGACCAGGTAAAAGTGTGTTGAGGGCGGAGCAGCCAAGTTTTTTACCAGTTTTTTTATAAACTTCAATTAATTTATTTAGATTATAATTACCCCAGCAACCTGCACCACCAAAAGTGGGAGCTAATTGTGTTTTTTGATTTTTGGTAGAATACAAACGAACTTGGATAGCCTTGTGTAGCACTCAACATCACCTCCTTGGTTCTTCTATTCTCTCACAATATACAGTTGACGAGCAAAATTTTACGGAAAAATTTGGTGACGACGATTACATCTTTCCTCTCTTGAAAGCTGTCCCAAAAATTGCTCCAAGATGCCATCGCCGTCACCCGCCCTTCCCACTATAAGGGTACTAGGTTTAGTGGGAAGGGGGTGAAATAGTTTAACCAGGATTCACAAGCCCCAACAGACACGCAGATAGCGAAACTAGCACCTACAATCGCTAATAGTATTATTTAGCGCGTGGCTCCTCAGTAAAATCCCGGTTAAAGGCACCGTCAGTCTGTCGGGGCGGGTTCCACAGACAGTTCTAAACTTGACAAACCCGCCCCGACAGACTTGCAGCGGGACGGGTTTACTTTTACCCTTATCGAACTTAGGCTAAGAAACCCGGTTTCTGGGAAATTATTGGGTTTAGTAACGATAAATCTCGAAAGAAAGTGGGTTTGTGAGGAAGAGTTTGTCCTGGACTAAGTGAGTTATCTAGGATATGGCGCGAGTTTCAGTGCTACAGCTAACAAAAATCAAGTCAGTAGATTTTACTGTACCGCTTGAGAACGCAAGGCTGACTCCACTGCTAGCAGAGCTCGATCGACTTCAGCGGAGGTGACAATCAGCGGCGGGACAAACCTCAGCACTTTCGGCCCTGCGGGAACCAACAAAACTCCCGCAGCGATCGCAGATTGGACGATATCCGCCGATGTAAGTTGGATATCAGCTTGCAATTCCATCCCGACAATCAAACCCCAGCCGCGCACCTCAGCAATTAAATGCGGATATGCGGCCGCCAACTTGTTGAGCCCTGCTTTCAACTGTTCCCCGCGCTGCTGCACGTTTTCTAGAAGGTTTTCCCGTTCTAAAGTTTGGCACACGCACAAAGCTACAGCGCAAGCAAAAGGATTGCCGCCGAAAGTGCTGGCGTGACTTCCGGGTTCAAATACATCGCAGGAAGATTTGCACAGCATAGCGCCGATCGGGATACCGCCGCCCAATCCTTTGGCAGAGGTAAAGATATCCGGTTCAATGCCGAGGTTTTCGTAGCCCCAGTATTTGCCGCTGCGTCCCATCCCAACTTGCACTTCGTCGAGAATAAGCAAAATGCCTTTTTCATCGCAAATTTCCCGAATGCGCTGGAAGTAGGCGATATCTCCGGGGCGAACTCCGCCTTCGCCTTGCAGCGCTTCCAGCATAATTGCAGCTACTTGGCGTTCGTCTTTGTCGAGTTGCTCGATCGCACTTTCGATCGCACTAATATCGTTGTAGGGTACATAGTGAAATCCCGGCACCAAGGGGCTAAAACCCTTCTGGTATTTAGGCTGTCCCGTGGCCGTAATTGTCGCCAAAGTCCGCCCGTGGAAACTCGCAACGGCGGTAATGATTGTCGGATTCGAGATATTTAATTTTTCGTGGGCGTACTTGCGGGCGAGTTTAATTGCCGCTTCATTAGCTTCCGCACCCGAGTTGCAAAAGAAGGCTCTGTCCGCGCAAGAATGGTCTACAAGCCACTTGGCTAGCTCGCCTTGTACGGGGATATAATAAAGGTTAGAAACGTGGTGCAGCGTCTGAATTTGCTTAGTTACCGCTGCAACCATTGCCGGGTGGGCGTGTCCCAGAGTGCAGGTAGCAATACCGGCCACAAAATCGAGATATTCGCGGCCCTCGGTATCCCAAACGCGGCAGCCGAGGCCCCGTTCTAGGGCGATCGCAAAACGCCCGTAAGTTGTCATTACATAGCTGTCGAAGCCCTCAGAACTGAACAAACTGGCTTCGGCTTGCACGCTTGGTTCTTTTAGTAAGGTTTCTGGACTCACGAATCGCTCCTTAACACATAATATGTAGACCTAGATTGTACGGTAAAATCCTGGTTAGCGGTGCAGGCTGTTAGTTTTGTCATAAAATCATAACAGTAACAGCAATTAATCCCTGACAATTCTACTGATGAGTTATTACATTTCTCCTGACTTTCTCGATCGCGTTGCGGTGCACGTCACTAAAAACTTTTTAAATTTGCCTGGAGTAAGAGTTCCCCTAATTTTAGGAATTCACGGCCGCAAAGGAGAAGGCAAAACTTTTCAAACCGAACTGGTTTTTCGGCGGATGGGCTTTGAACCGGTGATGATATCTGGCGGGGAATTAGAAAGCCCGGATGCAGGAGATCCGGCGCGTTTAATTCGCTTGCGCTACCGGGAAGCTGCAGAGCAAATTCGCGTGCGCGGCGAGATGTGCGCAATCTTTATTAACGATTTGGATGCCGGTGCTGGCAGGTTCGATACTACTACTCAATATACTGTCAATACTCAGATGGTCAATGCCACTCTGATGAATATTGCTGATAATCCAACTAATGTGCAGTTACCCGGAAGTTATGACAGCACGCCGCTGCACCGAGTGCCGATTATTGTCACGGGAAATGATTTTTCTACGCTGTACGCGCCGCTGATTCGCGATGGGCGGATGGAAAAGTATTATTGGGAACCGAGCCGGGATGATAAAATTGGGATTGTTGGGGGAATTTTTGAGTCTGACAAATTGTCAAAAACTGAGATTGTGGGGTTAGTCGATCATTTTCCCGATCAGGCGATCGACTTTTTTAGCGCTTTGCGATCGCGCATTTACGACGAACAAATCCGCGAATTCATTCACAAAGTAGGAATCGAGCGAGTTTCCAAGCGTTTGGTAAACACTTTGGAAGCAGCGCCCGATTTTCCGAACCCGAATTTCAGCCTCGCTCATTTAATAGAAATGGGCAGTTTGATGGTCGGCCAACAAAAGCGGATTCAGGAAATGCGCTTAGTAGATGAATACAACCAATCGCGGCTGTTTAACGTTCCAGGAACCCCCAATGCCCCTGCTGCTGCGCCAACGCAAAGTCAATTAAACGACCCGTCTTCCAAATATTATAAGGCTTACGTCGAGCCAAGTTCTGAAGGTGGTAACGGTCATGCGGCGCGGCTGAGTTCCGAGGTATTGGAACAAGTAAAGCAGTTATTAGCAAGAGGCTGCAAAATTGGCATGGAATATGCAGATAATCGCCGATTTAAAACTGGTTCTTGGCAAAGTTGCGCGACGATTCAAACTGCACAGGAAAAAGATGTGGTTGCATCTTTAGAAACTTGTTTGGCGGAACACGGCGGCGAATACGTGCGGCTGATTGGTATCGATCCAAAAGTCAAGCGGCGGGTAGTTGAAACAATTATTCAGCGGCCGAAGGGTTGATTTTTAACGTTAAAGTAGGGTGCGCCCAGCGCACCTGACAAAATCTCTAAGAGTAAAAACTCTGTGTCCTCTGCGTTCTCTGCGGTTAATCAAAAAAATTAGGATTATGCAAACCAGCGGCGAATTAATTCAACTTGGAAACGGTAGCCTTCACTAACTTCCTCAATCAATTCGCGTTGCAGAAGTAAATTGATAGCATGGGATTTATCGGGAAAGTGTTGCAAAATAGTTAATCGGCTGACTATTGCCCCTTCTCCTTGTGCTGCCAAAAACTGCAAAATAGCTAATCCTGCTGCATCTGCTTGATTGCTTTGAATATCGGCAAAAAAGAAACTGCCAACACTTAAAGCCTGTGGTATTGCTGCTTCTACATCGGCTAAAGTTGCCAGTCGGCGGATAGATGGATTTTGCTCGTTTTTTAGTGCGATAATTTCAGCGCAGAGGAGTTGGATTAGGAAAGGGTGACAGCGGGTGAGTTGCAAGACTCGCTCAACCGCATTGAGTTCGTAACGCAGGGTAAAATCTTTGACTGGTTGCTCAATTAGTTGACGCGCTTCGGGTTGTTTCAGGTAGCTGATATGAACGACTTGGACATTGATTAAATAGCTAGCCCAACGCTGAAATTCTTCTATTGTATGGGAACCAGCTAGCAGCACTTTGAAGCGGGGACGATGTTGAATCAGGTGACGCAACATTCCCAGAACATCCTCCTCATCAAAGCGTCCTTTTGTGATGGCATTATCTAGCGCCTCGAATTCATCGAAGGCAAGCAGGGCAATATTTGGTTGTAGCGCTTGTTCTACTTCGTCCAGCCATTCATCAAAGCGGGTGAAAGGATCATCTTGCAGTGTTTCGCGGTCAAGAGATGGGAGAGTGAACGCACTTTGGCGCTGGGCTGAGTTTGCCATACTCCGGGCGATATTGTATAGGAAACTAGCATAATTGCTTGCCGATGAAACTGGCCCTTGTAAATCTACAAACATGGGAATGATAGTGCTGGGTAGCAAGCGTCCCAGGTTGTTGAGGAGGGATGTTTTGCCCATGCGCCGCTGACCGTAGAGTAGCAAAGGAGGGCGGCGGCGGTCTAGCAGTAATTGCTCGATGCGCGTACTGATGTAAGTTCCACATAAGTCAACGGGTTTGACAAAGATTTCCTGTTGTTCTGTCAGGGGTACGCCGATGATATAAGGGTTGTCGATTTCTTGTCGCAGTTCGACAACTTCTGCTAGTCCCCACACATAGTCGGTGACAATTTCATACCAACGGGTAGCAATGGGGTGAAAGCGTACCGCATATTTGTCACTGCTGCGGGTCAATTCTCCAATTAAAACATTTAATCTTTCTGCTACAGCAGTTAAGGCTAAACGCTGGTTGTAAGAACTATTTTGGTTGAGGGCTGCTTCTACGTCCTCGCTGATGCGACTAAATCTCCTTAGGAGGGAACTAACTGGACTATTCAGTTCTACAAGGGCTAGATTGCGGTAGGCGTTAGCGATAGCAGCTACATATTCACAACGTTCTAATTCCCGTGCATCAAGTTCAATTTGTACAGCTTGTGCAGCCCAACGCTGGCGGCTTGTGTTTAAATAGTGGAGTACAGCTTCCCCCTCTTCTGGATTCCGCCTCATTACTAAAAGAACGTGCTGGTCTAAGCCTTGTAGGCGAAGGCGCTGCCACTCATCCCAAAAAGCGGAATGCCAACGTAAGAAACTGGGTTTAGTAGCTGTGCGTCTTTTGTCTAGTTGGTAGAGCAGAATATTCCATCCCGTGAGGAAAGGATACAGTACCACTGGCAGCCATAAGTTGATAGTTATTCCGACGCCCAACGCCACGCCCAACACCACGCCCAACGCCACGCCCGACGCAACGCCCCACGCCACCCTCAACGCCACGCCCCACGCCACGCTCAACGCCACGCTCAACGCCACGCCCGACGCCACGCCCGACGCCACGCCCGACGCCACGCTCAACGCCACGCCCGACGCCACGCTCAACGCCACGCCCAACACCAGGACGATCGACGCCACGCCCGACGCCACGCCCGACGCCACGCCCGACGCCACGCTCAACGCCAC
>JAUBOM010000319.1:0-2412 GCA_036700245.1 Microcoleus vaginatus BM001213989
GTAAGCAGAAACAGAGGTATCTTCGTTCCAAAATATAGACCAACAAGCAGAACCCTATCACCAAAGCTAAAGTTGCAATTCTGCCAGACTAGCTGTCCCATACTTCTGGAAGAGACTACTAGGCAACAACAATTGTCTGACCGTCGGTCAAACTGGTAAAGTCATAGGTTGTACTACCAGCTATGAGTTTTTCAAACTCGGAAGTGTACATAATAACGCCACTCTTAGTAAAGCTCATCGTTGTCCCCGATTTTCCAACGGTATAAGTTCCTGAGGGTAATTCGAGTGTGTCTTGATTGTTTCCACCATTAAAATTACCCGTACCAAAACCATTGAGATAGTCTTTACCATTTTCTAAAAACACGCTGCCCATGCCAGAAAAGCCTCCATTGGCAATGATGAAGTCAGTGCCATCACCAGTATTAATCTTACCCTGGTTTTCGATGCCATAAATGCTAGTGATTGTGTCCTTACCATTACCAGTATTAATGGTGCCGTTGGTACCGATAATCAAGCCCTCGGCAATGATAGAGTCGTTACCATTACCAGTATTAATGGTACCTTTGTTGTCAATGCCACTTATTTCGTAAATATAGCGAACGGCACGACTGCCAGTGATTATGTCGTCACCATCACCGGTATCAATGGTACCGTCGTTCTGAATGCCACCAGTGGCAGTTATTATGTCCTCACCATTACCAGTTTCGATGGTGGAAAAGTTGGAGAGAGCACGGCCGACACTGGTAGAGCCCGGAGATATTGATCCACCCTTAGCAATGATAGAGTCGTTACCATTACCAGTATCAATAGTACCTTTGTTGGAAATGGCACTCGTTGTCTCACCATAAGGCGAAACGCTACCACTGCCAGTTATTATGTCCTCACGATCGCCGGTATTAATGATACCTTGGTTGTGAATGGCACCACTGACAGTTATTATGTCCTCACCCTCACCAGTATCGATGGTGGAACTGTTGTAGAGACCAGTAGTAATGATTGTGTCTTTTCCATTGCCGGTATTTATAAGTCCTTCGTTCTGGAGGCCGCTGCCCTCGATCGTGTCATTACCATCACCAGTATTGAAACTGATGGAGGCATTGTAGATGCCGACGCCACTATAGTGGCCAAAACCCCTGATTATGTCGTTGCCATTTCCAGTATCGAAGATGCTACCCTTAGCGATTGAGATTCCAAACCATTTGCCGCCAGAGCCGCTGATTACGTCGTTACCCTCGCCCGTATTGAACGTGCCAGAATTCACAAGGCCGGTGGGCCCCGCCCCGGCACTAATTGTGTCGTTACCCTCGCCCGTATTGAACGTGCCGGAGTTGACAAGGCCGTCGAAATACCTCCCCCCGCTGGCATTAATTATGTCATCACCCTCGGCCGTATTGAACGTGCCGGAGTTGACAAGGCCGTAGTAATACCTCCCCGTGGCACTAATTTTGTCGTCACCCTCGCCCGTATTGAACGTGCCGGTGCTGTAAATGCCGCCTTCGTCCCCAGTGCCAGTAATTATGTCGTTACCCTCAGCCGTATTCAACGTGCCGGTGCTGTAAATGCCGTAT
Source organism: Microcoleus vaginatus BM001213989 (assembly GCA_036700245.1). Lineage (GTDB taxonomy): Bacteria > Cyanobacteriota > Cyanobacteriia > Cyanobacteriales > Microcoleaceae > Microcoleus. Next base: position 1,569 of record JAUBOM010000319.1, read on the forward strand.
TCACTGTTGGGGTCGTAAAAGCTGCCTTCGTCCCCAATGCCAGTGATTGTGTCGTCACCAGCAAAAGTATTAGCAATACCACTATTGACTATGTCCTCCTTGCCAGACTCAGGGACAATATCAGCTTGGTTGGTAAACGTTATACTTGAAAGTTCGATCGTCATAGGAAGACCTCGCAATTACAATTAAAATGAACAAATCTTATCTGTTATAACTTATACTTGTATCAAATATTACGATATTTTATTCTGTATTGTTTGATTTCTTAACATACCCAAAACTATTTTGATTAGAAAACTTGCTTTGAGAGGTTTTTTCGCCTAAATAAATAATTGACGACTATTATTATGACAGTGGAGGGTTTCAACAGTGTCATAAAACATGACCTATTCAGCTAAAAATAAGAGTATTGAATCTGAAGTAATGGCTGATTCGGCTGCGATTTAACGGGATTTGAACAAATTTCGGATCCAAACAGAGCATCCAACTTGCTATGTGTGGCAAAGGGGTAAACATCCCTCGTTCCCTGTCGGAACCGTCATCCCAAATCAAGTGAGCTTTGCCGAAATACCCAGCACTCGCCGTTGCTGAATTAGGGTATGGTAAAATTCTAGTGCGATCGCCAAAAAATACCACTTCAAGGCGTTGTTGATTCACCGTATCAATCAACTCTTCGCTTTAGTTACAAAACTCACCCGACCGGGGCTGATAGCAATTGGGAAATCTTCAATTCATACCCTAATTCAGCAACGCTTTGACACGAAACGGATACCCACTCCATCCTATAGCAAATTAATGTCTGTAACTCTTACATAGCCTCATTCACACCGTGGGAGTACCACAG
>JAUBOM010000320.1:0-2409 GCA_036700245.1 Microcoleus vaginatus BM001213989
CATTTCTATTTCCATAAACGATGTCATCACCTTCGCGGCTATTGATAGAGTCATTGCCTTTGCCTCCAAAAATTAAATCCAAGCCCTTGTCGCCAAGAATAATGTCATTATTTTCATCTCCAAATAAAATGTCATCACCTGTGCCACCGCTGATAAAATCATTGCCTGTGTTGCCGTTGAGGATGTCGTCGCTGTCACCACCATATAAGTTGTCATTCCCGGAAAAAGCATCGAATATATTGCCCCTGTTGCTGCCTAGTAATTCATCATTTTTGGCAGTGCCTATTTGAATTCTAGATACACCGAGTATGGTGTTTTCAACCCTATTCGGTTGGTTTAAATTGGGATAGTCAATGTCATCGCAAATGCAGTCGTCCTTGGGGATGTTGTTAGTTATTGGTGTTGGCGTTACCGATGGTGTTGGCGTCGGTGTTGGTGCGGGTGTCGGTGTTTCCGCAGGTGCAGGCGTTGGGGTTGGTATCGGTGCAGGCGTTGGCGTGGGAGTTGCTGTGACTGTGGCCAAAATCGGGAAATCAAAGGGATTTTCATCGCTGTCATTATTGACAAATTGCAGCGTACCTGATTTATTTCCTGCTGTCGCTGTATCTACTTGAACTTGCAAATTAGCACTCGCACCCGGGGCGACAGTTGTAGGTAAATTTCCGACTAGACTAAATCCGGTTGGTAGGGTAGGATTGCTGAGGTTTAAAGCTGCTGTACCCAGATTGTTTACGGTAAAGGTTTTGGTGAGAATAGTGCCAATAATTGCACTACCAAAGTTAATCGCACGGGTACTACCACCAACAAGATCATTTGTCCCGTCTAATACTTGAATTTCTGGTAATGGTGTGACATCGTTGTCGGTAATGGCAACGTTACCTGTGGTCGTAGTTCCCAGAACAATACCGCTAGAAGGATTCGAGATTGTGAAAGTACCTGTTTCACTTCCTTCTACCAGTGCATCATCATTAACATTAACTGTAAATGAACCTGTAGTTTGACCTGCAGCAATGGTAATGCTAGTGGAAATTGTGCCGTTAAAGTCAGCAGCAGTGGCTGTGCCTGAAAGTGCAACATTTACTGTTTGATTCCCGACAACTGCGCTGGATGCTATGGCGGTGACGGTGATAGTTGGAGTTCCTGTTTCTGTAATTGTGACTGGGGAAACGAGGAGGTTGACTGTGGGGAAGTCGTTATCGGTAATTGTCAGTGTCGCAGTTGTATTCGATCCAACTGGATCGAGAAAGTAGTTAAAATTGTTGGGATCGGCAGTGACGTTAACTTTGACTGTTTCCCCTGGGTTGATGATAGTATCATCGACGGGGATGGCATTGAGGACGGCGGTGGTTGCACCGGCGGCAATGGTGAAAGTGTTGGCAGTCACAGCCGTGATATTCGTACCCGCGCTTAAGGAGTAGTGACTCGGGTTAGTGGCGGTACTGCCGGTGGTGGCGAAGTTGACGACTAAACCGCCTGCAGGGGCCGGAGTATTGAGGGTAATAGTAAATGTGCCATTAGTGGGGCCTGTTTCGGTGGGGTTAGTGCCGGCTGCGATGCTGACTGTGGGGGTGGTGTTGAGGAAGATGGAGGTGGTATCGCTGTCGCGGTTCGCCACAGCTACATCTGGTTTCCCGTCGCCGTTGATGTCGCCGATGCTGACTGAATTGGGGAAACTCCCAGTTGTGAAGTCTACTTTGGGGGCGAAGGTGGGGGTGGTGGCGCCTGTGAGGGCGGTGTTGAGGAGGATGGAGGTGGTCTCGCTGAAGCGGTTCGCCGTTGCTACATCTGGTGAACCGTCGCTGTTGAAGTCGCCGATGCTGACTGAAACGGGGCCATCCCCAGTGTTTAAGTCTACTTTGGGGGCGAAGGTGGGGGTGGTGGCGCCTGTGGGGGTGGTGTTGATGAGGATGGAGATTGTGTTGCTGAAGAGGTTCGCCGTTGCTACATCTGGTGAACCGTCGCCGTTGAAGTCGCCGATGCTGACTGATGTGGGGAAATCCCCATTGGAGAAGTCTACTGTGGGGGCGAAGGTGGGGGTGGCGGCGCCTGTGGGGGTGGTGTTGATGAGGATGGAGATGGTGTCGGTGTCCTCGTTCGCCGTTGCTACATCTGGTGAACCGTCGCCGTTGAAGTCGCCGATGCTGACTGAATAGGGCCTACCCCCAGTGGGGAAGTCTACTGGGGGGGCGAAGGTGGGGGTGGTGGCGCCTGTGGCGGTGGTGTTGAGGAGGATGGAGGTGGTGTTGTCGGTGCTACCGTGCGCCACAGCTACATCTGGTTTCCCGTCGCCGTTGATGTCGCCGATGCTCAATGATCTGGGGGCATTCCCAGTGGGGAAGTCTACTTTGGGGGCTAAACCCAGGATGCCGCTGTAGGTTTTGAGGGCGGTTTCTGTGAGGGCGAGTTTGG
>JAUBOM010000082.1:0-15810 GCA_036700245.1 Microcoleus vaginatus BM001213989
TGCTCTTCCGATCTATGCCCAATGCCCAATGCCCCATGCCCAATGCCCAATGCCCAATGCCCAATGCCCCATGACTAATGACTGATAATTAAGGCCGCTCAAAAGCTGAAGCAGGTTTGAAATTTTCTGCAGGAACGCCTTCCAAAGCTTGGCTCATAAAATCGCGCCAAACAGGGGCGACAACAGTACCGCCAGTAGCACCGTAGCTCATCGGTCTATAATTGTCGTTGCCCATCCAAACAGCCACGGACAACTGGGGCACGTAACCCACAAACCAGATATCCCGTTCTGAGGAAGTTGTACCAGTTTTCCCAGCAGCAGGCCGCCCAAGTTGAGCCGCCCTTGCCGTTCCGCTGGTAATTACCCCTTGCAGGGTGCTGTTGACAGATGCCGCCGCCCAGGAATTGAGAACTAATTTGGGTTTGGGCGTATTGTCGAGCAAGACGTTGCCGCTGCTGTCAGTGACTTGCACGATAAAGGTGGTCTCAGAATGCCAGCCGTTGTTGGCGAAGGTAGCAAAAGCTCCTGCCATTTCTAAAGGAGTTAGGTCAACGGCACCCAAAGGCAAAGAAACCACCGGTTCCATCGGACTTCTGATGCCGAGTACGCGGCAAATCTCAATCACTTTATTCAATCCGACTTCTTGACCAAGCTTGACGGCGGGAATGTTCAGAGATACTTCCAAAGCTCTGCGGATGCTGACGGCACCGGAGAAGCCGCCACCGTAGTTTTGAGGGTAGTAGTAGCCGTCGCCGTCGCGGTAGCCGACAGGGGAGTCGTAGACAACTGAATCCGGGGCGTATTTGCCGCTAGCAAAGGCAGCGTAGTAGATAAAAGGCTTAAAAGAAGATCCGGGCTGGCGGCGTGCTTGAATGGCGCGGTTGAACTGACTCTTTTCGTAATCGACGCCGCCCACCATTGCTTTGACGAAGTGGGTGCGGGGATCGACGGCGGCTAGGGCAATTTGACCTTCGTCGCGATCGTAAAACAGCCCTTGGTAGTAAAGCCTTTGGTGCCACGCTTTGACGGTTTCTTCGGCTATACGCTGCATTTTGAGGTCGATCGTGGTTTGAACGCGCATTCCTCCCTTAACCACGGCATCTCGCCCGAAACGTCTCGTCAGTTCCTGGACTACGGCTTGTGTTACGTAAGGAACTTGAGAGCCGCCAAAAGAGGTAATTTTGCCTAGCTTAATTTTTTCCTTGCGGGCTGCTGTCTCTTGAGCCGGCGTAATCCATTTAAGATCCTTCATGCGGTTTAAAACGATTTCCTGCCGGTCTTTTGCCAACTTGTAATTGACGAAAGGACTGTATTCTTCGGGGGCAGAAATTAAGCCGGCCAGCATGGCTGCTTCTGAAAGAGTCAAATTATTTGCTGACTTGTTGAAATAGCTTCGAGAGGCTGTCTCTACGCCGTACAAGTTGTGACCTAAGTAGATTTGATTCAGGTATAGTTGCAGAATTTGGTCTTTGTTGAGAATTTGCTCCAAGCGGATAGACATTACCGCTTCAGCTACCTTGCGACTAAATTTTGACTGGGGAGAAAGAAACAGGTTCTTGACTAGCTGCATAGTCATAGTCGAGCCCCCTTCAACGGTTCTACCTTTTTCTAGGTTGACTATGAGAGCTCGGGCTATCCCGCCGGGGTTGATGCCTTTGTGGGTAAAGAAGTTGCTATCTTCGATCGCCAGAACAGCTCGTTTCAGGTTCGGGGAGATTTGGTCAAGGGGTACGACATCCCGGTTGGCTTCGTCGTGGATGCTGGCTAGGGGCTTGCCGTTGATGTCGTAAATGTGGGTAGTTTCTGTAGGAGAGTAGGTTTGCAAGATCCGAACATCTGGCAAATTGCGGAAGCTGATCGCTAAGCCAACCAGTCCGCCAGCGACTACGGAACTGGCAAGCATTGTCATGCTGAGTATGGTTCCGGCGGTCACTTTACTGACTGACTGAACAAACTCGAATACGGGGGCTGAGTTTTCCGTGTTTTTGCGGACTGCGTTGGTTGACACGTGGATTTCACTTCCTCACTCGATTTGGGGTTTAAGACTTTTAATTTTAGATGCGAACCCTAGAGACTGTCAGCTAATGAAAGCCGGTCAGCTTTGGGATTATAGTAGCTTGATAGTTATGTTTTTATGCGTCAACCAGAGAGTGTAACTAATTCTGCTGCACTTTGGCAAAACTATGATGGACGATCGCTCCCCGATGATAACTCCTAACCTTTCAGCGCTTTACCGCGGCGTCAGTGAGATTTTTCCCGATCGACCTGATTCTAGCAACCCTGACGAAAATTTAGCCCAACTGCTGGCAAAAGTCGATCGACCGTTGCGCGTCAAACTCGGAATTGACCCGACAGGCAGTGACATTCATTTGGGACACAGCCTTTGCGTGCGCAAGCTGCGAGCTTTTCAGGATGCCGGTCACACAGCGGTACTGGTCATCGGAGATTTTACCGCAAGAATTGGCGATCCGACAGGGAAATCCGAGATGCGCCCCCAGTTGACGGCCGAACAAGTGGCGGAAAATGCCAAGACTTATTTAGACCAAGTGCGTCCGATTCTAGATTTTGACACACCCGGGCGTTTGGAAATTCGGTATAACTCCGAGTGGTTGTCAAAATTGGACTTGGCGAAGATTTTGGAACTGCTGAAGACGATGACGGTGCAGCAGATGCTCGCTAAAGAGGGATTTGACAACAGGATGCAGCAGGAAAATCCAATTTATCTGCATGAGTTTCTGTATCCGCTAATGCAGGGTTACGATTCGGTGGCTTTGGAAGCGGATGTTGAGTTGGGGGGAACTGACCAAAAGTTTAATCTTGCGGTGGGGAGAGATTTGCAGCGGCATTTTGGGATGAAACCGCAGTTTGGTTTGCTGATGCCGATTTTGATCGGGACTGACGGGGTGCAGAAGATGTCGAAGTCTTTGGGCAATTATGTGGGTTTGTCGGAAGACCCGCTGACGATGTATTCTAAGTTGGAGAAAATTGCTGATAGTTCGATCGCCCAGTATTTTGAACTATTGACAGATTTGCCGCTTGATGAATTGCCAGAAAATCCGCGAGAAAAACAGAAACTTTTGGCTGTGGAGGTGGTGCGCCAGTATCGGGGGAAGGAAGCAGCCGATCGCGCACAACAAGATGCAATTGCGCTGGTTAAAGGTGCTGCGGGACAAGCTGATGCTGTGGCGGAGTTTTCTTTGGCAAACGTCCAGTTTCCGGCTAAGTTGTTTTATATTCTCAGTGCTAGCGGGCTTTGTAAAAGTAGCGGTGATGCCCGGAAGTTGATGCAGGGCGGCGGGGTGAAGTTGGAGGGCGATCGGGTTTCTGATGTTAATCTTACTTTTGAATCACCTGCTGATTTATGCGGTAAGGTTTTGCAGGTTGGGAAGAATAAGTTTGTGCGATTGGTGTCTTGAAGCTCTTTTTTAACCGCAGATGAATACTGAAGATGAACGCTGATGAACGCTGATAATCGAATTATTGTTGCTTTGGATGTTTCGAGTCAAGAAGAGGCGATCGCCCTTCTGGACAAACTCCCGCAAGTATCTTTCTGGAAAGTCGGTTTGGAGTTGTTTGTGAGCTCGGGGCCGGGGATTTTGGAAATTTTAAAACAGCAGGAAAAGCGGATTTTTCTCGATTTGAAGTTTCACGATATCCCGAATACTGTGGCTGGTGCTTGTCGTGCTGCTGCTAAGTACAGTGTGGATTTATTGACTATCCATTCTACTTGTGGTAAAGATGCTTTGAAAGCGGCACAGTTGGCTTTGACTGAAGGGGCGGCGGCTGTCGATCGACCGACTCCTAAGTTGATTGCAATTACCCTGTTAACGAGTTTGAATTCGCGACAGTTGGCTTTTGACTTGAAAATACCTTTGGAGTTGCCAGAATATGCTTTGCACATGGCATTGTTGGCTAAGGAAACGGGTTTAGCTGGTGCTGTTTGTTCGCCGCAAGAAGTGGAACAGTTAAGAATGAGTTGCGGGGATGATTTTCTGTTAGTTTGTCCGGGGGTGCGTCCGAAATGGGCCGATGGAGGCGATCAAAAACGATCGATGACTCCGAAGGCGGCTTTGAAAGCTGGTGCGGATTATCTGGTGATTGGGCGGCCGATTACTGCTGCGTCCGATCCAGCGGCGGCTTTTGCGCGTATTTGTGAAGAGTTGGAGTAACAATAGGAATGTTGTTTTTTACCGCCGATAAACGCCGATGAACGCCAATCGAATTTTATCTGCGTTCATCTGTGTTTATCTGCTGATATCTGCGGTTGCAACTCCGACTTTGGCAGTTAATTTTGTGACAAATCATACTAACAGTATCAATGCAAGTCGGTATGATTTGTTAGCGCGATCGCCCTGTCCCGCTGATTTAGAAACTTTGGTCGACCGTCTGTTGCAAGATTTGCCGAGTTATGCTAATCGCGTCATTGTGCGATCGGGCTTTTCTCCTAAAACTGCTATACCGCCCGGTTACGCGCTGCCTCAAATAATTTTAGCCGGTCGCCCGGAGTTTGAACCGTTACCTTTAAATTCTGGGGAGGCACTTCCTGAAAATGCTAGTCAAGTTTTTATTACTACTTTGGAACGCCAGTATCGCGGGGGAAAACCAGTCGAAATTCAGCAATATCATTGGTTATTTTTCACTAAAACGGAGAACGGCTGGGAGTTGGCAAAAATCGTTTCTCGGTTTGGTACTGCGGCGGATATTCGTCCTTTACTAGGTCAAGATAGTGAAAGCGAAATTGCTGAGGCTATTCGTTTGTGGTTGCGCGATTGTCATGCAAAGCCATAACATGAGTTTCAAGCAAAGGGGGCGGGTTTTTGAGATTGTGGGTAAATAGCAGAGATTGTTGGTGAAACCCGCCCTACAAATCAACAACAAAAATTGATTAGAATTGCTCTTTTAATTCGTCTAGTTTAGCCTTGATTAGTTGCATATCTTGCCACATAAACCATTTCGGAGTTTCCGGTTCGCGGGAGGGGTTTCGCAGCAAGTACGACGGGTGAAAAATTGGCATACACAAACGATTTTCCCATTCAATCCATTGACCTCTAATTTTACTAATGGGCCGCTTGTCGCTTAGCAAACCTTTGAGGGCTGTTGCACCGGTTAATAAAATAATTTTAGGGTCTAAGATGCGAATTTGTTCGAGCAAGTAAGGTTTGCAAGCTTCGATTTCTTTGGCTGTCGGAGGGCGGTTGTTGGGAGGGCGACATTTGATGACGTTGGCAATGAATACGTCGGTTTCTGCACTCAATCCCACGGATTCTAAAATCTTATCTAACAGTTGGCCCGATCGCCCGACGAAGGGCAATCCGGTTTCGTCTTCGTTTTGTCCGGGCGCTTCTCCCACGATCAAAATTGAGGCTTGAGGATTGCCGCGCCCGATGACGGCGTGAGTGCGGCTGTTGCCCAATTCGCAGCGGTAGCAGCGGTTGCAGTGCTCGCCGATTTGTTCCATATTTTGATAGGTGCCCGGAGGAATGGGAATTTTGGCATTTGCTGGTATTGAGTCTGTTTGGAAAGTGGCACTTTGATCGTTGTCAAAAAGGCTCAGTTGCAAGTCGCTGGACATAGATTTTACAATTAGGGAGATTTTTTTGAGTCTAGAGTTTATAGTTTAGATCGGGTTTGGTGATTTGAGATTGGCTAGAAGCTTGTATGCTAGGCTGTCGATTCCCTACGGGATAGCTACGCACGCGCGTACAATCTCCAATTAACACTCGCACAATCTCCAATTGTTTGGTTGAGCTCGTACAGGCAAAAATATGATCTCTAACCCGTTTTTTGACGATCGCGCCGATGCTGGCGAAAAACTGGCCGAGGCAGTTCTGGGCGAGCTCGGCAAGTTGAATTTAACGGCACAGGAGGCTGTGAAACCGATTGTTTACGCCTTGCCGCGCGGGGGTTTGCCCGTTGCTGTGCCGATTGCGCGCCGCTTGGGCTGTCCTTTGGATGTGGTTGTCGCTAAGAAAATTACTCGCCCAGATAATTTAGAATTGGCGATCGGGGCTGCGACTGCTGACGGTCACGTTCTCTGGGAAAAGCAAAAGCAGCAGAATTGGCGCTTGCAAAAATCAGCATTGCCGGTGGCTCAAAATAATGCTCAATCTTTGCTGGGAGATTTGTCTCCGGGACGCCCCAATGTCAGCGCGGCGGGGGCTTTGGCGATTTTGGTAGATGACGGCATTGCTACGGGGATGACGATGGCTGTGGCGGCTATGGCTTTGCAGTCGCAGCAACCGGCGGCTTTGTGGATTTGCGCGCCTGTCGCCCCGGCAGATTTGATGGGATTTTTGGCGGGAATGGGCGATAAGACGATCGTTCTGGAGACTCCTCACCCTTTTTACAGTGTCAGCCGCTTTTATGGGCAATTTCCGCAGGTTGAGACGGCGGAGGCTTTAAGGTGTTTGCAGCAACAAACAGAATGGCGATCGTAGGTTAAGCTAGAAGGCTAAATCCAAAAGCTCGATCGCTAAAACATGAGACCTTGGCAATATTGGTTGGACACTTTGATTCTGTCTACTCAGCACAATCCGCCTCGCTTTGTTGAGTTGGTGATGTTGACTTTGGCGATGATTTTGCTCGGGCTGTGGACTGTAACATTGCAGTGGCAGTATTTAACGCTGTCTTTGAGTTATATAATTGGTTCGTCTTTTTCAATTTTGGTGCGGGAATCCCTCGGCCCGCGGCCTCAATTTCAGCTAACTCACTTGACAGCTTTGTTGTTATTAATTATCAGTTTTTATAGTTTTGCTGAACTGATTAGACAGTTAAGGCCGTTTTGATTTATAGAGCCTGGTTTTACAATGTCATTGCGAAGGTGCTGAAGCAATTGGATAAGTTATATAGCAATCCTCAGCGGGTTGTGAACTAGATGTTTTTTTGAACGAACCGCGAAGACGCGAAGGACGCGAAGGAAGAGAAGAGAAGATTGAGAGTTCACACATCATTAGCCATCATCCTACATTCTAATGGGATTGATGTAAAATTATGCGGTTGCCTGCAGGATCGAAGGCATAGATTTCTAGACCGTGAGAAGCTTTGATAATTTCTCCGCTGGGCGGATAACCTAAAGCCCAAATTCGGGCGATCGCAGTTTCGATATCGCTGACTTCTAAACACAAACTCATGCCTGTTTTTGCTCGATTGGCAAATTCCGATTTGTGGGAATCTTTGGGCTTGAATATGCCGAGTCTTAAGCCTGGAAGTTGAAATTCAGCATAAGTATTGGGAATGTAAGGGTTTGGTTCTATGTCGAGAAATTTTGTGTAAAATTTAACTAGAACTTCTTTCTCAAGGTCTGCTAAAGTCACTAGGGCGGCGCTGTATTGGAAACTCATATAAATTGGTGATTGGGAATTAGTAAGGGGGAATTGGTAATATTATTATAACTTTATCTCTATTTAAAATCCTCCAATTCGTCCGACTATTTGGATTTTACCTTGTGGAGATCCTTTGAGAATCACAGCTTCGCCGCTTTGCGGGACAATATCAGTAATCGCGGTAATATTTACTTGATGAGTTACCATAATAATCGCGCCTTTAGTGTTGCGGTTGTCAACAATTAATTTGCGAATTGCCGCTGTTTGTCGGGCTTCTTTGCTGCTGTCCCTAAAGAACGAGTTCAACGCTGGGAACTGTTCGACTTTGCCTAAATTTATCAATTTTGCTGTTTCTAAACACCGACACCACTGACTCGATAAAACTCTGGCAACTTTGATGTTGCGGTTGCGAAATTCGGCTCCAATTTGCTTGGCTTGGGTTCTTCCCTGTGCAGATAAATTGCGCTGGGTGGAACAGTCACCCAACTTAAAGTTAGCAGGATCGCCGGTGCCTGGGGCGATCGCGTGTCGCATTGCTACCACCAACCCTGTCTCATCCCGCTGCAACAATTGCCACCCTGCTTGAGTTTGCGCCTTGGTTGCTGCGTCAGAACTTGCAGTTGCAGTAATTAAGCCGATCGACAATACTAAAGCTAGCGAGCCGAAAAACCATTGACCGTTGAGGTAAATCCGCGCAGCCATTGTTGCAGAAGTTAGAAATTAACTTATCATATTATAATACAACAAATATTGCTCTATGGAACTCACCAATTTTATTGCTCTGTCTGTCATTGTTGCCCTCGTGCTGGGGATTGGGTTGGGAACAATGATTTGGGCTTTCTTCGGCAAGGGCAGCATTTCTGTACTCTTTAAAGAACCAATTTTAACTTACCCAGAATTTCCAGATACCGACAGCGGCAGCAAAGCTTCCGTTTATTTCCAACAAGGAATTGAGGCTTATCAGTCGGGAAAATACCGCAAAGCAAAAGATAAATTTACTAGCGCTTTAGAACAAGTTTCAAATTTGGCAGAAGCTTACCACAATCGCGCCTTGGCTTGGGCAAATTTGCGATCGGATGACGAGGCTGTTGCAGATTTGATCCGTGCCAGCGAATTATACCAACAGCAGGGGACTGGATTGGCGATCGACACGATTAAACACAATCTTGCCACCTTGAAGCAGCGCAAATTAGAACGAGAAAAACAAAAAGCAATACCCACAGGTTGAAACACTCGCACTATGCAGTAGTAAGGTGCGCCTAGCGCACCCTACAAGTAGAGGCTGTGCATAAGTCCTAAAACAGTCAAAATAGAATATTCTCCCTTGATCCTAAACTTGTCTCTCATCTTCTATTTTGTCGATTTTAGAAATCAGCATTTCTCGGCTAGGTGCCACAACTCGATAATTAGTAATTGGATCGTAAGCTTCCCACTCTTCAGTCACTTCGGTGTCTTGCCACAAAAACCATTCCCGGTAAATTTCGCCGTCATCAATGTCGCCGCACAAGGGAAGCCAATCATCTCCTCCCAAGCTATCAAAGTCTCCTCCTACTAAGTCAATCCAAGCTGCAACAATACAAGATTCAATAGCACTATTATCAAAAGTAACTGCGTTAGAATCGAGAGAAGTTTCGGGAAAGCAAAGTGTGGATTTCATAAGCTGTAGCTGAATGTTATGTTATTAATTTATAAAAAATTCCTCAACTGCAGTGACAGCAGAATGCCACTATCGTAACCTCCACAGTTCCCACAATAGAAATCCTTGGCCCCCAAAGCGGTCAAGTGCCACTGCTGTATAGCTTGAGAGCGCTTTGAGTCAAGTCGCGGCAGAGGCTAAATTGAGCCAATTTGCCAAGTGGCACTGTAGAAAGCCCGATCGACCAAATATTGCTGGCGAAGGATCTCGCGCCTTCAGCGGCGAAGACAGCGCAACTGACAATTGTATACTGGGTAAGTTGGCGAGTTTCAGTACAGTTTTTGTGGTAAAATTAGCAGGAACCGGGCTTTCGTACCGACAGCCCGGTTTTGTCAAAAGCTTTCAAAAGGTGGTGCGATCGCCAGTTTTGATTGATTGTTAATTTTGCGAAGTCCCGATCGACTCTTAGGGAAAAAAAATTATGCAAGCAACCAACCAAGAAGGAATTATCAATCTGATAATCCACTATACCAACGGCAAACAGCAACACTTCCAGTTCATTGCGCCAGAGGGAACAGTAGGAGAGCAAGCAACTTTAGGCACTCGCCTGCACAAAATGTTGACAGCAGACCCGATAATTATCGAATTGGCAGATAAACTGGTAGTTATCCCAGTTCACAACATACAAAGTATTGAAATATCGCCGGTTCCTCCCAAATTGCCAGAGGGTGTCATTCACCCAATGCGAGAAATCAAGAAATAGCTAAGCTGTTCTGCATCCAAATTCAACAGAAAAAGCGGGCTGAACACCCATGCCACAGAGTTTGAAGAAGCATAAATGTACCAATTAAAGGCGCAATAAGTTATTACAAATAACGATAAAAATAAAAAAAATGTTGCTGGCAGTGAAACCAGTTCTGAAAAAGAATGCAACTGTAGACAAACTCCCAACCCTTATATCATCACTCATTCCCAATCTAAAATCTAAAATCTAAAATCTAAAATAGTATGACGATATATCTCGCGTGAGTGAGGGGAATAATTGCAGGTTGCGCCGACTTTAACTTACCAGAAAAAATGCTAGAACTCCACTGTCACACTACTTATTCCGACGGCACTCTCACCCCTGCCGAACTCGTAGCCGCCGCCGCATCCTCGGGGGTTCGCGCCTTGGCCCTCACCGATCACGATACGATGTCGGGTTGGGATGAAGCCTTCGCCGCTGCTGCTTTGCACGGTATCGAAATAGTCCCCGGAGTCGAACTCAGTACAGTTCACAACGGCCGATCGCTGCACATTTTAGGTTTTTATCCCGATGCAAATAAGTTGCACGTTCCTTTGAACGATCGCCTGCAAGGAAGGTTTCGCCGATCGCAGGAAATGGTCGAAAAATTAGCAGCAATGGGATACGCGATCGAACTGCCAAAAACATCCCCAGGAATGGCACCGGGACGGCCTCACATTGCCTCTGCGCTGGTAAAAGCCGGTCACGCCAAATCATCGCGGGAAGCATTCGATCGCTGGCTGGGAGATGACGGCCCGGCTTATGTGCATTACGAGAAATTCTCGATCGCCGAAGGTATTGATTTATTGCGAAGTTGCGGTGCAGTACCAGTTTGGGCTCACCCTTATTTATTTCGCGGCGGCGCAGTTGAGGAAGTCTTAAAAGAATTAGTAGATGCTGGTTTAATGGGAGTTGAAGTATACCATCCCAGCCACAGTTCTAGCCAAATCCAAAAGTTGAAAGATTTCTGTCTTCATTACGGTTTGCTGGCAACTGGTGGCAGCGATTATCACGGCCCCGATCCTGAAAGGAAACCAGCAGATAGCACCCAATTGAATATGCTGCATTTGCCGTTAAAATTGCTCGAACCGATTAAAGTTGCTGCGGCGACTTTGAAATAGTTGTTGAGGACACATTTTGCCGAGGTATACAGTTGTCAAAAAAAGGAATCCTTGGCTTTTTAAGTGAGGGATTTGCACGAAGTAAGTCTTCAGGAGAACACCGAGGTCAAGCAGAATATAAATTAATATGAAGTTAAAGGCAATTGCAGGCGAGTTGATTTTACAATGTTACTAAAGCAACTTGCCAAACGGAGCTTATTATGAGTGCAGAAGACAGAGCAAAGGCGATCGGCAAAAATTTAGAAGGCAAAGCTCAGGAAATTTTTGGGAATATCACGGGCAACAAAAAAGACCAGGTTGAAGGCAAAGCCAAACAAGCGGAAGCCGCCGCCCGTCACGCAGCAGAAGATGTGAAAGATACGGTGAAAAATATCACGGATAAGGCTAAAAGGTCGATCGACAAATTGTAAGCTGTCGGTCATCTAGATTTTATTTGTGGGGCGGGCGAGACTCCCACCCCACAAAATTTTCATCAGGCATTGAATGTAAAATTTAGAGTGGGCTAGGCTTATCAAAGGCTGTGTCCTCAATTGGGTTCGATCTGATCCATTTTTGGAATGTGCATAAAACTGCGTGACTCCTGCGATAGCCCTTCAAAACTTACCTTAAGGCAAACTTACAAGAGTGATTAAAGCCAACCCTATTAAACTTATTCCTTATTAAGAGGTATGAATGGATTCTATTAGAGTGGAAAGATTACGTTGTCTCGGTGACACTGGCTATATTCAGTTAAAGCCTATAACTGTTCTCCTTGGGCAAAATAGTTCAGGCAAGAGTAGTTTTTTGCGTATTCTTCCTCTATTGAGACAAAGCGTAGAATCTCGAACAACTGGGCCAATACTTTGGTTTGGTCGCCTAGTTGACTTCGGTAATTTTAAAGATGCTCATCAAACTGGAGCAGAAGACAATAACAATATTGAATTTTCTTTTAACTTCAAGCTAGAACCAAAAAACTCAACCTATCGTATAGCTTTTCCCTACTTTCTTTTTTATGTAGAAGCAAAGATTTTAAACAGTTTTGATATAAAGTTAACTCTCCAGGTATCAGAACATAAAGAGAAAAAAACTACAAGAACAAGTAGAATTATTTTGCAGCTTGAAGATTCAAAAATTCAGTTAGATTTTGGTGAGGATGATTCTGTAACAAATTTTTTGGTTAATAATTCATTTAACGTCTTAAATTTGGGTAAATATGTTGCCATGAAATTTGATAGCAGTTTGCTTCTGCCAACTATTATTGAAAGTGAGAAAAAAAAAGAATATGAATTTGAAAAATTCTCCCAACTATCTCCTGATATTATTAGATATCGTTCTCGCTTCAGAGCTTTATTTCAAGCTTTGATAGACAAAACCAAGGAGACGGCTCATCATGCAACTAAGTTAGAGACTATTATTCAAATGGCACTCTCCTTTGGTCTAGGCAACTCAGAAAATATGCTCAAAGATATTCAAGAAAATAGTTTTGCCGGCAAATACTGGAAGGATCAAACAAAGGATTGGACAGTTGACAGAAAGGAATTTAAAGAGCTAAGGGATCTTATTATCGCAAATGCCATACCTTTTATTCTTGAAAAATGTGATGAGACGCTAGCGAACTTCTCCAAGAATATTAGCTATATTGGACCAGTACGAGCTACAGCACAGCGTTATTACCGAACTCAAGATTTAGCTGTTGATGAAGTGGATTACCAGGGTAATAATCTTGCAATGTTTTTGCGTAATCTAACTCGTCCAGAAATGGAAAGCTTTTCGGCTTGGACTTTAGATAACTTTGGATTTAAGCCATCAATTAAATTCAGCGAAGGTCATATTTCAGTAACAATATGTGCCAAGGATTCGGATAGAAACCTTAATATTGCTGATACTGGGTTTGGCTTTTCTCAAATTCTTCCTGTTATTACTCAATTATGGTCACTAAGTTCCAAAGGGAACTTACAGTCAACCTCTCGTCGAGTAAACAGAGGAACAATAACATACGCTATCGAGCAACCTGAGTTACATCTTCATCCCCGTCTGCAAGGGACTTTAACAGATGCCTTGGTTAAGTCAATCAAAACAGCTAAGGAGAAAAACATTGATCTACGTTTAATGATTGAAACTCATAGTGAAGTATTGGTAAATCGCCTAGGACAATTAATTGCTGAAGGTGAAATTTCTGAGGATGAAATCAACATTGTTTTATTTGAGCCATCCGACCAACTGGGAGAAGTAACCATAAGAAATGCCCAATTCAATTCAAAGGGGTATCTTTTAAACTGGCCACTAGGTTTTTTTGAAATGGAACTTGTATAAATGCTAATTTTGATTCATAGCTCTGTAGTAGATAAGGGAGATGAAAATACTTGGGATCAGGATACTGTTTTGGCTTTAGAGAATCTTGCAACTGCTCGTCGTGAAGGTAAGCATATAGTAATGGCTAATAGAAAAACTTTAAAAAACATTGCTCAATGCTCTCGCTTATCTGAATTTTCTAGGAATATTTACCATAAATTATACAACGACTCTACACAATTTTATTCCTATCTTTCGGCGGTAACAAAATATATTGAAATTGTTAATCCTTGTTATGAACCAGAAGTGCTTTCGGATTCAGACAAGGAAATTATTAAAGTACCTCCACGTTTTTTTAATGATTCAGAGTTAGTACAGAAAACCATACTCTTGGGTGAAAATCTTGATGACGCTGTTTTCTACGAAACTATAGCAAAAGTTTGTCTTAGATGGAAAGACATGAATGTACCAATAGTATGCGAACCTAGAGGCGGCGGGGGTGATACAACTTCTAGGGAGTATATTAATATTCAACAAGCAAATAAACGCTTTTGCCTTTGTATTGTAGATAGCGATAAAATTGCTCCTGATGGAAAACTTGGCCGCACAGCACTTTCCCTACAAGATCAGAGCGATTCAACTTGTATAAAAACACAAAGTTTTATTCTTGATTGCCGTGAAAGTGAAAACTTAATACCTAACTCAATTTTATCTAAACTGTATCCAGGAAATCAGGAAAAACTTGAAGCCTTAAATATTATTGAAAGTATTAGTCTAGAAATTAGGTATTTTTTAGATATAAAAAAAGGAACTTATCTAAAGAAAATTATTGATGAAAGAAATTCTCAAATTAAGAAGTTTTGGTCAGCCAAAATTCCTCAAATTCTCAATATATCAGACCGTATAAATAATTCGTGTCTAGCTAAGTGGCAATGCAGTAGTAATAGTGGAGAATGTCAATGTAAAATATCACTTGGCTTTGGAGATAAGACGCTCAGCAAGACCGTTGAATATCTTAAAGACAACAGTCCTAATGAGATTGCAAGAATAGTCGATCGATCTAAGCATTCTGATTGGGAAAAGATTGGACAGGTTGTTATGGATTGGTGCATTGCTGAACTTCCTATTCGTGCTTAATAAGGTGCTATTACCTTTTTATTTATAAAGGCGAAGCGCCTACACCTGCGCTTAAAAATCGGGTTCTGCAGCCAAAAGCTCGATCGACAAATCCATCTGTTCCTTCCCCCGCGCCAAAAAGCTTTCGCACTCCTGCAAACACTCGACAGCCACCGCAAACTGCTCGAAAACCTCCTCTAGAGGCAACTCTCCCGATTCCACCCGATCGATAATCGCTTCAATTCGATCGACCGTTTCCTCATAATTCCAGTCAGACTGGCGCAACTGCGAATCAATCATAACTTTTATTCCGCATCCAATACTTCTACAATCTTAACTTTCAGCACGCCCCGACTCAACCTCACAGTCAATTCCTCTCCCAATTCCAAACCCTCAGTTGTGCGGACGATCGTACCGTCACTTTGGATTACCGCCGCATAACCCCTTTGCAATACCGCCGCCGGATTCAGTGCGGATAACTTTTCTTGCAATACGTCCAGTTTACCAGTTGCTTGCCGCAAAGTTCGGGATGTCGCAGGCAAACGTTTTAATCGATTTTGTAACAGTTGCAAATGCTCTTCTTCTGTCTGAAATCTTGCCCGCACAGCGTTTGCTAAATTGACCATTCGCTGCTTGTGTTCAAAGTAAAGATCTGCTAAAATTGGTACAGCTTGAACCGCCGCCGCAGTCGGAGTATGGGCTCGTTTATCTGCTACTAAATCCGCGAGAGATTCGTCTCTTTCGTGCCCGATACCTGTAATAATTGGAATCGCACAATTCGCGATCGCCCTGACAACTCTCTCATCATTAAAACAAGCCAAATCTTCCGCAGAACCGCCGCCGCGCCCTAAAATGATCACATCCGCCCTACCGTCCAATTCTACCCGGGCGATCGCCCTAGCAATCGCAGCAGCAGCCAATTCTCCCTGCACTCCTGTCGGCGACAGCAACACCCGCAAACCCGGATATCTTTGGGCTAGAGTGCGCTGAATGTCTCCCCAAGCAGCGCCAGTATCGGATGTCACCACGGCCACAATTTGCGGGTGTGCCGGAATCGGGCGCTTTCTGGCGGGATCGAAGAAACCCTCAGCATCCAAGCGCGATCGCAATTGCTGCAACCGCAAAGCCTGCAATCCTGCCCCAGCCGGTAGCGATTGCACAACTGTCAACTGGTACTCGCCGCGATTTTTGTAAACCCGGATGCTTCCCAAAACCAGCAACTGTTCCCCTTTTGCCGGCATTTGCACCAATTTTTGCCGCTGAGAATTCCACACCACGCAGCGAATAGCAGCGCTTTTGTCGGTGTCGCACAGAGTGAAAAAGCAGCCGCTGGGGTGGTGCGAAACGTTCGACACCTCGCCTGTCAGCCAAATTGATTGCAGGTTGCGATCGCCCTCCAACAAGTCTTGCAGGTATGATGTTAGTCCGGCAACAGATAAAGCTGTATCGGGAAGAATTGAAGTCATCCTATTTTAGATTTTAGATTTTAGATTTTAGATTTAGGCTACTATCAATGCTTCGGACAGTGGGTGATTGCCAACCGTAAAATAAGGGTTTCAG
>JAUBOM010000082.1:15910-36580 GCA_036700245.1 Microcoleus vaginatus BM001213989
TACTATCAATGCTTCGGACAGTGGGTGATTGCCAACCGTAAAATAAGGGTTTCAGCGCGATGGCGCTATCGACTTCCTAACGAAAAATCAAGGGTTTCAGACTAGGATATAAAAATAGTCCGGACTATTGTACTATATCTAAGGTAATTTATTTGTAGGCCGTTCGGGCGATCGTAAATTAACTGCAAACAAACTCATGATATCAGATACAACGACTTCGATGAATGCGCTGCGCCAAGAGGCTGCGGCGATCGGCATTACTGAGGCAGAAGCCAGAAAATATGGCGACCTCCGACATAAAAGAACTTGGTCTTTGGCGATCGAACATCACCTCTCAATGCAAGATTTTGCCGATCGAATAGAACCACCCTTCACAACTTCCGAACCCGACTCGGACAGCGCACTCAACCACTCTCAAACTGCGGAGTCGAAAGACTATGGTATTCAGCTAACTGCGAACCTAGGCGAATCTAGAGTAATAAGGCAGAACCAAACAGCATCTCTTGCTTCCTTTCAACAGCCAGCAGAAGAAATCGGGCGATCGCACAACAAATCCATCCAGCGCATCAAGCAAGGTCGAAGTTTTGAACAAGTAGTTCACAACCATATTAAAGCCTTAAAAACTGCATCTAATGCTCGCACAAATCAACCGCATTCATCTCTCGGCAATTGGGTTTGTCCCGAGTGCGGCCCCCAAGGCCAAATTAGCTGTCACCTGTGCGAGGGTACTGGCAATATCAGCGACATTGCAGCTATTGGGTGGACGCTAGCTTATATGGAAATGTTGGGCTGTTCTGCTCGCGAAATCGAACCGCTACGGAAATTTTCGCCTTCGCTGAATATTCTGGAATTGAATTTTAAAGTTTGTGTTTCTATCAAAGAAAGTAGCGAAGCTTTAGCCAGGACGGAAAAATGGGTAATTAGTCATTAGTCATTCGTCATTAGTTATTAGTCATTAGTTACCTAAAACCTCAACCAAATTAAGTATTGATTCCAGTTTTTTCAAAGCAACTTCTAAATCGTCATTAACAACCTGAAAATCAAATTCCCCCGCAGCTTCAATTTCCTCTTTAGCCCGCAGCAACCGACGGGCGATCGCACTTTCGGAATCTTGACCCCGACTCCGCAGCCGCCGCTCCAATTCTTCCCAAGAAGGAGGTAAAATAAAAATTCGCAGCGCCTCTGGAAAATTATCCCTAATTTGCCTAGCCCCTTCCAACTCAATTTCGAGGATTACCCATTTTCCCTCACCAATTCCTAGCTTGAGACCAAAATAAGGAGTACCGTAAAAATTACCGGCAAACTCAGCCCATTCCGCCAACTCTCCAGCCTCAACCATCTGTTCAAATCGGCTGCGGCTGACAAAATAGTAGTGCTGTCCCTCAATTTCTCCCTCACGGGGCGATCGAGTTGTCACCGATACCGAAAGATACAATTGGGGATGGCGATTGAGGAGCGATCGTACTAGGGTTCCTTTCCCCACACCGCTAGGCCCCGTCAGAACAATTAATTTACCGGATTTCATTTTTAGAAGAGAAACCTGTAACAATTCAAGTTTTCGCTTACTCTAAACTGTAAGCGCTCAAATTGCAACTGACAAACCTCAATCATCCCGACTTTGACCGTCTTTGCCGATCGCAAAACGATTAGCAACCGTTTCCGGCTGAATCGCCGAGAGGATGACGTGACTCGAATCTGTAATAATTACCGCTCTCGTGCGGCGACCGTAAGTAGCATCAACCAGTTGTCCCCGCTCCCGCGCATCAGTAATAATCCGCTTAATTGGCGCTGACTCGGGACTGACAATGGCAATCACTCGGTTAGCAGACACAATGTTACCAAAACCGATATTAATTAATTGAATATCCATGAAAATCTTAATCTATGGGTGAACGACTCACTATCAATCCTTACTTTTTATCATATATACAAAGATTTTTTCTGACAATCCTCAAATAAATCTCAACTAAGTTTTTTAGTTTGTATCTAAAATTTTTACCCTTTTGACACCGAGTACCCCGCTTTTTAACAAAAATTAAAAAAAGACTCGCTGTTGTCGCTCTATATTCAAAGATTCGGTAAAATCCGCGATTTCTAGTCGCTAATAAAAGCATTAGCTGTATCGAGGCAAAAGCCGATAAATGTTGCGAAATATAAAGTTAATGCCTGGGGGGGGGAAAGTTAAGTATAATCAGTGATAAATGAGAGCAAATATTCGCGGCGTTGCAGTTTGTCCTCACAATATTGACACTGATACTGCTTTGATGAGCCTTCAACCTAAACTAAAAGCTGCTGGCGATCGCACATTCTCCCCAGTTTTACACCTAAACATTGGGGATGTGCCAAACTACAGATATTTCTTGTATGATGTTCTACAATAAAATAGGTTGGTATTAAGGAATGCAAGTCCTATTAATATCAATTAAAAAAGTGTTGCTACAATTATTAATTTTATAACTATTATCAAAATTTGCCGTGTCCCTACAGACGGTCACAGGATTATATCTAGCAATAGTTTTGGGAATTATTATAAAAATCCGATCGATTTAGTCCTGACTACAAACATTTTGAATTCAGCAAAAGTTACCCAAAAAGTAGTTTTACGCATGAATTATAGCCTCTTCCAGGTTTATGAAGTGTAGGAACAAAGGTTTTCGCCGTGTCCCTACGGGTATCGAAGGATAGACGGGTGTAATTCATAAACGTGGCATTTGTTGTATAGCGGTAAGACTCCATGCACACCGCATCCTACACATACAGGATATGCGTAAATCCTGTTAAACAAAAAACTGGGATTAATGCAGATAAATTCACCCGCATTAATCCCCAGTTATTCCACACTTAATTAAGCCGCAACTAAACCGCTGTGTCTCAACAAAGCTTTAGTGCTCGGTTCGCGTCCCCGGAAAGTTTTAAACACTTCCATCGGGTGCAAACTGCCGCCCAATCCTAACACTGTATCTCGGAAGCGCTTGCCTGTAGATGCGATCGCACTTTCATCTTCCAAACCCGCTTCCTCAAACGCCGCAAAAGCATCAGCGCTGAGCACTTCCGCCCATTTATAACTGTAATACCCCGCCGCATAGCCGCCCGCAAAAATGTGTCCGAAAGCGCACAAAAATGCGTCTTCTTCCAGAGGAGGCAAAATTGTCGTAGTTTTAGCGATGCGGTTGCGGACATCGGCCACAGTTTCGCTGCCGCCCGATCGATAGCGGTGGTGCAATTCGATGTCAACGCTGCTAAAATGTACTTGCCTGAGCATGACGGTGCCGCTCATGTAGTGGCGCGCTGCTAGCAGTTTTTGGTAATAGTGTTCCGGCAAAGTTTCCCCGGTTTCGTAATGCTTTGCCATCCCGAACAAAGTCGCGCGATCGTAACACCAATTTTCCATAAATTGACTGGGCAATTCCACCGCATCCCACTCAACATTATTGATGCCCGAAGCCCCCGGATAGTCTACCGTTGTCAGCATATGCTGCAAACCATGACCGAATTCGTGAAACAAAGTTTCGACTTCCCCAAAAGTCATTAAACTCGGTTTGCCGTCAACAGGAGGACTTTGGTTGCACACCAAATAAGCCACCGGCAACCGCGTGGTTATCTTGGACGCTTCCACAAATTTAGCGCGCACCACGCAATCGTCCATCCAAGCACCGCCGCGCTTTTCCTCGGGGCGGCTGTAGGGGTCTAAATAGAAATTGGCGATCGCATTTCCTGCTTCATCATCTATTTGGAAAGATCGCACATCTTCGTGCCAGACTGGAGTTTGACCGTCCGCCGCAGTTACTGTCACGCCGAACAGCCGCTTTACTAATCCAAATAACCCCTCTAATACCTGGGGCAAAGCAAAGTAAGGGCGCAATTCTTCGGCACTAAAAGCAAACTTTTCTTCCCGCCGCCGTTCCGACCAAAAACCTACATCCCAGTGCTTCAAATCCCCAGCTTCCGGCGCGCCTTTTTCGGCAGCAAAAGCTTTCAAATCTTCTAAATCTTTGACAGCAGCACTGTAACTAGCTAAGCGCAATTCTTCTAACAAAGCTTCCACTGCTGCAACGTCGGGAGCCATTTTGCTCGCCAAGCTCAATTCGGCATAACTGCTAAACCCGAGCAAAGCAGCTTTTTCCTGGCGCAAAGCTAAAATGCGATCGATCAACGGCCAGTTATTCAATTCTGGGCTACTTGCTCTGCCCATATAAGCTTTGTACAACTTTTCGCGCAAATCGCGGCGGGTGCTGTGCTGCATGAAAGGGCCGTAACTCGGAAAGTCTAAAGTAATCCGCCAAGGGCCGTTTTCGGCATCCGCATTTTCTTCGCCGGCGCTGCGAGCGGCTTGAGCTGCTAAACTCAACAAACTCGGCGGCAAACCGTCAATTTCGTCTTTGTTTGTGAGGGTGAGGCTGAATGCTTTGGTAGCGTCGAGGACGTGATTGGAAAATAGGGTAGTAATTTCGGCCAATTCTAATTGAATGGCATTAAAACGCTCTTTTTGCTCGCCTTCTAAACCCACGCCGGAGAGTTGGGCGTCTCGGAGAGCGGCTTCGACAATTCGCTGTTGAGCTGACTCTAAGCTGTCCCAATTTTCGCTGGCCCGCAGCGCTTTAAAAGCTTCGTAAAGCGGTTTGCTTTGACTGAGCTTGCTCCAAAATTTTACTACTTCCGGCTGCATTGTTTCGTGAGCCGATCGCAGTTCCGGGCTATTTTTCACACCCATCAAATGTCCGACAATGCTCCAGCTCCAATTTAAACGCTCTCCGAGCCGCTGCAAGGGTTCTACTAAGCCGCTCCATGTCGGCTCGACAGACGATTCTAAGGCAGCTAGCGAGGCTTCTAGTTCGGTCAGCAGTTGGGTGAGGGCGGGGACGACGTGTTGTGGTTCGATCGTGTCAAATGGAGGCAATCCTTGACCGATTAGTAACGGGTTATCAGCAAGAGTGGCAGTTGCAGTCATTTAATTTTCTTGTAACAGGTTGAAAACAGGTGAACTAGAGAGATTAGCTTTTAATCTTTTAACACAGTTGTCCAAAAAGCTGGACTCGATCGGGCGACAGTCCGAGAGTCTCTGAGTGTCTGAGTGTCGAGCCTGTCCGAGGGAAAAAATCTTCCTTCTGACTGATGACTAATGACTGATGACTGATGACTGCTGACTAATAACTACTGACGGGTCTCTTGTGTGTGCTGCAACTCCTTGACAACCGTGATTAAGCGCTTGAGGTGAGGTTTGACAACTTCTTGCTGCTCGTGTTCCAAACGGTGGATTTGAGCTTGGACGAGGGACAAATCCGCAGTCGATTGGTGCGCGGGAGCTTGCAGTTGGCTTTGCAAATTGGCCATGACTTTCTGGATTTCCAAAAATCGAGTATTTACTGCTTCCCAGTCGTCTCGGGTGAGAGAAGTTTCTGCCAAGCCTTTCGTCGCGCTTTGCAGTTTCTCTATAGCGTGTTCCACAGCTTCGAGAGTCGCCGATTGGCCAACCGATAAATCTTGCACTTGTTCCGTCACCTGCTGGCGGACATCGAGCACAGCAGACGCCACGATTTCTTGCAAAGAAGCTACCGACTCTCCTAAACTCAGCAATTGCCGCTGGATGTCCATCGAATCCTCTAAGCCTTCTGCCTTAGGCAGTGCAGCCATTTGCTGACGCAGCGCTGCAATATCTCCAGACAACTGCTTGCGCAATTTAACAATTACCGTCACCGCCGTTTTTTCGATTTTATTTACAGACTCTTGCACTTGGGCGATTTCCGAATTTTGATGAACCCGCACTTGCTGCTCGAACCGATACCGGTTAGCAACATTCAGCGACAAAGCCAAAGTTAGGGGAGCCACCCCGTAAAAAGCTTGACCCGACACAGCCACCGCCAGGGAACCCACACCAGAGGCCGCCAGAGAGGCGTACTCTGCCAGCTCCAGCCAGTGCCTTTGAGGAAAACTTGGTCTCAACTGGTTTCCAACAGAGGGTTTTGGCTTCCGCACGGCTCTTTGGGTCATAGTATTTTCTCGTTTTTGGTAAGGTTGCGAGACTGGGTGGAGCATCGATTTCTATCCTTTTTTCAGTTATATGTTTTAGATTATTTCTTGGCACTCTTCCATTTTTACCTTTAGTCAGCAAGTTAAGAATCACTGACATATTATTTATTATGTATTTGGGAGTCCGCTGCGATCGCCCCTAATTCCGGCTGTTAAAAGGTTGGTCCCAACGCGCCCTCTATTTTACAGGACGCGGGCGCGATCTGGTTCGGGCGATCGACTTTCGCCACTGCTGTGCCCAACCGAACAATGCCTAATACCATTTTAGTTTTTAGATGTGAGATTAAAAATTTAAAAAATGCGACCTACTGATGGCGAGCGGGATTTGGAGCTTGTCGGGAGTTGCATTTTTGTTCCCCCATTGGTATAATCTACTCTTTCTCAATTGCCCCAATCAAATTTACTGCCAAAATTGACCAATGAACTCAGAAAAACCCGGAATTGCCGATCGGCTAAAGTCTATTTTCAGTATCGGCATCTTTATCATTCTCGTACTAGGAGTAGGCTTTTTAAGCGTTAATTTTATTTCAGCTCTCTATGCAAAATTTTCTTAAAATTAGTTCTGGACGCATGGTGTCCAGAAACCGGGTTTTTTTTACGAGAAGAGGCGTTGCAGCCCGCAGAATCGGTAAAAAACCAGGTTTCTTTGGTATTTATGCGTCCAGGACTATTTTGGTTATAACCCTTTGATATATTGCTTCAGTACAGGTGGCAAAGTGTAAAGACTTTCCTGTTTTCCGATCGAGCGGCGCCGCGATAGAAATTGCAATGCGTTTAGCAAATCTGATGATGATATTTGGTCGCGATCAGGCTTTTGATACTTATCCAATTCGGCGGGTGTGGTGATAAACAAGGCAAAAAGCTTATACTTGCGATCGCCCCTCACACCAAATACCAAACACTGCGATGATTGTACGGGTAGCGGCCCGATCGCGCATCAAGATCGATCGCCCCTCATACCAAATACCAAACACTGCGATGATTCTACCGAGATCGATGCTTGAGTAAAAAAGAGCGATCGCCCCTCGCACCAAATACCAAACACTGCGATGATTGTACGGGTAGCGATCGCCCCATCGCGCATCAAGATCGATCGCCCTTTGTTGTTTCTGATGAGCGATCGCCTAAAATGAAAGAGCGATCGCATGAAACCAATGCAGCAATTATCTGTTTTCAATTGCATTACGGCTCCATCTCTGGCATTTTTCCACCAACAACTACCAACCCCACATCACAGCGAGTTGCCGCTTCCGCCAAGCGATTATCAAGAGTTGCGATCGGCAATTCCAATCGTAGTGCTAACTCTAAATAAGCTGCATCATAAGCAGCTAAACCTTCTTGTCTTCCTAGCACCAGAGTTGACGAGAGTGCGCTGCTATCCGTAGCTTCGTCAACCTGAATTAAAAGTGATTGTAACAAAGTAATAGCTATCTCAGATTGCTCGGTTGTCATGCGGTTGCGTCGCTCGGCAACCAGGAGAGTATTAGCAACTTCTAGCGACCAAATGCCGGGTACAAATGCTTCGCAATCTGGCATCATCGCGAGTATAGCATTGGCATAATCGTTATCTTCATCGACTAAGCACCAACTAATGGCTACAGAACAATCCAATACAAACTGCATTAAAACCTGCGCCCTTCTTCAATCATGGAACGGATTGAGCTTTGATCCAAGGCAATTTCTTGCCGCAGTTGTACCATTTTCGCTATTGCGGCTTGAATTGATTTTTTAGTAGTCAGTTTTCCCCAAGCGTTATACTTCGGTTTAATTTCTTCTGATGGTAGACTCTGTACAACTACTACCACTTCAACAGAAGTATCTTTAAACTCAGTGGGCATTTGGAGAAGCAATATGCCATCGCTTCCAATATGCGAGATCAGTTTCATTGTTTCCATGTCAGACTCCAGAAACTTTGAGCAATTCTAGTTTACCTCAAAACTGTTCACCAAAGCCAATACTAAACAGTGCAATGCTTGCATAGATAGCGATCGCCCTTTCTTGTTTCTGATGACCGATCGCCTAAAATGAAAGAGCGATCGCCCCTCACACCAAATACCAAACACTGCGATGATTGTACCGAGATCGATCGCCCTTCACACCAAATACCAAATCGATGTCTGCGGTACAATCAAGGTAAAACTCATGATTAATCTTTCAAAAATTAACACGATCGACTGACGGCTGACTAACTAATGCAAAAACTTGCTAACTTGATATTCGCGACTTTCGGCGATCGCAATTTGCAAATCGCCCATTTGGCCATCCAACTCATCTATTGTGCTTTGCGGAACCGACTTCCACTTCTCCCTACTTTCCCAGCGAATCAACATCACCACCTCATTTTCCACCGAATCCACCAAAATTTCTTTGCCCAAAAAACCGGGAAATTTTTTGAGTCCGGCCGTCCAAACTTCTTCATCTCGCAGAATAAACGCCTCCAACTTTTCCTGAGGTACTTTAAATCTCAGCCACTCAATTATCATATTATTTTTCCCCTGTAAATCACTCAATTTTAGATTTTAGATTTTAGATTTTATATTTTAGAATAGACTCTACAGCCGCACTCTGGAGGCTTAAACATTCCTGGACGCAAAAAATGGTTTAACGCGCGAATTATAGCCGTAAGGTGCGGCGAAGAACACCCTACATAATTAGGTTCTGCATAAGTCCTGCTCAACTAAAACCTCAACTTTTTTGCTCTGGGCGACTTTTTGCCGCAGCTTGTCTCCAGCTTCGGGTGAAGTCAATTAATCATTGCCGATCGCAATTTTAACGATCAACTCAGTTCCCTCTCCCGGACGCGAAATACAGTGCAAGTTACCGCCGTGCTTTTCTACTACTAAATGCTGGGATATTGCTAGACCCAAACCTGTGCTCGTGTCCGGAGATTTAGTGGTAAATAAAGGGTCAAAGATGCAGCCGAGGACTTCTTCAGTCATCCCAGGGCCGTTGTCCCTAATGGCGATCGCAACTTCGTTTTCCTCTACCACGGAAGTCCGAATCCGAATTTCGGGATTGAATCTTCCAGGTCGGGAGCTGGCCCCAGACAAGAAAGCCTGATTTTGCATTTTACCATACTTTTCGGAATTTCTTCCCCCTTCTTCCAAAGCGTCGATCGCATTTGTCAACAAGTGCATGAACACTTGGTTTAAGTGTCCCGGATAGCAGCGGACTAGCGGCAAATTCCCGTATTCTTTAACTAGAGAAATTCCCGGCCGTCCCCCTTTAGCTTGCAGGCGATTTTGCAAGATCAGCAAAGTGCTGTCCAAACCTTCGTGGATATCTGCAGGCTTCATTTCGGCTTCGTCCGTACGCGAGAACAAGCGGAGCGATCGCACGACATCCCGAATCCTTTCCGAACCGACTTTCATTGAATTTAGCAGTTTTGGCAAGTCTTGTGTGATAAATTCTAAGTCTAATTCCTCGATCACATATTTAATTTCTGGCACGGGATGGGGATAATACTTTTGGTAAAGGTCGATCAATCGCAGTAGTTCTTGAATGTACCCGGTGGCGTGGCTGACATTGCCGGAAATAAAACTAACTGGATTATTAATTTCGTGCGCTATTCCTGCTACCAACTGCCCCAGGGATGACATCTTTTCTGTTTGAATCAGTTGAGTTTGAGTTCGCTGCAAAATTAACAGCGTCTGCTCTAATCTAGCCGCTTGCTGCCGCAGGCGTTCTTCGGATTCTTGCAAAGCAAAAAGAGACTGTTTGCTTTCTGTAATGTCCAATCCCACAAATACCGCCGCCGTATTGTTATGGTATTTTTGAGCGACAATGAGAAAAGTTTTATTTTCTCCTCTGATGCACGCTGTTACTTCTTGAGATGTCTTTTTTTTATTGTTGGCAAAGAACTCGTATACTAAATCGTTAAATTTGGGACTTGTCTCTAAAAAACCTACTTTTTGACCCGTAAATAGTTCGGCAGGCATTTTGTAAGCCCTAGCTAAATGTCGGTTTACTCCCAAGTAGCGCAAATCGGAACTTACCCAAGAAACTAATCCCGGCACGGCGTCCAAAACGGCTTGAAGTTGCTCTTTCGCCTCTAAAAGCGCTGATTCTGCTACTTGGCGATCCGAAATGTCGCGGGCGATCGCGCAGCGGTACTCGCAGCCGCCGTATTCTAAATAATTGACTTTAACTTCGACGGGAAAACTGGCGGCGTCTTTGGTTTTGTAACTGGTTTCAAAAGTGAGGTTGCTTTGCTGCTTTAGTTGCTCCCAGTGATCGGGCCAATCCGATGCTGCTAACTGCGAATCGATGTCGCTAACCCTCAGGTTTAGCAGTTCCGATTCCGAGTAACCGAAAAGATGGCAAGCGGCTTTGTTCGCGTAGCAAATTTGACCGTCGGAGGTAGTAAAAAAGATTGTATCAGCAGCATTTTCGAGGGCTATTTGAGTTAGTTGCGGTATAGTTTCTAACTGCTTGCTTTTGACCTCGGACTGAAATTTATTATAGTCATTTCTTTGAGCCAGATCGCAGGCTATCTCAGAGGCAAACAGGATCAAACCGCCGATCGCACCTTCGCTATTTTTCCAAGGCTGAAATACCCATTTTACCGACTCGCCCAAACAGCCGCCTGCGATTTTTCCTGATACAGATGCGATCGATGGCCCTGCCACAAACTCGCTGTATTCCAAAACTCCGGCTAAACAAGCCTGGGCATTTTGCTCCCAATATTCCGGGAGATTCGGGAACAGTTCCCAATGAGACCGGCCGATCGCCGATTGGCAGCCGACCCCCCAATCTGTTTCCCAGCGACGAGAAACCGACAGATAGCGCATTTCACAATCTACCATTGCCACGGCCTCGGCGGAGCGCTCCACAAACCGCCGAAGTCGGTCTTTACTCTCGCACACGGCTGCTTCTGCGGGTTGTTGGGCGATCGGGACTGTCCCGTCGGCGTACCTTCCCAGTCCCTGACTTTTTTGCTGAACTGGCTTAGTTTGCACGGTTTGGGATTTCCTCCATAGCTGTCAAGTTTAAAAAATTCTGTTTGAGACTAAAAATGCTGTGTTCCCCTGATTTCTCCTCTCGGACGATACCCTTACAGGGTATTACCCCTCAGTCATATCATTTTTGATGTCTCTATGTCTATCTGTCTAGAGGTATTGGTGTCAACTTAAGACCAAATCTAGTGTCCGACTGCTGTTTGACGATTAGGCATAGATCGCCCGACCTATCGCCGAATAGTTGGATAGGACTCGAGCGATCTCTGGCGTCCCCCGACTGTTGGGGGGCGCAAGAGAGGGAGCGAGACTCGGCAAAAAACGAGAGATATAAAGGATTTTAGGCGATTATTGACACCAATGGTCTATAGGTACTCAAGCAATTTTTCCCAAACTTTGAGATTCAGAAGATTTGCTGGTAATTGTTCGGTATTTGATACTTCCAAAAAGAATGCAACTGTACGCCCGTGTTCCAAACCTTGAGCTTCCTCACTCATTCCCAATTCTTTAATTGAAAATCGCAAATCCAACATGGTATGAGATCGTGTCGTCAGTGCGATCGCGCAGATAGCTTGAGAATTTAAGAGATTGCTCAAACAAATTTGTGCGTAAATTCACTGGTAAAATCCACTCTCCCTTTGCGTAACATTGCAGGATCAAATCTTTCAGTAGTGTTGCAAGTCATCAAAACTACGAGCTTTTGTCCAAATTGAATCCCGTGCTCGTCTATCACGCTTTGATACAAAGTGCCATCCAGCAAACTCAAAATGTGTTCAGTTTTGTTAGTGCGCTGGCCCTCTGCGGTCGCTCGATTTTGAGCCAAATTATCAGCCTCATTGATAATAATACAAATCCGCTCTAAATAACTCGGTGGCACAAAATTTTCCACAGCATCGTGGTCTAAGATAAAAATTACATAACCCAGCGGCACTAAAATTTCCTTTGCTACCGCTTGCGTCCAAGCAGTTTTGCCCGTCCCCGGTTCGCCACTGACCAAAACAGCCAACTGATTTTGATCCAGAATTGCCTGCTGAATTGTATCGGTAAAACTTTGAACCTCCGCAGAAAACGTCCGAATTGGGAACTGGCTGTGAACCTGTCCGACGCGGCTTTTGTACCCGCCCAGAATCACCGCTAAATTGTAAGTTGCCTTGCTAACGAGCGGCGCCATATTTTGGGAAATCAGAGTGTAGCAGCGTCTTCCCCTGTCGTAGCTGTCAATTTGCAGCCAGCAGCCTAATCGGGCCCAATAAGCATAAACAGTACCCAAAACTTCTAAGCGTTCCCAGCTAATAAATCGCTCCGGGGCATAAGAAAAATGTCGCTCCATAAAACACTGGGTAATCGCATCCGGTTTTCCCAGCAAATCCAGAACTTTGAAAACAGTAATCTCTTGGAGTTTGTTGAGAACGTAGTCGATGGGAATGCTAGCGCGGCTGACCAATTGTACCACCGGCGTTTCGGTAGCTAAAATGTCTTTGTAGCGGTAATCCGGGTAAACTGGCTGCGGAGTAATGTAATCCAAAAACTCATCAATTTCGTAGCGAGTATTTTCCGAGAATACATTTAAAATATTTGCCCACCAGGTATATTGGTGTCGTCCCATTGCGTCGGCAATGTCGCTAGCTGCACCTAAAGTTTTTTGAGCTAGTTCTAAAGGGTCGCTCGACGCTAAGTGTAGCAGGTGATCCCAATCAAATTGACGGTAAAAAGGTCGCCACCCAGAGCCGAGCAGCCCTCGATTTTGAGGATGGCTTTGATTGAAATTGTTGTCGCGATCGCCCATATCTTCTGCACTCATTTTGCCAAACTCCTACTTGCTCTTAATTTTAAAACATTTGGAGTACAAATTATACAAAAAACTGGAAATTTCTCAACTTATTTTGAGATAATTGGGTGGCACAAAATCTACTAGCCAAACTTTGTTAGCTGAGCAGTAAAATGTATGACCGTCGCTTTGCATTGCTGCGGCATCTACAGTAAAGATGGCCGGGATGCCATGTCTTGCACCTACTTGGCGCGCGGTCTGGATATCCACCGACAAATGAACATGATGCCGCGACATTTTCCTAATTCCTTGACTGAGAATAGACTCGACGGCAGTGCTACCTGTGCCGTGATATAAAATATCCGGGGGAACAGCGGGTTCTAACTGCAAGTCTACCTCTACACTGTGTCCTTGGTTGGCACGAATTAGAGTGCCGGTGGAGTCGAATGAAAAGCGCTGCTTGTCGTTTTGCGCGACTACTTTTTTGAGTTCCGCAAGCTGAACTGGAAAGTTATTTCTTTTGCACGCATCGAGGAGCTCGCTAACAGGAACCCAGCCACCTGGAGCGAGTTCAATGCCGATGCGCCCTGGCGCGTGGCGCAGGTGTTTGCTGAGATATCTGCTGATTTTTACTAAGCGAACATCATTCATCATTTTACTTTATTTATTGAGCTTTTAAATCACCTTTTACAAAATGTCACTAGCGGCTTATCTCGTGGGTTGGGGGCGGGTTTATTCAATCTGTTTGCACTACCAGAGGGCGCTTTAGTGAACCCGCCCCTACAGGTTTGTTGAAAATTTTCATAGCAAAAAATGAATGCTTTTACGCGCGAATTGTAGCGGTAAGGTGCGCCCTTAAAAACCTACGTAATTAGGTTCTGCGTCCGGTAACAAAAAACTGTTAGGTGTGCGATTTTTCACGAGCTTTATCTTTTGATAATCATCAAAAAGTCTGCCTTCTGCCGAATGCCTTTTACCTGGGGATAACTCCGCCAAAAATAGCAAAATTTAGATAGCGCCAGTGACACCCTACGTCGGCAAAACCAGCTTCTGCA
Source organism: Microcoleus vaginatus BM001213989 (assembly GCA_036700245.1). Taxonomy (GTDB): domain Bacteria; phylum Cyanobacteriota; class Cyanobacteriia; order Cyanobacteriales; family Microcoleaceae; genus Microcoleus. Next base: position 29,716 of record JAUBOM010000082.1, read on the forward strand.
AGCCACTTGGTCTGCTCTTCCACAGAGGAGGGAATATCTTCTTCTAGATATTTTTGAAACCAGGCTGCATCGTCTTCTCCGTTAGCTTTCATGTACTGCCGCCACAACTGTTCGTATTGCTCTGTCAGCCGGGGAGTAGCACCTGTCACAATATCTCGAATTAGCAAGATTCCCCCTGGATTCATCGAGTGGAAAAGTTTGTGAAATAGCTGTTGTTTACCTGCGCTGTCGAGGTGGTGGATTGCCAATCCTGAAACTACCAAATCGTAACCGCTGCCGAAATCATCTTCGGCAAAGTTTCCTTGCTGCAAGGTCAGCCGTTCTCGGAAAGCGGACAAATTAGTTTGGCAAGTTTTCAGCATATTTTGGGCTATGTCAAAGGCTAGGACTTTTGCTTGAGGAAATGCTGACAAAATCAGAGCCGACAGTATGCCAGTTCCCGCGCCTAAATCCAGAACTTTTATGTTAGCATTAGTTTCAGAAGGGATTAACTGCAATATTACATCGTGTTGCTCGCTATAGCGCGGAATGAGGCGAGGAGTTAAGCCGTCATAATCAAATGCTTCTTGTTCAAAGTGCTCGCGTACAGCGTCTAAATTCACAGACTATTTTCCTCAAATTGTTAATAGTTGAGTGCGTCAATACAGTTGGGTGGCTCTCTCGTTTGAAGTCATATTACATTTTATAATACAAAAATTATACAGACCTGTCAAGATGTAGAAGAAAATAATTTAACAGAAGTTGCCGACGATCGCAAGACACGGACTTTCTTCGCCGAAACCCACCAATGATTTGGGAACTGTCTAGGCCTGCACATATATCTGCGCGAGTGGATATGAGGCAGAAGGCCACAGACCCGAAAGCCGCCCCAAGAGGAGACTTTGTGCCAGATCCGAGGAGTAATTGTGAGAAAAAAGTTGACGGTTATGATACCCGTTTAAAAGAAGAATGCAACTGTAGGCCTGTGATCTACACCCTAAATTTCTCAGTAATTCCCCATAGTAAAATATAAAATATAAAATTTAAAAGAATATTAGCCAGCAGCGAATCATCGGGTAGAGATGAGAAAATCTGTCCTCAGATTGACAAAATTTAGCCAACTATAAATAAAAATTGAAGTGACTCCCGAGTGGATGTGCTGCTAATTTTTCAGGAACGATGAAGAGATACAAAATATTGCACCCGCCGACGCGGGAAAGAAAATAGTGATAATGAATCAGGATGCGAGTAGATTAAGTGTCAGCCGTCAGGGGAAAATAGAAGCAATGGAAATCCAACAGCGGAGCAAGGATAAGCCGGATCGCCGAGGCAAAATTTCTATGAAAAAAGAACTAGATTTGTCGCTGCAAGAATGTTTAGATTTTCAAGGAGCGATCAACAGATCGGTACTTGCGGTGAGGACTGACGCGCGAGGAATTATCAACTACGTCAGCGATCGAGTTTGCTCCATGTCCAACTATTCGCGCGCCGAACTGATCGGCTGCCACTTTGGCATCCTCCATTCGGAATATAAGTCTTCGGAATTAATCAAAAATCTGCTGTCAACTGTTGCCAAAGGTGAAGTTTGGCAAGGAGACATTAAGAATAAAGCCAAGAATGGAAGTGATTATTGGGTGTACGCAGCAGTAGTTCCGCTGTTGGACTGCAAGGAAAAACCCTGTGAGTATTTGGCGATCGGATTCGACATCACCGATCGCAAAGCCGTTGAAGCAGCCCAAGCCGAAGCCAACCGGGCAAAAGACGAATTTCTGGCGATCGCCTCCCACGAACTGCGATCGCCCCTGAGCGCGATTTTGGGATGGGTGCAGCTAGCTCGATCGCGCAATTTCAACCAAGCCACCACCAACCGTGCTTTGGAAATCATCGAGCGCAACGCCAAATTACAAAATCGGCAAATAGACAATCTCCTCGACCTTTCGCGGTTGCTGCGGGGGAAAGTGTGCCTGAACATTAACCGAGTTCACCTCCCGTCTATCATAGAGTCTGCGATCGCCACCCTCGGGCCCGCCGCTTCGGCCAAAAACATCCGCGTAGAAACACATTTTGACCCCGCCGTTAGCTACATTTTGGCAGATGCAGAACGCTTGCAGCAAGTAGTCTGGAACCTCCTTACCAACGCCATCAAATTCACCCCAGAATCGGCACCAAACCCAGTTCAAGTGCGGACTGAGCCTACTGCGTCGGGCGTCTTGATTCGGGTCAGCGATAGCGGTTGCGGGATCGATCCCAAATTTCTACCCCACATCTTTGACTACTTCCGCCCTGCTGAGAGCTTCCAGACCAAGGAACAGCACCGACTCGGGCTGGGGCTCTCAATTGTGCGGCAGTTGGTGGAACTGCACGGGGGAACTGTTTGGGCTTCGAGTCCCGGCGTCGGTCAGGGGGCGACCTTTGGGGTGCTGCTACCGATTGCCAAGGAAAATGCACAGGACGATCGCACTGCTGCGATCGCCCAAATGGAAAGCAGACCCGGATCGGTTTCCAAACCCCTAGCGGGAAAGCAAGTCCTGGTGGTGGAAACCAGCGTCGAGATCCGGCAATTTCTCAAAACTGGCCTCGAAGCATTTGGAGCCAAGGTAACAGCGGTGGGTAGCGCCGGCGAAGCGATGGCCGAGCTGCAACTGTCGCGGCCCGACGTGTTGGTGAGCGATATGACGGTGTCGGGAGCTGACGGCTGCGATTTGATCCGCCGCATCAGAGCAATGGAAAGGTTCGAGCACAGGGAACTGCTGCCGGCCGTGGCGCTGACGGCGGGAGGCATCCAGGAACAAGATTCGGCCGAAGCGCTGGAGGCGGGGTTTCAGAGGCATTTGTCGAAGCCGGTGGAAGCGACTCAGTTGGTGAGCGCGATCGCCCAATTAGCTGGACTGACTGGATTCGGCTCCGGAGAGTCGGGATCGGGAAATATCGGGGCGATCGCACCAGGGGCCTCGCTAGCAGAACATAACAGTTTTGACGACAAAAATAATGGGGAACAATTAACACCTGACAGCAGAGAATTACCGCTGTTGCTGGTAGTAGAAGACAACAATTTTCTGCAGGCTTACCTGGAAACTTTATTAACTCCGTACTATCGAGTTGCTATCGCAAGTGACGGGGTTGAAGGTTTGGAAAAAGCCAAAAGTTTGCAGCCAAATTTGATTGTGAGCGACCAAGTTATGCCCAGACAAAACGGACTGGATTTGCTCAAGGAGATTCGGAGTACGCCAGAATTGAGTTCGACTCCGGTAATTTTTTTGACAGCGCGATCGGGGATGGAATCTCGGATCGAAAGTTTGGATGCGGGTGCTGACGATTATATTGCAAAGCCTTTTGACGAGAGGGAATTGCTGGCGAGGGTGAGAAATTTGTTGCGATCGCACTCAGCCGAACAGCAGTTGGCGCTTCTCAACCGTCAGTTGCAGCAGCAGAAACAGCAGTTGGAAAGTGTGAATCGAGCCTTGCAGTATTTGGCAACTTACGACAGTTTGACTGAGGTAAAAAACCGCCACTCTTTTAATCAATACTTCGATACCGAATGGCGGCGTTTGGCGAGGGAAGAAGCACCGCTGTCTTTGATTATGTGCGACATCGATTATTTCAAACTTTACAACGACACTTACGGTCACCAAGCGGGGGATGAATGTTTGCGGCAAGTGGCGGCGGTTATCCAGCATTCGGTAAAGCGAGCGGCCGATTTAGTAGCGCGTTACGGTGGAGAAGAATTTGTAGTAGTTTTGCCGAATACGGATATTGAAGGTGCCACTTGCGTAGCTGAAATGATCGCACAACAGGTGCGGGCTTTGCAAATAGTTCACGCTAAGTCTGCTGTCAGCGAATACGTGACGCTGAGTTTGGGTGTAGCTTGCTGCATTCCCGCGCCGAAGTCGGAGCCGGGGGTGCTAATTGCACTCGCCGACGAGTCGCTTTATCAGGCGAAAGCATCAGGGCGCGATCGGGTTTCGGTTGCCACATTTCAATGATCGTAGTTATTAGTCGTTAGGTATTAGTTTTTTGTCAGTTCACTGCGAGGGAATTGGAAAAACTAAATATCTTACAAAAATAGGTTCGTAGTAAGGACTTCTGTCCTTAACTCCGACTTAATAAGCATTAAAGTCCTGACTAAAAAGTTAAATTATTTCCTATAGCACTAGAAGAGCTATAGAATGTCCTATCATGACCGTAATATTAGATCTACCCAAAGACCAAAGGCTAGTCCAATCCGAGATTAGCTGGCAACAATTCAAACTAATTCGCTATGATTGAATTCGAGCGCTTTTTCCGCCTGTCTAATTAGGCGGGCAGTGCAGCTTTCTCCTCGCGATTTTTAAGGAAATAACGGTTAAATTCTCCCTCTGAAATTGCAGTAAAGTCTACTTGGATAAAAAAAAAGACCCATTGGGAGCAATCTTAACCTCAATCTCTTCGGCAGAAACAGCCAATACAAACAAGTTGTGGGTTCTCTCGTCAACACAGACGAGGTGAATAGGTTGCAATGCCAAATATGTCAAGTAATAACTGATTCCCTAAATTAACCACAATATTTTTAGGGGCGGGTTTCACCAACAATCTTTCATTCACATCGACAATATCTATAAACCCGCCCTCACCCAGGCGACTTTCACACTCCAAGATAACGCCTGTGAGTGCAGCAAAGAGTTATGGAATTTGGTTTGTGGCTCTTGACACCCATGTATTACGAATGTAGTATAGAGTTGCGGTAGAAAAGCTCGATCGACCCATACCAGCAAACAAAATTGAGAAAAAACCTATGCAACCCATCCGACAAGGCGACGTAATTCTCACCCCGGTAGCGAAAATCCAAGGAGAAAAAAAACCTCACCTAACTCTCGCCGAAGGTGAAGTCACGGGACATTCTCACCAGATTATTGAGGGACAAGCTGAACTTTACGAAAAAGACGGCACTCTGTACTTGCGGGTGCTTTCACCGACAGCTTTATTGAGTCACGAAGAACACCATGCGATCGCAATTCCCGAAGGTAATTGGATGGTGCGAATTCAGCGCGAATATGAGCCCCAAGGTTGGCGGTATGTCGCAGACTAAGGTTAAAAAACTGACGCCAGAACAAGCAGCTTTGATTCCTGTTTATCGCCAAAAGTGGAGAGCGATCTCGCTTTCCACTGGGCCGATAAATCGCTCGCAAGCTGCGGAAACAGTTAAATCGGCTTACAGTGCGATCGGCCTAAAAGCACCGGAAATCATTTTTGTCGATCGCGCCTACGAAGCTGCCGATCTCATCCTCAGTCGAGTTGACAATCCCAGCAGCGAACTGCGGAGCGAATTCGAGAGAAAACTTCGCAGCCAGCTAGAAAAACAACTGCGGGGTTATTTGGGGAGTCAACTAGAAAGCGAACTGCAAAGCCAACTGCAAACTCAACTTTCAGCTCGACTTTATAATCAACTGCAAGCGCAAATGTGGGAGCTGCACCGCAATTATTTAGCTGGCCAAATAGCAAGCCAATTGCTACCGCAAGAGGTAATCGATGAGCGGAGTGAAGACTTTTACTGGCAAACATTAGGAAGAGAACAATTCAGTAATTGCATTCAACCAGAATTGTGGGCTTCTTGTGGCGGTTTCTTGGATTTTTGCATTTCCGTTCTAAATTTACCTCATTCCTACGGCAGAAATTGGATAGTTTTTCAATCGATTGTCCGGGATTGCGGCTTGATTTATCCCTATGACAAAGTTTGCATTCTCTGCGAAAAGCCGATCGCACTTTCTGCAGACAGCAACCACCGCTTGCACGCCGAAGGAAAACCAGCAGTACAATTTGCCGACGGTGTGGCGATTTACGCCTATCACGGCGTTATCTTGCCCGAATGGTACGGCAGGCTGCACCCGGACCAGTGGCAGTCTAAGTGGGTGTTGAAGGAACAGAATGCAGAAGTCCGGCGCGCGTTAATTCAGGGAATTACTTACGATCGCATTTGTCAAGAATTAGCGGTGACAGAATTAGATAGTTGGCAGGAATACACTCTCTTAAGCATCGAGTTTGACGATGATTTTGATTGGGTGGGTAATCCAAAGCCTGTTTATTTGTTAAAAATGACCTGTCCGAGCACGGGATTTATTCACGCTTTGCGAGTGCCACCTGAGATAGAATCAGCTCAAGAAGCAATTCGCTGGGTAAATTGGGATATCGATCCAGCGGAGTTTAACGTACAAACTTGAAGATTTTTCATTGCCACACAGGCCGGCAGGGGTTTAAACTCCTGCCGGCCTGAAATTTTACCAAACTAAAGTCAGAATTTATCATGTCAGAACCACAAACAAACCAACCAATTAATCTCAGTAGCTTTGCTGAATGGTGCAAACACAAAGATAGTCTTTCAGAAGAGGCAATATATACAGTTGAAGTCCTGTTAAACAAGGCTGGCACTTCTGACTGCAATGAAGCCGAGCGCATACTTTTAAAACTCACTGAACTGAATCTTAACTGGAATGAAATTACCGATATTACTCCGCTTTCGGCACTCACTAACCTGACATATCTGGATCTTTCCACCAATCAAATTACCGACATCACAGGGCTGTCGGCACTCACTAACTTGAGAGAACTTTATCTCTCCCGCAATCAAATTACCGACATCACTGGACTGTCGGCACTCACCAACCTGACACAACTTTATCTCTACGACAATCAAATTACCGACATCACTGGGCTCTGGGGACTCACCAACCTGACATACCTGGGTCTGGGCCACAATCAAATTATCGATATAACTGGGCTGTCTGGACTCACCAACCTGACACAACTTTATCTCTCCCGCAATCAAATTACCGACATCACTGGGCTGTCTGGACTCACCAACCTGAGAGGTCTGAATCTCTACGACAATCCAATTAGCGACTTAAATCTGTCG
>JAUBOM010000083.1:0-30689 GCA_036700245.1 Microcoleus vaginatus BM001213989
TTTGTGGACACCATACCTAATTTACCACGGTTTGAGCCTTAACTGAACCGTATTGGGCCAGAACTCGAAGAAGCCTTCGCCGCGCCAACCACGGCTATTGAGAAAACCCTAGCGGAAATTTGGGCGCAAGTATTGGGATTAGAACAAGTGGGAATTGACGACAATTTCTTTGAATTGGGCGGCGATTCTATCCTCAGCATTCAAGTAATTTCTCAAGCCAATCGAGCGGGGTTGCGACTTACACCAAAACAACTGTTTCAGCACCAAACTATTGCACAGTTAGCCACCGTCGCCGATACAACTGGAACCCAACAATCCGAACAGGGATTAATCATTGGCGAAGTTCCTCTGACACCGATTCAGCACAGGTTTTTCGAGCAAAATCTCTCCGATCCGCACCACTGGAATCAGGCGGTGCTTTTAGAATTGCAGCAACCTCTCGAACCTGCATTAATTGAGTCAGCTTTACAAGAATTGATGAAGCACCACGACGCGCTGCGCCTGCGTTTTGTGTGAGGAGAATCTGGCTGGCTGCAGGAGCTCGCCAATCCCGACGAGGTTGCTCCGTTTACCTGCATTGATTTGTTGTCGCTACCTCCAGAGGAGCGAGAAGCCGCTTTCCAAACCGCCGCCGCTCAGTTGCAAGCCAGTTTGAATTTGTCAGAGGGGCCATTACTTCGCGCTGCCCTATTTGACTTGGGCAAACATCAGCCAAATCGCTTGTTATTGGCCATTCATCACTTAGCGGTTGATGGGGTTTCGTGGCGAATTTTAATTGAGGATTTCCAGACGGCTTATAGCCAGATTCGCCGCGACGAAACAGTGGCGATCCCGCCCAAAACAACCTCATTTAAGCAGTGGGCAGAACGCTTGCATGAGTGGGGGCGATCGCCCGAATTGCAGGGAGAGTTTGATTACTGGTTCGCCCTTTCTCACCAACCAACTTCTCGCTTGCCGGTGGATTTCCCAAACGCAGCCAATTTGGTTGCATCTGAAAAGACAGTATCCGTTGCTTTGAGTGTTGAAGAAACCAAACTGCTCCTGCAAGAAGTACCTGCCGCTTACCGCACTCAAATTAATGATGTATTGCTAACTGCTTTAGGTCAAACATTTGAACGCTGGACTGGCAATAACTCACTTTTACTGGACTTAGAAGGTCACGGGCGCGAAGATTTATTTGAAGGAGTAGATTTGTTGCGCACAATCGGCTGGTTTACAGCAGTTTTCCCCGTCCTGTTGAATTTAGAAAAACCAGCCGATCTAGGGGCTGCCATCAAATCAGTGAAAGAGAAATTACGCGCCGTGCCAAATCGCGGTGTTGGCTGCGGTGTCCAACGATATTTAAACCCAGAAAGTGCTAAAAAATTGCACAAATTGCCGCAAGCTGAGGTAAGCTTTAACTATCTCGGACAGTTTGACCAAGTGCTGCCGAAATCTTCTTTATTCATGCTGTCCTCCGAGCCTAGTGGCCCCATTCGCAGCCCGCGCGGAAATCGGCGTTACCTGCTGGAAATTAACGGATTTATTGCCAGCAGCAAGCTGCAATTAGATTGGACGTACAGCGAAAACATTCACCGACGAGAAAGCATTGAAAATTTGGCAACGGGCTTTATAGAATCGCTGGGATCGCTAATTCAACACTGTCACTCCCCCGACGCCGGCGGCTGCACTCCTTCTGACTTTGCAGAGTTTAAGTAGAGCCAGTGGAGCCAGGACGATTTAGACAACATTACCGCAATTTTGGCAGAGCTTTAATATGATCAAAGGCAATATCGAAGATTTTTATCCCCTCTCCCCAGCGCAGCAGGGCATTCTCTTTCATTCTCTTTACCAGCCAGAATCGGGCGTATATTTCGGGCAACTGCTGTGTGTCTTGCGCGGCGATCTCAATATTTCTGCGTTGAGAAATAGTTGGCAAAAAGTTGTAGAGCGACATCCCATTTTGCGGACTTGTTTCGTGTGGGAAAATTTGAAAGAACCCGTGCAAGCGGTGCGTAAGCAGGCTGCATTATCTTGGCAGCAGATGGACTGGCGATCGCTCTCGGCCTCCGAACAGCAACAGGAGCTAGAAACGTTCCTAAAAGCCGATCGAGAGCAGGGCTTTGACTTGACATCAGCTCCCTTAATTCGCATTGCACTGGCGCAGTTAGAAACAGATACTTTTCAGTTTATTTTGAGCCACCACCACTTAGTTTTAGATGGGTGGTCGCTGGCGATCGTTCTTGATGAAGTTTTGGCATTTTATCAAGCCTTCTCCCAGGGCGAGGAATTGCACCTCAAACGCCCTCGCCCTTATCGGGATTACATCGCCTGGCTGCACCAGCAAGATTTATCTGCGGCTGAGTCATTTTGGCGGCAAACTCTCAAAGGTTTTGCGGCTCCAACTGCGATCGCCCGGGGCAATATTGTCGCGGGAAGCCGTTTAGAAAGTAGTGGCGAACAGCAGGTGATATTTTCTGCAACAGCCACCGCCGCACTGCAATCTGCCGCGCGGCAGCATCAGCTAACATTAAATACCCTCGTACAGGCAGCTTGGGCGCTACTTTTGAGCCGATACAGCGGCGAGGAAGATGTGGTTTTTGGTACGGTTGTCTCCGGGCGACCGCCAGAGTTAATGGGTGCTGAATCGGTAGTGGGGCTGTTCGTAAATCCTCTGCCAGTGCGCGTAAAAATTGACCCACAGGATTTTATTTTATCCTGGTTGAAAGAACTCCAAGCGCAACAAGTTGAGGCGCGGCAGTACGAGTACAGCCCCCTCGTTGAGGTGCAGGGGTAAAGCGAAGTTCCTCGGAGTTTACCTCTATTTGAGAGTTTGGTCGTTTTTGAAAATTATCCTTCGGATGTTTCTTTGCAGGAGAAGATTCAAAACTTAAAAGTAGAGAATATTCGCTCCTTGGAAACAACGAATTATCCTCTAACGGTGATGGCGATGCCGGGTGCGGAATTGACGCTGAAAATTATTTTCGATCCTAGCTGCTTTGAGGACAGCGCGATTCCCTTCGGGATAGCTTCGCTTCACGCACGGATGCTCGGACACCTGCAAACTTTACTGGAGGGAATGACTGCTAATCCTGAGCGGAAACTGTCAGAATTGCCCCTATTGAGCGCCGCCGAACGCCAGCAATTACTTGTCCAGTGGAACGACACCCAAGCGGATTACCCCAAAAATTCCTCAATTCACGAATTATTTACAGCGCAAACAGAGCGAACCCCAGATGCAGTGGCTGCAATTTGCGAAAATGAACAATTGACTTACCGCGAATTGAATGCCAAAGCCAACCAAATCGCGCATTACCTGCAATCTCTAGGTGTAAAACCCGAAGTTTTGGTGGGAATTTGCTTAGAGCGATCGCTGTCCGTACTGGTGGCCATTTTGGGCATTTTAAAAGTCGGTGCCGCTTACGTTCCTCTCGATCCTGCTTATCCCCAAGAACGCCGATCCTTCATGCTGTCCGACGCAAAAGTTCCGGTGCTTTTGACTCAAAAAAACCTCCTAGAAACCCTCCCCGAACACAGCGCTAAAGTCGTCTGTATCGACGCCGAATGGCAGGAAATTTCCCGCGAGAGCGATCGCAACCCCGCTCTTAAAGTGGAAGCTGAAAACCTCGCTTACGTCCTCTACACTTCCGGCTCGACAGGCACTCCCAAAGGCGTACTCGGCACCCACCGCGGCACAGTCAATCGCTGTTTTTGGAACCCCTACCCTTTTATCGAAGAAGATATTTGCTGTCAAAAAACGTCCTTAAATTTTGTCGATTCGGTTTGGGAAATCTTTGCTCCTTTGCTGCATGGGTTGCCCACTGTGATTATTCCCGATCGAGCCGTCAAAGATATTAACCAATTCCTTCAAACCTTATCAAAGCAAAATGTAACGCGACTGCGACTGGTGCTGGTTCCTTCTTTGTTGCGCGCTATCTTAGATTCGTTCCCTGATTTAGACAGGCGTTTGCCTCAATTAAAATATTGGATCTGCAGCGGAGAAACTCTGCCGGTGGAACTTAGCCAGCAATTTCGAGTACAGATGCCCCAGCGGGTGTTAATCAATCTTTATGGCTCTTCGGAAGTAGCTGGGGACGTAACGTGGTACGATGCAACTCACTGTTTCGAGAAAGTTCCAATCGGTCGCCCCATGGTCAACACGCAAATTTATCTGCTCGATCGCAATTTGCAACCCGTTCCCATAGGAATTCGCGGCGAGATTTACGTCGGGGGCGATGGATTGGCACAGGGCTACTTAAACCGCCCCGACTTAACCTCGGAGAAATTCATATCTAACCCGTTTGGGCAAGAAAAATTAGATGGGATCGGTAATGATCATCAAAAAGTTTTGTTCAAAACAGGCGATATCGGTTGTTACCTGCCGGATGGTAATATAGAATTTCTGGGTCGTGGCGATTGCCAAGTAAAAATTCGGGGTTTCCGGATCGAGCTAGGAGAAATAGAGGCAGCACTTTGTCAACATTCTTCTGTGTCCACCGCTACTGTTTTGCTGCAAGAAAATGAACCAGGCCGTCAGCGCCTAGTCGCTTACCTAGTTCCTAACTCAGGGTTCAGAAATCAGCACCCAGAACTTATTTCCGAACTGCGTTCATTCTTGAAGCATAAACTGCCCGATTACATGGTGCCTTCAGCTTTTATGCTATTAGATGCGCTGCCATTAACGCCCAACGGAAAAATTGACCGCCTCGCCTTATCTCAAAAGTGCGATTACGTTTCTGATGAAACAGCCTTCACTGAGGCACAAACGCCCACAGAGGAAGAAATTGCTGAGATTTGGACTGCTCTTTTAGGGCTAGAAAAAGTAGGAACTAACCAAAACTTTTTTGACCTCGGCGGTCACTCTCTGATGGCAACACAGTTAATATCGCGAGTGCGCTCGTGCTTTGGGGTAGAGTTAGCGCTGCGCGATTTTTTTGCCGCTCCCACCATTCAGAATTTAGCTGAACTGGTCGAGGAAGAAATTCTGGCAAACGCCGATTCTAACCAGATAGATGAATTGCTCGATCTCTTAGAAAAGAGTGATGGAGAGTCAGCCCAAACTGTGATGCTGACTGAGTAAATATCGGGTTGTAAAAACGCCCAAAAAGACCTTTTATCCTTAAGGTTTCTTGGGGATAGGAGATAAACACAGCCCATTAAACAGAGTAATTCGTCATGACTAACCTAACAGTAAAAGACCAAGATTTTCAAGAGGTAATGCAGCCATTAAAAGCCTCTGCTACCGCACTTGAAGAAAAGTTAATGGAGCTATTCAGTGCCTCAGAAAAGTCATTTTCGGCAGAAGAAGCAATGGAGGAGCGAATTTCTGCCCTAGTTCAAGACTTTTTGTACGCAAAAACCGCTAGTACAGATATTGACTTAGAGTTAATTATTCAGGAGTTTAGCGAAAACAAAATTTCCGCCCTTCCTACAGATGTTGGGAATTATATAGATGATTTGGCCCAAACCCTCGTTGCCCATTCCATTCACACCTCTTCCCCGCGATATATCGGTCACATGACGAGCGCACTTCCCTATTTTGTGCGCCCGATCGCGAAGCTGTTAATCGCGATGAATCAAAATTTAGTCAAGATGGAAACTGCCAAAGTTTTAAGCCCCTGCGAGCGGCAGACTTTGGCAAGGATGCACCGATTAATTTATGATTTTTCTGAAGATTTTTATAACCAGCACATTCAAAAAAGTGATAGCACGCTCGGTATCATGGTAACGGGTGGCACCCTAGCTAATATCACGGCCATGTGGTGCGCTCGCAACGCTTCTTTAGGGCCAAAAAATAACTTTGGTGGTATTGAAAAAGAAGGCTTGTACGCAGCTTTAGAGTTTTACGGCTACAAGGGAATGGTGATAATCGGCTCGAATTTGATGCACTATTCTTTTGAAAAGGCGGCCGGTTTATTAGGCATTGGCGATCGCAATCTCCTAAAAGTCCCTACCGATTCCAATCACCGCATGGATTTGGCAGCGCTGCGCCAAACGGTAGCCGAATGCCGCGATCGCAATCTGCACATTCTGGCAATTATCGGTATTGGAGGCAGCACCGATTCGGGAAGTATCGATCCGCTTCCAGAAATAGCCGCGATCGCGCAAGAAGCAAACGCTCACTTTCACGTCGATGCCGCTTGGGGCGGCCCCGTGCTTTTTTCCGAACGTCACCGACACAAATTAGCAGGCATTGAACTAGCAGATTCCGTCACCATAGATGGACACAAACAAATGTATTTGCCAATGGGAATTGGTCTGGTTTTATTCCGCAATCCCCAAACCGCCAAAGTTATTGAAAAACACGCGCCCTACACGGTGCGAAAAGAATCCATCGATCTAGGCAAGCGCTCTCTCGAAGGCTCTCGATCGGGTGCGAGTTTGTTCTTGCAAGCCGCCTTGAATATCATCGGCCATCAAGGCTATGAGTTTTTGATAGATGCAGGCATCCAGAAAACGCAGCACTTGGCCAATTTAATTCTGGAAAATCCAGCATTTGAATTGATCCTAGAACCCGAAATTAATCTTCTTTTATACCGCTACATTCCAGAAACCTTGAGGGAAAAAGCAGCCAAAAAACAACTAACCGAAGCAGACAACTACTTCATTAATGAATTTAACGAGCGCCTTCAAGAGGCCCAGCGGCAAGCCGGCGACACCTTCGTATCGCGAACAACCGTGCAAAACACCTGTTATGGCAAAACCATTCCCATTGTTGCTTTTCGAGCCGTCCTTGCCAACCCCCTCACCACTGAAGCAGATATCAGTTTTGTTTTAAACGACCAGCTAAAAATAGCAGCAAAGCTTTCCTTAAATATCACAAACAGCGACCACTGCGAGGAAGTGAATTATGATGTCTACTAATCGTTAAGAACGACTGAAAAACCTCTCGCCCCAGCAGCGAGCGCTCCTCCTCAAAGCATTAAGCAAAGACGCAGTACAGGCTGAGCAATCTAAGCGCATTCCCAGGCGATCGCAGCAAAATTCTGCTCCCCTTTCTTTTGCTCAGCAACGGCTGTGGTTTCTCGATCGATTGTCTCCCGAAAACCCAGCCTACAACCTTCCTGCTGCTGTGCGGTTGCAAGGGCAATTGAATTTGTCGGCACTGCAACAAACACTCAATGAAATTGTCAGGCGTCACGAAGTTTTACGGACTGCTTTTGCACAAGTGCACGGGGAACCTGTCCAACTGACTTCTCCTTCCTTGAATTTCGCTTTGTCGGTGGTAAACTTGCGACATTTACCAGAAACATAGCAGCAAGCTGAAATAGAGCAGCGTACTCTTGAAGAAGCCCAACGCCCCTTTGACTTAACGCGATCGCCCTTACTGCGGGGAACTCTGCTGCAACTTAGTCCGGCAGAATATGTGTTGCTGCTGACGATACACCACATTATTTCTGATGGTTGGTCTATGGGGGTATTGGTGCGAGAAGTAGCCGCACTTTATGAAGCTTTTTCCACTGACAAACCCTCTGGGCTGCCTGAAATTTCCGTACAGTATGCCGACTTCGCCAGTTGCCAGCGGCAGCATTTCCAGGGAGAGAAATTAGAAAAGCAGCTCGCTTATTGGAAACAGCAATTGGGAGGCGCTTTAGCTGTGCTGTCAACACATCGGCAGCGCTCTCCCGTGCAAACTTTCCGAGGGTCGCGGCAATCTTTTGTGATTACCTCTCCGTTAACTGAAAGATTAAAAACGCTCGCCCAGCAACAAGATGTCACCCTATTTATGACGTTGTTGGCAGTATTTCAATCCTTGCTATACGGCCACATAAAGCAAGATAACCTCGCGATTGGCTCTCCAATCGCCAATCGCAACCGCCTTGAATTAGAGGAACTGATTGGATTTTTGGTCAATACTTTAGTGCTGCGAATTGACACCGCAGGTAATCCAACTTTCCGCGAACTACTCGGTCGAACACGCGAGGCAGCTTTAGGAGCTTACGCTCACCCCGATGTCCCTTTTGAAAAGCTCGTCGAGGAATTGCAGCCGGAGCGAAATCTCAGCTATAACCCACTGTTTCAAGTGTGGTTTGTACTCCAGAATGCGCCCATGCCACCCCTGGAGCTAGCTGGTTTGACCCTGAGCATTCTGGAATTCGATGTCGGTATGTCGAGACATGACTTAAGCCTCACTCTCTGGGAGATTTCAGAAGGAATTCAAGGCTTATTTGAGTACAAAACAGACTTATTTGAGCCTGCGACTGTTGCCCGAATGGTGAGAGGTTTTCAAATCCTCCTCAACCAGGTAGTCATCCAGCCAGATATCAAGATCGACGACTTGGCAGAAATTCTTGCCGAAGCAGAAAAGCAGCACCAAATCGAGCAGGAAAAACAAATTCATCTTTCGGGAATTCAAAAATTAAAATTGGCTAAACGCAAAGTTATGAAAAGTTTAAAATGATGGCTCAATCTCTCAGGTTTTTTCGGGAAAAAAGGAGAAGTTTTTTACCAAACCAAAAACTATGACAAATACAGAAACAAAGAATCTCAATTCCCAAAAGTTAGGATCGATTAGGCGCAAAGCCGTCAGCCTGTCCTCAGAGGAATTAGTCAAGACCGCCTACCTCCAGCCCGAAAACCTTCTACCTCTACTTATTCAGCCAACAGTAGAAAAATTAAATCTCGCAGGTTGGGCACAGAACAATCGCTCATCAATTGAAACGCAGTTATGGAAGCACGGAGGAATACTTTTTCGAGGCTTTGAAGTCGGCGGGGTGAATGGTTTCGAGCAGTTTATTCAAACTCTTGCTGGCGACTTGTTGGAATATTCTTTTCGCTCGACTCCGCGTAGCCGGGTGAGCGGAAATATCTACACTTCCACCGAGTATCCTGCCGAGCAATTCATCCCACTGCACAATGAAATGGCTTATTCTCAAAATTGGTCGCTGAAAATCGCTTTTTTCTGCGTCAAGAAAGCCGAACAGGGAGGAGAAACTCCGATTGCTAACAGCCGCTTCGCAACCGTTTCTACCTTGGCAGCAGACTTAGGATATACAGTAATTTTTCCAGCTTTATGTACGGGAGGAAGCCTTCACATAATTTCCCAGGAACGCGCCACCGATCCAGAGGCATCGCTGCTTACTTTCAGCAGCATTCCATTGACTGTCTCAAAATCGTTCCCTCCCATCTAAAAGCTTTATTAACTGCTTCCGATCCGGCGCAGGTTTTGCCGAAACAGCGATTAATCCTTGGCCCTTAAGTTGGAATTTGCTCGAAACTATTCAGAAATACGCCCCAGACTGTTCAGTCTTCAACCATTACGGGCCAACAGAAGCAACCGTAGGCGTGCTGGCTTATCCCATCAAAGACCGAGAAAACTGCATTTCTGAGACAGTTCCTCTCGGCCGCCCTATCAATAACGCGCAGATTTATTTACTTGATTCGCACTTGCAGCCAGTTGCCATTGGCGTGTCCGGCGAGTTATACATCGGCGGTGCTTCTTTAGCTCGCGGCTATCTAAACAAACCCCAATTAACAGAAGAAAAATTCATCCTCAACCCCTTCGACGCCGAACCAGGAGCGCGTCTGTATAAAACCGGAGATTTGGCTCGGTATTTGCCGGACGGAAATATTGAGTTTTTAGGGCGGACCGACAGCCAAGTTAAACTGCGAGGGTTCCGCATTGAATTGGGGGAAATAGAAGCAGCGCTATCTCAACATTCCGCGGTGCGCCAAGCAGTAGTTTTGCTACTGGAAAATGAACCGGGGAATCAGCGCTTAGTGGCCTATGTTGTACCCGCGAGGGAATCAGCGATCGCTATTAACGAGCTGCGGTCATTTTTAAAAGAAAAACTGCCCGACTACATGGTTCCTTCTGCTTTTGTCGTACTGAAAGGATTGCCCCTCACGGCTAATGGAAAAATAGACCGACGGGCGCTGCCAGCGCCGGAGGCGGCGAGAGCCGATTTAGCAGATACTTTTGTCGCTCCTAGGACTCCCATTGAGAAAATGCTGGCTGAGATTTGGGCCCCGCTGCTAGGGCTGGAAAAAGTGGGAATTCATGACAATTTCTTTGATTTGGGGGGACATTCATTACTGATTACTCAGTTGCTAGCAAAGGTAAGAGATTCTTTCCAAAAGGAATTGCCCTTGCGCCGTTTCTTTGAAGCGCCTACCATCGCTGCTTTAGCAAAGAATATTGAGGTGAAGCATGGGGCGGAGTCTGCGGGCGATCGCACTGCAAGTTTCGATATTAACGCTGAAGTTGTTTTAGATCCGGCAATTCGCCCTGCAACTCCATTGAGCGAGCCAGAAACTGAACCAGCTTGCATTCTCTTAACAGGGGCGACGGGCTTTTTGGGAGCCTTTTTGCTACGCGACCTCTTGCAACAAACTCAAGCAGAAATTTATTGCCTAGTCCGTTCTGCCGATTCAGAATCAGCTAAAAAGCGGATTCAAAGCAGCCTCGAATCCTATTTAATTTGGGATGAAAGCAGGAGCGATCGCATTATCCCAATTGCTGGAGATTTGTCTCAACCACTTTTGGGGCTTCCCGAGGAGCAGTTCGGAGTTTTAGCCAGTAAAATAGATGTCATTTACCACAATGGCGCGTTTGTCAAGTTTACTTATCCATACTCGGTTCTCAAACCCGCTAACGTTTTGGGGACGCAGGAAGTTGTGAGATTGGCGAGTCAAAGTAAGCTAAAACCAGTCCATTTAATTTCTACGATTTCCGTTGTCTCGGCAATGGGAGAATCTGGGATTAAGGTGGTGCGAGAGGAGGATGAACTCACTCCGGGAGAGGGTCTAAAAGGCGCTTACACTAAGATTAAGTGGGTGGCAGAAAAGTTAGTAGAGGTCGGGCGCGATCGCGGGATTCCTGTTAGCATTTACAGGCCAGGCCGCATTTCTGGGGACAGCCAAACAGGGGCCTGCAATCCGAGTGACTTACTGTACAGGTTAATCGCTGGTTGCGTGCAACTTGGATGTGCGCCCGATGGTGATAAGCTGATGAACGTAGCGCCTGTTGACTATGTGAGCCGAGCGATCGTTCATCTTTCGAGCCAAAAAGAATTGCTCGGAAAGACTTTTCATTTAGTCAACCCTCAGTCTTTTCAGATGAGTGAATTGCTTGCCTGGATTTGCTCAATGGGTTATCCTATCAAACGAGTTTCTTCTGAGACGTGGCAAGCAGAAGTAATCAATCGCGCTGGATATTCTCCAGAAAATGCGTTGTATCCGCTTGTCAGTCTTTTCTCCGAAAAAGTTTCGGAAGCAGAAATGGCTAAATCTGCTACGCTGTAATTCGATTGCCAGAATGCGTTGAAGGGACTTTCTGGAACGGACATTATCTGCCCGCAGGCGGATGCGAGTTTGTTTCGGACTTATTTTTCCTATCTCGTAGATCGCCAGTTAATAGAGGCTCCCAAACATCTGGTCTAAAAATGTAGAGGCGCGATCGCTCGCGCTTCTACTTTGCTCACTTTGAGGAGAATTTTAAATCAAGCATCACTTAGACTTGCGGAATTCCTAATTAGTTTATTCAAGAAGAGGCAAAAGATTTTTATGTTAGGAAGTAGTAATGCGATCGCGATCGCAGGCAGAGCTACCGCAGAAGGAACGCAGCGTTACAGGGAACGGCACAACAAAAACTGTGCAGCCGATCACTTCCGAGAAACTGGTTCGCTTGTTGCCAGCTCGATTGGAATTGGCACTTACCTTGGCGAACCAGATGAGTATACTGACACTCTTGTGGCGGAAGCTGTAGTTGAATCGGTTCGGCGGGGTACGAACGTAATTGACTCAGCAATCAACTACCGCTACCAGTACGGAGAACGGAGTGTCGGAAAGGCTATCCGGCGTCTCCTGGAATCGGGAGAGGCTTTAAGAGATGAACTAATTATCTGTACGAAAGGCGGCGTTGTTCCGCATCCAACTCCAAACCATGTAGAGTGGTTTTATCAGCAGTACGTTGAGCCAAACAACTCTACTGTCAGCATGGCAGATTTGGCCCAGGAGCGTTACTGCATCCACCCAGAATACATTCAAGATCAGCTTAATTGGAGCCTCGCCAACCTCGGCATTGAGACAATCGATGTCTACTACCTTCACAATCCAGAAAAGCTACTTTCTCAAGTTGAACCCGATACTTTTTACAATCGGTTGCGAGAGGTTTTTGAGGTACTTGAAGGTGCGGTTTTAGCTGGTAAAATTGCCAATTACGGTCTGGCAACTTGGAATGCTTTCCGCGTACCTCCAACTGAAAGGTACCATATCGATCTGGCGCGTGCGAAGTCCATTGCTCGGGAAGTAGCTGGGAACAAAGAGGATCGGTTTCGGTTTATTCAGCTTCCTTTGAATATGGGGATGCCGGAAGCGGTGCTAAGCCCAACTCAAACAATCAAAGGAGAACAAGTCTCAGTATTGGAAGCTGCCGATCGCTTAGGCATTTGGGCGATCGCCAGTATGTCGCTGTGTCAAGCGCAGGTTATCGGTCAGATCCCAGAAAAGATTGCTTCTGCCTTTGGCGATCGCTTGCAGACAGACTGCCAGCGGGCGCTCCAATATACCCGGAGCGCCCCTGGCCTCCTGAGTGCGCTTGTAGGGATGAAAGCGCCAAAACATATAGAAGAGAACCTAGCCCTTGCTGCTGTCGGGCGGCTTGAGAGAGCAAGCTTTCAGGAACTTACTGATTCAATTGTTCAAGTGTTAAAGGGAAATTGAAGTTCCCCTTGCCCGAGAACGGCTGAGCTTAAAATCTTGAATGGCGTTACAGTTCAACTTTTCCGCAGTGCAGCGATAATCTGTGCGTTTGCCTGGGGAAAAGTAAATTGGTCAATTTCATCGAGTGTGACCCAGCGAATTTCATCGCATTCGATCGTTTGCGGTTCCCCACTGACGTAGCGGCAGTGGTGCACGTAGAGCCTAACTGTAAATTTAGTGTAGTCGTGGTCAATTGTAATCAGGCGATCGCCAACTTCTACGACAATCCCCAACTCCTCCATAATTTCCCGTTCTATGCAAGCTTCGATCGTTTCTCCCGGCTCTATTTTACCGCCAGGAAACTCCCATAAACCCCCGTGCAGTCCGTGTTGTCGGCGCTTGTCAATCAAAATTTGTTGTCGCTCGTTCCAGATTGCAGCAACGCCGATAACTTTGTGGGCAACAGGAGAAACAGACATATTAATTAGGAATTGGGAATTGGGAATTGGGAATTGGGAATTGGGAATTGGGAATTGGGAATTTAAGAATAATATCAATATTTATTAAATTATTATTTAATCTAAAATCTAAAATCTAAAACCTAAAATCTAAAATCTAAAATCTAAAATATTAAGCCCCCATCTTGCGAGGGGGGGCTTGACACTTGGACCACTTAAGTGTTCAGAATCTACTAATCGTCCGAGCCGTGTCTCTCACTGGCTTGTATGGACTTTTCAAAAGTCATTCGCTGTTCGGCATTTTTGAGAAAATAACCGCTAATCATAGCCGAGGCTAGCAATCTACCCAAATGTTCGCGACTGGTAGTCACTGTCACCCCGAAGTGTTCCGAAGGCAAATTCCCCAAAAGTCCAACAATATTTCGCTCCATTACTTGAAACACTTCGTGAGAAGTCGGCTTAGACAACTGAGAAACTGTGTCGGGAGCCATGGACTGCACGTATTGCCATAATAAGTTGGCATTTTCTCCGTCTTCTTCAAAGAATTCTGGGGATTTATTAGATGAGTTGCTCACGAGTACCTCCGTTTCAGAAACAGCTTGTTATGTTAGACGCGGGCGGTTAAATTAAATAACCCTTATCCGATCGCTGCTGATCTTTATTACTAAGTAATTACTAATGTAGCAGGACAGTCGTAACAACCAAGTGGGTACAACCGAATTAAAAGCGGCGGTTTTTACGATTTTAGATTGGGGATTGCGAGCGGGCGAAATGTCCGATCGCCAATCCCCAATCTACCTAGCTGGCTAGATAATCGTTCATATCTTGCTTGCGCTTGCGAAGTTTGGTCAAAGCTTCCCGTTCTATTTGCCGCACTCGTTCCCGACTGATGTTGAGACGATCGCCTATTTTTGCCAAAGTTAAGGTTTGCCCGTCTTCTAAACCGAACCGCAAGGCGAGCACTTCTCGCTGTTGCTGAGTCAGTTCTGCCATCAGGTGGTCTAAGTCAGTCCGCAGGGAAGATTGCAGCGCAAAGTCTTCTGGCGTAGTACCCGTATCTTCCAACAAATCGCCCAACTCTGTATCTTGATTGTCTCCCACGCGCAAGTCCAGGGAAAGTGGCAGGCGCGCGCGATCGAGATATTCGCGAATCTGTTTGGGAGTCAATTCTAGCTCTGATGCCAATTCAGCAGCCGTGGCCGCGCGACCAAGCTGTTGAGCAAGTTGGCGCTGAGCCTTTTTAATTTTGTTGAGCTTTTCGGTGATGTGGATCGGTAAGCGGATGGTCCGGCCTTTTTCGGCGATCGCCCGAGTAATTGCCTGACGAATCCACCAATAAGCATAAGTAGAAAATCTGTAGCCCTTAGTCGGGTCAAATTTTTCTACTCCCCGCTGCATCCCGATCGTGCCTTCCTGAATTAGATCGAGTAAATCTACATTGCGCTTGATATATTTTTTGGCAACAGACACTACCAGGCGGAGATTCGCTTCCACCATTTGGCGCTTTGCCCTTTCCCCGTGCTCGATCGTCCGCTGCAACTGTGCCTCAGACAGCCCAACTGCCTGTGCCCATTCAGCCGCCGTCGGGTCGCGGCCTAACTCTTCGGCTAAAATATTTTTCTCCTGATGCAGTGCGGTTGAGCGCTGTACCTGTTTCCCGTAGAGTATTTCTTGCTCATGGGTCAACAAGGGAACGCGGCCGATTTCCCGCAAGTAAGCGCGAACAGAATCTGTATCTGAGGACTTAAGAGTTTTCATGAGCTTTTCCCGCTGAGGATCTGTGCCTCTAAAGGTTTGCGGTAGTCGCAAACCCCTAGCTTTAGCTGGGAAGGAAAGCGGGCGGGGACTTGCGCTTTCCTTCCATTTAAAGAGGCTTAATTTTATGGTAGCTAGCTACTACTCCCAGTCAGCACCGTCTCAGGTTAGGTTTTGGTTGGGGTGTGCACAATACTACGTTATGTTAAGAATCTTAACATTTGTGAGAGCATTTGCCTACATTTCTTCATATTTATTTCATGTAAGCCTGGAGAGTTGGTACGAGGGTACCCGCTTTCCTAGCTTTACAGTTTGCATCAATATAAACAAAATCGGCCACCTCTCACAGAGGGAGATGGGGAGAGGGGCACAGGGGTAGATGGGGAGGGAACGCTGTTGGCACAGCAAAGAGTGAAAAATAAAATTTAAATGCCCGGCAGCTTGAGTTCGCGATCGCACAAAAAACCCAATAAACCGGGCTTTTACGGAATCTGCGGGCTGTAAGGAGGTATTTTGGTTAAAAAACCCGATTTCATGCCACCCGTGCCTCCCAGGCTATAAATGTGAAGTTACACATATTGATGAACCCGCCCTACAGATAAGGATTAATTAACAATTAAATAAGAGATTTGAATGGCAGGCATTCGCTCTCCTATCTGGAAATGAATCTGCGTTGCATCTGCGGTTTCCCTATCAATCAAAAATTTATGCAATAAGTCTAATCAGTTCTTTGCCGTTGAGCTTCGTACAAGATGAGGGCTCCGGCGATCGACACATTTAAAGATTCTACGCCACGACTCAGGGGAATTTGGATTTGCCGATCGGCCAAACTCCTCAATTCTTCCGACAAACCAGAGCCTTCGTTGCCTAAAACTATCAGAGTCGGCACTCGCAAATCTACTTCCCAATAACTTAAACTGGCCCCGGCGACGGTTGCTAAAATTTGCATTCCTCGATTTTTATAGGCCGAGACTTCGGCGGTTAAATCTGGACTGACTGCCATTGGCAGCTTAAACCAAGCTCCTGCCGAGGCGCGCAGCACTTTGGGATGGTCTAAATCGGCGCTGTCTGCACTCAGCAGCAAACCGTCGGCATTAGCAGCCGCAGCCGTGCGGACGATCGCCCCCAAGTTGCCGGGATCTTGGATTGTTTCTAAGGCTATTCCTAAAGTTGACAATTTTGCAGGCTCTGTTGCGGTGCGGGGTGCGGTGGCGACAATGCCGTCGGGTTGGACTGTAGTGGCGATCGACTCTAACACTTTTGCACTTACTAATTCTGTGCGATCGGCTAAATTACCAACTTGCTCCCAAAGTTCCCCGTGCTGATCCAGCCATTCGGGAGTGCAGCAAACCGTTGCTAGTCGGTATTTGGCAGCGCAAGCTTCTTCGAGCAAGTGCGTCCCTTCGAGTAAAAATAATTGTTGTTCCCTGCGTCCCTTCGAGCTGTGCAGCTTGCGAATTTCTTTAACTAGGGGGTTTTGAATACTTGTCAGCATTGTTTAATTCAGCAGAGCGAATGGGGTTATTGCCTGTATCGGGTTAACCCCAAACTTCTTTCTGCCTTTGGAATGCGGAACCCGGGACTTGAACCCGGAAGGCTTGCACCACATGAACCTGAATCATGCGCGTCTACCAATTCCGCCAGTTCCGCATCGGTCACGAATTACTACTATTCCATAACTTCGCGAATCTGTCAAGTCTTTTGGGGAATTTATTTTTTTCTGGGCTGCAAGTAATATTTTGAACAAATTACTGTTCGGGTTGGGAAATGCTTTAGTTTCGAGGATTTACTGTTAGCCAAACATCGCAAAACGCTGTGTAGTTTAGTAGGGTGCGTCAGATCTCGTCCGGTTATTAATAATCCACAAGCTTTGATCTGACGCACCCTACGGGATTTACTGAAAAAAGGGGAATCTAATCGGCCAAATCGGGGAAAACCTCGCGCACGGCCGGATGCACCAATCGGTGATTCTGCACGTTCAATCCCTTCGCCAAACTCGGATTCATTTCCAAAGCTTTAATCCCGTTATTTGCCAACTGCAAAACATAAGGCAAAGTGCTGTTATTCAAAGCTTGTGTCGCAGTCCAAGGCACAGCACCGGGCATATTCGGCACGCCGTAATGCACGACTCCTTCCTCAACATAAGTAGGATTTGTGTGAGAAGTTACCCGCAAAGTTTCCACGCAGCCGCCTTGGTCAACGGCTACGTCAACAATCACAGAACCGGGGTGCATCTTCGCAACAAGTTCGCGAGAAACCAGCACTGGAGCTTTTTTACCTAAGACCAAAACCGCACCGATTAACAAATCAGTATCGGGGATAACTGCTTCAATTTGCAAAGGACTGCTGTAGAGGTATTCTACTCTGGAACCGAACAGAGTTTCCAAGTAGGCTAAGCGATCGACATTTACGTCTAAAATTTGCACTCTTGCGCCCATTCCTACAGCAATTCTGGCTGCTTCTGTGCCGACAATTCCGCCGCCCAAAATCACAACTTTACCCGGTCTCACTCCCGGTACGCCGCCCAAAAGCACTCCTCTGCCACCTTGCTGTCGTTCCAGAAACCGAGCTCCGAACTGCACGGCCAAACGCCCTGCAATAATACTCATCGGCGTTAGCAGCGGCAATTTTCTGTCCGGAAGTTCGACGGTTTCGTAGGCGATGGCCTGGACTCCGCTGCTGATTAAATGCTTGGTTAATGTGCGATCGGCCGCCAAGTGTAAATATGTAAACAGCAACTGCTCTTTTTGCATCAGCGGATACTCAGCAGGTAGCGGTTCTTTAACTTTAACAATTAGTTCGCGATTCCAGACATCTGAAGCCTTTAAGACAATCTTAGCCCCTGCTTCAACGTAGTCTTCGTCCGCAAAACCGGCCCCAGCACCAGCATTCGTTTCGACAAAAACTGCGTGACCTTTGTCCGAACAAGCCCGGACACTTGTGGGACTGAGCCCGACTCGAAACTCCAAATCCTTGATTTCCTTGGGGACGCCTATTTCCATCTATAACCTCTAATATCAGGCATACATAGATCGAATCTAACCTAAAAACCATCCCCAGCGGGACAATACCATTGTAGATTTTAGATTTGGCAATCCGGCTGGGCTAGGAGAATTTTTGTTGGATTTTCCGCCAGATCGATCGCACTTTCCCAAATCGATCGTTTTCCATCAAGTCGATCGTCTTTTTAGCTTGTTCCAACTGTAACTGTAGCTGTTGAATTTGAGCTTGGTAATTCTGCAATTCGGAATTGGTTTCCTCCAAGGGAATTCGCAGTGCTGTTTCCCCAGTATTGTTCCTGATTGCAACATCGTGATAGCCTAGGGGCTGAAAGGCAAAAAATACCATTTCCCAGTTATTCGCAATACAAAACTCATTGACTGCTTTCGCCACACCGTAAGGTATCACCTCGCATACCGACCAATTCGTGTAATCGTTAAAAACCATCATTCCTGCGGCTTTAACTTTAGTATAACCTTGCTGAATATCTTTGCATACACCTTGATAGGCGTGGTCCGCATCGATATATATCCAGTCAAAATACTCGTCAGGAAAGCTCTTTAAAATTGTCGAAGAATCCCCTTCGTGAAGCTCTACCGTTCCATTTTCTATCCCTTCTTGAACTAGAGTTATTTGTTTTTTGCTGATTTCGGCTTTGAATAAATCAAAATTATATTCGATTAAATGCAGCTTTTTGGGCTTGGCAATAGCAAGAATTTTTTCTGCAAAGTGTCCGTATTGAGTTCCCACCTCAGCCACCACACTATTTTTAGGCAGATATTCCAACATCTTTAATCGACTTTCAACAAAGCGACAATTCTTAACATGACAATCTTGAAGCATTGGGGCCGACAGCAGGAATGGATTGTCATCAAAATTATTCCATTTCTCGTTATTCCAGTCCTTAGTCGCTTCTAAAAATCTTTTTTTATATTCTATAAAATCAAACATATTATTCCCCTGATAATTGAACTCGAAGCCGTGGGCAAAATATCTAATCAATACCAAACATTGTGTAGTCAGTACCTAGGTTTTTTTGCCAATTCAGAAGCAATAACTAAAGTACCTACTACATTTTTTTGACATTTTTGAGATTGGGGCAATTTGGTCGGCTACAAAAAATTCTAGGGTAATCCTATTTGATTTTTGAACGAGATTTTTTGTAGAGGAACCTCTGATGCCGTAGAAAAGGAGAAAAGAAAGAAATATTGACCTTTACAAATCTTGAAAAAATTACTATTTAATTTTAAGTTAACCCTATTTTAGATTAAAATACATTAGGGTTTAATAGATGTGATTAAATAATAGCTGATAGAGGGTCTGCTGTCAATATATTTTATCGGTCACTTATAATTTAACAGGCTTGCACTCAGGGGGTCTCAAAACAAATGCCACGGATACCTACCTTAACATTCGATCGCGGAACGCTCTTGCTACACCCGCCGCCCAAAGGCAGAGACTGGGTGGACTTTGCGACATGGGACGATCGCGTGGAAAAATTCCGCATTCGAGCCATTCACTACCGCCCGCTGGTAGAATGCCTCCAAGCCGAGTGCATTCACTTCACGGACGAAGCTAGGGGATACGAACTACTCGAACTCGTACCCAGCGTGGAAATGCAGCCTTACCCGCATCAAGAACAGGCCCTCGCAGCTTGGCAGGAAGCAGGAAGCCAAGGAGTAGTCGTCCTCCCTACCGCTTCCGGCAAAACTTATCTGGCACAATTGGCGATGCAAGTCACTGGTCGCAGTACATTAATTGTAGTACCAACTCTCGACTTAATGCACCAGTGGTATGCTAATTTAAAAGCCGCTTTTCCCGATATCGAAATCGGATTGTTGGGTGGAGGTTCGCGGGACAAAACGCCAATTTTAGTGGCAACCTACGACAGTGCAAGTATTCATGCAGAAACCTTGGGCAATAAATACGGTTTGCTGGTTTTTGACGAATGCCACCATTTGCCAACGGACTTTTATCGAGTAATTTCCGAATATGCGATCGCGCCTTTTAGACTCGGACTGACAGCCACACCCGATCGCACAGATGGCCGCCACAGCGATTTGCATTTCCTGATCGGCCCGACAGTATTTAGCAAAAGACCAGAAGATTTGGCAGGCGATGCTTTAGCCGATCATAAAATAGTTCAAATCATGGTAAAACTGTCAACAGAAGAAACCGACCGCTACGCCGAATTAATCAAGATTCGCAACGATTTCTTAAAACAGTCTAATATCAGAATATCCAGCCTGGATGGTTGGAAACAGTTTATCATGGCAAGCGCGCGATCGCCCCTGGGACGGCGCGCCATGCTAGCCCACCGCCAAGCCAAAGAAATCGCCCTTTGTACCGAAGGCAAACTGCGAATTTTAGCCAAAATACTAGCAGAACACTCTCCCCAGCGGACGCTAATTTTCACCGGAGACAACGCCACAGTTTACCGCATTTCCCAAGAATTTCTCATCCCCACAATTACCCACCAAACCCCTGTCAAAGAACGCCACGAAATCCTCGATCGCTTTCGCAGCGGCGAATACAAAACCCTCGTCGCCTCCCACGTCCTCAACGAAGGAGTGGACGTTCCCGACGCCAGAATTGCTATCATATTGTCAGGAACCGGCAGCGAACGCGAATACATTCAGCGATTGGGTCGAGTTCTCCGCAAAAGCAGCGATGTAAATAAGTTAGCAATTCTCTACGAAGTCGTCACCGAAGACACCAGCGAAGAAAGAACATCCCAACGCCGCCGAGGAGGAATGCAGCCTCACCAACCCCAACCACAAACACAAGTAGAACCGCCAAAGCCAGAATATCAGAAATTAGAAATTGTCAAACCGACACCGATTTACGGAGTCAACCGAGAGACAACCAAAAAAGCAGCAGAATCACCCGCAAAATGGGGAGAAGACAATGATGAAATTCCCTGGTAGCAAGCATAAACTATTTCTCTTCACTCTCTTTCTTTCTCTCTCTTCCCTTGGCGTTCTTCCCCTCTTCGCGGTTCGTTAAAAATAAAAAACTATTAACAAATGCTACCCACTGATTTATTAAGTCACCGCCAAAACGGAGAATCAATTATTCCTCTCCGCCTCAAGATAGATGCTAAAAACTTAGAAGCAGCTACCGAAACGATAAACTGCTTTCAAGAGTCGATCGGCAAAACCCAAGGCGAACTCGACGGACGCTTGCTAGAGTTAGAAGGCGACAGCCCGGATTATCGGCTGAAACGGGGATTAGCGCACCTGCTGAAAGGCGGTTTCTGCACCTTGGAAGTCATCAGTCCCCTAGAGCCCTCAGAGTTGAGACAGCGGGTTTTTGCATTGTCCGCGCGATCGACTCCCAGCCCTCAATCCACCCAATTAACCCTGGAAAAAGTAGCAAGTGAACTCAGCCAAGACTTAAACAGAGAAGTTTTTCCTCACGAAATCACTACAGGTTTATACGCCGATTTAAACGAAAACAAAATCCTCACCGAGTTTAATGCACCAACACCCGAAAACTTGCTTCACAAATACAATCTTTCTCAAGTTCAAGGCATATTTTACCGAGCAAGTCAAGTTCAATTAACCGCCCACCGCAACGATCCAGGAGAATACAAACTCTTATTTCGCTATCTGAAACTATTTCAATTAATGACTTACATCGAAGGCGATGCAGACCACGGTTTTACACTGACAATAGACGGCCCTACAAGCTTATTCAAACCCAGCACCCGCTACGGTTTAGCCCTGGCGAAAATGCTGCCCGCACTGCTGCACGTCACCAAATGGAGTATGCACTCGACACTGCACACAAAAGATCCTTTTAGTGGCGTTTTGAAAACAGGTAAATTCACCCTCAATTCCGACTGCGGTTTAGTCAGCCACTATCCCCCTGGCAAGCCTTATGATAGTATGTTAGAAGCCGCATTTGCTGAACGATGGAATTCCACAAAAACCGAGTGGAAACTAGAGCGAGAAGTTGATTTAATTCCGATTCCAGGTAGTGTGATGATTCCCGACTTTCGGTTAGTGCATCCCGACGGGCGAGTGTTTTTATTAGAAATAGTTGGCTATTGGCGGCCGGAGTATTTGCAAAAGAAATTTGCACAAGTACAGAAGTCTGAATGCGATCACTTGATTTTAGCTATTTCCGAACGGCTGAATTTAGAAAAAGCCGGGGTGAATGTAAAAGATGTGTCAGCAAAAGTAGTTTGGTTTAAAGATAAATTGTTGCCCAAATCAGTCCTGGAAGTCCTCGAAGAGTAACCAATCCGCGCCTCAGTTGGGAACTTCTTTCTTTCTCTCTCTCTGCGCCCTCTGCGCCCTCTGCGGTTCAAAAAAATCCTCCTCAAAAAACATCGCACATTCCCAGCTATACTAAAATAGGAATTCACCCAAATCCTTGCCACCGCTTACTCTCACCCTAAAACCGATTGAAAAATGGCAGACACAAGTATTGTCGAAAGAATCAAAAAGCTGTTAGCCCTAGCCACCTCATCCAATGAAAACGAATCGACTGCTGCAGCCGAAAAAGCTTCCCTTTTACTGGCACAGTACAATCTCAGCCTCGCGGATTTAGGGCCAAATCACCAAGAAGAGATTGACGAAGACTCTGTTGAAACAACATCCAAATTTGTCACTTGGAAAATGATGCTGCTTTCGGGAATTGCCGACGCTAACGGTTGCAATGCCATGCGAAATATTTATACTGGCAGTATGTTTTTGGTGGGAACTTCTACAAACCTGATTGTTTGCAAACATCTGTACGAATATTTGAGTTCTGCAATTGAAAAAAGGGCTAAATACCGCAAAGGAAACGGCAGGGGGTTGGCGTATCTGAATGCTTTTCGGGTTGGATGCGCGACAAGGTTGAGACAAAGATTGTTGGAACAAAAACAGGAGATGGAAAAGTCTGGGATTCCGGGTTCGGGGGATGCGGCGGCGACTCCAGGGATTGTAGTGCGATCGATGTTTGAGAAAAATCAACGGGCGATCGCGGATTATCTAGAGGGCCGAGGGGTTAAAATTAGAACGAGAACAAATTCTCAAGTCAGCAGCGCGGCAGGTTTTAATTCGGGGTATGAAGTGGGTGACAAAATTAGTTTGCACAAGCAAGTGCAGCCGCAAGAGGATATGAAACAACTTAATGAAAGTCTTTGAGTAGGGCGTGCGATCGTGAAAATCAGCTTCCTAGGTTAGAATTAAAAACAGAAACTAACAGAAGACAGCCATGTCAGACCAAGATATCGCTAATATAATTACGATCGAACCGGGTAAACGAGGTGGTAAACCTTGTATTCGAGGCATGAGAATTACAGTCTATGACGTGCTGGAATATCTTGCTTCTGGGATGACTTATCAAGAAATTCTAGATGATTTTCCCTATCTCACCCAACAGGATATTTTGGCTTGCTTGAGTTTCGCGGCTAAACGCGAACAGTTTATGTTAGTCGTTGGGTCATGAGACTACTTTTGTTTGACCAAAATCTCTCTCCTCGTCTTGTCGATCGCCTCGCAGATATCTACCCTGGTTCAGTTCATGTTGATGGGGTTGGATTAGCTACTATACCAGATCGCGAGGTTTGGGATTATGCTCGTCAGCATGACTATATTATTGTTACCAAGGATGCAGATTTTAGTGAATTGAGTCTATTGTTGGGATTTCCCCCAAAGGTAATTTGGATACGTCGCGGAAATTGTTCAACAGGGGATATAGAGAGAATGCTAAGAGAAAACTATGGTGTGATCGCAGCTTTAAGTGAGACTCCTAATACGGCAATTATCACTTTGTTTTAAGGGAAGTGAAAAAGCGTTGCTCATCTAGCGCTTACCACAGATACGTTACACCTTTTAGATACCGATACCTCACAGGTTATGTTTGCTCAGTAATTGTTCCTTCAATTCCTGACACTCTTTTGCGAGCGGGATGCCTAATTCGGTGGCGATGGAGAGGGCGCGATCGCAATACTCAATAGCTAGAGGGAGGTTGCCTAAATCTGCTTGGAAGCTCGTCGCCAAATTGTATAAACTTAGAGCCTCAGAGCGACGATCGCCCTTTTGTTTAAAAATTTCCCTTGCTCTCAAAAACTTTTTATGAGCTTCTAGATGATGACCAAGTTTAAATAACGCATTTCCCCAATTAGTTAGTGCTATCCCTATGCCTTCTAAATCGCCTATTTTTTCTGCAATTGTGAAATGTTGCTCAGCATAATCAATGGCTGTGTTGTATTTTTCTAGGGCGAAGTATATAGTCCCTATATTGCCCAATGTTGATCCAATACTTTCTTGATCGTTTGTTTTTTGAGAAATGACCAAACATTCTTCATAGCAACTAATCGCTAGCTCGTACTCTCTTATAGCAAGGTAAGTGTTAGCCATACTGCCCGCAACTTTCCCAACACCTAAACTATCGCCTATCTTCAACATTCTGGATAAACTTTCCTTATAATAAGAAATAGCTTCGTCGTAGCTTCCTAAGTAATGATATACCTGACCCAGACCCAAGAAGCAAACAGCATCACTGGCTGGGTCTAAGTTTCCCAATAGTCTACTGTATAAATCAATTACTTCACGATAGTAGCCCCAAGTTATTAGCGGATTGTGTAATTCTGTATTATTAGGTATATCAAGGTTAATCTCAATGATTTTGCTAGCTCTTTCCCAGTTTTTCAGTTCGCAGAGATGGTGAAATGCTTCCAAGTATCCCCGAACTTTCTCAAGATTTGAAGCATCTGGCTTGGATTCGTACTCCATCAACCACCATTCGACTGCTGAATAATTGGAAAGTTCCCAAAGTGATATTTCCTTTGATCCTGCTAGTTCTGAGTCAATATTTAAATTGGCAACCGCTAACTTTCCAGGTGCAGCAAAGTCAACGTCTTCTAAGCAGTTTTTAGTTTTAAAATTCACTTCCGCAAAATAGCTTGTCATCCTGGCTGTATTCTCCTTTTTTCCTTTTTAGAGTGGTCAAGTGCCACACTACGGATTAAATTGTGCTGCCTTAAGAGTTCCTCACCATCCATAAATTCTTCTACTTCAAATAGATAGCGATCGCCCAAAGCATCTAGCGCTATCAGTAGCTTTTCTTCTGCATAAGCCAAGCGCTTTTTCAAACCAGAAAACCATGCTTCTTTTGGCACTGAACGACGATACGCAGCCCCAAAGCAAAGTAAGACATATGCGTCAGGAAAATCCTCTTTCAACCGCACAAATGAAGCCTCAATCTTCTTTTTGACCAACTCTCGCAATCTAGGGCTAAATCTTTCTATTCTAAGTCGATCATTTTCTGATAGCACTTCCTCTTGTTGGCGTACCTTCTCAATTTCTTCTATCTCATGCCCATATTTTTTCCAATAGGCAACCACATCGCCATTGAATGGCTCACTTAGAATTTCCCCTGCAATGACCAGCAATGCCAAAGGGTGTCCTTCATAGGCAGCCCCTATTCGCTCTAAATATGGTCTAGAAGGTGATACGGGCTCAATCTCTATTCCCGTTTTCCAAAATAACCGCAACCGCTCTGGGGCTTCTAGCCCAGCCAAAGTCTCAAAATGCCGATACTCTACATGACCTAACTCTTGAAACTCAGTGGGTAAATCTTGCGACGTGAGAATCAGCCGACTTTGGCATTCTGGCAATGCCAGTAATCGTTCAAAAAATCTTACCCACCACTCACCTTGATATTGCTCCTGAAAGTTATTCCAGCCTGTATCTTTATCCCCATCCAGCAGCATCTCTACCGAATCCATTTGCACCAAGTAACGGTTGTTTTGCAGTTGTCGCAACAAGCGATAGAGCAACCGTTCTGGATCTTTGCGATCGTCTGCCGTTACTGTTTCTCCCCATCGGATTAGCAAATCAGCCGCAACACTGGTAAAGTCCCGCGCCCCGTCATCTTCAAAATTTAGGGGTCTGGAGCGCTGGAAGTCTCTCTGCAACACCTTAGCTAGTTGATATGCCAAAGCTGTCTTGCCAATTCCGGTAATCCCCGTCAGCACCAAAACGCGAGTATCTCCACGCAACTTAGCACTTAACTGGGCGATCGCTGCTTTTCTGCCGACCCAGAAGTTTTCGATGAAGCGAGTCTTCTCAGCACGTTGATCGAGTTGATTATTGCTGGTGGTATCAACAACTTCTTGCCAATTTAATCCCAAAGCTTGACAGAAAGCTTTGAAAGCCAAAGCTTCGATGCGGTTTTTTCCTTCCAGAAAGCGCCTCCAGGTTACTCCTGAGATACCTTTTGGATAATCCTCTCCTGGTTGCCATTCCCGATTTAGGAGTTGACTTGCCTCTACTAGAGGAGTCTCGGCGTAGTCAGTATTCCAGTCCCACTTTTTTTCTGTCCTCGCCTGACGAATTCTGTCTAGTCCTTGCTCGGAGGCTTTGAGGCGCATACAACAGTGCAAAGATAATTGTCAACGATCACATTCTAGACAAATTTTTCAGGAATCGCCTAGTGCAGGTCGCCAACCGATCCTTTTGCCATCGCCAAAAATGAAAGATGCTAGAGATGTGAGAAGCGACGTGGCCACTAACTTCTCCTCAATCCAAACCCTAGTTTTACAGAGGAGAAAAACAATGCAATCTCAACAGCAAACCATTTGCGCGAACGAACCGACTACACCCTCCATACCCGGTCATTCTCAACCAAATAGTGGATATTCGGGAACTGAACTGATTTTAGCCGTGGCTGTTCTGATTCGTTCAGTTGCGGTACTGATTCAAGTTATAGAGCAACTGAAAGAACGTAACTCTTAGTCTAAAGTGGGTTCTCGATAACACCTGTTAATTTTTGCATCAATCGCATTTCCAACTTTTGGATGTGCGATTTTTTGATGTTCAATGAAAGCCCGCCCGCCTCACTTTCCCCAAAATATCGCCCTCAATCAATCAATTCGGCTTCTTCAAAAATCTGTCTAGTCGTCAACTCCAAACCAGGCAGCAACTCATCTACAATCGGTGTATTATCTGTATAAACTTGACTCAAACCACCCGTCAAAAAACTTCTAATTAAAATAGCCTCTGGATCAATCACCCAAACTCGCGGAACCCCCGCCGCCAAATAATCTTTCGCCTTCTCTTCAAATTCCTTCATCGTTTGATCCGGCGATATAATCTCAATCACCAGTTCAGGAATTGCGGGACAAGCTTCATTTCGCCGCCAACTTTTCGGCAGACTTTCATAAGAAATGTACGTTAAATCGGGAACAGGTACCCAATCTTTATCCTGACGCTTTAACAAAATTGCCCATTCTGGAAGCACTCGCCCGCGTCCTTTACACCATACACGAATCAGGCGACACAAAGCTCCCTGTAAACTGGAATGAAAAAATTTTGGAGACACTTTAGGAACTGCTTCACCATTTACAAACTCACAATATATATCTCCGTCGGGCAAAGCTAGAAATTCTGCTAAAGTGAGTTTGGTCCCCATGCCTATAATGACTCCCAGCCCTCTCGCTAATTAATTCAAATATCAATTATACAAAATTTCCCAACATTCCTAGAAGTACGATCGCCCCTGGGCCTCTATTCCAAAAACACAATAACAAAATCCCCGACTTCTTTAAGAAGCCGGGGATTTAACCGCGATCGCATTTTAGGTTAGGCGTTTCGCCTGTTTTTATGCCAAAACAGGCACGGGCTGTGGCCAACGTCCCATGACTTTACCAATCACCGCCAATTCTTCCATCAACTTGTCGAACTGATCCGGTGTTAAAGATTGCGGCCCGTCAGACAAAGCTTTTTTCGGATTCGGGTGCACTTCGATCATCAGGGAATCTGTACCAGAGGCGATCGAAGCAAACGCCATTGACGGTACAAACTGCGCCCAACCGGTGCCGTGACTCGGGTCAACCATAATTGGTAAGTGAGTCAGAGTCCGCAATACTGGTACTGCCGACAAATCAAGCGTATTGCGTGTATATTGCCTGTCATACCCGCGAATTCCGCGCTCGCACAAAATCACGTTCGGATTGCCAGAAGCCATGATATACTCAGCAGCCATCAACCATTCTTCAATGGTGGCGGAGATGCCGCGCTTCAGCAAAACAGGTTTGTCTTGAGCTCCGACTTTCTTCAACAGTGAGAAATTCTGCATATTTCTCGCCCCGACTTGGATTACATCGGCTACTTCTGCGATCGCACTTAAGTCCGCCGCATCCATAACTTCGGTGATAATTCCCAAGCCACTAGCTTCCCGGGCCGCCGCCAGCAATCCCAAAGCACTCTCGCCGTGACCTTGGAAAGCATAGGGGGAAGTTCTCGGTTTGTACGCCCCACCACGGAGAAAATGAGCTCCAGCAGCTTTGACGCGCATTGCCGTTTCCACAATCATTTCTTCGTTTTCGACCGAGCAAGGGCCTGCTACGATCGCGATCGGGTGATGCAAGCCGATCATTACAGTTCCTAAAGGAGTAGCAACCGGTACTTCGCTGGCTTCTCCTTGGCGGTACTCGATAGAAGCGCGTTTGTAGGGTTTTTCCACGCGCAGCACTTCCTCAATCCAGGTGCTCATTTCGCGCAGTTGCAGAGGTTCGAGCTCGGCGGTTTCGCCTACCAAACCCATAACAACTTTATAACGGCCTACGATTTTTTCTGGTATCAAACCCCAGGTACTGCGGAGATCTTGGTCTAGTCGATCGATCTCGGCTTCTGGAGTGCCGGCTTTCATTACAATAATCATATTTTTTTGGCCTTTTCTGTTGGGCTAAACTACGGATTATGACACGGATGAACTGAGAAAAATAGATGCAATGGCGATCGAGAATCTATTTATATCAGTATTTTTAGCATTGTTGTGGGTCGGGTTCTTGTTCCCTCCCCAAAGACAAACTCTAGATGGTTAACACCTTAGTTGTTAGCTAATGACTAATGACTAATAACTAATAACTAATGACTAACTTTTTGGCTTGGCCGCGCGCCACGCTTCTCGCATCCGTCCAAAATTGGTATTAAATTCTTCCCACCCCAGAGTGCTTCCTGAAACTTCTTCATCCCAGGAAGCCGAGAGGACTCCGTAGCTCAATCCCAGAACGCCTAGACCAAAACAGCCCATGCTTACCAGCAATACTGCTGTGTTGGGCAGATCGAACAAGCCGTTGCTGACTACCAAATAGCTTACAAAAAACGTGCAAATTCCCAGGATTGTCGGTATGCCGCAAAATACCGCTATGCGAGATATCATGCGTTGGCTGACTACTTCTGGGATGGATTGCGACTGTTTTCCGGTTTTGTTAGCTTTCGGCTGCTTGTCGGCAGAATCCGACTCTAAGGCTACGCTTGCTTGGGGTTCTGGGGGCTTTTTAGGCGTTTTTTTACGATTTGTTGCCGGTTCAAAGGGCAAGCGCTTGCGGGGTGGTTCGGAGGACATATTTTATCTCTAACCTGAAATCTCGAACATTTTTCAATAAGTCTTGGTGTTTGTCCAAGATTAAAGAATATTGTCGCAAATTTTGGCTTTGGTGTTTAGCCGCGAATGCCTAGACGGGCAATCAATGCTTTGTAGCGATCGACATTTTCCCTTTGCAGGTATGCTAGCAGGCGCTTGCGGCGACTGATCATCATCATCAAACCGCGCCGGGAGGCGAAGTCTTTTTGGTTGATTTTCAGGTGGGCGCTGAGTTTTGTGATGCGATCGGTCAGCATCGCGACTTGGACATCTGCTGAACCGGTATCGGTTTCATGGGTTTGGAAGTCGCCCATGATTTCTTGTTTGCGCTGTTGTGTAAGAGCCATGAATTGATTTTAGTTTTTTTTGTACGATTGTCACAATCTCCTATGTTATCACACCGGAAGCATAACAACGATCGAATTTTTGGCACGGATGGGTTTGTTGACCGGGCAGAATTTTGGTTTTTATTCCCGGTTCTCGATCGGGTAGGGGATTATCGGCTCAAATAGGCGATCGCCTCACGTATCCAATCATCCGCATCACCTTTGGCGGACAAAGTGCTGTCTTGACTGAGGGTTTGCAGCGCTTGCAAGACTTCAGCCCCAGTGTATCCCATCGCCAGCAGGATCATCTCGACTTCTTCTTGAACGGCGGGGGGAACTCCGGCGGCCACTGAAGTTGTCAAACCTGCTTGCTGTCGCCATTCCGAGAGTTTGCTTTTGAGTTCCAGGGCGAGACGTTCTGCAGTTTTTGTACCCACGCCCGGGGTTTTGGCGAGGATGCGGGTGTTACCGCCGACGATCGCCTGGACTAAATCTTGCAATCCTAAAGTATCCAGAAGTGCGATCGCCAGTTGAGCTCCCACACCGCTAACACTCGTCAACTGCCGAAACAAATCGCGTTCTGCCGCGCTGCCAAAACCGTACAATACGATTTGGTCTTCCTTAACTTGCTGGTGGGTAAAAATTTGCGCGACTTCGCCCGAGGGTGGCAATTGACCCGTCACGCGGGGCAAAATTTGGATTTCATAGCCGATTTGATTGACTTCGAGAGTCAGGATGACGCGGTTGCTGCCTTTGGCGATATCGGCGACAGTGCCTTTGAGATAGCTAATCATAAAATTAATAGTACACCGCTATTTGTTTTCCTCTCACATCTTGCACCATTCTCAAGAACAGGCTTTCGGGCCTGTTCCACAAAGAGTGAATTTCTTGTGGGGAGTAGGGGTTGGGCAGCAGAGCCCGCCCATAAAAAGCTTATTGAAAATGGTGCAAGATATCAGTCTCATCAAACTCGGCGATGATGCTGCGGATTTCGTTGAGGCTGATATGGGTGCGATCGGATTGTGAGTAAATGGTTAACAAAAGTACGATCGACCGCGATTCAACTCGATAAATCCTGCGCTAGTCTAAAATCTAAAATCTAAAATAGATCGACCGCGATTCAACTCGATAAATCCTGCGCTAGTCTAAAATCTAAAATCTA
>JAUBOM010000083.1:30789-35858 GCA_036700245.1 Microcoleus vaginatus BM001213989
AAATCGATCGATCTTTTGAGACTCGCTTTTACTTCTGCAACTGGAATATCGTCGGGGTCGTCTTCAGCTTCATCTGTAGTTCGGGAAGAAGCAGAATGATTCCCACGGGGTCTGGATTGTCTAGTGTTAGGGGTCGATCGAGAATTAATTGACCTTTTTCCTCGATCGTTCCTGTGACTTCTAAGGCTTTCATTTGTTTTTCCTGGATTTGTTTTTAATTAATACCATTATATAACGCTGGTCGAGCGAGTTTGTTATTTCTCAATCCAAAATAAGATGCTGCTTAACTAAAGACAAATCCGCCTTGCCAAAATTTACTACCAAAGCCACATTGAAATTTTCCAATGATTTTATAAACCAAATAATTTCATCAGAAGGCTTACCTTCATAGTGATTAAACAAAATAGCAAATCGCTTTTCCAACTCAGGTTTAACCTTGCCCGAAAGCAGTACAAGTTTCAGCAGTAAACCCATTGTCCGGCTGGGGCCGAGGTTGTACACCAAGTCGTAAAAAACATAGTGGCTGGGATGTTGGGAATTTTCCACTACCAAGAAGTTGAACAATTGGTGGCAAGTCCCAACTAACAAGTGATTATTTAATTTCACCGAGTCATTTCCTGGCAATGTATTTTTGATTTGCTTGTACAAACGGTCTTTAAATAGACGCCCGCCGTATTCGGGTTCTACCGACGACATTAAATATTCATATAAATCCACTTTAAATGAGCCGTAAGATGGAGTTTTTCTGGCATCTCTCAGGAAAAATTGAGCCGATTCTTTGTAACTGCGATCGCCTGCTACTTTTCCGGCAAATTCTCTGACAGCTAAGTGCAGTTCCGCATCGTTCAAAAGTGTGGGATTGGCTGCAGGCTGCACAATTCCTATCTCTGTCTTTCTCGGTTCAACCAAATAATTTAAATATTGAGACAAATCTCTTTCAAATTGTCGCTGTCTTTGAAATTCCAGTTTTTTGATTGTTTCCTGGTCTTCCTCAATGCTGTCCTTGCTCAGCAGAGAATGCCCGTACAAATAAGGATACCGACAAATCAACTCACCCAAGGGAGAATTGGTATCTTCTTTCTGCGGTTCCCGCTCTCTATCTACGGCTTTTACTACGCGCTCTAGGGTCTGGAATTCTTCACTTTTCGTAAAAAATGCTATTTGTTCTTGCAAGCGCTTGACTATGTAAAATTCCATCCCAAATCGGGGATAAGGCTGCTTAAATAAAGCTACTAAATTTGCGATCGCCAATTTGTTTTGTGAGTGCAATTGCCAGCGATTGATCGGGATGTAGCAGCAGCGGTGGAGGATATATTTAAAGTCGTAATCCGATCGCTTGACGGAGACTATACTGTACAAAGTTGCTTCAATTTCTCGATCGGGATAGCCCATGCCGTCGATAAATAGCTTTTGGAACCGCTCAATCACCTGTGCGGGGGATTCTGTTTCCACGCAGGATACTATGTGATCGTACAATCTCTGTTCGTTGCTGCCAGTTGGAACAGTCTCTGAGGGCGCGGTGAGAATCCTGCTGTCAACATCGGTGTCTGCGCTGCTGTCTGCAACTGGTGCCGCAACGACTGTCGGTTTTTCCCGAAAAGTTCGATCGGGATTCAAGAACCAATAGTGTTCTTGGCTTAATTGTTTGTTCGCCGCCCAATCCAAAGCTGACTGCAAACTTTCCCCTGTCAATAACTGCGATTCATCTTGGCGGTCGGAAGCCAGCCATGCTGCTAGCGCCCAGCGGTACGGAGCCAATTTTCCCAGTTCTTTTTCCACCCAGAACTGATTGAAAACTGACTGATAAATTCGGTTGGCAACTATTAATTTACCCTGAGACTTAACAACCAATCCTGACAGTTGCAATTCGATTTGTTCGGGAGAGTAATCTGCCGGTACTCCCTGCGCTTCCCCCAGTTTTGTCGGGTCTGGCAGTTGCAAAGCTTGCTGGTACAGCGTTAACAGCCGCGTGAGGTCGCAGCGGCTATGGAAAATGCGATCGCGAATAGCTGTCAAATGTTGGAGATCGTCCCGCTCTTCCCAATCTTTAATAATTCTCTCTTTGAGCAGTTTTTCAACCTGCTGGGCTTCGGAATTTCTGCCAATGAAAGGCTCGTATTCAAGTACCAAGTGGCAAAGCTTTTGAGTCAGAAACGGTTGACCTCCCGTCCAAGCTAATATTTCTTGGAGCACTTTTTGGGGGCGAAAAGCTTTGAGTGCCAATCCTTTTGCTAGCGGCAAACTTTCGTGCAGTTGGAATAGACTTAAATTGATCCGCCGTCCAATATTAAAAGGGTTGCAGCTTTGATCTTGGAGCAATTCTGACGGGGCTGCTACTCCCACAACTGCAAAAGTCAGGCGATCGTATTCTGGTTGCTCTGCCCGCTTGGAGTAACAACCCCGGATCAAAGCAAAAAAATCGCTGGTACTGAAATTTAGGCGGATGGTGCTGTCAATGTCATCTATGAAAATTACCAGCTTTTGCCGAATAGACTTGAGCAAAACTTTTTCGATAAATATCTCCAATCGCTGCACCGGCGACAGCAGTTCGCGATCGTTCCACCACTTGATCGCATCAAACCTGTTTGTGAGGTGCAAACTGCTTGCGATGCGGTACATGATTGCCGCATACCACTTTTGGGGCGAGATATCTGGGCTGCTGATGCTTTTCAAGTTGATGGCGGCAAAAACTGTACCTTCTGCTTGCAACCTTTTGGCCGTTTGCACTAGCAGGCTGGACTTTCCCATGTGCGGCGAACTCAACACGTAGCAGAAGTCCCCGGCTTTGAGTCCTTCGTAGAGTTCGCTGTCAGCCGATCGCCTGACATAGGTGGGCGCAGCGGCAGGCAAATATCCTCCGACTTGATATTGGTAGGTTGAGTTGACGAATGCTGTCATCTGGGAATTCATCAAGATGGTGCGCCCCGTAGGTGTGCGATCTAAAGCTTACAAATTGCAATTATTGCCAGCTTACTATGGTTGAAAATTTTTGTTCCTCTTTCTCTATTGTCTACTAGCTCACCTTTCTCCTTGTCAATCTTTACCGGATCTTTGCAAGCGTTCGCCCCAAATCCTGCCACCTGCCGGATCGTACCCCGGCACTGGATGCACTGTAGCAATTGTAACTCTTGAGTTAAGCCTCATAACTACTCTGAGGCTTAGGTTTTAGACTTGGGAATGGACTAGCTCGCGGACAAGCTCTTTGAACAACTGCTTAACTGCTTTAGCCGCCACAGGCGATCGTACTAACCGCACCGGCCGCCCGCTGAGTTTTTCTGCGTCGATAATTCGCCCAAGCCAGCAGCCAATGTCGTTAGCTAGCCGGCAACGAGAAAGGTTCAATGCGAGTAAAAATCCACTGCCACAAAGCTATTCATCAACATAAACAATTTTGTCTGGGAGTAGGGTGGACAACTCGGCTATGAAAGCCTGCCGCTGGGCTTCATCCCCTTCCCGGTAGCCATAAGTCTTTTTTTTCGAGTAAAACGTATTTTCTTCAAGGCTCCCGAATCTCTTACGCGCCAGCGAAGCTATCCCGAGCAGGAATCGCTCATTTCCCCCTCCCAAAGTTTGGCCATCTCCACCAGGGTTTTCTCCCCATGAATCTTAGCTTGCTCGCGCGAAATCGCTCAAGCGTCCGTGATTTTATGACCATTACCCCGAGGCTGATTGGGCTTGAGCTAGAAAGTCTCCTGTTTGGTCTTGTCGCTTCAGCCAAGCGGGCGAACGCAATAGCGACTAACGTTGAATAGTTGACTGGCTTCAATAATTTTTGAGCCCTCAAGCCTGATAGCTTGAATGACTTTCTAGCGTATATTGTAGCTGTAGGGTTGAGGCATGACAGAGTGCGTTAGCGAAGCCCTCGAAGAGGATCGCTCCGCAACAAAAGAGACTATTCCCAGTTTACGCCATAACCGCCAAGGCGGTTGCCATAACGCTCGAAAGTTGAAATTCGGTCTCTCATCCAAGAAAAACTAACCCCTCAGTTGTTATGGGAGAATTTGGAACCGCTGATCACAGCTCAGGTTGACGGTTATTTAATCTTTGATGATACAGTTTTAGATAAAACATACGGGGATTTTTTTTTGTTTACCAGGCCGACAATATAGCGGTCATGAACATAAAGTAATTCGAGATATAGAATTAGTTAACTGTGTCTATGTCAATCCTAAAACTCACTATTTTTTAGTAATAGATTACCAAGTTTATGATCGTGATGGAGATGGGAAAACTAAAATAGATCATTTGTTATAAATGCTGTAAGGAGTCTTCTGTTCTATGGCCCTGGCTTTGAGAACAGTCTTAATGGACACCTGTTATGCAAGTCAACAAGTCATGCAAGCTATTGACAAGCTTGGCAAATAATATTACAGTCTCGTAGTATAATCGATTGTTTGAGGACACCGAAGGTAAAAAAAATTATAAATCCGTGGAATCTTTAAGCTTGACACGCCTGCGAGCTAGACTCAGGGAAAATTATTAAAATTAAAACTTTTCCCAAGTCCAAGAAAATGAAATTATTCCTCCTTAATTGTTTCTGAAAACAATCCGGAATATGTCGCGGCTAACGACAGGACTCAATTCCCAGATAAGCTTTGCGAGTTTGTGGAAATGTATATATAAATTAGAGCTTCAAGAATTCATTTAAAAATCACACCTTTATCTTTTTGGCTTTCGTTCGTAATCCTCTATTAATGTTTGAGAGTATCAATTCAAAATCCTCACGATAGTGTCCCATTCAATCTCATCTTTTAATTGGTCATAAAGCCAGTCATGAAAAGAATCCTTCATATTATCTCCGAGACGAAGGGCTGGAATAGCTGGTATATCCTCCTCACCAGGTCGAATATCCCTAGTACAATCATCCAACTCTTTCTTCTTAAACTCAATAAAGCGTTCAGTTAAAACAGCTAAGGCGGAACGTAATGGGTTATTTCTGTGATTCATAATCTTTTCATAAAAGTTATAAAGTTGGGGATTCTGGCTCTCCTGAGTTTATGGTGTAAAATAGATCAACCAATACAGTTAGAGTGATGAGCTTTCATTTAGACTATCTATTAGACTTGCCT
>JAUBOM010000084.1:0-34782 GCA_036700245.1 Microcoleus vaginatus BM001213989
ATTTTGCACCATGTTGAAGTATAAGTCAGAGTGGGAGGGAAGAATCTATATCGAAGTCGATAGATTTTTCCCCAGTTCAAAAACTTGTAGTAACTGTTTACATCAACTAGATAACCTGAGTTTAGATATTCGTAGCTGGCAATGTCCTAAATGTCAAACGGTACATGACAGAGACATTAACGCCGCCATGAATATCCGCGATGAAGGTTTACGACTTTTGGCGGGAGGGCATCTCGCTAACGCTTCCAGAGAACGTGTAAGACCATCTAAAGGCACTGCTTTTAGAGGCAAGGTTGGATGAAGGAAGAATCTCGGCCGTTTTACGGCGGGGAGTTGTCAATCTGCTTCGTCTAAGTGTTCGGCGACCGCTTGGTAAAGTTCCAAAACGTGTCGATCGAGTAAACTATAAAAAACTTGTCTCCCAACCTTGCGGTAACTTACCAACCGCATCGCCCGCAATGCCCGCAACTGGTGCGATACTGCTGATTCGCTCATCCTCAACGCGGCAGCCAAGTCGCACACGCACAGTTCTTGTTTTGCCAAAACTGACAGCAGCCGCAGGCGGTTTGCATCTCCCAAAAGACTGAAAAACTCTGCCATCCGCTGGGCTTTTGCGGTATTGAGAACTTGTGTTTGGATTTCGCCGGCCCGCAAACTGTCAACTAAGTGCGGGCGATCGCACGTTGGTGTATCGTTTTGTTGGCGGGGCTGACTTATCGCTCCATTAACAGCAGAGTTTGGTGACATCTTTTCCAGGCTGGTTTTAATTCTCATTTTCATTTTAGTGCGATCGGCAAACCTTTTGTAACAAAACTTGTATATACCCTTGACTAATATCTGAATATGTGTTCATATATTAGTATTGAGAAACAAACCCACGAGGAAAAACTAAAATGACTACCGTCACCCAAATGAAATGCGCCTGTCCTACTTGCCTCTGCGTTGTTAACCTCAGTGACGCCATTGAAAAAGAGGGCAAAACATACTGTTCCAGTGCTTGCGCTGACGGCCACCCCAACGGCAGCGGCTGCGGCCACACAGGCTGCGAGTGCAGCAAGTAAATATTCGGCTTCAGAAAAGGTTAATCCCCAACTCTAAAGTCTATCTAAAGGGAGATGCGAGTAGCGCATTTCCCTATTATTTTACTTTTAGGTTAAAGAAAAGTTAAAAAAAAGCTAATTTAAGGTTAAAACTGTATTAATAGACTAAGTACAGAAGACTAAGTACAAAAGACTAAGTACAATTGCTACTTGGGGAATACAATAGAAGTAAGTTGTGCCGCAATACTAAGTACAAATAGTGCTATTAACAGCAGAGACCGCAGCAAAATTTGAAAACCAAAAGTTTAATAAGGAGAGGGCAATGAATGAGCGGGAAGATTTTTTACATCCTCGCAATCGCTACTACGGTGATTTCACACCAGAAAACTTGGCGTTTAATGCCAACTTGCAGGAATTTGCTCAGAAAATAACTTATATTTGCTCGCTGGAAACAGGGGGGAAAATTAGCGCTGAGAAAGCCTATAAAGATATTAAGGTGCTTTGGAAAAACTTAAAATCCTCTAAGAAGCAATTGGGAATTGGTCAAAAGCCCCCCAGTACCGATGACGGAAATTCACCTTAAATCACAATAAATAACCATCTTCTAGGGGCGGACTCACCAACATCTGCAACTCACCTCCAGAGTATTTGTAAACCCGCCCCGACTTCACCAAAAATACTTTTGAGTTTTAAGTTAAAGTGTAAGGTGCGCCGAAAAACACCCTAGGAAGTCTATGGTTTAGGAGTTGGTGTTGCTTCTGTTGCAAAAGGAGTGCAATTGCCGCCGAGGCCCGAAGTAATGGCGCAAGTATTAGTTTTCAGCATTCCCTGATATGTATCAGCACCGGTGCCGGGGCCGCCCAACTCG
The DNA here is from genome assembly GCA_036700245.1 of Microcoleus vaginatus BM001213989. Taxonomy (GTDB): domain Bacteria; phylum Cyanobacteriota; class Cyanobacteriia; order Cyanobacteriales; family Microcoleaceae; genus Microcoleus. The sequence continues at coordinate 1,909 of JAUBOM010000084.1, forward strand.
TCGCTGTAAAGTTCCTTGTCCGAAATTTCGACCTTTGCCTCCCTTGCCACAGTCTCCATCAACTTCGGATTAGTTGTAGTTTCGGCAAAAATTTTCGGCACTCCTGCGGTCTTAATTTCTGAAGATAACTCGGCAATTCTTGCTGCTGTGGGCTGTTCCTCTGTCGTCACACCTTGCAAAGCTCGAGCAATCTCCAAACCGTAAGCATCAGCATAGTAACTCAGAGCATCGTGAGTTGTTACTAACAGGCGTTTTTGGGCGGGAATAGTCGCAATTTGAGCTTTGATCCAAGTATCTGTTTTTTGCAACTCATCTGTTAAGCTTGCTGCATTTTTGGTATAAAGTTGAGCATTGCTGGGGGAAACTTCGATCAATTCATCCCGAATTGTTTCTACCATGCGCAGGCCATTTTGAGCGTTATGCCAAACGTGAGGGTCAGGGACTTTTTCGCCTTCTGCGTGGGGTTGGTTTTGGGCTTTTTCTTCGCCGTGTTCGTGATCGTGTTCGCCTATCAGCGGTTTGGGAACAGCCAGTTCGTGTACCGCGATTTTGGGCGCGGAATTACTGCTGGATTGAATTAGCTTAATGATGGTGGGTTCGTGGTTGTAGCCGCCGTATAAAATCAGATTTGCTGTTTCAATGGCTTTGCGGTCTTCCGGCTTGGTTTGATAGGCGTGGGGGTCGTCTCCCGGCTCTATCAGACAGGTGGTGTCGATCGAACTTTGAGCGATTTGTTTAGTTAGGTCGCAGATAACGCCAGTCGTGGCCACAACTTTTGGCAAGTTGGCGGCGTGACTGGCTTGAGTTTGAGTCGCGGCCGGACTCTCTGACACCGGATTGCTTGCGTTCTGTCCTCCACTGCACCCAACCAGCCCGCAGCCAATTGCCAAAACAGCCGCACCGCACAATCTGCGGGTTTTTCTTTGTATCTTCTTTAACATTTTCACCTTTGGAACGATAATCGTTATTGCTTTTTCGAGTTATCCTATTCTAGTAGCTACGAGCAAGAATCGTTCTCAAAATCTCGAAATATGTTAGAAGTGCAAGACTTAGCTGTCAATTATCGAGGAATTTCGGCCCTCAACAGCGTGAATTTCCAGTTAGAATCGGGGCAATTAACCGGTGTGTTGGGCCCCAACGGCGCGGGGAAGAGCACGATGGTGAAAGCGATGCTGGGATTGATCCCCACCTGTCGGGGTTTGGTGAAATATCAGGGGCGGCTGCTGAAAAAACAGTTGTCGCGCGTGGCTTATGTGCCGCAGCGATCGCAAATTGACTGGGATTATCCGATTACGGTGTGGAATGCGGTAATGATGGCGCGAACCGTTCAGACTGGTTGGTGTCGCAGTTTCTCGAAGCAGTCGCAAGAATTGGTGAAAGCTGCTTTACTGCGGGTAGGAATGTGGGATTTGCGCGATCGGCAAATTGGCGAACTTTCCGGCGGACAGCAGCAGCGGATTTTCTTAGCAAGGTCGATCGCCCAACAAGCCGATTTATTCTTCTTCGACGAGCCTTTTAACGCGATCGACAAAGCAACAGAAGAGATTATTTTCGATATTTTTGCCGAACTGAAAGCCCAAAATAAAACATTGCTAGTAATCAGCCACGATTTAGGCGAAACTTTAAAACAGTACGACAATTTATTATTGCTCAACAAGCAGTTAATTGCGACTGGTTCCTGCCGAGAAGTTCTCACTGCAGCCAATATTCAAAAAGCCTATGGATACGATTTAAGTTTAGTCTCTGCGTGAGTGGAAAAAGATTTATTTTTAACCGCCGATGAACGCAAATACACGCAGATAATTATCTTATATCTGCGTGTATCTGCGCCTATCTGCCTGTATCTGCGGTTAAAACAATAAGATTATTGAGGTAAGTAATGAAATGTTAAATCTACTAATTGAGCCGCTCAAATTCGAGTTCATGCGAAATGCGCTCGCCGTCGGCGTATTGCTAGGCATTCTCTGCGCCGTTGTCGGCTCCTATTTAATTGTACAACAAATGGGAATGATGGTTGACATGATTGCCCATTCAGTATTAGCAGGATTGCCGATTGCTTTTTCTTTAGGTTTCAATATTTCGATCGGCGCGTTTATATCGGGAATTATCAGCGCGGTAATAATGGCCTGGATTCAATCGCAATCGCGCCTAAAAAATGATGCAGTTATGGCATTAATTTTGTCTACTTTTTTAGCAATTAGCATCACGATGATTAGCCTATTGCGGACAACAAAATTAGACTTAGACGGTTTTTTGTTTGGGAATATCTTATCAGTTGCACCGACAGACCTGCAGCAGACTTTTGTCATTACTTTGATAATTGTGGCGACGGTTAAAATCTTTTACAAAGAACTGCTATTCTATACTTTTGACCCCCTGGGAGCGCAAGCGTGCGGTTTGCCTGTAAACTGGATTTATTTGGGGATGATTTCGGCGATTACGCTGACGATTGTTGCGAGTTTGCAAACCGTGGGGGCGCTGTTAGTAATTTCGCTGTTAATCGGGCCGGGGATTACTGCGTATTTGTTGGTAAAAGAGCTACATTTAATGATGGGATTAGGAGCAATTATTGGGATTACAGCTAGCGTGAGTGGTATGTATCTCAGCTATTATTGGAATATGCCGTCTGGTGCGGCAATTGTATTAGTTGTTTTTGGGTTGTTTTTAGTAGCTTTGCTGTTCAGTCCCAGTCAAGGGATTTTGACAAGAAAGAGAGGATAACACTCCTGGACGCACCAGGTTTATCTGTTGTGCGTTTTTTAGGCTTACTTACCCAAAAAGTAATTTAACGCCCTACTTATATAGCGGTTCTCAATAAAATGAGGTACACACCGATCGCAACTGATGTCCTATGCCCTATGCCCTATGCCCGCGAAAGCACCTCATGTTGCTGAGAAAGGCTATAGTAATCTAGGATTTTTGTAAAGAGCAAGTTCAGTCCTGGACGCACTTCGACGCTTAGAAACCGGGTTTTTTACTCGATGCGGTCTGCAACGAAGTAGACGCTCGAAAAACCCGGTTTCTGGACACCCGTGGGTAATTCCTAAAGTTTTCAATTCTATATGTTTTGGTCAGACGGGTGCCTCTGCGAACTTAGCGCCGCCCGAAGCCTTTGCCGCGCATAGACTTTGACCAAACAAGCAATTCGCCACCACCACCGCCAGCGGCGAGAAACTGGCCTTCGGGATGCCATGCGAGACAGGAAAAACCGCCCTCTGCACCTTCTAGAATTTGCAGCAATTGTTCTGCTTCGTACCACAAACAAACTTGACCGTCTGCGGCTGCAGAAGCTAATAAAAATGTGGTAGGTTGAAAGGCGATCGCATTTACAACTTTTTCATGCACTTCTAACGCCCAACCTTCCCAACCGACTCTTTCATCAGCGTCTCTTTCCCAGACAGAAATGCCTTGAGAACTCGAAGCAGCTAACAAAGGTGCACCCAAAGAATTAGTTTTATCCGACCAAGCTAACTGCCGGACTTTCCCCGGAAAACCCTGCATTACCCACGGTTGAGAACTGCCCCATTCATTAACAATTAGGGTATTGTCCATATTGCCGCAAGCTAAATATTGCCCTGACGGCGACCAAGAAATTGCACCTGTTGCAGACGGTACTGACAAGACGTGCGGGTCTTCGTCCCAGTCTTCGGCGTTCCAAACTTTGACGCCTTGATAGCCGCTAACTGCCAGATATTTAACAACAGGATGCCATGCTAAATCGAGGATAGATGAGGAGTCGAAATTCAGCGTTACTTCAACAACATTATCATCAGCATTCCAGACTTGAACGCAGCGGCCCATACTGAAAGCTAACTGATTGCAGTTGGGACTCCAAGCTAACTTGTCAACCCAGATGCGCTGGTTATCCAAATCAGCAATCAATTCGCCCGAATCGAGGCGCCAAATTTGCACCCGTCCGTCTTGTCCGCCAGCAGCTAGGAATTGACTGTCGAAGGAAAAAGACAAGCAATCGGCTGATTTACCCGTGGCAGTTTGTAGCGGTTGCAAGGACAATTCATTAACTGCCCCTACTTTCGCCAGCATCACTTCGCCCGCAGCGGAACAGACTGCTAAAGTTTTGCCGTCCGGCGACCAAGTAACAGCAGTTACGTAGTCAGACAGCATTTTTTTAGCGTGAAATTGCAGGGTTAGTTCGCGGCTGCCGCTCTTTTTTCCCATTTCTTTTAAGCTAGACACCGACGGAAACCCTCTTTCAATTGATTTTCGTTTAAGTCGCGACCGATGAATACAAGCTCGTTTTTCGGAGTTTCTGTAGCTTTCCAAGGTCGATCCGGTCTGCCATCGAACAGCATATGCACTCCTTGAAAAACAAATCTGTTGTTTTCTCCTGCCATATTCAAAATGCCTTTTGTCCGAAAAATATTCGTGCCTTGAGTTCGCAACAATTCGCCGATCCAATCGCTAAATTTGTTGCCATCAATAGCACCGGATTCGACTATTGCTACGGAAGTTACTGTTTCGTCGTGTTCGTGAGTGTGTTCGCCCAAAAAGTCGGGTTCTATTTCTAATGCCCGGTTCAAATCAAATGCTTTGACGCCCAACAAAGCATCCATTTGTAATTCAGCATTTCGGGTACGGTGAATTTTTGCCATTGCATTCATGGCGCGAATTCGCTTTTCTAATTCTGCCAATTCTTCATCAGTCACTAAATCAGTTTTGTTGAGCAAAACTACATCGGCGAATGCAATTTGTTCTTGAGCTTCGTCTGCGTCCCAGTGAGCCCATATGTGCTTGGCATCGACTACGGTGACAACTGCATCTAGCAGTAATGTGTTCCGCATATCTTCGTCTACAAAAAATGTCTGAATTACGGGCGCGGGGTCGGCTAAACCTGTGGTTTCGATGACTATGTGGTCGAATTTGTCGCGCCGCTTCATTAAGTTACCGATAATCCGGATTAAATCGCCTCGGACTGTACAGCAAATACAGCCGTTGTTCATCTCGAAAATTTCTTCGTCGGCATCAATTATCAGTTGGTTGTCGATGCCTACTTCGCCGAACTCGTTGACGATGACTGCAACTTTTTTGCCGTGTTCCTCTGTTAAAATCCGGTTGAGTAGCGTAGTTTTGCCTGCACCCAGATAGCCCGTGAGAACGGTAACAGGAACTGATTCGATCGCCCCAGCACTCACCATACTTGACCTCGATTATTGTACAATGATAACCATTATCGCTATTCTATACCAGATAGGCTGCTACTAGCAAGAATATTACAAAATGTTAATAAATTGTTCGCTGGAGGTTTTCAGGCCGGATTCGGTCAAAAATAGACAAAATAATATTTGTTGGGTTATCATAAATCAATCTATAAATTTAATTTAAAAAACACCATGACTCCGCTATCTTCCAAGCGAAAAGCGCTGCGCGGTAGAATTTTTCCCGAACAAACTATACCACCCGAAGAGTTAGCAAGGCGCAAAGCAGAAAGAACTAAACTCGGTTTGCGCTGTAGAGAAATATTTGAGCGCCTTCGCCCGGAACTGATCGGCAAGTATTACAATTGGTTTATTGCGATAGAGCCGGACAGTGGAGAGTATTTAATTGACAGGAAATTTCTCGGAATCATTGAAAAAGTTAAAGAACAATATAGCGATGGAGATGTGAGGCTAACAATATTTTGCCTCAATGAAAGAGGAACTTGCGGTCGGATATGATATCAGGAAGGTTTGGGGAAAACGGAGAGTTATTTTTTGAGATAGAATTGATTGCTTCTAATGGCGAGGTTTTTCCTGTGGAAGTGCTTCTAGACACTGGTTTTACCACAGGTTTTATAGCAATGAATTCTCAAGACTTAGATGCTTTAGATTGGTCTTTAATTGCCCCGCAAATCGAGATGCAGACAGCGCGGGGAGAAGGCTTTTTTGATATCTATGAAGCTTGGGTAATTATTGACGGTCAAGATTTGATCGTTCCCGTTCATGTTGGAGAGGATATCCCGGAGATTTTAATCGGCTGCCAATGGTTAGATAGGATGCAGTTAGTTGTCAATAAACCGATGGGGATTTTGACGTTAGAAATAGTATCGAGTGCAGAATGATTGAAGAACGATCGCCCTTTCTCAAAAAAAGCGATCGCCCGCATTCAACTACAAAAATGACTGTATTTTAGCCGAGTCGAGTTCCCGACCGATCAGCACTAATTTGGTTTGGCGGAGTTCGGAAGGTTGCCAAGGGCGATCGTAGAAATATTCTATGCGCTCCCCCACACCTTGCAACACCATCCTCATCGGTTTCTTGGGAACCGCCACAAACCCTTTAATCCGATAGATTTCCTGCTGCTGCATCAAGGATTGCAGTTTTTTCACCAAAGCTTCAGGTTCAAATTCGCGATCGGCAATAAAGTAAGTCGAGTTAATATCATCATCGTGTTCGTGTTCCTCCTCAGCATCGTGGTGACTCGGGCGAGACTCCAAATCATCCTCAACCGCCGCATTAAATCCCAGTAGCACATCAGGGTTAATTTCGCCAGCTTTGCAGGGAACAATTTTCACACTCGGACGCAACTCTTGTTGCAACCAGCTTTGGACTTTCTGGTGAGTTTCAGCATCTACGCGATCGACCTTCGTTAAAAGTACCATATCGGCACAGGCTAACTGGTCTTCAAACAATTCCTCGATCGGAGTTTCGTGATCTAAACTAGAATCAGCCTGTCGCTGTGCCATCAAAGCATCGATATCACCGACAAAAGAACCGCTAGCAATAGCTTCGCAATCGACAACAGCAACAACACCGTCCACAGTAGCACCCGTGCGAATTTCCGGCCAGCGAAAAGCTTGAATTAAAGGTTTAGGAAGTGCCAGGCCCGAAGTCTCAATTAAGATACAATCAATTTGTTCTCTGCGCTTCAACAATTCCTGCATAGTCGGCAAGAATTCCTCTTGAACAGTGCAGCAAAGACAACCATTTGTTAGTTCAACAATATTGCTGCCAACATTTTCTTCTTCGTCGCAAACTTGGCAATCGCGCAGCAGTTCTCCGTCAATTCCGATTTCGCCAAATTCGTTAACCAGAACAGCAATGCGGCGACCTTGATTATTTTGCAATAAGTGGCGAATTAAGGTAGTTTTGCCGCTACCGAGAAAACCAGTGATGACAGTAACAGGAATTTTGTGCATTGATAATTTTGTGGTTATTTGGTGATGGGATATCTTCCAGGCTCTGCCTGGGAATGCTAATCTAGAGGCTGTGCCTCGCTGAAATAAAGGAGCGCTTTTAATACGAGGAAGATCCTCGCTGGAATAAAGGAGCGCTTTTAATACGAGGCAGAGCCTCTGGGTATGCGTTACCAGGCTCTGCCTGGTAACGAGAAGGAAAACACTAAATTCCTTACTACAAACCTATCTAATTTGGTAGTGGTGGAATCTTTGCTAAAACGCCTTTTTTCAGAGCTTGAGGACGCTCAGACCAAGGCAACAAACCGTCCGGTTTAGCATAGTATTGACCCGCGCATTCGAGTACAGCCTCGACGCTTTCCGGCTCATTTGCTGGTAAATCGCCAAACAGATAAGTGTACTTTCCAACAGCAGCAAAAGACACCGCACAAGAGTGACTGCAAGCACTCATGCACTCAACCTCTTGAATCTCAAATTTCTCAGAAAACTCCCAATCTTTAGCGAGTTGCGACAAATTTTCCATGAATTGTTGACCGCCGCTTTTGCCTTCGCGCTTGCCGTTTTTCCAAACACTAGCGCAAGCAGTGCAAACAAATAGACTGTGCTTTGTGCGTACAGCCGTGTTAATTCCATCCATCATCCGTACCTCGCAGATGCGTTCAAAAGTGAGTTAGATATCGGCGGGCATTCTGACTTGAGAAACCACAACGGTTTCATTACAGTTGCGGGACAGCGCCGGACTTGCACCGAACTTTCCCCGTTTCCTCTAGCGGCTGCTCCCCGCTAGAACCGATAGCGAAATCACATCATACCGCACTTGCCGCCTTTTTGGAAAAAAGTTATGTTGGTAATGTCGATCCATCCCAAAAAAAATAACTCTTTGTGGAACAGGCATCTTGCCTGTTAATGACAGGATATAACCCCACAAAAAAAATAACTCTTTGTGGAACAGGCATATTGCCTGTTAATGACGGGCTAGAAGCCCCTCCCACCAGAACATTACTACAAACTATATGAACGCCTTCCCCGATTTTTCCACTCACGGCTATCAGATTGAAAAAGAACTCGGATACAACAGTCTCGGCGGCCGAGTTACATACTTAGCGAAAAATACGAATACTCAAAAATTAATTGTAATTAAGCAATTTCAATTCGCTCAATTAGGTGCTAGCTGGGCTGAATACGAAGCTTACGAACAGGAAATTAAAGTGCTGCAAAATCTGGATTTTCCGGGCATTCCCCGCTATCTCGATTCTTTTCAAACTGACAGCGGTTTCTGCATGGTGCAGGAATACAAAAATGCCGAATTTGCTGTCGCGCGGACTTTTTCGCCGCCGGATATCAAGCAAATTGCGATCGCAACTTTAGAGATTTTAGTTAACCTGCAATCTCAGAAACCGCCGATAATTCACCGCGACATTAAGCCAGAAAACTTGTTAATAGATGACGAACTCAATGTTTACTTAGTAGACTTCGGTTTTGCGCGGGTAGGAGGTGGAAATATCGCGGCTAGCAGCGTCGTAAAAGGCACGATGGGATTTATGCCGCCGGAACAAATGTTCAACCGAGAATTAACCAAAGCATCCGACCTTTACGGCTTGGGGATAACGCTGATTTGCTTGTTAACTGGTACGAAATCGGCGGATGTCGGTAATTTAGTTGATGCCAATTATGGCATTCATTTCCGGCATTTAGTACCGCCATTGCAGCAGGGTTGGATGAATTGGTTGGAGAGGATGGTAGCGCCGAGATTGCAAGACAGATATCCATCGGCTGCGGATGCTTTAACTGCGCTACAATCTTTGGATGTCAGCAGCTTGCCGAAAGTGAGAATTGAGCGCGATCGCATTCAATTCACCGCCACAGAATATGGAGAGATCTTAACACAAACTATTGCAATTAGCAACCCAATTCCCGATACAATACTTTGTGGCAGGTGGGAAGTCGCGCCGCATCCGAACGATCCGCCCCACACGCCCTACGACCATTCTTGGATCTCCTTTGAACCGCAGGCATTTGAAAGCAATAATATCGAGTGCCAAATCTCAGTCGATACGAGCAAATTGCTGGCAAGTCAAACTTACAACCGCCAAATCATCTTGCGCGCAAATTCTGAACCCGAAACTCATACAATAGAATTGCAAGCTACAACAGCCCCGCTGCCCGTACCGCAAAAAACTAATTTTTTGTCGGTATTCGAGCTGACTTTTATGTTGTTTTTGATCTTACCAACTTTTATGTGCTGTGCGCTGTTACCAGTTTGGATATTTGACTTTAGTGATGAGATGTTCGTCGGTCCGGAGGTTGACATCTTTTGGTATTCTAGGCCTACTACTATCCTGCTTCCCATCTGTTCTACGAGTTGCTTATTGGGATTTTTAGTCGCCGAAATCGCCATTACAGCCAAATTAAACAAATATGATTTTAATTGGTTTATAGCTTTATGGGGAGGGTTAATAGGAGTGATTTTTTCTAGTTTTATTAGCAGCAGATTAACCAGTATTCTTTTTGATATCGCGAAGGGTACGAACGATTATCAATTAATAAGTTTTGTGTATGCTGGGTCAATGCTGGTTTCGCTCGCAGTAACTTTACTTGGAGCCTTAATACTAGGAGGAAGGATTACGAATGTTACGAGCAAAAATGTTACGATAGTAGCAGTTATTATGCTGGTTTTATCATTTTTAGTGTATACTACTAGCTTTAGAGTAGTCTTGATTCTAGCGCTGGCATACCTGATTTACAAGATAGTCAATTCGGAATTTAACAATGAGATAGCCCGACAAATTCTTGAAGTAGATGCTACCAAAAGAGCTTTTCTAACTGCCGGATTTTGTATGATTTTGTCAGGAGCCTTTATATTGTTTTTAAACTTAAATTTTCAATTAGAATGGGTTGAACCAAAAGAAATATTAGTTCTAGGAGGAACGATAATGACATCTCTAGCCGTCACTGGAATTCCGTTAATTGACTTGATCGTTTTTAAACCAAAAAGAAGGCTTGCCAACTATCGCAAATCCCGACCAAATTTAATTAAACCGTAAAAACTTGTTCGCAACAAGGACTTTCAACCTCAATGACTGAAGTCCTCACTAAAAACCTTACCAAATATTAAGAGTCTGCATTCCTGCCTGTTGTTGGCGGATTGTTTCGAGAGTTCGCTTTAAATCCAACTTTTAAAAACCTCGCTATTAACTATCACAACTCTCAACTACTAGCTATCAACTATTAACTATCAACTATTTACCTATGAATGCTTTTCCTGACTTTTCCAACTACGGCTATCAAATAACCCGCGAACTCGGACACAATCGCGCTGGCGGTAGAGTTACTTATCTCGCTACCGAAATTAATACCAAACGTTCCGTCGCCGTCAAACAATTTCAATTTGCCCAAACAGGCGCTAATTGGGCTCAATATCAAGCGTGCGAACAAGAAATTCAGATTTTGCGAGAACTCGACTATCCTAGCATTCCCCGCTATTTAGATTCCTTCCCAACTGCATCGGGTTTCTGCATGGTGCAAGAATACAAAAATGCCCCTTCCTTGGCAAATTCTAACCGCTGGAAGCCCGAACAAATCAAGCAAATTGCTATCTCTGTTTTAGAAATACTCAAATACCTGCAAAATCGGGTTCCGCCAGTCATCCACAGAGATTTAAAACCCGAAAATATCTTAGTAAATGACCGGATGAATGTCAGCCTTGTCGATTTCGGATTTGCTAGAATCGGCGGGGGAGAAGTGGCCGCCAGCAGCGTTGTTAAAGGCACTTTGGGCTTTATGCCGCCAGAACAAATGTTCAATCGGCAGCTAACAGTTGCATCGGATTTATACAGTCTCGGCGCGACGCTAATTTGCTTGCTAATCGGCATCAATTCTACCGAAGTTGGCAGTTTGATGGACGATACGGGGCGGATTAATTTTAAACATCGCTTGCCGCAGCTAACTCCAGAGTTTCTTGACTGGCTGCAAAAAATGGTGGAACCTAATTTCAAACACCGCTATCCTTCGGCGGATGCTGCCCTCAATGCTTTGATTCCCCTAGACGTACTTCAGCAGCGTAACAAGTCAAAACTCGCACTGATATCAGTCGGATTATTAACAGCAATTGCTGCTATTTTTATTCCTTTGCTCGGGAAATTTGTCGATCTCAAACGAGTAATCAACGCAGAAAAGTTAAATCCTCAGACTCAAGTGATGTTAACTGACGAACTAGAATCGACAAAAACTCAATATTTTTGGTCTTTGAAGCAAAACAAAAAAGTCTATTTTGCTGTAAGTGCTGCTAACTTGCCAGAAGGAAAATATAGAAGTTATTGTAAGGTTGTCAACCCTCAAGGACTATTCGCAGCCCAGAGTCAATCTTATTTAAAAACGACGGGCGATCGATTAAATACTTGGTGCTGGTACAATTTTAAACAAGATGACAAACCCGGCAATTGGCAGTTTCAATTTTACTTAGACGGTCAAAAAGTGACGCAAAATAGTTTCAAGGTCTTACCTTAACGTTCGGGCTGGCAGTTAACTTGGCAGTAACGTTGTTCCGGGCTGGCAGTGAATTTTTTTGCCGTCAAAAGTTGGCGGGTTCCAAGTTTCTGCATAACTTGCGTTATCCCGCTCGCTCTCGCATATAGCACTAATAGTTTTTATTAGATTGCTACCCTTTTCTTTGTAAGCAAATACTGCGCCCGTGTAGGATTTCCCGGGGTTCCTATCAGTAGGTTTGACGCTCGCGATCGTGCTTTCAAATTGTGCTGGTTCGCGGTGATTGTGCCTAGTTTGAACCGGGCCCATTGATGAGACGATCGTGTAATTATAGTTCTTGGTCTGTTCTTTAAGTCCCCGATTCACTTTTGCAATGGAATCGCTAAATTGACCGTATCGTACATAGTAAGCTTGCTGCCCTTGATTGATGCTTGAAATATATTCTAGGGCTTCATCATAAAATTCCTCATCCGTATCCCTTGACAGGGACGAGGGCAGGATCGTCGTATTGAGTTTGAAATCGTAACATGACGCCATGATGCCAGCCACAAGCGCGCTGTAAATTGCAATCCTCGGCAGCAAAATGGATACTGGCAATCTCGATTTTTTCCTGGTTTTAGCTACATTGACTGACATTTTTTTAACTGTCATAAAGTAAATTTGCCAAGCTTGTAGGGTGCGCCACAAGCACCCTACAGATTACAAATTATGCAGTTTCGTGTTGTTTGTGCCATGCGGGATGCCACAGCAATTCAGCAGTCGATCGCTTCTCGACCATTTCAGGAGTAATCATACAATTAGCCACATCCTTGCGAGAAGGCAACTCGTACATCACATCCAGCATTAACTCTTCTAAAATGCTGCGGAGAGCTCTGGCGCCAGTTTTGCGACGATAGGCCTCCTGGGCGATCGCCCGTAGCGCTTCCGGCTGGAATTCCAATTCCACGCTGTCCATCTTCAACAGCTTTTGATACTGCTTCACCAGCGCATTCCGGGGCTCAGTCAATATCTGCATCAAAGCTGCTTCATCCAGCGGCGAAATCACCGTCACCACCGGTATCCGCCCGACAAACTCAGGAATCAAACCAAACTTGACTAAATCGTCAGGCTGTACCTGCTGCAAAATATCAGCGGCGCGCTTGTCCTTCGCCGGCAAAGTTGAGTTGCTGTCGCTTGGTGTTGGCTGAATAAAGCCCAAGGATTTTTTACCCAAACGCTGTTCAACTATTTTTTCCAAACCGACAAAAGCACCGCCGCAAATAAATAGAATTTTGCTCGTGTCAATTTGAATAAAATCTTGGTAAGGATGTTTGCGACCGCCTTGCGGGGGCACATTAACCACTGTTCCTTCCAACATTTTTAGCAGCGCTTGCTGTACTCCTTCTCCCGATACATCCCTCGTGATCGAAGTGTTTTCACTTTTGCGAGCAATCTTGTCAATTTCATCAATATAAATAATGCCGCGCTGGGCCGATTCCACATCAAAATCCGACATTTGCAACAGCCGCAGCAAGATATTTTCTACATCGTCGCCGACATATCCAGCTTCTGTCAGCGTCGTCGCATCGGCTACCGCAAACGGGACTTCGAGCATTTGCGCCAAACTTTGCGCTAACAAAGTTTTGCCACAACCTGTCGGCCCAACTAGCAGGATGTTGGATTTTTGGAGTTCTACATCGCTGTCAGGGGAAGACTTGTCGCTATCTTTAGCTTGGTCAACGCTCAAGCGCTTGTAGTGGTTGTAAACTGCTACAGAAAGGACTTTTTTTGCTGAATGCTGGCCGATGACATGGTTGTCTAAATGCTGCTTAATGTCTGTCGGTTTCGGAATTTGAGCTAAAACCATTTTCGATTTATTCGATCGACCCGGGCGCCGCGTTCCTTGTCCTGAAGACTCTCGCACCTCTGATTGGGGAATCTGTTGACTAATTGTTTTACTGGAGTCAAAAAACTCCTCCTCTAAAATTTCATTGCACAGTTCCACGCATTCATCGCAAATGTAGACGCCGGGCCCAGCTATTAACTTGCGGACGTACTCTTGCGACTTCCCGCAAAAGGAGCATCTCAGATGGGAGTCATATTTTGACATATTTGCCTCTTACTTTACGGTTGCGGTTGCTTGTTTCGACTGGGGAAGTTGCCGCGGGATGGACCGATTGCTCTGCCCTAGAAAGGTTTCCCGATCGGACACCCAAGCCAGTCAAGCTTCGCGATCTCTGTTTCTAAGTTAACACTTTTGAGGCCTCAGTCATTAGTCACTAGCCATTCCACCCAATTTTTAATTTTTAATTTTCACTTGAAGGTAAAACAGCACTGGCTTACCATTTTTTGTATGCCAAAAATTTTCCCGACATAATTATTTTCACTCGATCGCCTTTTGGGTCTGCTTCTTTCTCGACATCCAAAGTAAAGTCGATCGCGCTCATAATCCCGTCACCAAATTTTTCCTGTATCACTGCTTTGAGGGGCATCCCGTAAACCTGCATAATTTCATAGAAACGATAAATTAGAGGATCGACCGGAACCGATGCCTCCAAAGAACCTTTTAACGGAGGTTCACAGAGAACCGCAGCCGTCTCGCTATCTAGGCCCAAAGCCGAGACAATTTTCTCGGCTTCATCGACCGATGCGGTTGCTTGACGGTAAATAACCGCCGCAATCCAAACTTCGTCGCGCCCCAAAACTTTTTCCAAATCTGCCAAACTAATTCCCTTAGCTTTTTTAGCAGCCAAAAGCTTTTCTGTAATTTCTGAAATTGCCATTAAATATTCTCCCACTCACTGCTGTGTCAGATGTGAAATACTTCTCACATTTTGGTGATTTTGTCAATACCAAAGTCAGAAAAAAAACCGAATTTATCACTGGCAACTTCAGCAAAAGCTGGTCTCGTCAACCCCCACAACTCATACAATTTGAGATTTGAGAATGGGCAATGACTCATGACTACCAGGGTTGAGACCTAGTCAACAGTTGCCTTCTTTTTTCAAACTGGTATCACCCGTGAATCAATCCCAAAATAACTCATAACTGCCCTGCGGCAATGGTACAGTTGGCAGTATATGTAGTACAAGTTACACAAGCAAAGGCATTCGGCATTCCGCAAAGGGCAGAATTTTTATCGTGCTAGCGTGAAGATCAATTCTCGCTCCTGCAGCCAAAGCCCCTTTACCGCTCACAACCCACAACCGAGAAAAGTATGGAGATTAAGACCAAAGATTACACGCTCCAGTACGATCGCGATACGCAAACAGTCACCTGCTGCGGCGCGTTCCGACTCAGCCTGGTTGAAGAATACGCGCCGATCGTCGATTTGTTCAACGAAGTGGCTGACTCCTCGCCAAACACGGTTACTCTAGACTTGCGAAAGCTAGAATTTTTAAATAGTTCGGGAATCAATATTGTCTCCAAATTTGTCATCAAAGTGCGCCAGCAAAAAAATATTCAAATCGCCATAAAAGGCTCTAAACAGATCCCCTGGCAGAGAAAATCCCTGAAGAACTTGCAGCGGCTGATGCCTTCCTTGCAATTAGAATTGGAATAGTAGAGAAAAAGCTGGCCTTCTCTCAGACTATCAGGTAGCGCGATTCTAAGAATCACTTCTGAGATTTCCTCTTTCTGCGACTCGGGTTACTTGAAAGAGTTTCCTCACTCAAGCTCTTGTCGATGTCTCCAGAGGAGTTTAACGTTCCCCTGTGTCCCACGGTACGAAATGCTAATTCAAGTATGTTCCGCGCTGCCTTCCAATCTCTGTCCTGTACGTGACCTCCGTGAGGACATCTGTGAGTTCTTTCACTTAGCGACTTTTTAACTATTTCCCCGCAGTTAGACCAGTTCTGACGCTGTGTAGTGCCGTGAAAAAGATACTGTTGCTACACCAAATATCTTGCCGAATACTCTACCCATTGCCAGAAAGCTGACCGCGCAGCATCAGAAATAGACTTAGCTAATTTTCTGTTTCTAATCATGTTCGGCACCTGCAAATCCTCCTCGGCCACCAAGTCGTTAGACTCGACTACGCCGGAAAGCCAACTTCACGGCAAAATCTTTACGCTGCCTACTTACTTTGAGGTGCTTTCGACTCAATCGATTTCTTGATGAGGCTTTATTCTTAGATCCCTTATTAGTTCTGGAGAGTCTGCGCTTAAGTCATTTGAGGGCTTTTTCGGACTTCCTCAGATCTCGTGGGTTATCAACAGTTTGCCCGGAGGAGTCGGTGTAGAAAGGAGTCAACCCAACATCAAGACCGATCCTCTTGCCTGTTGGCTCTCGTTTCTGTATCCGTTCTCGATCAATACAAAACTGGCAATAATATCCATCGAATCTAGGGACAAGCCACACTCGTTTGATTTGCTTCAACTGATAGAAGTGTAAATCGCGAGTACCCCACAGCTTAAAACTTCCAGCTTCAAACCCATCGCTGAAGTTGATAGTTCGTCTATCTTCTGAAAGTTTCGGGCCTGTCGTTTTATATTCGACTTCAGCGATGAGTTTGACGCTTCTTGAAACGTAGAAATCACTTTTTACCGGGTTTACCTTTTTTGGAGTTATCGTAGAACCGAGAAGTAGCAGACCAAGCTCTTTCTGCAGATGCTTGCCTCGCCATTGAATTAAGTTTACCTGCCTCACGAAATTAGGGGGCAAGAACAACGCAATAAGCGCTTAAGTCGTACCCACCAATTCCCTTGTTGTCCATCCACTATGAGAGGCAGCTATTATGCACAAAAAGAGCCGTGCAAATAGCTTCATCTAGCCCATCGTACTGTTCTTTTGTACCCTCGATTTTTGCTTCAAATACTAACATCTTACGTTTTGCCATAGGAGATAAATATTCTAGCGCCAAATAGAAGGAATTGAAAAGTCGTCAAGCTTATGACGGGGCTTTAAACCCAAATTTCCGGTAAAAAACTTCAGAACAAACTAAAAATTACCAATTTTCAATTGCTATGCAGGAAGAACCATCGACAGAACAGCTACTTTTCGACGTTCAGCGGCTGAGTGCAGAAGTTGAAAACTTGAAGCGCCAAAAGGCTGAGCTAGAAATTTTGCTGGAGACTACCACCGAACATTCGGATACGATGGAAGCTCAATTGCTCAGCAAAGCTCAGTGAACACAGAGTTCAAGCTAAGAGCAGTTTCGGGCGAGATACTCGGCAACTCCCGTTCCGCTATTGGTTTCTCGCCTCTGTGACGGCTTAATTCTGTATGCGAACGCTCAATTGGCTTCTCTCCTGAACCTACCCCTAGAAAAATCGATCGGCTGCAGGACTCCAGACTTTTACTTCAACCCCGGCGATCGCAGCTTCGAGAGCTAAAAGCACTTTTTTAGCCAATATGAGCCACCTACGGACCCCGCTCAACGCGATTATCGGTAACAGCGAAATTCTACAAAAAGAAGCACTGAAATCGGGACTAGAAGGCATCATTCCCGATACCCAAAAAATTTATAACGTCGGCAAACACTTGCTGAGTTTAATTAACCATATTCTCGATCTTTATAAGATAGAAGCGGGTCGAATGGAGCTTTACTTAAAAATTTTTGACCTTGGCAATTTAATAGAATAAGTCGTTGCCATTTTGCACCATTTGGTCGGAAAAAATCACAATCAATTGCAAGTTTCTTGCTCTGGGAATTTGGGAGTGATGTATGCAGATTTGACTAAATTCCGGTAAATTATGTTCAATTTGCTCTCGAATGCCCTGAAGTTTACCGAAGCTGGAAAGGTGCTGTTGAGCGCGACTCGCTTTCCCAGCAGGTGGCAGCGATTCGGTTTATTTGCAGCTATCTGATACGCGCATTGGAATGTCCGCACAACAGCAGCAGGGTTTGTTTCAACCTTTTATTCAAGGGGATGCTTCGACTACTCGCAAGTATGGCGGCACTGGTTTAGGATGGGCGATTAGCTGCTTGTTTTGCCAGATGATGGGCGGCGATGTCACTGTTGAGAGTCAGTTGGGTGTTTGGTCTACTTTTACTGTGCATTTAAAAGCAAAAGCTGATATTAGTAATAATGAAGTTATACAACGAGCCATGTACGAGATTTAACGGGGGTTCGGCAACGAATTGAGTACGGAATTTAACGAAGTTAAGGAAAGGAAGAGATGTAATAATTCCCGATTACCAATTCCCCCATTGCCAATTACCCATTCCATTTTTAATTGTGACACGGATCGCGATCGACCTTTGTTGGCGATCACACACTAGCATTTTTTCCTAGCCTAGAATACATATATAATCCCAAAAATGTCCCGCAGTATCTGCCGCCTCGCTGCATTCACAAGTCGCACCTCAACCTGATTAAGGGGGTGGGGGTTGCTTGCAGAAAGGTAATTTGGTAAAAGTAATGCGATGGCCGCGAACCAGTAGAAGGCAATAATTAACAGGAAATCAGGAATTATCAAAGGTCTCAGGAGGCAGAAACACAATTCTGCTTTTTGCCTTCATACTGCTGCTTTTACTGGCGAGATAGCAATGCTGCTGAAAGCAGTGGGCAAGAAGTTCTCAGAATCCCAGGAGTGCATCTACATGATTACACCTTGCAGTCAACCGCTAAAAATAAATCCTTTCACTTGTTATCGCGATCCCGCTACAGGCAGGTGGACTACTGTAGTTACAAGTGTTGAGAACGTTGGCGAAACAGACTCTAGTTTGAAAGCAAAAGCCGAAGGCGAAAACGAAGGTAAAGCACAAAGGCTCGTTTCTGCTTCTCCTGCTGTCTCGCTGCCGAAAAAAAGCCTTTCCTTCTCCTTGCCTCCCCTTAAAAAGCTTGCTAAAAAATCTGCTGTTACTGTCAGCAGGTAGCTATCGCAGGGGTCTAATCTAGTTTCCACGGTTAGTCTCCCGGGCCCACCAAATAAAAAAAACGAACTTATCAATAGCATAAATTGCCAAAAAGCGGTATACTGGCAGCAAACTTTCTCCTTCAATATCCGTGAAGTATTTGCTCGATCGCTGCCTCCAATTTGTATGGACAGACCGACCAATTCGCCAGCGGGGAACAGTAATAGTTGCTATCCCCGTGATTTGTCTGTTTGCTTCCCTGATAGCAATTGCAGGCCTCCGGGATAGTGCCCTAGAGATAAGAAAGCGATCGGATACTAATAAGGCAATACTTCAGGAAACTAACCGCTTGTTAACAATGGTGGTGGATGCCGAAACTGGCATTCGGGCTTACGGGCTGACGAAGCGCGGCGAATTTCTATCACCCTACTTAGAAGCAAAGAAGAGTTTGCCTCCGCTGCTGGCTAAAGTCCAGGTTATGGTTGGAGAAAATAAACTGCAAACTCAGCAATTTGAAGATATAAAAAAAAGTACCGAACAGCAAATAAATTTCTTGCAAAACACTTTGAATAAGCTCGAGAGTTCGGCAACAAGGGTGCAGTCGCCGGAAATAATTCAGGTGTTCGCTCAAAGCAAATTGAAGATGGATAACCTGCGCGCAAAAATTAATGCGTTTGCTGATGCCGGCGAAACCTACCAGAAAGGTGTAGATCGGCAAATACGAGAGTTGAGAGATTTCACTAATTTCCTGCTATTTGCTGGTTTCCTTTTCAACTGTTTGGGTGCAGGGGCTTCCTGGTATTTATTTGATAGTTTAGAGAAGGAATTGAGGAAGCGGGAAGCTGGCTTGGAAGAAAGTAAAAGTCGCATTCAAGCTGTGGTTGACAATGCGGCGGACGGTATTATTACTTTGGACGCATGGGGAAAGATTGAGTCTTTTAATAGGGCAGCAGAAAAGATTTTTGACGAGAAAGCCGATCGAATAATTGGCTCGAACCTGCGGCGGCTGATAGCTCTACCGCAGCCTTACAGCACCGCAGGGGATTATTCGATCGAATATTTTGTGTTAAATCCCGATACTAAGCTGAAGACTTACCAGCAAGAAACAGTTGGAGTTCGCAGCGACGGAACTAAGTTTCCGATGGAGTTGGCTGTCAGCGAAATGCGTCTGGCAAATCAAGAGTTGTTTATTGCGATTTGCCGCGATGCCCGAGGACGGAAACAAGCCGAGGATACTCTGCGCAAGCAAGCGCAAATGCTGGATTTGGCGAACGATACGATCGCGGTACTAGACTTGAACGGGGCGATTTCTTATTGGAATTTGGGGGCAAAGTGGCTCTACGGGTGGCGGAAGTCGCAAGCAATAGGAAAAAATATTCACGAGCTTTTACAAACAGAATGGACCCAACCTGTCGAGGTAATTCAAAAAGTGTTTTTCGAGCGGGGTTCTTGGCAAGGGGAACTGGTGCGCACCAAGGCAGACGGCACAAAAATAACGGTGGCAAGCCGATGGACTTTGCAACACGACGATCAAGATAAACCGGTGGCTATTTTGGAAATCAGCAACGATATTAGCGAGCGCAAACGCTCAGAAATTGCTTTAGCTCAAAGCGCGCAGCGGTTTCGCGCTACTTTTGAGCAGGCGGCAGTCGGCATGGCCCAAGCGACTGTGGAAGGTAAATTTCTGTTAGTCAATCAAAAACTTTGCGAAATTTTGGGCTACAGCCGCCAAGAATTGGTGGAGAAAAGATTTCAGGAGATTACTTGGCCCGAAGATTTAGCAAGCGAACAGGAACTTGTGCGCCAATTGTTAGCAGGAGAAATTGAAAATTACTCTCTGGAAAAGCGCTACACCCGCAAGGACGGAGAGTTGGTGTGGGCAAACTTGACGGTTTCGCTGCTGCGAGAACAAAATGGCACTCAATTTCTGATGGGTGTGGTAGAAGATATTAGGGAACGCAAACAAGCTGAGGAATCGCTGCGGTTGCGCGCTGAAGAATTGAGCTGGACGGCGCAGATGCTGGCTAAAACGACGAATGTTTTGAGAAAGCGGAATCAAGAATTAGACCAGTTTGCTTATGTAGTTTCTCACGATTTGAAAGCGCCGCTGAGGGCGATCGCAAATCTCAGCAGTTGGATAGAAGAAGACCTCAGCGACTCGATGACAGAGGATACTCTGCACCAAATGAACCTGCTGCGCGGCAGAGTTCACCGCATGGAAGGTTTGATTGAGGGACTGCTGCAATATTCCCGCGTCGGACGCATTCAAGTGCCTTCAGAAATGGTAAAAGTTGAGAAGTTATTAGCAGAAATTATTGATTCCTTGGCGCCGCCGTCTGGGTTTGAGGTGAAAGTTGAACCGGGAATGCCAACTTTTGTGACGGAAAAATTGCCGTTACAGCAGGTTTTTTCTAATTTAATTAGCAACGCCATCAAGCACAATCGAGGTGAATCGGGTCATGTAAACATATCGGTTAAAGAGTTAGATGATTTTTACGAGTTTTCTGTGGCGGATGACGGGCCGGGGATTGCTCCTCAATATCACGATAAAGTTTTTGTAATTTTTCAGACCTTGGAAGCTCGCGATAAAGTTGAAAATACTGGCATTGGTTTGTCGCTGGTGAAGAAAATTGTCGAAGGTCAAGGGGGTACTATTTCCCTAGAATCTGCCGAAGGTGAAGGAGCAACTTTTCGATTTACTTGGCCGAAGCAACCTATTAGCAAAGACGGAAAATAAAACAACTTTAAACCTAGGGTGTGTACGCCAGCACCGCGATCGAAATAGTAAATGTAGGGTGGGCACACCAGCACCGAGAGCCCGATAGCGACTGTTCAAACTGCATCACAACGGATTTCGATGATAAATCCATCAGGATCGTAAAAGTAAATGCCGCGTCCTGTAGCGCGAGTGACGGGGCCGCTGTCGATCGCAATTTGATTTGACTTTAGCACTTCGAGAGCGCGATCGAACAAATCCGGCTCGATATCGAAGGCTAAGTGGTTGGCGCGAGTAAAAGCCTTCTGGGGATCTGGGTTTGGCGGTTCCAAGTCGGGCTGCCAAAATAGGTCAATCACAGTGCCGTCTGGGGTGACGAAATTAGCGACTTTACCAGCGTCTACCATTTCTGTTAAAGTTGCGGGAATTTCTGCACCTGTTAGTTCGTGCAAACCGAGAATTGTACCGTAGAAGTGGCGGGAAGCTTTCATGTCGCGCACGTTTAAAGCGATATGGTGAACGCGCCGCAAGTTCCCCGGCGCGAGGACAATTTTGGCGGTGTTTTCGGTAGTTTGCATGATTGTCAATTGCGAATGTTATCTAACAAGTCCGATGGAAGTCGGAAAAAGGAAGAAGCAATAAAAATCAAATTAAGGGTTTCAGCAATTAAGAACGTTATCACCTTCTTGGCGGTTGCTATAAAATTGAATGCTGTTAGATTTATTCAGAGTTTGTAGTGAAGACTTCAGTCCTGATGGAAATCTGAGGACTCAACTCCTCACTACGAACCACTTTTATTAGGGTTGTGCGATCGCACCTCATCTCAATTTTTGTTATTTTTCTTTAGGGAACGATGCCATCCCTACAAATAGCATGGCCAGCCCGCCTGCCAGAATTGCGAAGGCAAGTAAACCTACAACTAAATCTAATCCCGATGTATTTTCCATTAAATTAAACCGTTCTCCAATTAAATCCAATCATCGGTATTTGTTAATTGCTGAGTGCTTGCCAACAATGGGAAAGAGAAGAAAAAACCAACTCTCAAGCTAGAAAAAAAGCATATTAAGTTCTTCCCTCTTCCCTAAACATCCATCCGTTAAATCCGTTAAGTCCTATGCACTGCTTCGTTGCCTTTGTTCTTATTTTGCCAATTCTCGATCGATCGCAGCGATCAGTTCTGGCGAATCTGGGCCCACGCTGCTGCGGAATCTGGCAACCACTTCACCCTGTTTGCTAACTAAGAATTTCTCAAAATTCCAGGAAACCTCACCTTTGGGATCGACTGCACTCGTAAGCTTAGCGTACAGCGGGTGCTGCTGACTGCCTTTAGCGCGTACTTTGTCAAATAATTCAAAGCTGACGCCGTAATTTGTCGTACAGAAATTGACGATTTCTGAATTACTTCCGGGTTCTTGAGCTCCGAAGTCGTTGCAGGGAAATCCTAAAACGCGGAGTCCAGCCGCGCTGTACTTCTGGCTCAATTCTTCGAGCCCTTTGTATTGAGGTGTATAGCCACATTTGGAAGCTACGTTAACTATCAAGAGTACCTTGCCAGCGTACTCTCCTAGCTGCTTGTCTGCGCCTGCGATCGTTTTTACTTTAATGTCGGAGATGGTGCTGGGCATTTTCAAATACTTTTAAATTTGGCCACCACAATTTTACCGCAATTCGGTACAATTTTGTCTAGATGCCGATCGCTAAAAATTTAAATATCCCGGCCGGGGCGGGTTTACGGAGTTCGGGCTTATATTATAGATATTGGTGAACCTGCCTCTACCAACATTACGATTAATTTACCGAAGATGATCTTAGTAGATGGCGGTGGACTTTCCCTACAGAACTGATCGCCACAGTCCGCTATTAGATTTAAGTTTCTCACTAATAGCTAAAATCCACACCGAGGAGGACGAATAGTTTAACTATCTGAGTGGTTTTCCGTGAGCCATGTTTGGTAAGTATCCTCAAGTTGCTTGTTTTCCAGAACGATTTCTAGGCGGATTTTGACGCAACCGTGGCGGGGTTGAGAGGCGATCGAATTTAAGATTTTGCTAGCTTTGTGCACAGAGGTAAATTCAGCCTTAACTGTCGGTTCCTGGCGATCGCTCTTAATCTCGGTCAAATCTATACCAGTGATGCTTCCCTCGCCCAAATCTATTTCTGCCAACACCTTTGGATCGTCGCCGACTTGTTCGACAATCAGCTTTTCCCACTGGATCGGCACTTGTACCATCCGAGTTTCAATTTCTTTGCGGACGATGACTTCGCCCACTTTGCGCTTGCTGCGATTGATCACCAATCGTTCTTCTAGCAGGCGAATTACTTCTCGATCGACAATATCAAAGTTTTCCTCATCCTCATCTGTCTCCAAATTTTCATCTGTGCGATCGGCATCTGTTAGATTTGACATAGGTGTTGAGGGATTTGTTAACTCGCTGTTGTTAATTTCACTATGCGGTTCTGAGGGATTTTCTAAAGACTCACGCCCCGCATTTGCCGAAACTCTCGGCAGCAGATCGGCTTGAGCCGAATTAATACTTAGAAACAGCGCTTTTTGGTGATAATCGACTTTTTTTAGCAGCTTAATACTTACTATAAAAACGCGGGTATTTTCGCTGCCTAGGCCTGTTACCACAAAGTTTAACTGACCGCTAGCATCAAAATAGACATCTTTTATTTTGCCTACCAACTGACCTTTATTGTCTTTGACTGTAAAACTTTTTAGCTTATTTCTGACTTTTTCCGGCACCCGGTTGAGACGGGTAATGGATTTGGCAGTTGCTATCTTTTCGGCTGATGCTTGACCGTTCATTTTTTCAACTTTCCTGAAACTTTCCTTTAAGGATTTTTATTAGGCATTGCTAAAGGCGGGAAAAGTCCATAAAGTTTGCCAAAACCAGACAATTTTTGTACTCCACCCGCCCCGTTATATAGGAATTGCGCGATGTCACGAATCACACCTGCGCAGTGACAAAATTATGTAATTAATGCGCAATTCCTATGCAATACCTGTTGGGGTTGGTTTAGATACCTTTATTATCTACAACCGCAGTTCCATCGGTCTTAACCTCTAATTCTTCACGACGCAAAGTTTCTTCGCCCTCAACCGTGGTGTGAACAACTTCTTTTCTGACGTTGACTTCTTCCCGCACGAAAGCTTCCTTGTGGATGTCGGCTGTTTCTTCGTAGACTTCCATGCGTGCAACTTCCCCTGATTGGAAGTCAGCCTCACCGGCTGAAACTACTTGACCCGCTTCTACGGGCGTTACTCGTTCGATTACGACTCGTTCTTTATCAATGGGTACTGAAGCTCGCGCTGTTTCAGTTTCCACCCGCTTGCCAACTGCTACTTCGCCTGTTTTTGCGCGGTGTTTGTTAGCAATCAAGCGTTCTTCATAAAGCTTGAGATTTTGGTGCTGCTGTTCGTTGGTTTCGTAGAGGGGGCGGTCGATATCGTAGCTGTAGCTGCTGCGATCGTAGCTAGCAGGAGTTGCAGTGCTTCCAGCGCCAGTTCCTTGAGTGCGGTAAATGCCTCTTACCTGTTCTTCGCGATCGTAATCTACTGATTCTAATTCATTGTAAGCCGGCAATTGTTCTGCTTGAGCTTTGCTGCGAAGACCTGTTGCGTAGACGCGACGGGCTCCGTAGTCGAAACGAGCCGAGCCGATTGGCAGCAATACTTTTTTCCCAAAAATCCAAATACCGGTATCAATTACCAGATAGCGGAAACGACCCGTGTCATCAACCAAAGCGTCATAAACGGTGCCTACTTTTTCATCAGAGTCACCAGCATAAACATCAAATCCCTTGATGTCGTCTCCAGCAAAGATTTCTTCCTGATAATTAGGATAAAAATCTGCTAATCTTTGAAGTGCCATGTGTTTTTGCCTCGTCGATACTACTTATATTTATAGTAGAAATTAATTTGTTGACTTCCATCTCCCTAAAGTCTGAAGTGTATAATTTAGGGCGTTTAATACTATAGGAATACTGCCCCATCTTTTATTGGCTAGCGCACTCAGCTATTCTAAAGCGGGTGAAATTCCTCCAGATGAAAATATAGGCTGTTGACAGGCTCAGCATTAGAGCAGTTTATATTAAACAGGACTTATACCAAATCCGGTTTCTTATACCAATTCACAAAAGTAGTGGTACATATAGATGGTACGCGAGCATCTCTAGGGACACAGCAATGCCGTGTCCTTACCGTCCGCTTTGACTGTTAATAATTGTTAATACTAATTTAAAAAAGTCTTGCTACAATCCTCAATCTTATACCAATTATTAAAAGTCAAAGCAAACCCTAGGGACACGGGGCTGTGCCCTGTCCTACTCCCCGCGCCGGAGACGGCCGGACCCGGTGTCCCTACTGTTAATCATTGTTAAGTAGATGGTTACAAATAAACATTACGTTACAAATAAACATTACATAGTGAATTACAAAAATCAAAGCCTTTCATCTTGCAGGAGAGGGACTTCGGGAAAGCTAGAAATTTTAAGTTCTGACTTGATTTAGTTGAGTTCTGATAGTTTCAATCCTTTTGCGGTTAAGACGGAACCTGTTATACTGCCCTCAGCGGCTTGAATGATTTACCTTAGGATTACGGCTAATTTCCTAGATAATTCCTAGCAGCACATCATGATTCAAGGGAGAAACACGGCCCCACAATGTGGCATTAAGGTATACCGTGACAAAGGTTGCCTAGCTTTACGTTTCCCAGTCAAATACAATCCCATCTTTGAACAATTAGACGGCAAGATTCCTAAGAAACAGAAGTGCTGAGGATTGAAGTTCAATGACACCCCTAGCGACTGGAATCGGACCACCGGAATTGCGATCGACATTGAGAATGATTGAGAACGTAAACTGAGATATTTTGCCAATGGGCCGATCGAGATTGTGCGCTGTTTCTGCTGGGTGAATCGATCGAACATTTCCACTACAGAAATTGCCTCGGACTGTGCTTGAGGTTTGTATTTCGCTAGCTAGCGATCGAAGTTGCCGCTAGTCATGTTAAGATCGATCGTCTCAGGTTTGATGTTGGCGGCTTTGCGATTAGGCTTAGTGTCCGCCAAGCCGATATAGAGAAAGAAGCGCCTGCCTTGTCATGACCACACCAGGCGAAGCCGCTCCTTAATAACCTCTACCGTCACACAACCTGAAGCCCTATCTCAGTTTTATCTGAGTTACTGTCCGATTATGGCGTACTTTGGCGTACCTAGTTGAGGATGTCCAGCCTGGTGGTTTTGTTGTATAAAATGTAAAACCCGCTTTGTGCGCGGGTTCTAATATGGAGAATAGCGGGCTCGAACCGCTGACCCCTACAATGCCATTGTAGTGCTCTACCAACTGAGCTAATTCCCCTTTCTTTTCGCGCTCTCAATCATGCCTTAACTGACCAATATTTGTCAAGCTTTTTGGGCAAATTAGTTTTGAACCCTGGATTGGCAAGGCTTCCGGCTTTCTTTTCCAAAAAATCTCCTCGCTTCTGGACAATGGTCAATCCCTACTATGATTTAGTATGTGTGTTGGGATATTTCGGTCAAATGGCTCAAACAAGACCCCATGAGGAAGTAGACGACTACCAGGGCCGCGGCTGAGGCCGCAACTAGGGTGCCGGCTAGCATTAGTGAAAATTCCCGTTGCGCGATCGCCTCTTGCATTAAGTGCAAAGACCAGGCAACGAGGGCAACGTCAATTATTAAAATAGAAACCAGCATAAGTTACGATTTGTAACAGCTTACCTATTGTAACAAAACTTTTCGCTCAGTGCAGATAAGCTCAGGCGTATTTAACTTTTGCTGTAAAACCCGGAGGGAGCAGCGGAAAGCTCGTGAGAAAGACTTATAGCTTTTCTTGATAATTACAATATGCAAAGTAAATGAGAGCTAGCTCAGCTTTTTAGGTGGTGTTTTTGACTCTTGAGCGAGCGATTAAGAGCCCGATAGCTGCGCTTCACACGCTTTTTTGAGGGGTCAAGGTGCGATCGACCTTTGAGTATAACTGATTTGATAGGAGAAGATCTGAGCCGCTGTTGCACTTGGATGCTGTAAAATTAACTGTATTAACCTGCTTGAAAAGATGAAAAAAGGGGCAATTCGCATTGCCCCTCATCTATTTAACCAACTGCAAAATTAAACTTCCACAGCAATCTTTTGTTCCGAAGCCTCGGGCGAATTCGCTTCACTTGGCGGCACAACTTGCCAGA
The DNA here is from genome assembly GCA_036700245.1 of Microcoleus vaginatus BM001213989. Lineage (GTDB taxonomy): Bacteria > Cyanobacteriota > Cyanobacteriia > Cyanobacteriales > Microcoleaceae > Microcoleus. The sequence goes on from JAUBOM010000084.1 coordinate 29,226, forward strand.
ACTTAGGCAAATATTCCGACCAATTTGCTAAAATCTTCTCAGCTTTCTTGCTGCCGGTTCGATCGCACTGAGCCTCAATCAACTCCTTCAACTGCGCCTCCCCAGCCGCCGTACAAACGCGCTGCATCTTCACAATCTCCCCGTTGACATGAGCCGGGAAACTGCCATCTTCATCGAGGAAATAAGCCAAGCCGCCAGTCATTCCAGCGCCGACATTCCGCCCGACTTTTCCTAACACGACGATCGCGCCGCCAGTCATGTACTCGCAGCAGTGATCGCCCGCACCCTCAATGACTGCTTTCGCCATCGAGTTACGCACCGCAAACCGTTCGCCAGCTTTACCCGCAGCCAACAGAGTTCCCCCCGTCGCACCGTACAAACAAGTGTTACCGACGATCGCATTTTCCGAAGCATCATAAGTCGCACCAGCCGGCGGTGCGATCGCGATTTCGCCGCCGTGCATTCCTTTACCAACGTAGTCATTGGCTTGGCCTGACAGTACCAGCGTCATCCCCGGCAAATTGAACGCGCCGAAGCTTTGGCCCGCGCTACCAGTGCAATTGAGGGTGATTTGACCGCTAAAGCCCGTGTTGCCGTGTTGCTGTGCGATCGCACCTGCCAAACGCGCTCCCACAGTGCGATCGGTATTCACCAATTTTACACTCTTGCTAACAGTGCCGTGATTGGCGATCGCACTTTGAATCTCAGCATCCGCCAGCAAATCGTCATCCAAAACCGGGCCGTTGCTGTGCACCGGTTCGTGCACCAAGAAAGATCGATCGCTCTTAGTATCCGGTAACTTGGTCAAACAATCCAAATTAATCGCTTGGGTTTTAGTTAGTGTCACCCCATCGCGCATTTTCAGCAAATCCGCGCGGCCGATGATATCTGCGATCGACTTATAACCCAATTTCGCCAGCAAACTCCGCACTTCTTGTGCTACGAAATAGAAGAAATTAACAACGTGTTCCGGCGTACCGGGGAACCGTTTCCGCAAGTGTTCTTGTTGAGTTGTCACCCCCACCGGACAAGTATTCATGTGGCAAACGCGAGCCATAATACAGCCTTCTGCAATCATTGCCACCGTGCCGAAACCGTACTCTTCGCCGCCCATCAAAGCGCCTACAACCACGTCCCAGCCGCTTTTAAAGCCACCGTCAACGCGCAGCAAAACTCGATCGCGCAATTTATTTTCCATCAGCACCCGGTGAACTTCTGTCAATCCGAGTTCCCACGGAGAACCTGCGTGCTTAATCGAACTCAATGGCGAAGCACCGGTGCCGCCATCGTGGCCGGAAATTTGAATCACATCAGCATTTGCCTTGGCAACACCGGCCGCTACAGTCCCGATGCCGACTTCCGACACCAACTTCACCGAAACTCCTGCTTTCGGATTGATTTGGTGCAAGTCAAAAATCAACTGCGCCAAATCCTCGATCGAATAAATATCGTGGTGAGGAGGAGGCGAAATCAGCGTCACACCCGGTTTCGATCGGCGCAAATAAGCAATGTACTCGCTCACTTTCGCCCCAGGCAATTGACCACCTTCACCTGGTTTCGCACCTTGTGCGATTTTAATTTCGATTTGTTTGGCGTTCATCAGGTACTCAGGAGTCACCCCGAAGCGTCCCGAAGCTACTTGTTTGATGGACGAAGAAGCTGTATCGCCGTTCTGCAAACCTTTTAAGTGAGGTAGCGTTTGTGAGAAACCCGCCGCGCTCACATCGTTTAGCACTTTGTAGCGCACCGGGTCTTCGCCGCCTTCGCCGGAGTTGGATTTGCCGCCGATGCGGTTCATCGCAATCGCTAGCGTTTCGTGGGCTTCCGGGGACAAAGCGCCGAGGGACATACCGCCGGTGGCGAACCGCTTGACAATATCTGCTACAGATTCTACATCTTCGATCGCAATGGGAGGGCGATCGCTCTGGAAATCCAGCAAATCTCGCAAAGCCGTTACCGGGCCATTTTCTAGCTGTTTCTTGTAAACCTCGTAGTGATCGTAAGCCGTTTTTGCCTCAGTGCGATCGTCCCCGCTGGCGCCAAGGACTGAATTACCGTTACCGTTGCTTCCTTCTTCCTCTTCCCTTCTTCCTTCTTCCTTCTTCCTTCTTCCTTCGTTAAAAGTAGTCACAGCCTTGTGCAAAGCCTTCGCCATTTCCGGGCTGTTCCTGTGATATTCACCACCCCGGCGGTACTGCACAAAGCCGTAATTTTCCAGCTTTTTGACGTGCAATTCTGGGAAAGCCTGACTGTGGCAAGACATTACCTCGTTAGCCAGTTCCGCCACACTCAAACCGCCGATGCGGGAAACAGTGCCTTTGAAACCCAAATCGAGCAAATCACCGCCAATGCCGATCGCCTCAAAGATTTGCGCCCCCTGATAGCTAGACAGCAGCGAAATCCCCATTTTCGACAGAATCTTCAGCAGCCCATTTTCCACCGCTGTGCGGTATCTAGCTTGAGCCTGGGTCACGGTAATATTGGGAACTTTGCCGTGCTGCATCAAATTTTGAGTCTTCGTGTCAGACCACCAGGCGCGCACGCTTTCCAAGGCCAGGTAAGGGCAAACGGATATCGCACCGTAACCGATCAAACAAGCAAAGTGGTGAGTGCTCCAACATTGGGCGGTATCGACAACTAGCGAAGTTTGCATCCGCAGCCCGACGCTAATTAAGTGGTGGTGAACCGCACCAACTGCCAGCAACGGCGGAATGTAAGTGCATTCAGCACTCAAACCAACAGAAGATTCGCCTTCTGCATTCGAGATTCGATCGCTCAAAATCAGAATCCTCGCACCCTCGCGCACCGATCGAGCCGCCTCTTGACAAAGTTGCTCGACTGCGCCTTTCAAACCGCCAGGCCCGGCAGCAATTTTGTAAAGCGTTGACAATTCGGTAGCTAGGAAAGACTTTTGCTCTTTCAAGAAAGACAGTTCAGCGTCGTTGAGTACCGGGGAATCAATTTTTAGCTGCTTGGCATTTTCCGGCACTGCTTGCAGTAAATTGCCCCGCAGCCCCATATTCATCGTCAGCGACATCACCATCCCCTCGCGCAGGGGGTCGATCGGCGGATTTGTGACTTGAGCGAACCGCTGTTTGAAATAGTTGTACAGCAACTGAGGCTTTTCTGACAACACAGCCAAGGGAACGTCATCGCCCATGCAGAAAGTCGGTTCTTTCCCAGAACTCGCCATCTCCACAATCACCATGTCCAAATCTTCTGCTGTGTAGCCAAAAGCAGTTTGGGTTGCCAACAGCGTTTGCGAGTCGAGGGTCGGTGTTTCCGCAAAAGGCTGCGGCTGCAAGATTTCGCGGTTTTGTTCCAGCCATTCGCCGTAGGGGTGCCGCTTAGCAATTCGCTGCTTGATCTGCCAATTTTTGAGAATTTCTTGAGTTTGCAGGTCAACTGCGATCATTTGTCCGGGCCCCAAACGGCCTTTTTCGACAATATCTGCTTCGGGAATATCGACAACTCCGGCTTCGGAAGCCACAATTACCAAACCGTCTTTAGTAATGCAGTAGCGAACCGGCCGCAAACCGTTGCGATCGAGCGTAGCACCTACTTGTTTGCCGTCGCTGAACACCAGCAGTGCCGGCCCGTCCCAAGGTTCTTGAATGGCGCTGTAATACTCGTAAAAATCGACAATTTCTGGGTAGGCCGCCAAATCCGGCTGATTTTTGTAGGCTTCGGGCACCATAATTGTCAGGGATTCTAGGGGAGTGCGCCCCGAGTGCACCAACAACTCCATCACGTTGTCCAAGTTTGCCGAATCGCTGCTTTCGGATTTGACAATTGGGTTGAACGTGTCGATATCAGCTTGGGTCCAATTCGGGTGAGCTAAATTCGCTTGCCGCGCCTTCATCCAGGTAATATTGCCCAACAGCGTGTTAATTTCTCCGTTGTGTCCCAGCAAGCGCATCGGCTGGGCTAAGCGCCAGCGGGGCATCGTGTTGGTGCTGAAGCGCCGGTGATAGACGGCAAAGGAGCTTTTATAAGCGGGATTTTTCAGGTCTTCGTAAAATTCTGGCAGTACGGTTGCTCGCACCATGCCTTTATAGACGATCGTGCGGCAGGAAAAAGAGCAAGTATAAAAGTCTTCGCGGGTGAAGTTGGGGCGATTTGACAGCGCGTGTCCGATCGTGCGGCGCGCCAGAAATAGCTGTCTGTCGAGTTCGTCTCCGGCTAAGTGCGGTGAACTGACAATTACTTGTTCGATTTGAGGTTGATTTTCTAGCGCTTGCTCGCCCAAAACCGACGGTACAATAGGCACTTTGCGCCATCCCAAAAGTTTCAGCCCGCGATCGGCCAGAACTATCTCAACCACCTGCCGCGCTATAGTCGCTTGAAATTTATCTTGAGACAAAAACAGCATTCCCACGCCGCAGTTTTCCCGTGCAGGAGGCACAATTCCCTGTTCGGCAAACCAAGTATCCAGCAATTCCCAAGGAATCGCGGTCATCAAACCCGCACCGTCGCCGGAATCTTGGTCGGCGGTGCAACCGCCGCGATGTTCCAGACAAGTTAAAGCTGGGAGCGCTTTTTGAATAATCGAGTGGGTAGCTTCGCCGCTTTGGTTGGCAATAAAGCCCACACCGCAGGCATCTCTTTCTTCCACTAACCAGCTTTGGCCGGCGAATGGAGTTCCTCGCTCAGTCTGATGCACGTTTCTGTTTGGATCGATCGTGTTACCCATGTTGATTGAATGTTATTTCCGTGATTGTGTAGTTGATGCGTTTTTATAGCTCGGAGAGAAGGCTGCCGAGCGGTGGGAGCCTAGTAAACTTTAAAACAGCATATTGGAAGCTGATTTGATAAAAATTTACGTCTATGCTGCCTGTACTTAGCACTGAAACCCTGTTTGCAGATTTTAAATTATCTCGCTCGCATCGTCTCGGAGATGTCTCCTAGAATACCCTGCTGTTAAACAGCAGTGATTCTTTGGGCCTTCGCCGCCCGGAGACTAGATACATTGCAGGCGATTCCCTACGGGATAGCTGCGCTTCACGAGTTTTTTGTCTGTTTTTTTCCTGAGTCCGCAAAGCTAGCCTTGCAGCGAACACAGGGAGATAGTAACTTTAGCTTTATTTTGCTGGCTGCGCTGTTGAGTTCCTTTCGTCAGCGCCCGCAGACACAAAAGCCACCTGCCCGGTCAGTCGGTAGGTGCAATGTAGCAGCGCGGTTCACAACTCGTGAAACCTGTCTTATTGTGAAGCCAACTATCGAGCTGGGAACATCAAGTGTATCAAGAAATTGATAAATTTTTACCGATTACAGTCAGAGGCCCGGCCCAAGCCTTGTAAGCGATCGCCCAAAACCCAGGCTAAGATGCCTGGCCGAAAAAGGTTGACACTTGTCCGTAATCCTAATTTGTATTTTTTTACCCACAAACGTTTGTAACTCATCTATGAAGGCTATTGCAAGGATTTCTGACACATTACGAGCATCTGGTAGAGCCAGCGCAGCCTTTTTGACCAAGAATTTCTTGATAGTACAAGCCCCCGCATTTATCCGTGGAATCAATCCAAAATCGAAAATCGAAAATCCTCAAGCCCCCGCA
>JAUBOM010000085.1:0-34538 GCA_036700245.1 Microcoleus vaginatus BM001213989
CGCTCTTCCGATCTTGCCCCATGCCCCATGCCCCATGCCCCATGCCCAATTTAATCTTTAATTTTCAGAGAAGCACCCAAAGCTTGGGAAACCCAAACTTCAAAAGAGCGCACCGGATGCTTGCGAAGCGCATACCCAGCATCAACCATTGGTTCCACTAAAATAGTAAACATACCCAAACGATTGCCTGCCAAAACATCAGTAAAAAGTCGATCGCCCACCATCGCCACCTGTTCCACCGGCAAATTCATCGCATGAATAGCCCTTCGCAACTTGCGGCGCGACGGCTTAGCCGCACCCGTGATGTAAGGTAGATTCAAAGACTCAGCAATCCGACCGATCCGAGTCTGACTTAAATTATTGCTCGCTAACCACAGCGATACCACTGGTTTTATTTCTTCCACCCACAGGGTGAGTTCAGGAGAAGCATTCATTGCTGTAATGGGAACGAGAGTTTCGTCCACATCCAAAACTAATCCTTTAATATTATGTTCTTGCAGAATATCAACCGTTAACTTCATGACAGAATCGCCTAGAACTAAGTCAGGCTGCAGTATTTTACCCCAAGTCATAATGATTTTAGATTTTAGATTTTAGATTTTAGATTGAGAAATAAGAAATTGGAAGTTAAAGATTAAACAAGTAAAAAATCAAAAGTGAATAATTATTGCTTTTGCTTTGTTACTTTTGACTTTTTACTTTTGTATTAGTCATTGCCCATCTATTGAGTCGATCGTAACTGCTGGTCAACTTTAGCAATAGCGGCATCGTGTTCCGCCTGCGTGCGGCTGAAAATGTGAGTGCCGTCGTATCGAGCCATAAAATACAGATAATCTGTCTTTTCAGGAGCCAGAGTCGCTTCCAGACTTGCTATTCCCGGGGCTGCGATCGGAGTTGGCGGCAGCCCTACATTCATATAAGTATTGTAGGGAGAAGGCGTTTCCACCTGCTTAAAAGTCAAAGGCTTCTCCTTAGTTTGCCTGATGCCGAGGGCGTATTCAACCGTCGGATCTGAACCCAACTTCATACCTTTATTCAAGCGGCTGGTAAACACCCCAGCAATGCGATTGCGCTCCGAAGCAACCACAGCCTCTTTTTCCACAATACTCGCCAGCGTCACCCACTCTTTCAAATCCAGGTTAGTGTTCTTCTGATTCTTTTGATATATCGGCAAAGCGAACTCCTCGAAGCGACCGAGCATTTGCTTGATGACAGCTTCCGGGGTAACTGCATCGCCGTCTAGCTGATAAGTATCCGGGTACAAAAACCCTTCCAAATGAGGCAGGCCGCTCGGCAGCCAAGGGTACTGAGCGTAGGGAACTTGACTCGCCACCGCCATAAAATCCTTAGCCGGGAAAAAACCTTGCGCTTCAAAATAAGCGCTCATTTGTTGCAGCGACCACCCTTCTGGAATCGTGAAACTCTGCTGTACCACTTCGCCCTTCCAAATTTTCTCAGCAACTGCACTCAGAGGCTGAGTCGGCGACAGTTGGTAAGTTCCCGCTTGAAAACCTCCATCGCGGTTTTGCAGAGTCAGCCAGCGGGCCCACATATTCCATGCCGAGCTCGATCGAATCAACCCCGCAGCCTCTAAATCCCGCCCGATTTTTTGACTGGGAGTACCCTCGGGGATTTGGATCAAAACAGCGGCATCCTCTGGCGGGGAAGTTGAGGTTTCAGCTATTTTAGGCGGGGCGGAAGCCCAGCTCCACCAAGCCCAGCCCTGCCAAGCGCAAACCCCCCAGATTGCCGGCAGCAAGGCCAGATAAAACAACCATTTAGAGACTTGCGGAGTTCCTTTTCGGCCCTCGCGCGCGCTGCCTTTTGTCATTTGTTCTTTATTCATAGTCCGTTGTCCTGGATAAGCGGCGGTTAACTAGCGACTAATGACTGATGACCTGCGATTGATGACCGAAAAGTTACGGGTACAAGCCGTTTAAAAGACCCAATTCACGCGGTTCCATTCAAAAGCCCGAGCGTAAAGGCTGAAGGCACAATCTCGAAAAAATTCGATCGGGCGAGCAGTTTACTTTTTTTATAAAATAGTAAAAAATTCTGCTTTTTGCCGTCAGGTCTTCTGCCTGCAATTAATATCTAATCAAGCTCGTCAAAGAACTGGTCTTCCAGCATAGGCAACATCGGTTCCAGCCTTTGGAACTCTTCTTCCGAGAGCAATTCTGGCTTGCCGTCATCATTCATTCTAGCCAAGATAAAGAACGGGTCGAGAGGCGTATAGATGGCATATTCCTGCTCTTCGTGGTAGAAGCTGGTCAGCCACATCAGTTCCTCGAACTCGGACTCTTCATCCGCATCGGCATCGGATGGCATCTCGTCTTCGGGAAATTCCGGCAATTCGCCAACCACAGTCAGCGTCACCGCCGTGCGTCGGAGGGTCAAGTTCTGCTCTTGCAGCACAACTCTAGCTGTATCAAAAATTTTGTCAATTTCGGTCTCGTCTTCTACAGGAATTGCTGCTTCGTCGGTATCGTCTCCCTGCCAAGTAAAAATTTCTACAGGTGAGTCAATCGGAAGCAGCAAAGCGTATTCTTGACCTTCTAGGTTCATAGAATATTCTATGTTGCAAGTTAGCGATCGCCCAACTTCATCCGTCAGGGTGACGGACTCTTCGTTGGAATTGCCATTATCTTTGCGGTATGGGGATGAGGACATCGCGTGTATCTTATTTTCCGTCAATAATTCAGTAACGTTTGCTTGACAATTGGGAATTTTCGTGGCGATATTATGCGTAATCGGGCGACAATCGCCAGTCCACAAGCTTAAACCGCGAGACTCCCGGCATTTTCCACAGGCGAGGAGTGCAGCGTTTCAATCTCAGTCGAGTCCGCAAGCGACACTGAGGAGAAATCACAATTTTGTGCTTCTTCAGTACCGAGGGTACAGCAAAATTTTCTCCAGTGTGTCAAGGGTTACAGGTGTGCTGCGCAAACTTGCACAACCAGGATATCACGCCTCTGTTACAAGCTATCAAGGATTGCCAATTGCGCCGATCTTTTGCCTCCGCTCGTCCAACCACTGCTGCAAAATCAGGGCTGCTGCTTTGCGATCGATCGAACCCTTATTTTGCGACACCGAAATCCCTCCAGCTTTCATCAACTCCTCTGCCTCAACCGAAGTCAGGCGCTCATCCGCGTACTCTAGGGGGAGCTCTAAGGCTCCGGCGATGCGATTAGCATATTTCTGCACCTGTCGGGCTTGGACGCCCAATTCTCCGCTCAGGGAGTAAGGCAAGCCGGCTACTAAAATTTGCACTCTCCGCTCTCGGACGATCTCTCTGAGAAAAGCTACGTCGCGATCGAAGGACGATCGTACCATAGTTGTAATGCCCGTAGCTATTAAACCGGTGCCGTCACATCCGGCGATGCCGACTCGTTTGAGGCCGATATCTAATCCCAGTGCACAAATCCATAATTTATCGTTGGACATTATCAATCAATCAATCAATCGATTTTAGATTTTAGATTTACTGTTTTTTCGTGGAAATAGTCTTATTTAACGAACCGCGAAGACGCGAAGTGCGCGAAGGAAGAAGAGAAGAGAAGAGCAGAAAGTAAGAAAAAAATAGTTGATGCGACCTTACTTAATGGTAGGGTGCGCCCAAGAGCAGAGACGGCTGCTTGGATGAAAAATTTCCTACTTTCTGCTTTTCACTATTAAGTATTAACTTTTCTCTTGGGAGTCTTCGTCTAGAGGCAATTCGGGCAATTTTAGAGACAAAATGCTGCTGATATCTGTTGCTGCTGATTCGGAATGCTGGAAGTTCAAGGGGTTAACTTGATTCGTTTGGCTGTTTCCCGAGTCAGCTAACAGGGGTTTGATCTCCGAGGACGCGGGCCCTGCTGTGGCTTCCCCAGCCATCGGGCCGAGCCAGGACATCCGGCCGGGTACGGGTTTGCGAGTTGGCTGGAAGCTTTGCAGCATTTCTGATAGCTGGAGTCCTTCGAGTGAGACTAACTTGGACTCGCGCAATTTGTGCCACACCGATCGAGACATCAGCAAACTGTGTTCCACGCGCACTGCTCCAAATTGCTCTAAATAAGCTTCCCGTTCCGGCTGATAGTCAGCCGAAGCCACTTGCAGGCTTTGAACCGGGAAATCTTGCACCAGCCGCGCCATCTGGGACAGCAGTTCCGGGTAAAGCCAAGTGTAGGCCGGGTGTACGGTCAACTGGGCGACGTGCGGTTGGTGGCCGTTGCGGGATAGCTGCACCTGAAAATAGCCGATCGCGGCTTTGCGCTGCGGTTCAAACACGTAACCGCTGACTACCTCTGTTTTGCCCAGCCACTGTCTGACACCTTCGACTAAAGCGCCTAAAAAACTGGTTTTGAAATCTTGAATGTGGCGATCGAATACTTGGCGCACCAGCGGCGGCATAGACGCGGTATCGAGTTGGTAGAGCAACTGAGCGTCCGCGTTGCTGACCGGCAGCAGGTTCGGCAAATCTGGCGTCGAGGAAGCCATTTCCAGAAGGCGTTCAGGGGCGATCGTCCAGTAAGTCATCTGGGCCAAAGGCTGAAACCCGTTCTGCCGATACAAAGCCAGGGAAGTTTTGTCACTGACGTTCACCTCCAACAGCCATGTCCGCGCCTCCCAGACTGCCTCAAAGCAGTACCGCAGCAGCATTGAACCAATTCCTTTGCTGCGGGCTTCCGGGTCTACTCCTATGCGATCGATCCGCCAAGTGCTGCGGGTGCGGTTGAAAGGAGAAATCTGAATTATGCCCTTAACTTTCCCTTCTTCTTCGGCCACGTGGGCACGGAACAGGGACTGAAAAGGGTTGGGAAACCAGCTAAAAATCTTTAGCAGTCCGTACCAGCGACGAATCTGCTGCAACTTTCTACCTAGTACCAAGTCGCAGCTTGCGCCCTTGCGGTTTTCTGCCTCGTCGGCTGTTTCCGCACACAATTGTTCCATCGCCTCAATGTCGCGATACTGAAACGGGCGAATCACAACCTGGTTTGGGTTTTGGGAGGGAAATGAAGTCATAGCATGAAAGTGGGGAAGGGAAATTTTAAAATAAAAATTCAGAAAGGGGAAGAGTTAGGGAAGTTTTGAGTTTTGAATCCATAAATTTTGAGTTCAAAACTTAAAACTTTTGATGCTTCTCCCTTTCTTGCTCGATCGAAAATTAAAAATTTCAAATCATCTTTTTGAATTTTTAATTTTCTGTTTTCAACTCAATATTTTTGTGGCAGAGGTCGAATTAAAACGACTGGTGTTCGCTCGTCAGCATTCCCGGCGGGGTTGCTGCGCAAGGCTTGCTCTAAAAATGTTACCGATAAATCGGAGGTCGCTGCTAATATCTTAACTGCTTTCAAGTCATTAGCGTCTACGATCGCCGCCCCAAGTCCGGTTTCTCGTTGAATTTCTTCTACAACTTGCTGGGGATTGTCCGGGCCTAGGACAATAAATTGGTCGAAGGGAGGCAAAGTCCCGGTAACGTCGTCGATCAGCCTTGCTTGTTCCCCTGCAAGTTGGTAAAAGACTCCAGGTTTGCCAAATATTTTGGCCACAGCGCCGATCGCAAATGCCGCTACTACCCGCCAAGGGCCGACTACATCAACCAACGTCTGCATCCCGCAAGCCGTCGCCAAACTCGACGTGGGCAAGAAAAACAAGCACACTCGCTTTGCCGCCCATCCGGGTTTGACTTCGCTGGGATGGCGATAGCGTCCCTGCATCAAAGCTAGGGGAGTTTCTGCCAGGGCGACTATATCGCCTTTCTGGGCGCGCGGCAGCACGTACCGTTTGACAATTTCGACGGGATTGTCGAGTTCCGCCAGTATGTGAGTGCGAATCGGCAAGACTTCTGCAACCCCGACATTTCTGGCGGTGGGTACGGTGTCCGTGTTGGGAAATTGCAGCGGGACTACTACGTTACGGACTTTTGGGATGCGGCCGCCCGGGCCGTAGGTGACGAAGTGTACTTGCACCCAAGCTGATTGCAATTTGGTTAAATCTTGCCCTTGAATGTCTACAGATACTTTAATTTTCGTGGTTTTTTGCGCTTTAACAATATAGCCGAACCAGTAATCGTCTGCTCTGGCTGCTGCGTCTTTGTGGCAAGGAATCACCTTTGTCTGGGAGGTAACGCCATCCAAACTTCCATCTGACAGCAGTTTCACCTGTGCCCGCACTTCCGGCAACATAATCTCAAACCGCTGTGTCAGGTTGCGGAACTCCATTTCCCCGACTAAAAGATAGCGGTTGGGTTCGGAGATGGCTAAGCGCCATTCTCCGGCTGTTAGTTCTAGTTTATTTGCACTCCCAGTCCGGCGATAGTTCAACTCTAGGCCCAATCCGCCCAATGCTAGCAGCGAACCGGCTGCTGCGATTCCTGTTGCTAAAGTCTCAATCACTCAAATCACCGCCAATAATATTTTGTGTTTACTGTAGTCGATATCGGGTACTTTGAGCGCTGATCCGGTAGTAATTGGATTGTGTTGAGTTGGTTGGGGGCGATCGAACTTATGCCGAATTACACGTAAGTGCGATCGCGCGTCTGCGGTGGCGGGGTTGGAGAGTGGGATGGGCGATCGGGCTTTAACAACACCGAGAATTCATCTTGCAGTCGCTTCGGCAGTATATAAAGAGGTTTTCTCAATTACAATTCATATATTCAGTTTCAAAAACACCAAACCCACGAAATCGAATCAATGCGTGCAATCATCCCTGAAGCTACTGATATAGTTTGCCCTTTAATCCGTGGCGATCGTCTATTTAATCCAATTAAGGTAACTGCCAAGTCTCCCAAAACCTATCGCAAAGCCGTTTATCGCATAGCACAGTTTTTCCGTCGTGAGTTTAAGTATGATTTTGTTCAGTACGGTTATGAAGGCGAAGAAACAGACCCCAATCATGTTGCATTTCTCTGGATTGAGCCTGAAGCTCAACACTTTTCCAAAGAATTTAAAGTACCCTGTATTGGAGCGTGCTGCTTTAGACTTCGACCTTCAGGTTACGCGCTCCAGTGGATTTGGTTGCATCCATACTTGCGAAGACAGGGGCTGCTATCAAAATCATGGGCTAAGTTTATTAATGAATTTGGAAATTTCCATGTTGAGGCTCCTTTGTCCGATGCAATGAAAGCGTTCCTGAAAAAGCATAATTATTTTTACATTCAATGAGTTGCTACCCTTATCTAGTGAAATTTCTAGTTTTTGAGCCAGAAAGCGAGGTAATTGAGCGATGGATAAATTATAGTATTATCGTTCTTTAATTCAGAAATTTTTGACATAATATTACGAAGTGGGGGCGAATTCGACCAATTAAAAGCTAGAAGATGTGCTGGTCTTTGACGAACAACACGACCATTGTTTATTGTATTGGCGTTTCATCCACCGCACTTGCGACAATATACAGAGTTTGCGATCGCTTAAGAAAGGCGATCGCACATCTAACTATTGTCAGTACCATCGCGCATCACTTGTTTGTAGCGCAAAGCTGCTGCTTTGAGGGCTTGATTCGGCTGGGCTGGATTCAGAAGGGCATTCACAAAAGCCTCGCTGTCGTCAAGGTCAAGTTTCATTGTTTGGTGCTGTTCAATGATTTTTTTAGGAGTTTTAGTCCTAGAAAATATGATTTATCTCATCTGTCGATTATATACCGCAGAGTGCCCTATGTCACGCTAAAAGTTAGGTGCGATCGAACTTATGCCCAATTACACGTAAGTGCGATCGCCTCTGGCAGCTAAAGCGGTCAAGTTGCTGTTCAAAGAGCTCGTTCGCGAGTTAGATCGCTCCAAAATCTGGCGTTGCTTAATCAGGGTATCAAAAAAATCCGTTGAAAATCCCGAATCTTTGTGGGTACTGGTTTCTATGACTTGCATATTTAGCTCTTCAGACCGTAAATCAGCAACGTCTACAAAACAAATCACTTAATTTAATAATTTAATAGTACAATATTTTTGACACAAATATTTTATATATATCCTTTTTTAAGGTTAAGTTATAAGCTAGCAGTCCACATTTTTTTAGAATATTTATTAATCATTTAATCTGTAAACAAGTCTGTATACATGAGTTATTTTTGGATCGCTAAGCTAAGACTTTGCCAGATGTGCGATCGCGCGCCTCCAGCTTCCTCAAGGTCTAATGAACAGCGACCCGCTACCGCGCTAGCGGTAAGGATCTTTGAGAATCTACTTCTTAAGTAACAGTCAAAATCTAGTTCTTAGGCAGTAGATTTTATTATAAGTAATAGTTATGCTAATGAATGTAGTAGTAATAGCCAAGGATATCTATGACTGAATATACGCAGCCTTTTAACCAGCCTGAAGCAAATTCTGAGCCCCAGGAAAAGAAAGTTGACAATAGCGAAAACCAGCAGCTTCAGGCTCAGACTAACGAAAATACAGAGTCAAACCAAGATCAATCATCAGGCTCAGGCATTGGTGCGAGGATAGCAGGAGCAGCAGTCGGTGGTGTACTCGGTGCTCGCTCTGGAGGAATTATTGGTGCTGTAGCAGGCTCAGTTGCTGGCGCTATTATTGGTAAAGGTACTGCTGATACGGTTAACCGTGCTGTAGATAATTTAGGGGATGCAGCACACACTGTAGCAGACGGTATTAAACACACTGTAGAAGAGCTTGGGACAGTAGCAAAGGAAACTGCTGAGGAAGTTAAACCATCTATCAAAGCTACAGCAGAAGCAGTCAAGCAGACAGTTGAGGAAACAAAGCCTTCGATTACAGGTATAGCCGAATCTGTCAATCAGACTGTTCAGGAAGCGAAGCCTTCTGTAGTAGATGCAGTCAAGAGCGCATCCGAGGAAGTCAAACCTACGATTAGAGAAGTAAAAGATTCAGTCAAGCAGACAGTCGAAGGTGTCAAGCCTTCTATACAAAGTGCAGCGGACTCTATTAAGAGCACTGCCGATGAAGTTAAGCCTTCTGCCAAAGCTGTAGCTCAGGAAATTGAGGGTGCCGCTAAGGATGTTAGATCGAGTGTAAAAAGTACAGCGAAGGCTGTTGAGCCATCTATAAAAAGTGCAGCCGAATCGCTTACGTCATCTGGTAAGAGTGCAGCGGAATCAATCAAGTCATCTGCTCAAAGCGCCACCGAATCTGCTAAAGATACAGCGCACGATGTTAAGTCCTCTGCCAAAGGTGCAGCACAGGATGTTAAGTCCTCTGCCCAAAATGCAACCGAATCTGCTAAAGATGCAGCGCGGGATGTTAAGTCCTCTGCCCAAAATGCAACCGAATCTCCTCAAGGTGCAGGGCATAATGTTAAGTCATCTGCCCAAAATGCAGCCGAATCTTTTAAAGGTGCAGCGCATGATGTCAAGTCATCTGCCCAATATGTAGCCGAGCCCGCCGAGGAAAATATCGATACGGATCTTCACATCTCCGGCAGTCCTAAACTCAAGGAAAAAGTCGTCATTCATGACAACAGAATAATTAAGGACTAGCTAAAGTAAGGACTTAACTCCAGCTTGTTAAAGCTAACCCTAAGAGAGTTTAACAGAGAGTGGATCTTAGAAAAGACTCCACTCTTTTCTGTGTAGGAGGAATGCGATCGCCTAAGGTTTAACGGAGAGTCTATTTATTGAGGAACTCTCCTCCTGAATAAGGAGAGATTGCGTTCATAGTTCATAATAGGTTGTAGCCATTTGTCAAAGGGGAACTTCCGTTTTACCTTCTCGTAAGCGGGTTAAAACTGTCGTCCTGAAAACGCTGCTTACGGAAACGGCGACTCAACGACCTGACAAGCCAGGTAACGCCCGCAGACAGGAAGCCGAAGATGCGGAAATATTTGTCAGTCCTGGACGCAATCCGACCCTAGAAACCGGGTTTTTTAGCGAATCTACGGGCCCGAAGGCGTCTTTTCGTAAAAAAATCCGGTTTCTAGATGCCCATGCGTAAGTGCTGTTTGTGTTGGACGCGAACAATTGCTCGACTACTCGCAGAAGTGGTTAAAACGGCTAAAGTTTTTTGTAGAAAAAGCTGCTTGATAAATCGAGAAATAGTTAGGGCCAAGCTGAGGTGCCCAGTTCAACCCCATAACTATTTAATATCCAAATTGCAAAGTCACAGAAGCTTCAATCTGCTGTTCCCCTCCCACCACAGGCGTTGTAGCATCAGCATTAGCAAGGCGAGCAGCAGCCACCTGCCGGTACATAGGAGGTGGCGGGCTAGCACCGTTTACTTGAATGTTGAGAATCTCTCCCCGCTTGAGGTTTAGGGCGCTAAAGACTGCATCTGCTTGCGCTTGAGCGTCTTGAGTTGCTTTTTTGAGTGCTTGTTTTTGAGCTTGTTCGATCGCACTGTCGGCGGCCACAAAGCTCACGCCTTGAATTCGCGTTGCTCCCGCTTGCACTGCATCGTCGAGCAAAGTGCCAGCAGATTGAGTATTAAGGCGAAAACTGACGGTATTTGTAGCAATATACCCTATTAGCCGCTGCTGGTTGTTTTCGTAGGTGTAACTCGGGTTCAGGGTGATGCCGGTGGTTTCGAGTTTTTGCACTTGGCGCGATCGCAGTAATGCTACCACAGCGGACGATCGCCTCGCCGCTTCCTGCTGCACCTCGGCGGCCGTTTTCCCCTGCACCTCAACTCCCAAAGCAACTTGAGTCTGGGTTGTCGGAATCGCTTCCACACCCCGCCCAGTGACACTCAGCGTTCTAATCCGCTGTTCTTGAGCAACCGCCGCATCTAATCCCACAAAACTCACGAGAGTTAAGGTTAAACACAACGCTGTTAGCAGACTACGGAAATTAATGCGATCGCCACGTTGCAAATTTGAATTCATAAACTTAATTCTCCTCACATACAACAGATGCTATACTTTACCTTCCCACTTAAATTGCTAAATATCCGGCTTGTTACATTTTTAGCAACTAAAAAAAGTCTAAGTCATGAGTCATGAGTCATGAGTCATGACTCATGAGGCATGAGTCATTATATGCAATCATTAAAACAAGCAGCCCGCCGACTCAAAAAAGAGACTTACGCTGTTTATTTAGCCAGTACAGACCAGAGAGTACCTTGGTACGCCAGAATTTTAGCAGGCGTTACGGTTGCCTATGCTTTTAGCCCGATCGATTTAATTCCTGACTTCATACCAGTTCTCGGCTACTTGGACGATTTAATAATTGTACCTTTGGGAATTTGGGTGGTACTGAAGATGATTCCGCCACAGGTTTTAGCCGAGTGTCGGGAAAAAGCAGCCGCAGAAATTGAGCGCGGAAAACCGATAAATCGGGCTGCCGCTGTTGTAATTATTGCCATTTGGATTGGCTTGGGAATATTAGCAGCAATGTGCCTAACGCAGATATTTAAACGTTAAAAAAAATTACCTATCTATTTATAGTTTAGGTGCGCGCCTAGATCCTTACCTTAAACAACTAGCTCGATCCAAAAATATTTAAAGTTTAAAAAATCACCGTTTTAGTTATAATATAGGGTGCAGCGCACCTTACGTTAAAAAAACTCGCAGTATCGCATACCAAGTATTATTTACCCATAAAAAAAATAAACTAACTTTCTAGCTATGACTCAAACCAATGATTTCCTCAGCCACCTCAACCCATCTCAGCGCCAAGCAGTCGCCCATTATAACGGGCCGCTGTTAGTAGTAGCGGGCGCTGGTTCCGGCAAAACCCGAGCTCTAACTTACCGAGTTGCTAACTTAGTTCGCACCCATCGAGTCGATCCTGAAAATATTCTGGCGGTGACATTTACAAATAAAGCCGCCAGGGAGATGAAAGAAAGAATTGAGAAATTGCTGGCAACTCAGCAAGCTGAAGCGGAATATGGCAAACCTTTGGTAGACTTGGCCCCGGATGTGCAAACAAAATTGCGATCGCACATTTATCGCACAATTACTAAACACATTTGGATGGGGACTTTCCACTCTTTGTGCGGCCGGATTCTCCGCTACGATATTGAAAAATATCAAGACGAAAAAGGTCGCCAGTGGAAGAAAAATTTTTCGATTTTTGATGAGTCAGATGCTCAAAATGTCGTCAAACAAATTGTAATAAAAACTCTCAATCTGGACGACAAGAGATTTGACCCGAAAAAAGTCCGCTATGCCATCAGCAATGCTAAAAATAAAGGTTTTTCGCCTGAAGAATACCAAGCAGCAGAACCGGATTATCGAGGTCGCGTAATTGCGGATGTTTACAGTCGCTACCAAGACGCTTTAGCCGCCAACAATGCCCTAGATTTTGACGACTTAATCCTCGTTCCCGTTAAACTTTTGAGCCAAAACGAGCAAGTATTAAGTTACTGGCATAAAAAGTTTTGCCATATTTTAGTTGACGAATACCAAGATACCAACCGCACTCAATACGATTTGATTCGGATGTTGGTGACAAATAACGCCGACCCGAAAAACTTCGATAAATGGCAAAACCGCTCGATTTTTGTCGTGGGCGATGTCGATCAATCAATTTACAGCTTTCGGATGGCAGATTATACCATATTGCTGGAATTTCAAGAGGATTTCGGAGATGGTTTGTCAGACGAGAAAACTCAGACAATGGTAAAATTAGAGGAAAATTATCGATCGCGCGAAAACATCCTGGAAGTGGCGAACCACTTGATCGAACACAATACCGAACGGATCGAGAAAATTCTGCGCCCGACTCGCGAACCGGGAGCTCCGATTGTTGTCTGGCGGGCAGACAACGAATTAGATGAAGCGGAGTTTGTAGCAGGTCAAATTCATTCCTTAAAGCGCCAAAACTCCGAATACGAAAACGGCAGTAACTTTGCGATTCTCTACCGCACAAACGCTCAATCTCGATCCTTTGAAGAAGCGTTAATGCGTTTAGATATTGCCTACAATATTGTCGGCGGTCTCAAGTTTTACGATCGCAAAGAAATCAAAGATATCCTAGCATACCTGCGGGCGCTTGCCAATCCCGACGATAGCGTCAGCCTCAAACGCATCATCAATACTCCCCGTCGCGGCATTGGGGATACCACATTTTCCAAAATCGAAGACGCTGCAACTCAGTTAGGCATTCCGTTGTGGGAAATTCTCAGCGATGAATCTTCTGTCAATACTCTAGCAGGGCGATCGGCAAAAGCTATTATTAAGTTTGCCGAAATGATTGGTCGTTGGCAATCGCAAGTTGAAACTCTGCCAGCTTCGCAAATTGTCCAAGGAATTATCGAAGATTCAGGCTACATTGAAGATTTGAAAAATCAAGGAACCGAGGAAGCAACAAATCGCATACAAAACGTCGTAGAATTGTACAAAGCAGTGCTACAATTTGAAGAACAAAACGAAGAACCGACCCTGACATCATTTTTAGCAAAAGCATCTTTAGCATCCGATTTAGATGACTTGCAGGAAGAAGATTCCCGCGTGTCGCTAATGACGCTGCACTCCGCAAAAGGGCTAGAATTTCCCGTAGTATTTCTAGTCGGAATGGAACAGGGTTTATTTCCCAATTTCCGCAGTTTAGACGACCCGAAAGCGATCGAAGAAGAACGCCGTTTGTGCTACGTCGGCATCACTCGCGCCCAGGAATTGCTATTTCTCACCCACACTCGCGAACGCCGCCTTTGGGGAGGTTTCCGGGAACACTGCACCCCTTCGCTATTCTTAGGAGAATTGCCGACACATTTGCTGGCTGGAAGTGCGAAGAAAACTCCAGCGGGGAAAACGGCTGCATCTAAAGGAAAAACTAATAATTCAGCAGCTAATTCCGGCAATTCTCAAGCGGGAACCAACGCACAATCGGTGGATTGGCAAACCGGCGATCGGGTTTTTCATCATGCTTTTGGAGTTGGAGAAATTACGCACGTTTTAGGGGCGGGCGATAAAACTAATCTGGCAATTAAATTTTCGGGTTTGGGCAGAAAAATCATCGATCCCAGAACAGCTAAGTTGCAGCGAGTGTAAGTAAAAATATCAGAGTTTGCCGCGGTTTCAACCGCCTCAATAAACAAAATGGCCTCCCTTCGCAAAGCATCTGCGTTAATCTGCGTTAATCTGCATAAATCTGCGGTTTCCCCATCCATCAAAGATTTATGCAATAACTCTAATCGGTCACACCTCGCATTGCTAATAACGCCGTCCCATAAGCAGCCGCAGTATGAATAGGCGTTACTACAGGCACTTTTAAATAACGCTTTCTAATCGCACTCCAAACCGAATTTTTTGCCCCCCCGCCAGCAGTATAAACTTTTGTCAAAGCAGTTGCACCGAATTCTTGCAATAATTGATATCCCCGCGCTTCAATCCGCGCTATGCTTTCTAGCAAACCGTGCAGAAATTCCACTGAATCAGTGGGACGCGGTTCGAGTCGGGGCGGCAAATTCGGGTCATTAATCGGAAAGCGATCGCCGTTTTTCAACAATGGGTAATAATTCAGCAAACTCTCTTGTGCTGGATCAATTTGTGTGCTATAATTATCCAACTCAACATCAGTAAAAAAGTGTCGCAGCACCGCACCTCCGGTATTAGAAGCACCTCCAACTAACCACAAATCGCCTAATTTATGACTGTAAATCCCGTATCTAGAATCATCTACGCGGGTATGACTTAACAGTTTGACTGCTAGTGTAGAACCGAGAGAAGTTACTGCTTCCCCTGGTAAATTGACACCGCTTGCTAAAAATGCGGCAATGCTATCGGTTGTGCCAGCACAAACCATACAATCGCGGGGAAAACCGAAGCGATCGCCCACTTGAGCTCTCACTTCCCCCACAGGCGTGCCCGGTGCGACAACTTGCGGTAATTCAGGAGTTGCAGCGCCCGCAATTCCCTGTGTCAGCCAATTCGGATAGGACAAAGTATCAACATCGAAACCGAGTTTCAAAGCATTGTGATAGTCGCTAATTCCCAATTTTCCGTGCAGCAGAAATGCCAGCCAGTCAGCTTGATGCAGGAAAACTGTAGGGGCGGTTTCCTCTCGAAAGTCTTGGAACCACAGGAGTTTGGCCAGACTTGATGTAGCGCTCAATACTGTGTGGTTGTGCGGCGCGATCGCCCGCAACTTCTCGGTCACCGCTGCACCGCGCGCATCATTGTATAAAATGGGTTCGCATACTGGTATACCGTCAGTATTGCACAGCATGACAGTGGAAGATGTGCCGTCAAGGGCGATCGCCCTTACCTGATTGCGGATTGCTGGGGGAATTTGGTCGATCGAATCCCACAGCGCATTTTGCCACAGCGAGGGCAATTCAGGCTGTTGTTGCCCGTTGTGGGCAAAAGTATATTCTGTCTCACAATGTATTGTACCCTGGGAGTCTATGACAGTCGATCGGGCGCCACTCGTGCCGAAATCTATTCCCAAATAAAGATTCATTTGCCACTCCCGCGAATTTTCCTATATTTGACGAAACCACAAAGTTTATTTGCGTCTTATTATTGTTTCTAACCCAGCTTCTTCTGCGGCAATATCTGCATTTATCTGCTCTTTATTAGCGTATTCTTTAAATAGGGGATAATTTTATAAGTTGCGATCGCTAGGTATGAGAAGTTTTAGGTTTTCTAAAGATTCCGTTGTCTACTCTATTTTATATGCCATCTCTAAGCTGTATATATTTTAACAAGATTGGTGCGTTATGCTTCGCTAACTCACCCTACATTTCGTAAAAAAGGTTCGATAAAAAAAACTTGACAAAGGGCTTAAATTGCTATGGATTAAAGCTTACAACTCTCCATGCGAGAGAAGAACATCAATGGCCCTATACCAATCAACCCTACAGCACTCCAAACCCAGAATCTCGGTAGGTGGCCAGTCGGTGCTTGTAGATTAAATGTCAGTAAATAAAAGTCCAACGTCCAGCTTCCTTTTTGCCAACCGACACGATCGCCTAGCTTCTTTTCAGTATCCCAATCAACTTTGCCCCCCACTTCCAACCAAATTTTTTTCTGGACGCTAAAACCAAAGCGACCCTGACTATATTTTACCCACAACTGATCGATGGTGCGTAAATCATCGCAAGGAAAATTGTTAATGGAGTCACTATCGAAATAACGTTCATTCTCCCGTTTAGCAGCTTTCAGCATGACACCTTCTGTTTCCCGATCCGCCTCTTTCCACTTCCCCGCCGCCAATAAATCCCGCAGGCGAGTATAGTCAACACCCCGCGCTGATTTAAGGGAGTCTGGTGTTTGAGGTGATGGTTGAGGTGATGGTTGAGGTCGTGGTTGAGGTGATTGATTGCCAAGAGCCTGCAAAACTTCAGTAGCAGATTGATAACGTTTTTTAATAGCAGGTTGTATCATTTTATCTAAAATCTGACCCAGTTCCGAACTGACAGATGTTTTTAAGTGTTGTCGCCACACCCACTCAAACTCGCTATCATCGAATAAATCAATCGGTTCAACCTCAGTTAACAGACACAGACAAGTGACACCCAAACTATAAATATCACTCGCATGAATAGGTTTGCCGTTGGCTTGTTCTGGTGCCGTATATCCAGGCGTCCCGATTCTGGTTCCCGTTACGGCTAAAGCCGTTTGTGTCGCATATTTCGCCGCACCAAAATCCACGAGAACCAGTTGCCCATCTTGCCTAAGAATAATATTGTCTGGCTTGATATCGCGGTGAATAACTTGGCGAGAGTGAATGAACTCGAATACCGGCAGTAAATTATTAAGCAAATTGCGAATCTGCGTTTCGCTAAAATATCCCTTAGATTCTAGTGTTTGGGCTAAATTTTCACCGTCGATGAATTCTTGGACTAAATACTGCCGTCCATCTTGACTAAAATATGCTAATAAGTCGGGAATTTGAGAATGTTTACCCAACTGTTCTAGGCGGACTGCTTCCAGCTCAAATAACTCAGCAGCTTTCTGAATACTAGAAGTGCCTTGAAATTGGGGGTAAAATTGTTTAATAACGCAGGGAGGTTTTGAGGGTTTATACTCGTCAACGGCTAAAAAAGTGCGCCCAAATCCTCCTTGCCCAATAATTTTTTGGCCTCCGTAGCGATCGCCCAATAGCAGTTTATTCCCACATTTTTGACAGAATTTTGTATAGCCAGACGGGTTTTGGAATAGGCAATCAGGGTTTAGACACTGGCTCATAAAATATGCTTAGAGATTACAGATTAAAGCTCTCGATGCGATGCCAGCGGAGATGGTGTTAAATGTGAAACAGCAGATCCGGGTAAGCACATCGCATTGCCTAAAGCGTGTCAACTTAACCGGAAAAACCGCTTCACCCGAAAGCTCGGCAGGGGTTTAAACCCCTGCCAGACAAGGCATTGCCGTGTCTCTACTTAAACTTTTGTCCCGCACTCAGGACAAAACTTATTGCTCGAAACATTCTTCGCGCCGCAACTCGGACAATAAATCAACTCCGCAGATTGCAACTTGCTGCGTTCCGGCAAACCAACCATTTGAGCGTTGCTCTTACCTGGAACTACCATCGGATAGCAGTTTTCGTCCCTCGTCACCTTGACGTTCATCAGCACCGGGCCGTCGTGAGCGAGCATTTGACCGATCGCATCTTTGAGTTCCTCCGGCCGCGAAACCTGCATCCCCTTCACGCCATAAGCTTCAGCCAGCATCACAAAATCCGGCATCCCCACAGTCATATTCGACGACGAATAACGCTCCCCGTAGAACGCCTGCTGCCACTGCCGCACCATGCCTTGCCAGCCATTATTTACAATCACAACCTTGACATTAATGCCGTATTGTGCTAGGGTTCCCAACTCTTGAATATTCATTTGCACGCTAGCATCGCCAGCAATACAAATCACTTGCTCATCGGGTAGGGCCATTTTCGCGCCCATCGCCGCCGGCAGCCCGAAACCCATCGTGCCCAAACCAGCGCTCGAAATCCAGCGGCGCGGCCCGTTGTTCAAGAATTGAGCCGACCACATTTGATGTTGACCGACATCCGTTGTGTAGTAAGCATCCGGCGCTTGAGTAGCCAACTCGGAAATTACCTCTTGCGGAGCCAAAATGTCTGGGTAATGAGGCACAACTAACGGATAGTCCTGTTTCCACTGATCGATCCTGTGCAGCCATTCCGCAGTCTGTCCGGTCTTCCCCGAAACTCCACTTTCCCGACAGCGACGCAGCAAATCGATCAAAACTTGGCGGACATCTCCGACAATCGGCACGTCAGGGCCGCGATTTTTGCCTACTTCCGCCGGGTCGATATCGATGTGAATCACCTTCGCCCGCGCGGCAAACTCGTCTAATTTGCCGGTCACGCGATCGTCAAACCTCGCCCCCACAGCAATCAGCAAATCGCACTCGGTAACGGCAAAATTAGCGTAAGCAGTGCCGTGCATCCCCAGCATTTTCACCGACAAAGGATGGTTTTCGTCAAAGGAACCTTTGCCCATCAGCGTTGTCGTGACCGGCAATTGGAAAAGTTCGGCGAGTTCCTTAATTTCCTCGTGGGCCCCCGCGGCGATCGCCCCGCCGCCCACATAAAGCAAAGGACGCTTTGCTTCCTTCAGCAAATGAATCGCTTGATTAATTTGCCGAGGATTTCCCTTCACCGTCGGGCGATAGCCCGGAATTCTCACCGATCCGGGTTCCACGGGCAGATAGTCAAATTCTTCTAAACCCACATCCTTGGGCACATCAACCAACACCGGCCCCGGCCGCCCTGTACTCGCGATGTGGAAAGCTTCAGCCACAATTCGCGCCATATCTCTCGGGTCGCGCACTACATAAGAATGCTTGACAATTGGCAGGGTAATGCCGTAAATATCAGTTTCCTGAAACGCATCAGTGCCGATCGCCGGACGGGGCACCTGACCGGTAATAATTACCATCGGGATCGAATCCATGTGGGCCGTCGCAATCCCCGTCACCAAATTAGTTGCGCCCGGGCCCGAAGTAGCGAAACAAACCCCAACTTGTCCGGTAGCGCGGGCGTACCCGTCGGCCGCGTGAGCCGCGCCTTGCTCGTGCCGCACCAAAATGTGTTTGATGGCGCCGGTTTCTTCAGCGAGGTAGAGTTCGTCGTAAAGCGGCAGAATTGCGCCGCCGGGATAACCAAAAATATGCTTGACGCCGTGGCGGATCAAGCTGTCAATCAGAGCAAATCCACCAGTTGCACGCCTGACGGTCACTTTAGTTTTTAGTTGCACAGAATTTCCTTCCTTAAACTAATTATGATTTTTAATGAAAGCTTTTATACTACTTTAATCTCAATTAATGAAACTATGAAAATTTAAGTGGTGAGATTTCACAAAAGATTTCGCGATCGCAGAGGGTTCGCCCGATCGAGAAATTGTGGAACAGCAGAGGAAGAAAAGAAACAGAGGAAATAGCGGCCTCTATGCCTGTTTACCGCGATAGGACGCTTTTAGAGCATTCGTGATTCGGCATTCGACAAGAAAAACAATCGTTTCAGCAATTAAGAACGTCCTAATCATCAGGGCGGTTGCTATGTTATGGATCGATCGCCAAAAGAAAGGCCTCGGACCTATTCCCATTGGTGTCAACAATCGCCTAAAACCCTTGATAAATCTTGTTTAGACGCGAGTCTCGATCCCGCTGGCATTCCCGTTAAGAATGGAGACTAAAGAGAATGCTCCGGTTGCCCCCAACTATTAGGGGATCTGGACAATCATCGTCAAAAAGTAGATCGGTACTACATTTGACGTTAAGTTGACACCCATCCCCTCTTCCTTCTTCCTTCTTCCTTCTTCCTTCTTTCTTCTTTCTTCTTTGCAAAGTTTACAGAACATCCTGCAAAACTTTGCGGGTATGTTTCCAAGCTGCCATCCCCATTACCGAGACCAAAAAGCCCAAACTCAGCAAAACGATCCGCAAGCCGAGGTCATCCGAGCCGACGGCATTACTGACAGCATCCGTCAGCGGGCCGGTCAGTGCTAAAGGCAAGCTCAGAGCAATATTAATCGCATTGTTCTCCAAGCCAAAGACTTTTCCCCGCATAGATTCTGGAGTTTTTTCTTGAATCAGAGCTTGCATCGGGCCGTTAATTAAGGAAGCCCCAAAACCGAACAGAGCGCTCAATCCAAATCCCACCCACAACTGTCTGACAAAGGCAAACATTGCTAATACAAAACCCATCATCAAAAAACCGATTAACGGCAGAGGTTTTTTGTGGAAGCGATCGCCCCAGTGTCCCAAAAAGGCTGCGCCGAAGACCATTCCGACTCCCGCTGCAGCCAGCAAAAAGCCAAATTGAGTTTCTTTGAGACCTATTTTGCCTGAAAGCGCGATCGCCAGCACCTGAAGCGCCGCAAACACGGAATACAAAATCGTCAACTGCACCATCGCGTTGCTGACAAGCTGATTGTGTTTCACATACCGCAAACCTTCTTTGAGGTCTTGCCAAGGATGGACGTTTTTGCCACTGCTGCCGGGATGAGTTTCTTTGAGCCGCATGGCATAGATCAAAGCTGCTGATATCAGGTACAACCCGCCCAGCAAAAACTCTTGAGAAGCTGCTCCGAAGCTGTGTTTGACCCAACTAAACAGCGGTTCGCCGATCGTCATCCCGACAATAATCCCGCCCATTGTGGACGAGGCGAACAGCGCATTTGCTGACATCAGTCCCTCTCGCCCCACCGCCAGCGGTACTGCCGCCGCTTCGGCCGGAGCAAAAAATTGCGTTACGGTAGAAACCAAAAACGTGATCGTCAACAAAACGATAAAAGCTTTGGGCAAAAACGGCAAAGCTACAATCAACACGGCTCGAATCACGTTGCAGGCGATCAGCATTTGCTTTTTGGAAAAGCGGTCTACGACGATACCTGCTGCCGAACCAAATACGATCGCCGGCAGCGTGTAGGCGATCATCACCGCTGACAGCATAGAATTTTCCGAATGCTGCTGCCAAGAAACAGGCCAGGGTCGGTAGTCGCCTGTTTTCAGGAGGATAATCAGCAATACATAAAAGATTTTATCCGCCACTTGGGCCAACAACTGGCCCGTCCACAAGGCGAGGAAGGGGCGATTTCTCAGTAGGGCATCAAGCCCGCTGCGGTCAGGGGGAGGGCTGGCTGGGTGCATAGGAATAGTTTAACTGACCGCCTCTGGCAATTATCGTTTTCAGCAATACGTGCAAATCTCCCTCTGCGTAGTGGAAACTCGGAAAACTCCTGTCTCCTGCCTTCTTTTTCTGTTTTAGCAGATCCGTGCCTCCGGGCTTGGGTCTTTTTCACTCTACCGCGATCGCTCCGAGCTAGCGAACCCGCGCGCCGGCAGATGCGAGAATATTGTTAAAGATTGGCGTGCATATCATCGCGAGTACAAAATAAGGTAGTATATTTTACAAAATACTTAATCCTAGCAGTGATATGAAAAGATGTCACGCGATTTAAGTAATATAACGAAGGTACTAACTGTTAGGAGTGAGAAACTTGAAAAAGGTTGAAGCTATTATTCGCCCCTTTAAACTAGACGAAGTGAAAATCGCACTCGTCAATGCTGGCATTGTGGGGATGACTGTTTCTGAAGTTAGAGGTTTTGGCCGTCAGAAGGGCATGACTGAACGCTATCGCGGTTCTGAGTACACCGTTGAGTTCTTGCAAAAGCTCAAGGTCGAGATTGTTGTGGAAAACGATCAGGTTGACATGGTGGTTGATAAAATTATCGCTGCTTCCCGGACGGGCGAGATTGGCGACGGCAAGATTTTCATCTCTCCTGTAGAACAAATTATTCGGATTCGGACTGGGGAAAAGAACTTGGAGGCAATCTAAGATACTGGGGCATTGGGTATTGGGCATTGGTAATTGGTCATTGGTCATTAGTCATTGGTAACTAATCATTGCCAAGGAAAAACCTCTTTCCTGTTTAGTTCTGATACCTAAGTGTCAATATCCAATGCCACAGTTACCCCGTGTTTTGGCTTTTCTCCTCATTAGCGGTTGACAATGTTCGCCAGTTGTGGTATGAGAGCCTGAAAGGCTCGGCCGCGGTGAGAGTGCGATCGCTTGATATCGGGTGTCATTTCTGCAAAAGTCTGTTGCTGTGCGGGTACGTAGAAAATGGGGTCGTATCCGAAACCTCCCGTACCGCGAGGAGTGTGGAGGATTTCGCCCCGACAAATTCCTTCTACTTGCAAGGCAATTGTACCGTCGGGACGGGCGATCGCGATCGCGCAAACAAATTGTGCTTCCCGGTTTTGTTCGCTACCCAATTCTTTGAGAAGTCGAGATATCCTGTCAGCATCAGTTTTCCCGTAGCGTGCCGAGTAAATCCCGGGTTGGCCGTTGAGTGCATCAACCATTAAACCAGAATCATCGGCGATCGACCATTCGCCCGTTGCTTTTGCCACTTCAGACGCCTTCAAGCAAGCATTAGCAATAAAAGTTTCGCCTGTTTCCTCGATTTCCAACTCTTCCGGTTTTAGCTGCAATTCCCATCCCAAATCCTGAAGATAAACTTGCATTTCCTTGAGTTTACCCGGATTGCCCGTAGCTACAACTAGCAATTTGCGATCGGTCATTATTTATCTTAAAACTTACGGCTCCATATTAACAAACATATTGGGAAAATGGTTGCAACAAAATTCCCAAAATCTTATCAACCTCTTTAATATAGTATTCTGTCGGATCGATATAGAGAGTAGTTTCCTGTAAAATCAAGAACTTCCAGTTAGTGCCAGTCGTCACAGAACCGTAAATGCGATCGACCTCAGTGTCTTGGTTTTGATTGAAACATTGAGCCGCTACCATTGCCGCCGCGCATGGCCCCAACCCGCCAATAATATCTTCTTTTTTCGCTTCAAAGATGGTCACAACAGGAGCACTGATAAACAATTGTTCCTGAGAACCGCTAATAATATAATCGCAAAATCCTTGCAATCCCCTTGCTGGATCGACAGTAAAATCCTTACCTGAAAACAGCGAAACTCGCTTGTTTAACAGCCGCCTAACTTCTGCCAAAATCGGAGCAATTAAAAATTCAGATCGAGCCTTTTCTGTTGAAATAGAAATTGCTAAAGGCACGTAATCGTTTAAAATAGTTGTTAAGATTTCTGACGGTATAACAGGGGATGTAGCGGCAAATAAATCGCAGCTTTCATCCAAAGTTAAACCAAAATATTTTTTGACTTTCGCAAGGCTGAAATCGCTGTATGCCATTTGCTTTTATCCTAAAATTTACCTGATATAGCAAGAGTATTTCATTGGTGAGTAAGATTTTTTTACGAACCGCGAAGACGCGAAGGACGCGAAGGAAGAGAAGAGAAGAGAAAGAGATCACAATTGAGGGGAGGATTGCTATGGCAATACTATTTATTTTATTTATGAAGAAGATTTTTTTACCGCAGAGAACGCAGAGGACACGGAGAAAGAGAGATTTGATATCAAGTCATCGGCGTTTATCTGCGTTTATCTGCGGTTGAAAACTCCGATTAATTATGCGCCCATTTTTTCGCCCAGTTTAAGTTTTGCATAACTTCTTTCAATGTCGCCGCTTCCGAATATAACCTCAACACTGGTTCAGTGCCGCTAAACCGAATTAACAGCCAACTTCCGTCAGCTAAGCGGAATTTATATCCGTCAACTTTGTTGCAATCTACAACTGCTTTGCCGGCGATTTCTGTTAAAGGTTGATTTTCCAGCAGCGACAGCAAACGCGACCTTTCTTCCATGTTTGCTAGGTGCAAGTCTATTCTGTCATAAGCTGAAGTAAAGCTTGTTTCTTGTTGCAGTCGGCTGTAAATTTCGCTTAAGTCTTCCCCGGATTTGACAACTGCTTCTAACAAGTACAGCGCTGACAGCAAAGCATCTCGTTCGGGAATGTGTGTACCGTAGCCAATTCCTCCCGATTCTTCGCCACCGACTAAGACTTGGGTGGTTAACATTCGATCGGCTATATACTTGTAACCGATCGGCGTTTCAAATAAAGGCAAGTCGTACAGCTTGGCAATTTTGGGAATTATGTCTGAACCGCTGACTGTTTTGATGACTTCCCCGGTCAAGCCGCGCCGTGAAGCTAAATGTTCGATTAATATGGGAACTAGGATTTGTGAACTGAGAAAGTTGCCGCTAGAGTCAACGGCTGCAATTCGATCGCTATCTCCGTCAAATACAAATCCGATCGACAAACCAGAGCTTTTTCGCTGGTGAGTACGCATCACCCGAAATAACTGCGACAGGTAGCGCGGCAAAGGTTCCGGTGCACCGCCGCCGAACAGCGGATCTCGATCGCTGTTGACTTCGTGCACTGTTTCTTCTAAAATTTGAGCTAATCCTCCTGCTGCCGCACCGTGCATTACATCTACAAATACTGTAATTTTGCCACTGGCGATCGCCTCTTTAATTGCCTCAATATCTACCATTTCCCGCAAGGTTTTGCAGTAAGCCGGCCAAGGATTGAAATTCTCCAATTTGCCGGGATTTGCTGAAAGCGCCGCCGGATTTTCGAGTTTTTCTTCTATCTGTTGAGTAACTTCCGGCGAAACTGAACCGCCAAATCCGCCCTTGACTTTTAACCCTAAATATGCACCGGGATTGTGGCTGGCGGTCAGGACGATCGCACCCAAAGCATTTAATTGTTTGGCCGCTAAACTGAAAGCCGGAGTAGGGGCGTAGGATTCGCTCAGCAGCACGTCAAATCCTGCGTTTTGGACGGCAACAGCCGCTGTGAAGGCAAATTCTTCAGCCAGAAACCGACGGTCGTAACCGACAATTACGGTACCGCTGCTGCCATCGCTGCTGCTGGTTTGTGCGAGAACTTGTGCCGCTAGGGGAGCTACTAACGCCACGCGATCGAATGTAAAATCGTCAGCAATGATGCCGCGCCAGCCATCTGTACCGAATTTAATAGGATTCATTAGTCACAAGTCATGAGTCACCCGTCTATTTTATGGGTTTATCAGTCGATCGTCACCTGATTTTAGATTTTAGATTTTAGATTATGGAATTGCGACGCAGGATGAATCTGGGGGCTAGTGACCAAATTGCTTGCTCCCTAGCCACCAGGAAAAAAGTGATTGGCTAATGACTAATGGCTAATGACTAATGACTAATGACTAATGACTAATGATTAAAAGAATGCGGGTTGGTGGCGGATCAAATTCAGGAATTCTTCGCGAGTTTTCTGTTCATCTTGAAACACGCCCAACATGGCACTCGTAACCGTCCAAGCACCGGGTTTTTGGACGCCCCGCATCGTCATGCACATATGGCTGGCTTCCATTACTACAGCCACTCCCTTCGGTTCCAATATTGTCTGAACTGCTTCGGCAATTTGGCGTGTCAAACGTTCTTGCACCTGCAACCTGCGACTGTACATCTCGGAAATTCTGGCTAATTTGCTCAGTCCCACTACTTTTTGGTTGGGAATGTAAGCCACGTGAACTCTGCCCATAAACGGCAGCATATGGTGTTCGCACATACTGAATACGCTGATGTCTCGTACCAGTACCATTTCGTTGTGGCCTTCGTCAAAGATAGCGCCGTTGAGGAGTTCTTCGAGGGATTGAGTGTAGCCGCTGGTGAGAAACCGCAGTGCTTCTGCTACCCGCTTCGGGGTTTTGAGCAATCCTTCGCGTTCGGGGTCTTCTCCTACTCCCAGCAGCAGGGTGCGAACAGCCTCGATCATTTCTTCCTGGCCTACTTCTGAGGGTACGGGTATGCTGGATTCTTGACCGTGCGAGGAATTGCGATCGGGTCGAGTGGGGATGCGCGGGGAGTTATTATCTGCGGTTTGTAACAGTTTCATGCTGTCATTGGAAAGTGAGTTCGAGCCATTGGAATCGGTAGAAGATGCAGTTGTCATAACAAGTTGGTGTGAGGGTGAATCGATTTTCGATAGGGGGATATAGCTAGAGATTCAAAGATTGTTGAATTCGAGAAAAATCCAGCAGTCTCAAATCTCAAGTTCACAAAACTCCTGCGTTGGACATGAGGGTGATTTCTTCAATTACTGCACTTGCTGGTAACTGAACTGCGTGCAGAATTGATTGGGCCACGATTTCTGGGGTTAACATGGCGCTGCGATCGAAGTCGGATTGCACGGTCTCTGTGTCCCACATGGGAGTGTTGACAGAACCCGGACAGATTGCTGTTACCCGAATTCCGCGAGCCCGTTCTTCGGTGGCTAAGGTTTTAGACAAAGCCATGAGACCGAATTTGCTGACGCAGTAGGGTCCCCAGTTGGGGAAGGTTTGGATGCCGGCGATCGAGGAAACGTTGATGATGATTCCCGATCCGCGATCGCGCATCGACGGCAAAACTCCTAGAATGCACTGCCAAACGCTAGTAAGGTTGAGGTCTAGAACGTTCTGCCAGTCGGCTAGGGACGTTTGGGCCAAGGAGCCGGTGTAGCCCATACCCGCGCTGTTGACCAGGATATCTACGGCACCAAATTGAGCTGCGATCGCGCTGATGCTGCTTTGCACTTGCTCAATTTTTGCCAAGTCTAAGGGATAAGCTTCTGCTTTCACTCCGACTTCTCGGGCTGCTGCGGCAACGGCTTCTAAGTTTTCTGACTTTCGGCTAACTAAGGCCAGATTTATGCCCTCGGCGGCGAACGCTAGAGCCGTCGCTTTGCCAATACCGCTGCTGGCTCCGGTAATCAGAGCCTGCTTTGTTGTTGGATGGTTCATTCACTGTCCTAATACTTTGGCTCGGCAACTCCGTCAAGCGTTGCAGCCTTCTTTGGCAAATTAGAAAGCTGTCTGCTGCGGGCGATCGCAGTTAATTATGAGATCAACATTAAGAACTGTTAAGCCGGTGTCACCTGAGAAATTATAACACTGCTGACTGATCCGCAGAATAATGAGTTATCAGTTATGAGTTTAAAGTTAAGAGATTTTTAAGCCCTAACTGATAACTCTGAATCGATCGGCTCAAGCAGAAAGTTCAGTGAATACACCGATGTCGCGAAACTTTTGATACCGGATCTCGCGCCGCTGCTGACCAGTAAACTGTGTCAATTCTGCTAAGTTTTCTAACAAAGCTTGTTTGAGTATAGACGCAGCTTTGAGGGGATTGGAGTGAGCGCCGCCGATGGGTTCGGGTACTATTTGATCGAGAACGCCGAGGTTTTTCAAATCCCAGGAGGTGATTTTGAGGGCTTCTGCGGCCAAGTTAGCTTTGCCAGAGTCTTTCCAGAGGATGGCCGCACAAGCTTCGGGGGTGGCGACGGTGTAGACGGAATGTTCCAGCATCAACAGCCGCTCGCCGACACCGATACCCAATGCGCCGCCGGAACCTCCTTCGCCGATGACGGTGCAGATGATGGGAACGTCGAGCCGAAACATTTCTCGGAGGTTGCAGGCGATCGCCTCTCCCTGTCCGAGCTGTTCTGCTTCTAAGCCCGCCCAAGCTCCCGGAGTGTCGATAAAGGTGAAAATTGGCATTCCGAAGCGATCGGCGTGTTCCATCAACCGCAAGGCTTTGCGGTAGCCGCCGGGAGCCGCCATGCCGAAGTTGCGGGCAATATTGTCTTTAGTGTCGCGCCCTTTTTGATGGCCGATGATGACTGTAGGACGCCCGTCTATGCGGGCAATTCCGCCTACGAGGGCCGGGTCGTCTGTGCCGCGCCGATCGCCGTGAAGCTCGATCCACTCGTCGCTAATTGCCTGAATGTAATCGAGGGTGCTCGGGCGGCGCGGATGACGGGCGAGTTGCAGCCGCTGCATGGGGGACAAGCTGCTGAAAATTTCTTGTCGCAGTTGGGCCGAGCGAGCTTCGAGTTTGCGAATTTCGTCGGTGACATCGACGCCGTTTTCTGCGGCGAGTTCGCGGATCTGGTGAATTCGGGTTTCTAGTTCCGCCAGCGGCTTTTCAAAATCTAGGAGTAGTGGTTTGCGGTCTGAGTTTGGCACGCTGATAATTTCTATAAGGTTTTAAGGTTTTGTCGATCAACTATTTCCAGATCCTACCCTGTCAGGGGATGCTGAAAAAGAGGGAAAATCAAAAGTTTTGAATTTTGAATAGTGATTTGCTGCCTACCCCCGTTGAAAACCAGGTGCTTGATGTTCGTTTTGTGGTAAACTGTTATCGCTCAGCTCAGAGTTTTACCCGGAGCTTTCCCCGCGCGCCTATGCCTGCCAACAGCCACAAAAGACCAAATCCTGCTGAATTGTTCGTTCCTACAAAAAGCGACACAAGTACGATCGAACTCACTCCCTCGGAAGCTTTAACAGCCATTTCTGTATTAGCTGTTGCCGCCGACGGTCAAATCTCAGAAGAAGAAAGACAAACCCTTGCCGCGAATCACCTCCGCTTGTTCAGCTCTTATTCAGGGGAACAGTTCCAAGAGCTTTTTAAGAAAGTCCTGAACTTGAGCCATCATTACAATCCGGCTGAGGTATTTGCATCTGCTAAAAATACCCTAACTCCTCAGCTTCGAGAAACCGCTTTTGCGATCGCCACAGATTTAGTTTTGGTAGATGGAATATTCACTCAAGAAGAAGAGGAATTCTTAGTGGAACTTGCCGAAGCTTTAGACATCTCGGACGAGATGGGCAAAAAAATTATCGAAGTGATGACTATCAAAAATTGCGGTCAAAACATCTGAGCGCCTCAGCCTATTCGAGCGCTTGTTCGTTGGAAAATAGTAAGAATTATGTCATTTTGTTTTAACTACATAGGCGATCGGCCTCACGCTGAATTTTCCCAACACAAGCTACTCAAAAATTTTTATCATTAATTTACAAATTGGATGCTCCTGAATGTCTTTAAATACTAGCTCTCCATTGTAAACAACCCGTGAATCCGCAACGCCGGAATTTTAACCGCAGATGGTGATGGATATACGCGGATATACGCAGATGAATGTTGATTTGGAGCGAGTACCAGCCGTAAAACTCGCCCTGACGGGAATTGCGATCGCGCTATATTTTTTTGGATATATTAAGATTTTCTAGATTCTATGAATAACGATCGCACAATCCGGAATTGATATTATCAGTCATTAAAAAGTTACTGGTTATTGTCAGAAAAACTTTCCTAAATAACCAATAACCACAACAAATCACATCAAAAAGACATTAAAGGTCTGAAACCGTGCTTGACAGAAATATGACCGATTTGCTCCATCTTTTCCACAGTAATTTGATTCCGTCCCCAAGAAAAATTGGTATACATTTTTTCAAATTCCAGCAGCATTGATTCAGCAAAACAGGCAAACAACTGTCGGCCCGGTACATCCATATTGACAATCTTCATAATTTTCCACTCAATATCGAGGGAATGCTCCACAATGCCGCCATTGAGTACGTAAATTTCGGGATGCTGAACCTGAGTTGCCAGATTTTTCGGATAGCCACCGTCAATCAATAAACAGGGTTGCTTCAATGTCTTAGGGTCAATTTCTACTCCCTTGGGCATACTGGCTACCCACACTACAATATCTGCTTGGGGGAGGGCTTCTTCCAAGTCCATAATTTTGCCTCGCCCCAATTCCGATTGCAAATCTTGTAATCGTTCTTTGTCGCGGGCAATGAGCAACAATTCTGCTACATTTGTTTTAACATTGAGCCAGCGACACACAGCACTGCCAATATCGCCAGTAGCACCACAAACGGCTACCGTGGCTTTTGAAAGTTCAATCCCTAATTTAGGGGCTGCTTCTTCTACTTGGCGGCAGAGGATGTAAGCCGTGTGAGTGTTACCAGTGGTGAAGCGTTCAAACTCCAACTTGAGATTGCGAATTTGCTTAATTTGCTGCAAGTTGAAAGTCTCAAAAATGATCGAAGAAAAGCCGCCTAAAGCAGTGATGTTAATCCCGTTTTTTTGAGCGTGTGCCATCGCATTAAGGATTTTGCGAGTGGCTGCTTTAATCCGGCGAGTGGCTAGCATTTCTGGCAGAAAACAGGATTCCACATAGCGGCCTTCTATTTTTTGTCCAGTGATGCTTGTTACCGTGATCTGATCAACTATTTGGGGCGGTGCGCTGCACCAAAAATCGAGACCTTGATCGGCATATTCTGGATAGCCCAGCTCGTTAGCTACTGATTGGGCGTGTTCTAAGCTGGTTAAGTGACCGATTAGACCAAACATTAAGTTGTCAAATGAAGGAAGATGGAAGATGGAAGATGGAAGATGGAAGATGGAAGATGGGAAGATTAAAAATTTATATTTTAAAATGAGTTATCCCATTTTTAATTTTTAATTTTTAATTTTTTTCCCATTCCTTATTTCCGAATTAACTAGGCTGCGAGGCCTTGTGCTGACATCCGCATGATATCGCGGTTGTTAAAGCCAATGTTACCTAGGGCTTCGCCGTAGGCAATCATAAAGTCTTCGATTAAAGCGTCTTTTTCCATTCCCAAGACGCGGGCATCGTCTGCAACAGCGTTTAGCAGCTTCCAGATGATGGGCAGGTTTTGGCGGTTGGCGGCTTCGAGTTCGGCTTTGGATTCCTCAAAGTGAGCTTGCAGCCAGACTTCCCCAAAGTTGAGGTGGCTGTATTCTTCTTTGACGACGCCTTCGGTGATTTTGCGAGCAAAGTCATCGGCGACGGGGATGTAGATGTTGTAAGCTGCGATCGCAAAACACTCGATAATTAGCGATTGAATCAGCAAGCAAGTTACAATCTGACCTTGAGCAGCGGCCGTTTGGAAGTTTCTATGCAAATCCGAAAAGAACTGCTTGGCAAATGCCATGTCCGGCGTGACTTTGAGATTCCGACCGCAAGCTTGGAAGCCTTTCATGTGGCGGTTCTCCATCTTGGACAACCCAATTAACTCTGCTTTTCTGTCAGCCAACAGTTCGGCCAGTGTCAGGTAATTGTCGTGAGCTTCTTGTTCGCCTTCAATCACAATGGCGTTGATACGGCTGTAAGCATCTTTGTAAGTTTCGGTTTGAAAGTCAATTGTTGGGCTGGCCTCAAGCTGGGGCATAGATATGTAGTCTCCTTATATAAGCTTCTGGGATGTTTGGAAGCCGCTTTAAAATTGGGGTCAGTGACAGTACACTTTACCTATTTTGAACGCACCCCATCTAAATCAAAGATTATAGCTGAGGATTCTTTCGACAAAGAACTTTTCTTTGACGGTCCGGGAAAAACTGGCGTCCTCAGCGTGTGTGCCGGACTTTTGCCGTCGAACACTCCAGAAAGACTATCGCTAGAATGCTATCTATTTACTAATTACTTGAATTAGTCGTTAGTCGATCTGTTGCCGGGAAATAGATGATAGAAATACGGTCTATGTCTCCACCTTTAAGGGTTTTACAGTACCAACTCTATCTCTAAAATTATATCCTAATCACAACTTCCTCCCTTGGTACTCCTTCTTTCCCTCTACGACATATTATGTTGTTGTATGGGAATCTGGGAGGCGATCGGGTTGGAGAACCTCACAGGCTTATTATTTTAGGTTAATTCACAAATTTATGGGTAAATCCTTTGACAGGTCTCAAGCGCTGGAATTGCTGAGTTTTATTTTGTTGCTGGCGGGGGCTGCGCTGGTGCTGCTGCCGCTGGCTGCTGTATTTTTGGTTTCGCTGTCACCATCTGGTGTTGGTTTCAAGCCCACAGCCCTGACTTTGGCGAACTATCAGGAGGCTTGGCGACGGGGTAATTTTTGGTTGGCATTCTTTAATTCTACTCTAGTGGCGATCGCAGTGACTGGTTTTCAGGTTGTGACTTCTGCGTTGGCCGGTTATGCTTTGGCGAGGCTGAAGTTTCGGGGGCGACAGGCCCTTGTTTTGGGGGTTTTGGCGACGCTGGTTATTCCGTTTCAGCTTTTGGTGATTCCGATTTTCTTGGTTTTGAAGTGGGGCCATTTGCTGAATACTTACGGGGCGCTGATTTTGCCGACGGCGGCTAACGGTTTTGGGATTTTTCTGCTGCGCCAGTATTTTATGACTGTTCCGGTGGAGTTGGAGGAGGCGGCAATGCTGGATGGGGCTAACCGCTGGCAGGTTTTGTGGCAGGTGATGTTACCTTTGGCCCGCCCTGCTTTGGTGACGCTGTTTTTGTTTACTTTTATCGGGGAGTGGAACGATTTGTTTAAGCCGCTGGTGTTTACGACGCGGCCGGAGTTGCGGACTGTGCAGTTGGTTTTGGCGGAATTTCAGGAACAGTTTACTAGCAGTTGGCAGTTGTTGATGGCGGCGGTGGTAATTGGAACTGTACCTGTGGTGTTGCTGTTTTTGGTCGGTCAGCGGCAGTTTATTCGGGGGATTGCGGCGACGGGGATTAAGAATTGAGTTTGTTACCCCTTTGATAATTCGGCTTTTGAAATCGCTACTATACCAACTTTCGTCCAATCCGAGCCCACAAGCGAGATAAAGGGGATATCAAAGCTGTATGATGTGAATCTATGCAAAAGCTCGGTTTGTTCTTATTTGTCCTATCTTTGCTGCCGTGGCTGGTAATCTTTTTTGTGGTGCAGTTCCTGCTGCTGGATATTACCCAAAAAACTACTTTATCTGTAGTTATAGCGTTCTAGCTGTTGGGGCCGAAGTTTGTTTTTGGATTAGCGTGGTGCTGTTGGGGAAAGAAGTAGTTACCAAAAATCGGCGTTATTTGCATCCCCGCTATCTTTGGAAAAAAATCAGAATTTTTAACTGCATATGAACCGGAATCGACGCAGATAATGAGCCGGGATGTTGGCGTTTATCTGCGGTCAAGGTTTAGCTAGTCACTGAAAATTTGCAAGCGAATAGAGCGTTCTCCGTCTCCGAAATCCACTTCTATCTTTTCTCCAGAAAGAGTGTCCAAGCATCCCAAAAGCAACCGCAAATTGGGTGTGCTTGCTCCTGTATCCACGTACAATCTATCTGCCAAACTGCCTAAACGCTTCCAAATACTGTAGAGTTTGACTACTGTTTGTTCTAGCTGTGCGGCTTGTTTTACAACGTCGGCGGTGGTTCCCAAACAGCCGACTCGCAAAGATTCTTCTAAGGCCATTTCCATGTCTAAGTGAGGCTGATTGAGAGCTTGCACTTGGGCGGCGGCGTCGAGATATTTTGATAAGTTCTTGGCGTCGGAAGTTAGCTGTTTGACTGTATCTACGTCGGGATTTTCTGCTACTTCTTTTTGAATTTCGCTTTGGTGAGAGGGAGAAAGCTTCTCCATT
This sequence comes from Microcoleus vaginatus BM001213989, assembly GCA_036700245.1. Lineage (GTDB taxonomy): Bacteria > Cyanobacteriota > Cyanobacteriia > Cyanobacteriales > Microcoleaceae > Microcoleus. The sequence continues at coordinate 32,920 of JAUBOM010000085.1, forward strand.
TCTTTGACTAAAGGTGCGAGGTAGCGGGAAGGTAGAGAACCGGTAGATGCTTTTTCTTTGACTTCTTGGGGCAATAATTCTGAGTTCATTGCCATCCACTCGTCGGAGAGTTGTTTGACTTCGCGGCGGGTGATGCGATCGCCATTTGCTGCGGCATCTGTTACCATTTGCTGGACTTCGGGAGATGCTTTGGCGGTTTCTACAAAGGCTCTTTTGCTGAAGTTTCTAATGGAATCTGGGTCTAAATCTCCTTGCTGGATCAGAGTATCGGCACTATTAGCTAATTCTATCAAAGAATAGGCTTGACTTTTGCCAATTTCTCTTTCTTTGAGCCAGTTCAAAAAGCCTGTGCCGCGTCCTTCGCCGCCTTTTTTTTCTCTATCTCGGACTGTTCGGAGAATGCGTCCCCGCCAAATGTCGGTTTGCAAGTCGAAGCGATCGCACACTTTCCAGGCATTGTCAACTTGATTTTCAAAGTCAAAGTCTGGTATTTGTTCGTCTTCGGGGTCTGGCAATTGGAAATTGATATCGGTAAAGCCGTTGAGGGCTTCTGCAAGTTCTGCGGGATTTTGGGGGACTTCAGCCATTAGGAAAAATTTGTGTAGTGCAATAGCCGGTTTAACTGGGAATTTGCACGGGTTGACAGTTGAGACGCTACCTGTAGTAGTCAGGGGGGCAAGGCTCACCCTACTAATAGAGTTTTTGTGCAAGTCATTTTATTATTGCACGATGGAGGGCGATCGGCGAAAAGATACCCAAAATGACTCCGGGCACGCCCCTGATGGGACTTGAGGGGAGTGCTGGCTGTGGGGGGGATTGGGTTAAAGTGAATTAGGAAACTAAAGGAACTAATAAAATGCTGGAAACTACCAAACGTTAGGAGCGCTCTATCCCTTTGTTAAGCTAGAATTGAGAAAATAAGCTAAAGAAAAAGTGCCCTGTCAGAACAAGACATGGCTAATATTATTACGATTGAACCGGGTAAGCGAGGTGGTAAACCTTGTATTCGAGGCACGAGAATTATGGTTTATGATGTGTTGGAATATCTCGCTTCTGGGATGAGTGATGAAGAAATCCTAGATAATTTTCCCTATCTGACGCAAGAGGATATTTGGGCTTGTGTGAGTTTTTCTTAAATTGTTATTCTCTAGTGCGGCGACATTTGTGGAAGCTGGCAGTAAATTGTTGCCCGCGATCGCCAATCTCTTACTTCTACCTTAAAATCTAATATTAAATAAGCTCAATCGCATCTAATTTGTATGTTTAGGGCGGGCGAGACACCCCACGGGGATTATTGGCAACACTTGCGAATGACAACGTATGTTTAGGGCGGGCGAGACGCCCACCCCACGGAGATTCTTCGCTTCACTCAGAATGACAGCGCAGCTTACCGTTCAGATTCTCTCGGCGGTGTACCGTTAGCCCGCGAACGACGGATCAGCACGCTGATCGCCTGCTTCGGATTAGCTGCACGCTGTGGGGGACTCCAATCGCCGACTTCGGCAAATCCTAGTCGGTACAAAGTGAGTATGGTTTCCCGGACACCTTTGGGCGAACCGACAACCGTTAACAGCACCACTTCCTGTTCGCATACTGCTGCTGAGTCGTCATTTGGGCGA
>JAUBOM010000086.1:0-33840 GCA_036700245.1 Microcoleus vaginatus BM001213989
GGGCATAGGCATAGGACTCGCCCCCATACCTCACGACGCTTGAGAACCGCTATAGTAACGAAAGATATAAAAAAAATAGATTATCGGATGCGGATAATGTTTAATTAGATCCCTGACTTCTTTAAGAATTCGGGGATCGAGGTCTTCTATTTTTTAGCGCTTAGTAGTGCGATCGACCTTTGGGGAGTTTTTGCAGTTTATTGAAGTTCCCGCAGATTGTTAAGGGTTTTTTCATAGTTATCTTTATCACCTTGCTGCTGAAATAAGTCTGCTGCTTTCTGAAAGTCTTGCATCGCCCCGGGCTTGTCTCCCCCTTTAGCTCGGGTAACGCCCCGGTTTAAGTAGGCACCGGCAAAGTTAGAATTAATTTGCAAAGCTCGATCGTAATCTGCCAGTGCACCCTGGCTGTCTCCTAAATCATCGCGAGCATTCCCCCGGTTGGTGTAGGCTTCTGCATAATTAGGATTAATTCGCAAAGCTTCGTTGAAATCGGCTACAGCAGCCTTATGGTCTCCTAAACGATACCGGGCATTTCCTCGGCCGTTGTAGGCTTCGGGATAATTAGGATTAAGCACAATTGCTTGAGTGTAAGCGGCTATAGCGCCTTGATAATCTCCTTTTTCATATTTTTCCTCACCCTGAATCAAGAAATCCTCAGCTTTCGTCGCAGCCACCACAGAGGCACTCGGAACCTGAACAGATATAGCGGAAACTGCGGTTGGTTGTGCGATCGCACTTATTGCAACTGCACCAATTAACGCGATCGGCAGTTTGTTAAAAATTTTCATTTATTTTACCTGCGAATAAAATAGCTTTGAAATTAAACATACTCGCCTTTCTACACTGATTGCAAGCGCTCGACTGGGAGGAACTTCAAAGCTAGGTTCCTCGTACAAACTTCGCTCAGATGGAAGGACAGAGGATTTGTCAGGTGCTAATTAGGCTATAGCGATTAGTAAGGCGGCAGTTTATTGAAGTCTCCTCAGAATGCTAATCGCTTTTTCATAGTTATTTTTATCTCCTTGCTTCTGAAATAAGTCTGCTGCTTTCTGAAAATCTTGAATTGCACCCGGCTTGTTTCCTAATTCTGAGCGGGCCTCCCCCCGGTTGTAGTAGGCATGGGCTAAGTTAGGATTAATTCGCAAAGCTTCGTTAAAATCGGCTACAGCACCCTGCTTGTCTCCCAAACCAAAGCGGGCCTCCCCCCGGTTGGTGTAGGCTTCGGCATAGTTAGGATTAATTCGCAAAGCTTGGTTGAAATCGGCTACAGCACCCTTCTTGTCTCCTAATTCAGAGCGGGCAATTCCCCGGTTGTTGTAGGCTGCGTCTAAGTTAGGATTAATTCGCAAAGCTTGGTTGTAATCGGCTACAGCACCCTTCTTGTCTCCTAAAGCACGGCGGGCAATTCCCCGGTTGTTGTAGGCTGCGTCTAAGTTAGGATTAATTCGCAAAGCTTGGTTGAAATCGGCTACAGCACCCTGCTTGTCTCCTAATTGAGAGCGGGCATTTCCCCGGTTGTTGTAGGCTTCGGCATAATTAGGATTAATTCGCAAAGCTTGGTTGTAATCGGCTACAGCACCCTTCTTGTCTCCTAAAGCACGGCGGGCCGCTCCCCGGTTGTTGTAGGCTTCGGCATAATTAGGATTAAGCACAATTGCTTGGCTGTAAGCGGCTAAAGCGCCCTGATAATCTCTTTTTTGATACTTTTCCTGACCCTGACGCAAGAAATCCTCAGCTTTCGTCCCAGCCGCCACAGACGCACTAGGAACTTTAGCAGATATAGCGACAACTGGGGTTGGTTGTGCGATCGCACTTATTGCAACTGCACCAATCAACGCGATCGAAATTTGGTGAGAGAAGTTCATGGATTTTACCTGTCAATAAAAAAGGATATTTGTTGCAGTTTATTGAAGTTTTTTCAGATGGTTAAGGGCTTTTTGATAGCTATCTTTATCTCCTTGCTTCTGATATAAGCCTGCTGCTTTCTGAAAGTCTTGAATCGCACCCTGCTTGTCTCCTAAGTCACGGCGGGCAAGTCCCCGATTGTAGTAGGCATTAACATGGTTAGGATCAATTCGCAAAGCTTGGTTGTAATCTGCTACAGCACCCTGCTTGTCTCCTAACTCAAAGCGGGCGAGTCCCCGGTTGTTGTAGGCCAAGACATAGTTAGGATTAATTCGTAAAGCTTGGTTATAGTCGGCTACCGCACCCTGCTTGTCTCCTAAGTCATCGCGGGCAATTCCTCGGTTGTAGTAGGCTTTGGCATAGTTAGGATTAATTCGCAAAGCTTGGTTGTAATCGGCTACAGCACCCTGCTTGTCTCCTAACTTAGAGCGGACAATTCCCCGGTTGTGGTAGGCTTGAACATAATTAGGATTAAGCGCAATTGCTTGAGTGTAAGCCGCTATAGCACCTTGATAATCTCCTTTTTGATACTTATCCTCACCCCGAATAAACAAATCCTCAGCTTTCGTCCCAGCCGCCAAATCTGAGTTGGCAATCTTAGCAACGCTGTACATTTGACTGTTGGTAAACTCTCCAACTGTTAAGTCAACTTTTGGCAGTTTTTTCAAGCTAGCGTCAGCATCACTCCCCGGCTTCAGGGTGAATAGCAAAGTCCTATTTGTACAAGTATCATCTTGATTAACAGCAGGGCACACCACGGGTTCTGCATTCCTAATTCCAGTGCTAATATATTTGAGAGTACCACTGTTAAAAAAGCTCTCATTTTCCGCACGGCTGGGTTGACAAAAAACTACACTTGTGATAGTAGAAACAACTAATCCTGTCACACATCCAGTCAAAATTTTGAATTTCATAAATATATCCACATTTTTGATATATCCTGTCACAGCTCAGCTAAATTCACAACCCAGAACTAACCCTGATTCTAAAGGCGATCGACCTTAGCAAACTATGTCAATACCGAAAAAAGGAACCAGAAAAATAATTGTTGATGGGCAGCCTTTCATCTGGCTAATCCGAAGACAAGCTACTAATATGCAAGCAGACTACGGTTGCGGAAATCTTCATGTTGCTATCCAACACGCCCAAGAACCGGGCGGGCGTGTTAGTTCTTCTCACCGATCGACCTCATCCTCAATGTTGGGGTACTAACGAAGTGAAACCAGTAACACCCTCTGATGCAGCACAATGGATACGCCAAGCGGTGCAACTTGGATGGCAGCCTCAGCTACCTGGAATAACTTTTGAGGTGCGGATTGCAGGACTGTTTATGGAAAAAATATAATGCTGTATATTTAGCAACCCGACAAGTCAATTCTGTTAAAGACAATTCACTCGCCTAGACTGGCAGAAGCGATCGGGCGATCGCCAAATTCAGCCTAGACAAGTTAAACTGTAAACATTCTCCGCTAGCCACATCCTAAACTATGACTGCACATCAGGAATCCATCATCGACCAGTTCACTCGTCAGGCAATTCCCTTCTCTAAATTGTACGCTCACACAAATCAAGAGTCTCTGTACCTGCTGAGAGAAATGGCGAGTGTATCTGACAAAGACACAGTTCTAGATGTTGCTTGCGGTTCAGGTATTGTTAGTTGTGCTTTTGCGGAAGTTGCCAGTCACGTTACGGGCATTGATATCACACCAGCGATGCTCGAACAAGCCCAGATTCTGGCGCAACAGAAAAACTTGCTTAATCTGTCCTGGCAACAAGGAGATATTGAAACACTACCATTTCCCGATGCTACTTTTACTCTGGTTGTGAGTCGTTACGCTTTCCATCATTTTTTGCAGCCAGATGTTGTTCTATCAGAGATGGTTCGCGTATGTCGTCCAGGTGGTCGAATCCTGATTGCTGATGTTGCTTTGCCATCGGATAAAGTGAATGCTTATGACCGGATTGAGAAGTTGCGCGATCCCTCTCATACTCGCGCCTTGACTCTGGAAGAGTTTCCAAAATTAGTCGCAGATGCCAATCTTCAAAATGTTAAATTGGCTTTTTACAAGGTAGAAATGGGGCTAGAACAACAGTTAGCTGCTTCTTTTCCCAACCCCGGCGATGACCAGAAAATCAGAGAAATTTTTAGAGAGGATATTGGTGTTGATAGTCTCGGAATTGGCGCGCATTTTCGAGGCGATGAAATTCATTATGCGGTTCCAATCGCTGTCATCGCTGGCGATAAAATAGCCTAAGTTGTATCAACTCAAAACAAGTGTAACAGAGTCCCAATAATAACAAATAACTAATTATTAATAACTAATAAATATGAGCGACTCCTCAATCAGACCCGCCCTGATCACCAAAGTTATCGCCGACAGCATCTGCGCCGAAATCGGATTTGAACCCGGAGACTCAATCGTCGCCGTCAACGGCCAAAAACCCCGCGACTTGATTGACTATCAATTCCTGTGCGCGGATGAATTTCTCGAACTAGAAGTTTTAGATGCCAAAGGCAAAACTCACAAGTTAGAAATAGAAAAAGAGTATGACGAAGACTTGGGAGTGGAATTTGAAACTGCTCTTTTTGATGGACTAATTCAGTGCAACAATCGCTGCCCTTTTTGCTTCATTGACCAGCAGCCTCCGGGAAAGCGCGAAACTTTGTATCTCAAAGATGATGACTACCGTCTCAGCTTTCTTTATGGTAGCTATCTTACTCTCACAAATCTGACTCAAAAAGAGTGGGACAGAATCGAACAAATGCGGCTTTCTCCTCTCTATGTTTCCGTGCACGCTACGGAACCGGAAGTACGAATTAGGCTGTTAAAAAATCTCCGCGCTGGGAAGATTCTCGAACAAATCAAATGGTTTCAAGAACGCCGCTTGCAAATTCACGCTCAAGTAGTTGTTTGTCCGGGTATTAATGATGGCGAACATTTAGAACGTACTTTGTTAGATTTGGCAAAGTTTCATACCGGAAATATTCCCGCTGTAGCATCGGTGGCTGTAGTGCCGGTCGGTTTAACTCGCTTTCGCCCAGCCGAAGATGAACTGATCGCAGTAACTGCGGAAAAAGCGCGAGAAGTAATCGAGCAAGTGCAGAAAATTCAAGTGCTTTTAAGTAAAGGAAAAGGAGGCCCAAAGGCGAAAAAGCAGAAGTCAAAATCGCGCTGTATTTGGCTGGCTGACGAGTGGTTTTTGATAGCGGGTTTAGATTTGCCGTCGGCTGGAGATTACGAAGATTATCCGCAAATTGGTAACGGTGTCGGTTCTATCCGCCAGTTTATCCAGCAGTTTGAAACGGCTTTTGAGAAGCTGCAACCGATGCAAGTCGAGCCAGAGCGCAAGTTAGTGTGGGTGGTGGGGAATGCTGTAGAAAAAGCTTTTGAGCCGATCGTACAACAACTAAACCAAATTCCCGGCTTGTCCGTCAACATGGCAGCTCTGTGCAGCCGCTACTGGGGACAAAGTATCACTGTCACGGGTTTGCTCACCGGGCAAGATTTGCTGGAAGCTTTGCAGGGGCGAGACTTGGGAAACGGCATCCTGCTACCGTCGGTGATGCTAAAACAGGGGGAACCGCGTTTTCTAGACGACATGACCGTCGAACAACTCGCCAGCTTGCTGAAAACCCGGATTTTGCCGGTTAGCGGAGTAGAGGAACTAATCTCGGCGGCGATCGGTCGAGCAACTGCTGAAGTTGAATTGTGAATTTTGAACCGAACATTCAAAAGTTAAGATGAGTAGGGTAATTCTGACTTGTAACTGGCGAGTTCCGGCTACAAACTAGAAACTTGAAGCCAAATCTTGCTCTAAAATTGTCTCTAGGATTGCAGACTAATTAAAAAATTATGCGTGTTTTTCGTCAAATCATCGGTGTCGGAGTAGGCGCTGCAATTACTTTCAGCAACGCCGCACAGAGTGCTTCAGCACAGCCTCCGGCTCAGTCCCAGGACAGCTTGGCCCCTAGCAATCAGCTTGTCGAATTAGGGCCGAATGTTCGATCGACCTCGAACACAGCGCCAGAATCAGCAAAAGAGCCCGAACAGTCGATCGCCCTCAACCCGCCAACCTCCGAGTCTCAGCAGCCAGTCCGAGCGAAGATCGCATCAACTCCCCCAACCGGGCCTTCGCTTGCATCAAAGCCTCAACAGGCTGCTCCGGCTTCCCCATCAACCCTGTCTCAGGGCGGTTCAACGCCTCTAAGAGGTTTGGAACCGACAGACGCTCAGCAGCCTTCCCCGAGCCCTCTCAACAATGTTCCTGTGCCGAGTTCCCCAGTACCAATTATCCGGGGAACTCCGAACGAAAGTTTCCCCCCTCTGACTCCGAGGGGCATTTTAGAAACCAACCCTCCGGCTTCCCTGGAACCCAACCCGAATCCGCTGCAGTTTCCGACAAACCCCGAGGATGTCAGGATCGAGCAAACAGAGTCAATTACCTTGCAGCAGGCGATCGACCTCGCCCGCCGCAACAGCCAAGTTTTGCAAATCGCCCAACAGCAAGTGGAACAAAGCAGATCCGTTTTGCGCGAACAGCAAGCTGCTCTTTATCCAGACCTAAGTTTTCAAATGGGTGCTAGCCGCCAAATGAGTGCCGGCACAGAAATCGGAATCCGGGCTCAGCAGCGCCAGTTCAACTTTGAGGCTAGCCGAACCGGGCAGCCCGCCCGCCAAGCCGGGCCAAATTTCGGCAGCAACAGTCTCAACAGCATTTTGGAGTTGAACTACAACCTCGATTTGTTCGGAGGCCGGCGCGCTACCATCCGCACCGCAGAGGAACAGTTGCGCTTTCGGGAACTGGATGTGGAACGCCAAGCCGAGGAACTCCGCTTCGACACTGCTGAGGCTTACTACAACTTGCAAAACGCCGACGGACAAGTTGCCATCCGCCAAGCTTCGGTGAGAAATGCCCAGCAAAGTTTGCGGGATGCCGAAGCCCTGGAACGGGCAGGGGTGGGAACCCGGTTTGCTGTGTTGCAGGCTCAGGCAAATTTGGCTAACGAAGTGCAACAACTCTCAGTGGCCCGTCGCGACCAGCGAGTTGCCCAGCGGCGTCTGGCTGAGATTTTGAATATCAGCCAGACCGCGAACTTGACAGCGGCCGATCCGGTAGAGCAAGCGGGCTCTTGGAGGCTGTCTTTGGAAGAGAGTATCGTGCAGGCTTTTAGGAATCGCCCCGAGTTGGAACAGCAGTTGGTGCAGAGAGATATCAGCCAGCAGCAGAGGCGATCGATTCTGGCGGGGCGTTTGCCTCAAGTGAGTGTCTCGGCCGCCTACAACGTGGTGGGGCAAGACCCTGACGACCCGGGCCGCTTTGTTCCTCGCGGCTGGGCGGACGGGTATTCGCTGCAGGCGAGGCTGACTTGGAGTATCTTCGACGGGGGCGCGGCGAACGCCAGGGTGAGACAGCGGAATGCTGAGATTACGATCGCCGAAAGTCGATTCGACCAACTCCGCAACCAGGTTCGCCGGGAAGTGGAACAAGCTTATTTTGGCTTAGAGTCGAGTTTTGAGAATATCGAAACTTCTGAGGCGGGGGTTTTGCAGTCAAGGGAAGCTCTGCGTCTGGCGAGACTGCGGTTTCAAGCTGGTGTGGGTACTCAGACGGATGTGATTCAGGCGGAAACTGATTTGACTAGGGCTGAGAGAAACCGATTGTCGGCAATTGTCACCTACAACCTGGGGCTTTCCTCTCTCCAGCGGGCTGTGAGCAATCTTCCCACTAATAACCTCTCGGATGCTCCTTGAGATTGGGTTGGGGCGATTCCTGCTCGGGATAGCTACGCTCGCGCGCACCTTTAATCACAAAGGCAATTAGACATCGGGGTATTAAACGTCCGACACATTAGTTAATATTTTGTAATAGAGTTCCATGTCAACTGCGTTAAGGAATCGGCAATGGCCAACATCAAGTTTGTGAAGGAAAATCAGGAAGTCATCGCAGCAGACGGAGCCAATTTGAGGCTGAAAGCTCTAGAAAACCGCATCGACTTGTACACGTTTTCGGGAAAGATGATGAATTGCGGGGGCATCGGTCAATGCGGCACCTGCATTGTGGAAATTGTCGAGGGAAGTGAAAATCTGTCCCCCCGCACTGACTTTGAAAACCGCAAGCTTAAGAAAAAGCCCGAAAACTATCGGTTGGCTTGTCAAGCTTTGGTCAACGGCCAGGTGAGTGTGAAGACTAAACCGTGACTCTCAGAAGGCATTCGGCCTTCGGCACCAGATGCAGAAGGAAAGAAAAATGCAGAATGCAATAATTTTGTTTTTTTTTCCTATTCCACTGTATAATTACACCCTTTGCCGGGCTAGGAAAAGAAACTTGGTTTCTAGGACAAATAAGAGATTGGGCACCGAGGTATCCAGGCAGAAACCGGGTTTCGACGCTTGTCCGCAAGCTCTCCTTCTGTCTTCGAGTTTGCCTTTTGCTTTTGAGTGATATCCTAGTTGTGTGTGTTTTCCTATTTTCCGATAGAGGCGAGCGTCTTCATGGAAGTTAACGATTTAGGGTTTGTGGCAACCATTCTGTTTGTATTGGTGCCCAGCGTTTTTCTAATCATTCTGTACATTCAAACGGCTAGCCGTCAAGGTAGAAAAGATTAGCAACTGCTGCTATTTCTGTCTGGGGCAAGCTGCTTGCAAAAAAAGCGCCAACAGCTTTTTGCTGAGGCGCTTTTTTGTTAACTGTTGAGTGTTGGCTGCTAACTGTTAAAGATGAGATTCTAGGCGACAGTGCGGGCTAGCAAGACTGGACAGTTGGCGTAGACTCGCACGTAGTCTGATAGCGAATTTCCCAGGAGTCGATCGAGATCCACAAAGTTTTTAGCAACGTTGGGCCGCCGATCGGGGGAACCGATTACCAACAAGTCGGCATTCACGTCGTCTGCAATCTGACAAATTGCTTCCCCTGGCTTGCCTGTGGCACTCACGCAGCGGTAGCTAACTCCCATTTGTTTCGCAAGTGCTACTGCAGGGGCTAATACGGGGTCTTTTTCAGCATTTGCTGTTAAATCTTCGCTGGATTTTCCCGTCAAATCTTTGGTGACGTGTACTAAAATTATCTGTCCGCCGCTGACTTCTTTGGCAAAAGATAGGGCGAGTTCTAAGGATTGTTTGGCGGATTCGGATTTATCAAGCGCCACCATGACGCGCTTGATTTTTTTGACGTAGATGTCGTCTTTTACTAACAGCATCGGTCGGGATGTTAGCTGGAAAACGTACTGGCTGACTGAGTTTTCCAAAATCGATTGCAGCCGTCCGAGTCCCCGGGAACCCATAATTACTAAGTCGGCTTTTTCTTCTTCTGCGACTTGGCAAACAGTTGTTTTCGGGTCTCCCTGTTTGAGCCGGGGATTGACTTTGCTGGGATCTATTTTCAAAGACTGGACTGCTTGTGCTAAAATCTTGCCTCCTTCTTCCAACTTGGCGGCCATGCCTTCGGATGTTACTTGCGGCGGCACGACGTGCAAGACGGTGACAGAGGTTTTTTGCAAGGAAGGGATGTCCATCAACATATTAAACATCTCTTCGCACAAGCCGCGACCGGCGACGGCTACTAAAATTTTTTCTATCATGGTTTTCGCGGTAAAAATAGTTGAGTTTTCTTGTGCGAGCTTAAACTAGAGCGTTGGTACTCTAGTTGCTTAATGTCAAGCATAAGCCTGAAATTTGCTTTATGATTTGTAGAAATGTAGCGTTTTGGAACGATTTGTAACGTGTTAGAGAACGATCGAACTCAACCAGAACTCGCACCGGCTGGTGCCATTCAAAACCGGGCTGGGATGAACTCGGAGGGCTGGTTTGAATATTTGGTGCGAGTGTACCCTCACAATACAGACTACAGCGGTGTGGTTTGGCACGGGACTTATCTGGCTTGGATGGAGGAAGCTAGGGTGGAAAGTTTGCGCTCTCTCGGCATCGAGTATGCAGACTGGGTGGCGCAGGGTTTGGAATTGCCCGTGGTGGAACTTTCGCTGCGCTACCACCGCTCTGTACAAATGGGTCAATCTGTGGCAGTTAGAACGCGGATAGGTGCTAGCGAGGGTGTGCGGCTGCTTTGGGATTACGAAATTCGATCGGCTGATACTCAGGAGTTATATGTCACCGCACAGGTAACTTTGGTTGGTGTCGATCGCGACAAAGGTAAGATTATGCGTCAATTACCCCCAACAGTGCAGGCAGCTTTGGCAAAGTTGGCGGTGAACCCTTAGACTTATCTATTAGATCTCCCCAATAACTTTTGTGGAGCAGGCATCCTGGCTGCCTTTGACTGTATTCTTTGCAGATATCTATTGGGGGTCATGGCTCAAGTTTGTATAAGGTATTGTGCCCTCGCCGATGCCAGCCCCTTTTTCAAGATTTTGTTAGTAGCTAAATTGATCGTAGATTATGATTAAAATTCTTGATTCTACCTTGAGAGAGGGAGAACAAACCCCTGGAGTTTATTTCGCACCTGAAACAAAGTTAAAAATTGCAGAGTTTTTAGACCACATAGGAATTGATATTATTGAAGCTGGCAATCCTGCTGTAGATAGCGAAATTGCTTTAGCCGTTACCCGCATTGCCAATGCTGGACTAAAAGCAAAAATAGGCGCTCATTCGCTCTGCCGAATAGATGATGTTAAAAAAGCCCTGGATTGTAATGTCAGCTTTTTAGGCGTGTTTTTTAGTGTATCCTCTCAACGATTGCAATGCGACTATAATATCTGTTTAGATGAAGCCCTAGATAAAATTGTGGAAGTAATAACTTATGCCAGAGAGCAGAATGAGAGTTTATTGATTCGCTATACGCCGGAAGATACAGTTCGCTCTCCTCTGAAAAATGTGATTGAGGCTGCTAGTGCAGCAGTGCAGGCTGGAGCTAATATAATCAGCATAGCTGATACCACTGGATATACAACCCCTTTTCAACAAAAACGTAGTATTTATTATTTTGTCAAAATCCTGAAAGAGGAACTAGCCAAACGAGAATTATATCCACAAATAGAAGTTCATTGCCACAACGACCGAGGTTTAGCTTTAGCAAATGCCTTGGATGCCTACAGAGCGGGAACAGATATTATTGATGTCAGCGTGATGGGACTAGGGGAAAGAGCTGGTATAGTGGATTTGGCTGAGTTACTAATAAATTTATCCGACCTTATTGAGGAGGAAAACTTTTGGAAACTAGGATATTTGAAAGATTTGTATGATTTGGTAAGCGAGTATTCTCATGTACCTATTTCTCCTCATCACCCTGCCGTGGGGAAAAATGCTTTTACCCATTATGCAGGTGTTCACGTTACGGCAATAGCAAAAGATGAGCGCCTATATCAAAGTTTAAATCCAGAAATTTTGGGGATTAAAAGTAGTATAGCATTAGGGATGCAATCGGGATTGAGTGCTGTAGAATTAGCTCTAAAGCAGATTGGCAGAGAGGAACTAGCTGAAAACAAGTATTTAGTAGCTAAGATTCTTAAAAAAATTAAGCAAATTGCTAAAAGAGGAACCCCAATCGATCTCGATAAAGAATTTATAGAAATTATTGATAATTGCTAATTCACAGTAGAACCTACCCAGTAAAAAATGCTCTACTTTGGATGATTTCAGAATAATACCCACCTCTCTCTAGATAGTAATAATGTCAATAACTCCAGCAGAAAATTCAAACGAACTAAGGCAAGAAGAGAAGAAAACATCTGAAAAATGGTGGACTCTAGTTGGTATTGGTATTGGTGTATTCATTTTTGCTTTGGATGTGTATATAGTTAACTTGGCTTTGCCAGTTATGGTTGAATCTCTCCATACCAGTTTTGCCACGAGTCAATGGATAGTTTTAAGTTACTTGCTGGCAATCGCCATATTTGTAATATTGGTCTCAAAATTAGGTGATATCTGGAACAAGAAGCGATTGTACATTATTGGCTTAACAATCTTTACGCTCAGTTCACTATTGTGTGGAATGGCGCCAAATGTCGGGTTTTTAATAGCGTTTCGAGGATTGCAAGGAGTAGGTGCTGCGTTTTTATCTGGCTTGGGAACTGCGATGATTGTGGAGGCATTTCCAGCGGCCCAGCGGGGACTGGGACTAGGTATTAGAGCGGGAATTTACGGACTGGGGATTACCTTGGGGCCCGTGGTAGGAGGACTGCTGATGAGTGTGGGAGGCTGGCCTTTAATTTTCTGGGTGAATGTTCCGATTGGGATTTTTGCCATTTTGATTGTGGCTTGTTTTGTACCGAATTCTGCGATTAGTGGAAACCCAGAAAACTTTGATATCATCGGTACGCTGATATTGACCATAGTCTTAACTTCTTTTATTCTTGGCCTTACCCTATTACAGAAGGGGAATTCTCATATTGCCATAACTCTGCTGGGTTTTTCTGTCGTCAGCTTGATTGGCTTTTTATGGTTTGAATCCCGAATAGCAGCACCAATGATCGACTTAAAAATATTTCGATCCGTAGAGTTTAGCCTGGGCTTAACGCTACGTTTTATTGCAAATTTCGCGATCGCAGGTGTCATCTTCATCCTTCCTTTTTTCTTCACCTTCCTCGAACACTATTCAACTCAAAAATCTGGTTTTTTAATGGTAGTACCGTCACTTCTGATTGTGACGACTGCGCCTATTTCGGGGATTCTTTCCGACCGTTTTGGCACGCAGATAATTACTTTAATGGGTCTAGTATTTATGGCAATTGGATGTTTTTTAATCAGCAGATTTGATACTGAATTAACTGTCATCAAGTATATTTTGGGGATTATTCCCTATGGGGTAGGAGTGGCGATGTTCAACTCTCCTAACAATAGCTCTATTATGGGAGCCGCACCACAAGAGCGATTAGGTATTGCTTCGGGATTGTTGTCATTTTCGCGGATATTAGGGCAGATGCTGGGTGTACCAATAGTAGGTGCTTTGTTCTTCTTTACCACAAGTTTTGGCGCTAATTTTGCACCGAATATCGATATTAGCAATGCGCCTGTACAAGCATTACTTTTTGCTACACATACTACTTTTTTGGTGCTTGGGGTTCTATTAATGGTTTCGACAATGTTTGCAACTTTGTTTTGGTGGATAGAGAATAAAAAAACGGCTCTCCTATAAAAATCATTAGCTGTTGATTTTAGGGATAATTTTTCATGCTTAATTTAGTTTTGATTGCTCGCTTCCCTGGAATTCTAGCGCTTTCTTTTTCATTTAAAAAATGTTGTAAAATCCGTTAGCGCGGGAAGGTCTCAAACTCACATTCAATCCCGTGTCTTGAATAAAGTATTATGGGGTAATGGTGACAATTTCAGCAGGCGTTAATCCGCTCACACCTTCCACCAGCAAGCCAACTAATACTTTGACTAACTGAGCCTCTGAATTGCCTTGATACAAAACTTTTCCGTCTGCCCAATTTCCAGTAATATAAACTGCTGACTCAGCATATCGAGATTATTCCTGATATTGTGGATTTACTGCATTAATCGGACTTGGAGGGTGCCCATGGCGCACCTAACCTGTAAACAAAAGGTATTTGTAAAGAAATATAAATTCTTGAGCCAAGTGAACAGAGGCTTGCAAGTTGTGATAGCTTTGAGTAAGATAGGGATTTGTTGAAGTCCCTTTTGTGGGCAAGCATCAAGATAACTCAATTTATATCAATTAGATAAAAAAATGGAACTATTAGTTTTATTAATAGGATTTGGAGGCGGGGCATTAGTCTGCTGGCTAATTTTCAATAAGCGAAATTCACGCAATTTGGTGCGGATGCAGGGTTCACAGGAGGCGATATCGAAGTTAACGGAGCAGTTGGAGGCCCGCAATTCGGAGTTGCAGCAAAAGGTGCAGAATGAAAATCAGCTAAATTATGAATTGTCCCAGTTGCAAAGTCGATTGGAAACTGTGACTGGCGAGCAAGATTTTTTAAAAAATCAAGTGTCCGAAATGGAAGGATTTTTGGCAGGATTGGCCCAGGATCGATCGCAAATTGATTCTCTGATTGCTGATTTGGAGTTTCAGCTAGAAAATGCTCAACAAGCTGAGTCGCAGTTAGCAGAAGTGGCAGAACTTAAATATCAGTTAGAAGTTGCGGAGCAGCAGCGAGCGCAGCTTAACGCTCAATTGCTGGAAATGCGAGCAGAGTTAGAGGCGGTTGATGCAGAACGTTCTCAATTTCACGCTCTGCTGTCTGAATTTGACAGTCAGTTGAAAACTGCGAGTCAAAGCAGATTGCAGGTACAGTACCAGTTGTCGGAAATTCAAATTAAGTTCGATCGCTCGATTCAAGAGCGGGAGCAACTTCAGTCTCAACTGTCGGGTTTGCAAGCTCAACTGCAATTAGTCGAAGAAGAGCGATCGCAATTTACTTCTCAATTCTCTGAGCTACAAGCTCAATTGGAGAATGCAGAGCAAGAACGCGACATACTCAACTCTCAATTGCAAACCGCTCGCCAACAAGCAACGCAACCTCAATTTGAATTATTAGAACTGGAAACACAGTTAGAAGCTGCTAATCTGGAGAAAATGCAGTTAAAATCTCAAGTTGATGAAATACAAAGTCAATCAGAAATGGTTGTTAGAGAGCGAGAAAAACTGCTGTCTCAGTTGTCAGAATTGCAGCCTCAGATAAATGGCAGCGAGGGAGATAGCTCGCAACTTCAGTCTCAGTTATCGGAACTGCAAGCTCAATTAGAAACTGCTAACAGAGAACGCTCGCACCTTTATTCTCAACTGTCCCAATTGCAAAATCAATTGCCGACAGCAAACCAGAATCAAAATCAACTTCAAGCTCAAATCTCCGAGTTAGAAAATCAGTTAGAAAGTGTGCGTCAAAGTCGCTCTGACTTGGAAGATCAGCTAGAAACTGCTAACACAGAACGCTCCCAACTTTATTCTCAAATCTCGGAATTCCAAAGTCAAACCGAGACAGCAAACCAGAATCAAAATCAACTTCAAGCTCAAATCTCCGAGTTAGAAAATCAGTTAGAAAGTGTGCGTCAAAGTCGCTCTGACTTGGAATCTCAGCTCACTTCTCAAATCTCGGAATTCCAAAGTCAAGCCGAGACAGCAAACCAGAATCAAAATCAACTTCAATCTCAAATATCCGAGTTAGAAAATCAGTTAGAAAGTGTGCGTCGAAGTCGCTCTGAATTGGAAGCTCAGCTAGAAGCTTCTAACACAGAACGCTCGCAACTTTATTCTCAAATATCGGAATTGCAAAGTCAAAGCGAGACAGCCAACCAGAATATACATCAACTTCAATCTCAAATATCCGAGTTAGAACAACAGTTAGAAAGTGTGCGTCAAAGTCGCTCTGAATTGGAATCTCAGCTTACTTCTCAACTCTCGGAATTCCAAAGTCAAGCCGAGACAGCAAACCAGAATCAAAATCAACTTCAATCTCAAATCTCCGAGTTAGAAAATCAGTTAGAGAGTGTGCGTCAAAGTCGCTCTGAATTGGAAGCTCAGCTCACTTCTCAAATCTCCCAATTGCAAAGTCAAATCGAAACAGCCAACCAGAGTCAAACTCAACTTCAGTCTCAAGTAGCCGACTTAGAAAATCAGTTAGAAAGTGTGCGCCAAACTCGCTCTGAATTAGAAGCTCAGCTAGAAACTGCTAACACAGAAGGATCGCAACTTTCTTCTCAAATCTCCCAATTGCAAACTCAAACCGAGACAGCAAACCAGAATCAAAATCAACTTCAATATCAAGTAGCGGGCTTAGAACAACAGTTAGAAAGTGTGCGTCAAAGTCGCTCTGAATTAGAAGCTCAGCTAGAAACTGCTAACACAGAACGATCGCACCTTTATTCTCAACTCTCGGAAACTCAAAGTCAAATCGAGACAGCAAACCACAATCAAAATCAACTTCAATCTCAAATATCCGAGTTACAACATCAGCTAGAAAGTGTGCGTCAAAACCGCTCTGAATTGGAAGCTCAGCTAGAAACTGCTAACACAGAGCGTTCGCAACTTTCTTCTCAAATCTCGGAATTCCAAAGTCAAACCGAGACAGCAAACCAGAATCAAAATCAACTTCAATATCAAGTAGCAGACTTAGAACAACAGTTAGAAAGTGTGCGTCAAAGTCGCTCTGAATTGGAATATCAGCTCACTTCTCAAATCTCGGAATTCCAAAGTCAAACCGAGACAGCAAACCAGAATCAAAATCAACTTCAAGCTCAAATCTCCGAGTTAGAAAATAAGTTAGAAAGTGTGCATCAAAGTCGCTCTGAATTGGCATCTCAGCTCACTTCTCAAATCGCGGAATTGCAAAGTCAAATCGAAACAGCTAATCAAAATCAAACTCAACTTCAATCTCAAGTATCCGAGTTAGAAAATCAGTTAGAAAGTGTGCGTCAAACTCGCTCTGAATTGGCATCTCAGCTAGAAACTGCTAACAGAGAACGATCGCACCTTTATTCTCAACTCTCGGAAACTCAAAGTCAAATCGAGACAGCAAACCAGAATCAAGCTCAACTTCAATCTCAAGTATCCGAGTTAGAACATCAGCTAGAGACAGTTTATCAAGAACGCTTGCAGCTAACATCGCAACTTTCCGAAGCGGGCGATCGACAATCTGAGCATTTTGACTCGGAATCAGGGCAAATTGAAACATCTACTTCTGATCCCAAAGTTTTGAAGAGTCAAAGTTTTGTTGTTTCTCAGGAGGGTCAAGGCGATTATACTACTATTAGCGAAGCGCTGAAAAATGCAGCACCGGGCACGCGCATTGACGTGCATCCAGGCGTTTATCGCGAAAGTCTAATTCTCGACAAAGCGGTAGAAATTATCGGCAGCGGAGAGGTCGATCGCATTGTTGTTGAAAGTATCAGCTCAAACTGCATTAAAATGGCAACTGACAGGGCTTTAGTGCGCGGTTTAACGCTGAGCGCAACGGGGAAATATTACGCTGTAGATATTCGCAAAGGCGAGTTAACCATAGAAGACAGCGATATCACTTCTGCGGACTATTCTGTGGTGGGAATTTGCGGCCCTGATGCAAATTCTATCCTCCGCCGCAGTCAAATTCATGATGGGGTATGGAACGGAATTTTTATATCGGATAATGGGAAAGCAACGGTGGAAGATTGCAGTATTTTTGACAACGGCAGTTTGGGAATAGGTGTCGGATTGGGAGGAAAATTGCTCGTGCGCCGGTGTCGGATTAATGGTAATGAAGGTGAGGCGATCGGCATTTACAGAGATGGCATTGCTACCGTGGAAGATAGCGATTTAACGGGCAATGCTGGGGGTGCTTGGCGCATTGCAGATAACGGATACCTGCGCGACACAGGCAATCAAGAATAGTCATGTTTAGTGTACCGCTGCACCAAACGCCTAAATTCCTAACAAACGAGCTGGATTTTCCTTCATCATTAAATCAATTTCGCGCCCAGAAATGTCTTCGCCCATCAATTTTTCCACAAATAACTTGTAGCCTTCTGCAGGTAAAGATCGGGTTTTCTTCCCAAATCTGTGCTGAGAACAAAATGCTCGGCTCCGATTAGTTTAATCGCTGCTGCCATCTTACTAATAGAAACTTGATGCCAGTTTTTGTGTCCGTCATCAGTGGCATTTTCTCCCATCAAATCGTTGACAAATGCTAGTTCTAGAAAAGCTCCCATCTGGGCAGCTCTTTGCATATTTTCTAGGGACAAACCGGGTACATCTGCCATTGCGTGGGTAATCAGGATGTTCTTAATGTTGAGAAGGTTCGCTGCACCGACAACCGCCATCACTTCTTCTGAGGAAATATGACCGATTTCCAATACCAAATTCTCTTTTGCTACAATCTTCAACACCGCTGCTGTTTCCGGTAAAACCTTGCCATTTTCCGCAACTTTAATGCCACTTCCTGACTTGTGAAAAACCTGCAAGTGATGCTCAGCATCAACCGTTGGCAGCCACACTACTTTACCGTATTTGCCCCCGATGCGATGCATTGCGTCTACAGCGTCGGGATTAATGCCACCGACAGCATGATTGAGAACTACTCCCCCGAAAACTTCGATTGATGGTACTATTTTATTAACCAAAACTGCCCGCGCTGCTGTACTCGCAAAGTGATTTTTCAATACAACAGCTTTCATCTTCGCCCTAGCAGCTAATTTCGCTACTTCAAAATCGTCTAATCTGCGGGGAATCACATCAGGAGAAGAATGAATGTGAAAGTCGATCGCACTTTCGATCGTACTCTTTGGCAAATTGATTATCGGCGGCTCTCCGAGAGCATAAACAGGCAGACAAAACCAATAGCAAACAATCCAAACTAACGTTAAAAAAACAGCTTGCATTCATCCCCTCTTCCCTTCTCCCCTCTGCGTTCTCTGCGCCCTCTGCGGTTCATTCCCTCTTAAATTCTCTCAAATAAAAGATTTAACCGCATTAGCCAAAGCTTCTGCATTCTCTTCGTGCATACCCAAAGAACCGGGAATAACTCGCGATTCAACACCCGGTAATTCCGTTAATGCTTCCATTTCAGCCTTGGATTTGGGCGGCGCATTTTCAGCAATTACAACCATCACCGGCACTGCTAACTGTTGAAATTTATCTGTAAATTCCGATCGCACTTTTGCCGGATCTAAACCACCAGTCACAAAGGCAGCGGAACCGTATCTCGCGCCCGCTTTTTGAGTAACTTTCCACTTATTTTCGATGAAATCCGGCGTGACTTTGGCAGCATCGACATAGACGTGGCGACGGTACATCAAACTGAGGAATGACGGCGCAGTATTCAGTTTGTAGAGGAATTGTCCCAGTAAGGGCGATCGTACTAATTCTCTCACAATTCCATGCCACCCGCTTTGCTGTTTGCTCATCGTCGGCAAAGGCCCGCGCCAAGTCGGTGCAGCTAACACAATCTTTGACCATACATTGGGCTTTGATTGCGCTAACTGCATCGCATAACCCGCAGCGTGACCTGCCGCAACTACAGCCACAGGACTATTAAAAATTGACTCAACAAAATCCTTGAGAAATTGATGGTATAATTGCGGCTGATAGTCGATTCGCGGGCGATTCGATTCGCCAAAGCCCGGCCAATCTAAACTCACAACTTGAAATTGGGGAGCTAACAATTCTGCTAAAGGACACATTTCTTCTCGCGTGGAAACCGTACTGAATGCCGGCAGCAACAATACAGGATTTCCCTTTCCTCGGGTTTCGTAAATAACTTGGATTTCCGTGGCTTTCCACTTCCAGAGATATTTTTGAACTGTCGCAGGATAGTTGCCAGAACCTGATTTTGTTAAATCTGTAGTTTGAGTCATGGCTGTTTATTCTTTTAATTTGCTTCGGCTTGCTTGCTCAATTCACAAGCAAGTGCCTTATTTTTCATCATTTGAAAAATGTTGTAAAATCCGTTAGCGCGGGAAGGTGTCAGACTCACATTCAATCCCGTGTCTTGAATAAAATCTGGGGTAATGGTGACAATTTCAGCAGGCGTCAATCCACTCAAACCTTCCACCAGCAAGCCAACTAATCCTTTGACTAACTGAGCGTCTGAATCGCCTTGATACAAAACTTTTCCTTCTGCCAAATTTGCAGTAACATAAACTTGCGACGCGCAGCCAGAAACCTTGTTTTCGGGCAGTTTATCGCTTTCGGGAAATGGTGGGAGTCGCTTAGCGTACCACAGCAGTTGCTCGTAGCGCTGTTTCGGGTCGGAGTGTCGCTGGAAGCGCTGGACGATTTTAGCTAAGGCTGCAGGTAGCGCGGTATTTGCGGACATGATTCTAAGTAGTAGTTTATTTTGCTAATATTATAAATTTTATTGTAGCAGCAGGTGTGTTCGATTTGCAACATCGGCGTCGATCTGCATTCATCTGCTCGCACTGAAGCCGTCTTCAGGTGAATGGGTTATTGTTATTGTAGTTAACGAGTTCGAGCGTTCAGAACGGAGGAAATATGGTCTTTAGTGCTGTTAAGGAAGATTGTGGTGTAATGTAGTGAATCTGCAAAAAATCTGGCTAAAATATCGAATTTTTCAGGCTGTTGTATTCTTAGGATTGGGTTTGCTGTTAACCATCGCCCTTTCGCTTTCTTTTGGTGCGGTACCCATGAGCTCAGCTCAATTGTGGCAAGCATTTCTGCACCAAGGTGATGCTGTCAATCAGACTATTTTCTGGGAATTGCGTTTGCCCCGAGTTGCGGCGGCGCTGACGGTTGGTGCGGCTTTGGGAATGTCGGGATCTTTGCTGCAAGGGTTGCTCCGCAACGGTTTAGCCGATCCTTTTGTATTAGGGATTTCGGCGGGTGCAGGGTTGGTTGCGATTACCATGCTGACTTTGGGAATATTTCAAACTTGGGTGCCTTTGGCGGCTTGGATAGGTGCTATTTTAACTTCGATGCTGGTCTACTTTTTGGGAAAAACTAAAACGGGGATTTCTGTTGAACGTTTGGTTTTAGCTGGTGTGGCTGTGAGTTCTCTGTTTGGGGCTATACAAACTACGCTGCTGCTGTTAGCTGAAGACAGCCGCTTGCAAGCTGCTTTGAATTGGTTAATCGGTAGTTTGAACGGTCGCGGTTGGTCTGATTTGCAGGTTGCGGCACCTTATATTTTGGCTGCTTTGCTGTTAGGATGTTTTTTGGGTCGATCGATAAATTTGCTGGCTTTGGGCGACGATTTAGCTGTTGGTTTGGGGGTTTCGCTGGTGCGATCGCGCTTGTTGATTGGGGGTGTTGCTACTTTGCTAGCTGCGAGTGCTGTCAGCATCGGCGGATTGATTGGTTTTGTGGGATTGGTGGTGCCTCACGGGGTGCGTTTGTTGGTTGGTAATGATTATCGGTTTGTGTTGCCGCTGAGTGCGATCGGCGGTGCTTGGGTGTTGACTTTTGCTGATTTTTTGGCTCGTTTGGGTGCCGTAGAATTGCCTGTGGGTACGGTTACGGCTTTGTTGGGTTCTCCGCTGTTTGTCTGGCTGCTTTATCGGCGTTCTAGTTATTAGTCATTAGTCATTAGTTATTAGTCATCAGTCATTAGTTATTAGTAACCAATGCCCCATGCCCCATGCCCCATGCCCAATTACCCAATAACAAAATTAATGTCTTTAGAAATTCAAAATTTAACTGGTGGTTACGGCGAAGTGGCGATCGCCCACAACATCACTTTATCTTTACAACCTGGTGAGTGGTTGAGTCTCATCGGTGCCAACGGTTCTGGTAAGTCTACTTTCTTGAAGTTAGTTAGTCGCATCCTAACTCCGCAGCAAGGAATCGTGTTGCTTGATGGCAAAGCAATTCATACTCAACCTGCGGCTGTTGTCGCTCAAAAATTAGCGATTTTGCCGCAGCAGCAAACAGTACCCGAAGGTTTGACGGTAAGGCAATTAGTTAGTTTGGGGCGTTCTCCTCATCAGGGTTGGTGGCAGTGGGAATTGAGCAAGGAAGATACAGAAAAGGTGGAGGTTGCTATTAGTCAAACTGGGATTGACGAATTTCGCGATCGCCCTGTCGAACAACTCTCAGGAGGCGAACGCCAGCGCGCTTTCCTCGCCTTAGCTTTGGCTCAAAATCCGCAAGTTTTGCTATTAGATGAACCTACTACTTATTTAGATATTTGCTATCAGTTGCAATTGTTAGAGTTGCTTAACCAACTAAATCTAAAACAAAAATTGACAATTATTACGGTGCTGCATGAAATTAATTTAGCTGCTAGGTACAGTTCGCGGATTGCTATGTTAAATAAAGGGGAACTTTTTTGTGTAGGAACTCCCGCAGAAGTTTTAACTCCTGATAATTTAGCTGAAGTTTTTGGCGTAGAAGCTATCATTTTAGAAACTTCTGTAGGCTTGCAGATTTGTGCGATCGCTCCCACTTTTCACACTTAATAGTTTTTTGCTAAGTATAACTTTGCCCTCGCACTAGCTTCTCAATTTCTTCATAATTATTTCAATTAACTTATAGCCACAATCCGCTGTTTTATCTGAGTGCCACAGGCTTTAAACTATTGCCTAGTAGTGGTTCCAAAGGGTAGAATAAAAGTTAAGAGATATTTAAAAAATCCGAAGTCGGGCAATAAATGCGGTTTTTTATACAAAATC
This sequence comes from Microcoleus vaginatus BM001213989, assembly GCA_036700245.1. Lineage (GTDB taxonomy): Bacteria > Cyanobacteriota > Cyanobacteriia > Cyanobacteriales > Microcoleaceae > Microcoleus. The sequence continues at coordinate 21,918 of JAUBOM010000086.1, forward strand.
TACCGTAAACTATTGATATTTAAATCATTAAGCGCTAAAGTCCGATCGAACTTCCCGTCAATTCTGTCTCAACCTGGTCTAAACTCGCTGTAACTCCCGCCTAAACTATGTACAAAACTTTTTTTTCTCGTATCGCTATCCTGTTGCTGAGTTTAGCATTTACCGCTTGCTCCGCCGCCACTTCACCCCAAATTCAGCCATCAACTCCTGCTGGTTCGCCGCCAGTTAATCAACCACAAACAATTAGCAGCGAATCAGCACAAAAAGTTGTAGCTTTAACACCTTTAACCGCCGATATTATCCATCAACTCGACGCAACCAAACTTGTAGGAATTCCCGGCAGCAAATTAGTCAGCAGCAACCCCAAATTTACAGGGATTACCGCAGTCACTGCCGAACGCACCCCTCCTAATTTGGAAAAAATCATCGCCTTGAAACCAGATTTGGTGGTGGGTGCATCGGGATTTCATGACCAAACAATGCAAAAATTGCAGCAGCTTGGAATTAAAACTTTACTCACTCAAGTTGATAGCTGGACATCCCTAGAAGAGTTAACAACAACCTTAGCTAGATCCCTCAATGTTAATCCCGAACCTCTGTTAAAACGCTACCAAACATTTTTAGCAGGCATCCCGAATCAAAGCCCCGCCACTTTAGTTTTGGTAAGCAGACAACCGATTTTATCGCCCAATCAAAGCAGTTGGGCTGGAGATTTGCTGGGTAAGTTTAATGTGAAAAATGTCGCCGCCCAATTGCAAGGAGATAGCCCCATGCGAGGCTACGTGACGCTTTCAGCGGAAAAGATTTTAGAGGCTAATCCCGAAGTAATCATTATTGTCGATCGGGGAGAAGGAATTTTAGACGAATTTAAATCTGATTCATTTTGGAATCAACTAACAGCCACAAAAAATAATCGAGTTTACGTTTTTGACTACTACGGATTGGTCAACCCAGGTAGTATCGAAAAAATTGAGCAAGCAACTGCTCAACTTAAACAAGTTCTAGCTAAAAAGTAGAGACCCGGTTTTGAGAGATAAAAAATCTCTAGAAATGATGGAACAAATTGACTACAATTTCTCTAAAAGTGAGAAAGCTAAAGGCACTCAAAAGCGCGCAGCGATCGGAAACCTGGATTTTTGAGCCTGACTCCCAATGCTGTCTGACCCATCGGCCTCAAGTCAGATCCAGAGGCGGCAAACCGCGCAACTGCCGCAGCGAGTTGATACACGCCTGACAGTCGCAGCCAAACAGCGCCGCCGCCGCATCGCTTTCTTCTTCCGAAAAATCCAGCATCGCCACCCGTTCTTCACCCGGGCGCTGCCAAGTAATTCTCGGCTTAGAAGCCGCAGCAGCAGACTTGCCAGGAAGCCGCACGCAAGTCAGACGCTGAGTGTGGGGCGATCGCACGCATTGGGGCGAATCAGCCGATTGGCTTGGTTTTTCGCCAATTAGAGCGGGATTTGCGATCGCGCTCAAAGACATCACAGATCCAAACAGCGTCGGACTTACCAATAAAGTGAGGAGCAATCGATTCATTTGTCGTCCTTGAGAACTTCAACGTATACAGTAGCCGATTATCTGTTGCAATTCAACAAGGTTTTGGCCCGAAATCAGTATATTTTGCCACTATTAAGGCTTAAAAGCCGAATATTTACCGCCTCAACCTCGAATAATTGTCCGCGTATTAGCAACCAGCATTTTCTGATAAGTATCACCTTTGCTTCCCAGTTTAAGATTTGTTGCAATTTTAGTAAGTTTAGCTTGTCAGTGATAATAAACTCTTCCAATGTGGGTAAACTGATTTCAGCAAGGGCCACTCGAAGCAGCGAACAAGTTTACCTCAAAAAGCAGGTGGGGAGTGATGAGTACAGTTTTAGTGGTGGAAGATTCCCGCAGCCAGCGGGAGTGCATTTCACATCAGTTGAGGTGCAGCGGATTGAATGTAATTCAAGCATCAGACGGCGTGGAAGCGCTGGATAAAATTGAGAATAATTACCCGGATTTAGTATTGTTAGATATCGTAATGCCCCGCATGGACGGCTACGGTGTTTGCCGTTTAATTAAAGCTAATCCCGAAACGAGGAACATACCAGTCGTATTTTTAACAGGAAAGGGACAGCAGTTAGGTTTATTGTCTAGAGCGATCGATCGCGCCGAAGCTTATGTTAGCAAACCTTGGCAGCCCAGGGAACTTTTGGCAACGATCAAAAAAGTTTTGCTCAATGCCAATATTAAGTTCGATCGAGCTTCAGCGGACGCTTGGACAGAATACGGAATTTTAAACTTAAGTACAGTCGAACTGTATCAAAGCCGCGCCGATGCTTGGACAAAATACAGCGCCCAAATTATTAAATTATACCAGACCAGCGAAGCCGCTTTCGAGCAAGCTTTGGCAATTGAACCGAATCACTCGAATGCAAACAAGTATCGAAACCGAGTGCAGACAATCCGGGCAATTTTGATGAAAAAAATAGAGCAAACTCAACCTTGCAAAGTCTGCGATTATTATTACGGCAAGGACGGCATCAATTGTGCGGTGCATCCGGCGGGTCGCCCTCAAGAACTGTGTCGCGATTGGGAATTTAATTAAATTCAAATGAAAACAAATAACCGTGCTTACTTGGAAAGCTTGCTGCAAGAAAGAAACGAACATCCCGAAAGAATGGCTGAAATTGATGCGAAAATTAATGAAACTTTTCGCCAAAACTACGCTATTTTAGTAATGGATATGTCGGGATTTTCGCGCACGACACTCCGGTACGGAATTATTCATTTTTTGGCAATGATTCACCGGATGCACGGAATTGTCAAACCGATAATTTCCGAATGCGGTGGCACTGTAGTTAAGGAGGAAGCAGACAATATTTTTGCAGTTTTTCCCGATGTAAAATCGGCGGTGGAAGCTGCGATCGACTCTCTCAAGCAAACGGCGGCTGTCAACACGACATTGCCACCGGATATGGATATTTACCTCTGCATTGGTATTGGCTGCGGCGATGTTTTGATGCTGGAAGGAGAGGATATGTACGGATCGGAATTTAATCTGACATCAAAGCTGGGAGAGGATTTGGCGGAACGGGGAGAGATTTTGCTCACCTCAGCAGCCTTTGAAAAGTTGGAAGGTGACAAGCAAGATTGGCAAAAAGTGGAACTTTCGATTTCAGGTTTGGAATTGGTGGCGTACAAGCGGCTGGAATAAACTTAATTTCTATTGTTATATCTTTGAGCACTCGGCGATTTAAATCGCGTCTACACCAACTTTCGTCCGCCTGCGCGAATTTAAGAAATACAGCCTATTCCCGGTTTATGAAGTAGGGGTAGAGCGAGAGGCGGGTGTCCTTTATAAACGTGGAATATGCTGTTAGACTTGCGTTATCAAGTGATTATTAGACCTCTTGCAAAAATAAATAGGATGGGCATCTTGCCCGTCCCATCAATTGATGAAAAGGATTTTTGCAAGAGGTCTATTGAGAGTTTTGAAGTGACCAAGAATTTCTTGATGTACAAGCCTCCGGATTTATCCGTGGAATCAATCCAAAATCGAAAAGCGAAAATCCTCAAGCCCCCGCATTTATCCGTGGGGTCAATCTAAAATCTAAAATCTAAAATCTAAAATCGATTGACGCACCTTACTAATTTTGACAAGCTGACCTTAGTCCTAATAAAATTTAAAATCAGATGATCGGCCCCAAAACTTGGCAACCTATGAATTTAGCCGCCATTCAGCAACGGCTTGCTTGGCTGCAACAACAGCCGGATGGAATCATTTTTTGCCAAGATTCGGGAGCTCAGTATGTTGTAGTCAGAAAAGACAAATACAAAATTAAGCTAGCTTTAGTAGAAAAACTTAATTTGCATACAGATTTACTGCAATCTGTTTTCGATCTCAACAATCCTTTACATCTAGTGTCTGAATATACTCAGGCAATGCTGTTAGGTTTAGTGTGGCAAAGCCAACCTCAAAGAATCTACATTGCTGGTTTTGGCGGCGGCAGAATTCCGTTAGTTTTGCACCACTATTTGCCGGAAACTGTTATAGAATGTGCGGATGTCGATCCGATCGCGATCGAAGCTGCTACACAGTGTTTTGGGGTGCAGTTGGACGATCGGCTGAGTGTGACTATTCAAGACGGCAGAGAGTATCTGGAACAGCAAAATCCCGATATCCAGTACGATATCATCATGACCGACGTATTTTTGGGCAACGGCTACTTTCCGCACAGGCTGGCTACCAAAGAATTTTATCAACTCTGCGAAAAACGCTTGTCAAGTGAGGGAGTTGTGCTGGTAAATCTGCTGCAAAGAGATGAGTTTTATGCGGAAAAAATCAAGACTTTTCAAAGCGTGTTTTCTCAGGTGTGCGTGTGTCCGTGGAAGGACATTAACAGCGTTTTGATTGGTACTAACAGCGCTATTTTAGAGAAAGACGAGATTGTGGCTAGGGCAAAATATTTGCAAGATGGCTATCAATTTTCATTCCCATTAACAGAGAGAGCACAGGAAGTAAAATTAGGTACAGAATTGGCGGAAGCTGTAGCTAATTTAGATCGAGTTCAAATTTTGCATGACGATGCGCCGCCTGTTGGTTATTTTGATTCTTGGTTGCTTTGATATTGATAATAAGTCCGGGTTTACTCTTTGTGGAACAGGCATCTTGCCTGTTCCTGATGTGGCTTTCACGGTTTGGATGCGTAATAATAAGATGATGTGATTTGTTCCCAAATTTTCAGCATCGATCGCCGATCGAGAAAAAATCTATAATAAATCCATATTCTAAAATCTATAATCAAATGGCGACACCAGTTGATTTTCCTAAATATCTGCAATCCCTGGTTGAGTCTTATAAAAAACAACAGCATCTCTACACCCTGACGGATTTACAGGTGGAGGTGCGGGTGGAAACTTCACCGGAGGATCGATCGCAACCTCCATCCGCAAAAAAGAAACTAGAAACGAAAATCGAGCGGCTGGAAGTGCTGGCGGGACTCCGCAAGTACGTGCAGCAGGGAAATGTGCTGCTAGTGGGCAAGCCCGGTTCGGGAAAATCGACGGTTTTGCAGCGTTTTCGGTGGGAATTGGCACTAGAAGCGCTCAAGGAGGGCGATCGACCGATTCCGGTGTTGGTGCAGTTGAGGAGCGATCGCTCGATTTTAGAAGCAATCTGTGCCGAATTTCGGCAGGGAAAGCTGAGAGTTTGCCGGGAAGAGGTGGAGGATTTGCTGTTTGATGGCAAGTTACTGCTGTTGCTGGATGGGGTGAATGAGATGCCATCGCAACAAAGGCGGCAGGAATTGCAGCAATTTCGCGACGACAATCCCGATACGCCGATGATTTTCACGACGCGGGATTTGGCGCTGGGCGGATCTTTGGGGATTGAGCAACAACTGGAGATGTGCGCGCTGACGCAACCGCAGATGCGGGAGTTTGTGCACAAGCATTTGCCGCAACATGGGGATTCGCTGCTGCGACAATTGGGCGATCGCCTGCGAGAGATTGCCGAAACGCCGTTACTACTGGAAATGATGTGTAAGGTGTTTAAAAATAGCCGGAAAATTCCCCAGAGTAAGGGCGAGTTGTTTCAGGAGTTCGATCGCCAGTATGAGGAGTTTAAGCGCGGTGCGTGGGTTTCGGATGGTTTTCAGCTATTCAAGTCGGAGGTTTTGCAGCAGTTGGCTTTTGTGATGTTGCAGGGTGACTCGCAGCGCCCCACGGATGGTTGGGTGGCGATTTCTCGCGATCGGGCTGAGGGGATTTTGGAGTGCTGGTTGCGCGATCGGGGGGTGGTGGATGCGCCAACGAAGGCGAAGGAATGGCTAGAGGATTTGCTGGAACATCATTTGTTGCAGGTGGCGGCAAAGCGGGAGGAAATTGAGTTTCATCACCAATTATTTCAAGAGTATTATGCGGGGCGGGCATTGCTGAAACTGTTTGATGATAAGCATCCTGATGCGATGGATGATGAACGGTTGCAGCATTTATATTTGAATTATTTTAAATGGACGGAGCCTCTGGCGTTCATGCTGTCGTTGTTGCGGGATGAGGTGCAGGCGGTGCGGGTGGTGCGGCTGGCATTGGATGTGGATTGGAGGTTGGGGGCGCGGCTGGCGGGGGAGGTGCAGCGGGAGTTTCAGCAGCGCACGGTTGGGTTGGTGGATGGGTTGGATGTGCCGGGGTGGTTGAAGGTTGAGCTTTTGGAGGAAGTGCGATCGGATGATGCGATTCCGAGATTACTCAAACTCGTTGAAGATTCAGACTCTGATGTGCGTTGGAGTGCGGTATCTGCGTTAGGCGCGATCGGTGATGATGCTCAGGCGATTCCGGGATTACTTAAACTCGTTGAACATTCAGACTCTTCTGTGCGTAGGGGGGCGGTTGATGCGTTAGGCGCGATCGGTGAATCAACCGTCTGGGGCAAAGCAGGCGTTGGCTTCGTCGAAGGCATATCCGAAGACGTGAACTAGCCAGCCAACCCAAAAGTTTCCTGATACTAAATCCGGCTTAAATACTCCCTTCATTTTTGTCGAAGCCCCAACTGCATTATGTCAAGTTTTTTTGCTTCAAAACTTGACATTACGCCCAGCGCCAAGAACAATAGAAGTGAGGCTAAATGTTGGATTCAAGCCATGAAACCGATTCGAGTTAATACCACCTCCGGGCTCATTCACCGGCAAATAGAGGAACACGGAGAAGGCTACTGGCGGTTATCTGATTTCTCTGGACTACCGCCCACAGCAGTCTGCAAAACCCTCTCCCGCATGGTAGAAGCAGGAACCCTAGAACGAGTTAACAAAGGACTGTACTACCGACCCCGCCAAACGCGCTTTGGTCGCAGCAGCCCCTCTCAAAGTGAGATTCAAAAGTTGCCAGTGCCTCAAACCGTGCAGCCGGCAGGAATTAGCGCTGCTAATCTGTTGGGCTTCACCACTCAGAATTCGATACAAGGTGAATTTGCCACCTCAGCTAATAGCGTTCCCCGCACCATTATTGGTTCACGCGCCAAAGTTCACACCCGCAGGCCTGAAACATGGAAACATCTCTCTAACACAGAAGCGGCTTTGCTTGATTTGTTGAGGTCGAGGGCAAAGCTGAGCGAATTATCACCTGAGCAAACTAAGCAACGCCTGCTGGAGTGCTTTCGTGAGGGCGTGAGCTTTGAGCGTTTAGTAGCGGTAGCAGATGCCGAACCTCCCCGCGTGCGAGCAATGCTAGGGGCAATTGCTCAAGAACTCGGTAAAAGCCGTCAGCACCTCGAACAACTCCGCCAAAGCTTAAATCCAATTTCCCGGTTTGACTTTGGGATTTTGAGGAACCTGCGTTATGCAAGGGAATGGCAAGGAAAATGAAACTTTGTCAATCTCCCGATTTTCGCGATGCTATCCAGGCGGCCAGAGAACACTTTGCCCACCTCGCTCTTACCGAAGCATTTATCGAAAAAGATTACTATGTTACTGAGGCGCTGCGAATTGTAGCGCATCAGTGGCCAACTCAAGTTATTTTTAAAGGGGGAACGAGCCTTTCAAAAGGATGGAAGCTGATTGAACGCTTCTCCGAAGATATTGACTTATTTTTAAACAAAGATGCGTTTACCCCGCCATACGGAGAAAGTAAAGCTGACAAAGAGTTGAAAGCAATAGAAACCGCCGTCAGCCAGCATCCAGGATTAACAACATTAAGCAACTCTCCATCCAAGCGGGGCATCTACCGGCACAGCTATTTCAGCTACCCTCAACAATTTGCTGGGATGGGGACAATTAGCTCGCGCCTGTTTCTAGAGATGGGAACTCGCAGCGGTACTTATCCGGTGCAAATTGTTCCGCTGTCTTCCTATCTCGCTGAATTTCTCCGCGAAACTAACTATAGCCTTAATGCTGAAGATGAAGCCTCTTTTTCCATGAATTTGCTGCATTTCCGGCGCACTTTTGTAGAAAAACTCTTTGCCATTCATGCCAAAGTGAGGCAATACCAGCGCGAAAAAGCTTCTTTAGGAACAGCGACTCGCCATTATTATGACCTCTTTTGTTTAGCACAGACACCCGAAGTTCAGCAAATGTTAGGGAGTAGAGAATATAGCAACATCAAACAAGACTGCGATCTCCTCAGCCAGCAAGAATTCCCACAACAATATGACCCGCCTGAAAACTTGGCATTCTGCAACAGCATAGCCCTGTTTCCCATAGGAAACTTACGCCAAGAAATCGCCAAAGAATATCAGCAGCAGTGCAAAAATCTCTGCTACGGCAAATATCCAACATGGGAGGCAATAGAAGCTTGTTTTTCTGAACTGCGCAACCAACTTTAGTCAGGACTTACGCACGCACACTACATATACCGGACTTACGCACTCCCGACTAAAGAAACCGGGTTTTTCAACGAGATTAAGGGTTTAAAGCAAATATTTTGGTCAAAAAACCCGGTTTCTGAACCCCCATGCTAAGTCCTATTTCATACATTCAACCATCTGCTGTTCCAGCTTAGCCAACAATGTATCAACATCTGTTGCAGCTTCCTCAAAACAAACAGGAGGTTCAGGCTTAGGTTCAAAAAGAATCAACTTAATTTGACCTTCGCCGATCGCCAAAATCGCCACTTCCTTCTCAGGCTTGTGAGCGTTCAACACACCTACAACTTCCTGAATCTGACTTTTAACTTTACGGTTCAACTCCTCAACCGCCTCTTTCTTACAATACACAAAACGCGCAGTTTCTGCAATATCAATTGCCAAAACCTCCTCGCTTTCCTCTCCCCTTTCCAGAAATAGCCCCCAAGCCAAAGCAGCCAATTCATGTTGATTAGCTTTCACAAATTTATCTAACTTCCGACTCCAGCTATTTTCGTTGGGTTTGGACTCAGGGCTATCAAATAAAAACATTTTCTCTTCTTGTTTGTATAAACTAATATTTTACAGTCAGCAGTCAGCAGTCAGTTGGCAGTTGTCATTAGTTAGGATTCAAATTACCAACTATATCAGGTCTGGTTGATTCGCGATCGGATAAATTTCGATCTCCTAGGGGCTGGTTTTACCAACAATCTACCTATCAAACTAATTATCTCATAAACCCGCCCCGCCCATATACTTATGATGCTACCAGACATGATATTACCAATGCCCAATGCCCAATGCCCAATGCCCAATTCCCAATTACCAATTCCCAATTACCAAAAAGCGCTGGGTTTCTATTTTAGACCAGATTGCACGCGCCAGAGCGACGCATAAACTCCGTCCTGTTCGATAAGTTGTTCGTGCTGCCCCGATTCTACCACTATCCCCTCATCCATCACAAAAATGCAGTCAGCATTGCGGACAGTAGAAAGACGGTGGGCGATCGCAATTGTAGTGCGATTCTTGGTAATCCGTTCGAGCGATCGCTGAATTGCCGCCTCCGTCTCGTTATCCACCGCTGAAGTAGCTTCATCAAGGATCAAAATCGGCGGATTCTTCAAAACAGCCCTCGCAATTGCAATGCGCTGCCGCTGTCCCCCCGACAATTTTTGACCGCGTTCCCCTACAATAGTCTTGTAACCGTCCGGCAATTGGGCGATAAACTCGTGCGCTTCAGCAATTTTAGCAGCATTTACTATCTCTCGATTGCTTGCCTCAAAACTGCCGTAAGCAATATTTTCTGCCACCGTACCGTGAAACAAAAACACATCTTGACTCACCAATCCGATCGCTCTCCGCAAATCTTTTAAATTCAGGTTATTTAATTCTATACCGTCGAGATAAATATTCCCGTACTGTACCTCGTACAGCCTCAAGATTAGTTTCACCAGCGTACTTTTTCCCGAACCAGTCGCCCCAACAATCGCAGTAGTTTTACCCGCCGGCAGAGTCAGGGAAAAATACTGCAAAATCGGTTTTCTTTGATTGTAAGAAAAGGTAACCTTTTTAAATTCCAGCTCACCTTTAATCGAACTAATCGGCAGCCGAATATCACCCGTGTGAATTGCGATCGGAGTATCCAACAAATCCATCACCCGATTAGTAGAAGCCATTGCGCGCTGGTATTGATCCAGAGTATTTCCCAGGCGAGTCAGCGGCCACAGCAAACGCTGGGTCAAAAACACCAAAACGCTGTAAGTTCCCACAGACAACCGGCCCGCCACTACCTCCAAACCGCCCAGAAATAGCGTTGCAATAAACCCCAAGAAAATCACAACCCGAATCAGCGGAATAAAAGCAGCCGAAAGTGCGATCGCCCGTCGGTTGCTTTGGCGGTAAGCTTGGCTTTGTGTTTCGATGCGATCAATTTCATAATCTTCGGAAGTAAAACTTTTAATGGTAGTAATTCCCATCAAATTATTCGACAGTTGCCCGTTCAGATAACTCACCTTTTCCCGCACATCAGCATAGAGAGGAGCGAGGCGGTTTTGAAAGGCGATCGAACCCCAAATAATAAAAGGTATCGGCAGCATTGACAGCCCAGCCACACCCGGAGATGCAGCAAAAAAAGCCGCGCCAATCACAACAACCGTTGTCATTACCTGAATTACCTCATTAGCGCCGTCGTCCAAAAAACGTTCGAGTTGATTGATATCATCATTGAGAATAGAAATCAAACCGCCCGTGCTGCGTTCTTCAAAATAAGCTAATTCTAATTCCTGCAAATGGCTGTAAGCTTCCAGACGCAAATCGTGTTCAATATCCTGAGCCAAATTGCGCCACAAATAATCATAGGCATATTCAAAAAGAGATTCCAACGCCCAAACAATCGCGCTCACAAGAGTAATAATTGCCAGTTGCCAAAAGACATCTTTTATGCCCCACTGAGCGAGGAGAGAATCTTGCTGTTTCACCACCACATCAACAGCAATACCGATTAATGCTGGCGGCGCTAAATCAAAGAATTTATTCAGCAGCGAACAGATACTTGCCAGCCAAGCTTTCATGCGGTAGCGGCGCCCGTACTTCAGCAGCCGCTTTAGGGGATGGACAGGTTTTGATGGATTTGGTAATGCTTGAGAATCATTCATAGGGCATCGGGTATCGGAAATAGGGCCGAGAATTAAAAATTAGTAGGGTGCTCGGCGCGCACCTTACCCTGGTTTAATTTTTAATTCTCAAATGCCCCGTTCCTAGGCTTTAAACGTTAACACTGGCTTCATTTTAGCGACTACACCAACTATTTGCGCCTCAACCTGAACGTCAATTACTGGTTGAATTGGCCTGTAAGCGACCGGTGCTTCTTCAATTCTGCGTTCTTCGCGCCCGGTAATGCAATCTACGTCGGTTAATCCCAAAGCGGAGTCAGTTTTGTCAGCACCTTCGCGACTCATATCGAAGCGCCATCGCGCCCTACCCGCACCGTGAGAGGCCGATCGCAAAAATCGATCGTTCCCCTTCCCAACCAGCAAATAAGACGGCGCGCCCATCGAACCCGAATTACAGGCTGACCGGAATGTGCGGGACAAGCGCCTTTGCGCGTTACCCAGTCGGCACCTTCAGCTAAAGTGATATTGTGAGGCAAATCCTATACTAAGCGAGCTTCCACATCGCCGAAAACTTGTCGCCAACGCCAGCGCACAAGTTCTGCTAGCAGCAAACGGTTGATAAAACCGTAGTTAGCGGCGGTTGCTTCCGCTTGCAGGTAGCTGCTCACAAGTTCGGGATTTGCTGCCACAGACAGCGAAAAAAGCCGGGATTCAGGATGTTTCAGAGTTTTCGGCCAGGCGTCGCAAGCTCGATCGCGCCACATTCCGCCGATGTATTTGCCGACATTCCGCGAACCCGAATGAATCATGAAAGCGATTTGTCCCGATCGAACTCCCCAAGTATAAGCCGTAGCTCGATCGATAACTTCCTCAACCACTTGAATTTCCACAAAGTGATGGCCGCCACCAATGGTAGCTAACCCGCCATCCCTGACTAAGCCGTCAATCGATTTTAGATTTTAGATTTTAGATTTTAGATTGACCCCACGGATAA
>JAUBOM010000321.1:0-2332 GCA_036700245.1 Microcoleus vaginatus BM001213989
TTTGTTGGACGATCGCCCTTTTTTCGGTAGCAACAATGTGACGTTTGCCGAGTGCGTTGCCGGTACCGTCGTGCCTTTGCTGTCGTGGCAGGTTGGCGTAGCCATAGACGGTTATCCAAAAATTCAAGCTTGGTGCGATCGACTAATGTCGCATCCCTCCTGGCATGAAACTCAATTCACAGAAGCAGACTTGGCGGCTTTCGCATCAAGGAGACAAAAATTTCTCGAACAATCTCAAGCCTGTTGACACTCTCAGGACTTAAGCCACTGAGATTCTGCGGACAAAGCAGCTTTAGGTAACACCCAAAGTTTTACTCTCGCTACGGTGGTCAAACACCGTCTACACAGTCGGTCAAGTTTTACACCTAACTTACTGGCTACTTTTCTTAAAATGTTGGCAGCCCCGTTTAGATCTGCATTGATTACAGTTCCATCAGCAGAGCGATACAGTCCACGTTTAATTCGTTTTCCAGATGCTTTCCACTCAGGCGGTTTTTCATCGTACCTGGGTAGGGAGTCTCCATCAAGAAAACTACTTTTGGACGTATATGCTTCTTCTGTTTCGGTGAACTTAATGCCGTGCAAGTTGCACAGTTGGCTCAAGCGATCTTTCAACTTTCCTAGTGGCATTTGAACAAACTTTTGATTGTTCAGTTTACCCATATCGACATTATTAGACTTAAAGCCTTGGTTCCATCCAATTACCAGATTGCCGATACCGTGTTTCAAACAATGGTCAACAATTAGCTTCGCACCTTTATTGATGCCATCGCGCATCTGGTGATTGCGCTTGCGGGTTACGCGGTCTAGCCAACTATCCCAGTAACCTGCGGGCTTTCCTTCCTTTCTAGTTGCTACTTTCTTGTTCCAAAGCTGATTCATCGCTTTCATGGCGCGAGCATCAATCAAGAAGGAATTTCCGAGCGTATCAACGCAAGCTGCCAAATTATCAGCAGTTCCCAAATCGATTGACAATGCTTGGCTGCGATCTAAATCATGCTGCTGACATTCTACTTCGTAAGACATTTCTAAGTAGAAAGCACCGTTCTTAGGAAGGATTGTGAACTCTTTAACTTTTGAGCAATCAATGTTTGACGGCATGGGCAAAAAGAATTCAGAAATCCCAAACCAGCGCCGTACAGTTAAACCCAAGGAAAATCTCAACTGGTTGTCGATAATAGCTGGCTTTAATCCACCAGAATTTGGGTAGGCAACTTTAAACAATTTAGAACCTGTTAAGTAGCTCGGAGGCTTAGGTCTAAAATGTAATTGACCTTCATTGTATAAGACTTTCAGCTCTTTGAAACTCTTAAACGCTTCCGTTACCGACATCAAAGTTTGCTGCATGGGTGTTGAAGGCAACGACTTAGCAACCATCGACTTAGAAATTGATGGTTCAAAAGATAAATCAAACTTCCCCGTCAGCAACCTTCCAGTCTTGAAAAAACTTTGGCGAGCAAAATAGACAGCGCTGTTGTACAACTTACCAGATTGCCGACAAAGGTAATTTAATACTGCTTCAACTTCTTTAGTGGGAGACAGCAATACTTGCTGTACTCCCATCGTTTTTTTGACCTTAGCCACCTCTTTTTCCTGTAAATTAATTGATTTATTTAGTTTAGGTGGATATAGTAAATAAGTCAAGCTATAACAACAAAACTTTATGTTATTATTACCTGAACCAAGTGGTATATTTCGTTAGTGGTTAAGCTTTTTGAAGATAGTTTTAATTATTATTTAAGAACCCACCTCCTAAAACTAAAATAGCTGCCGTCCTTATGGACGAGCGGCTATTTTGTTACTACCGCAGGTAATATTAGTAGTTGAGTTGTGAAGAAATACATAGAAGATCCGCATCATTTGATCAACTAAGAAAGAACACGGGGACTGAAGTCCCCCGAGTCGCTTACCTCTCAGGACTAAAGTCACGCTCGTTTCCCGCATCCCGTATAATTTTTTATGAACAAATCAACTCTCCAGCGCTCGCTCTTTTTCCTAGCTATTTTCGCCTGCATCCAACTTCCCATCGCAGCAATGGGGCAGCCGATCGCCCGCTAAGTTGCCAGATACAGACCGCTAGAATCATTTGGTTTTGCGTGAAGATACTTGCTGGTAGTCGCAACACTGGCATGGCCCAAAGTTTGACGCTCGCAAGTGAATCGGTGCCCCCCGGTTGAGAGCGTGGGAAGCGTAGCAGTGCCTCAACCAGTGAGCGCTAGTTTTCTCAGAAATTCCCGCGCGTTTAGCAGCTTCCTTAACCAAGTGCGTTACAGAAACCCTGTGCAAGCGGCCGCCGTTGGTAGCTTTGCGACTCCTGAAAATCGGCGAGCGA
>JAUBOM010000087.1:0-33078 GCA_036700245.1 Microcoleus vaginatus BM001213989
TTAGTAAGATGGCGAATAGGTGCGCTCGTTATGTGTCAATAAAAGTCCCTACAAATTAAAAAAACAGTAAAATTTAGGTCATAAAATTGGGCAGTTTTTATCGCTCGACCGTTGAAACCCTTATAGAAACCAAGCGGGGAAAGGGATTGGAATTATGGGAGAGGTCTTTTCTTCAATAAACCGGGTTTCTTGGTATTCTTAATCTGCCATCACAGACAACACATACTCTCCTTGATTTACTGACTGATTGGTCGAAACATCAAAAATGAAAACATCCGACTCAGCACCAACATCAACCAAACTCGGAAATTCCCCATTCTTATTAAAGCTGAGAATTTGATAAAGCCGATCGCCCTTTTTGACATAACTCCCCAATTGCACTCGATTTTGAATCATCCCGCCCGCCGGCGCGTAGTATTTGATCGCGGAATTCTTGGGGGTGAAAATAACTTGATGGGCGGCTGTTTCCGGGAGAGGAAATCCATCTAGTTTCAATAAACCCTTACTTGCTAAGTAATTTTTTATACCCCGCAAGCCATTCGCCACCGACTCGGGATTGATTTCCATCCCCGAACCTAATTCTAAAGTCCAAGCTTCCACGTCAAATTCGTTAGCGCAGCCCTCGAAGAGGATCGCACTTCCCAACTGGGCCAAAATCTTCTCCAAAGCCAGCCAAGGCTTGATAAACGCCTCGTCAAAAGCATCCCCGTCGTACTCGTCCATCAAGATTGCGCGATCGAGCAAAAAAGCTTTCGCACTCTCCTGGCGGGAATTAAAACAGTAAAGGTAATCTAAACTTTGATTCGTAGAACTGTGCAAGTCCAGCACATAGTCAGCATCCAAACACAAAGATTGTAGATGATATCGGTAAAGCTCGCTGTAGGGGCGGCAACTAGGAGCGTTAATTTTTGCCAACTCTTTGGCAAAACTCAAAGCAATCGCTTTTCTGTAATTAACTTTGACAGTATCGGCATCGAGATGAATGTGAGAATTAGCAAAACCGAGAATATCTTCCCCTTGTTTTTCAAAATCCCAAAAAATTCGGTTCCAATTTACCCCATCATAAAGATTGTAGCGACCAGGGGAAAAATGGTGCGATCGCTGACTGACACCCACAGGATTACAAACAGGAACTAGCCAAATTTCCCCGCTTAACTGACTGCTTTCCAAAGACCTTAAAAACTCAATTAATTGATAAATCACAGCATTACCGCTAATCTCAGCGCCGTGCAGGTTAGATTGGAGATAAGCTTTTTTGCCGGGAATCGCACCTTGGAACTGATAGACTTGCAATGAAAGCCGATCGCCCGAAGCAAGCTGCACCACAGGAATAGTCGAAATAAATGGAATCATAGACAAGACTCGGAGAGAGGGAACACGTTTAGAAAGGCAGGTGAAACTTGGCAAAACCAATCTTCCCAATTGAAGCATTGAGCGGCTTCTAGGTTTTTGGAGAGATTAACCAGTAAGTAATCATTTCTCCCCGACCCTTAATAGAAATAGTACCTCTTGGTTCCAGCACATACAGATCTTTCAAATGAGAATATGTGGTCTCTGTTACCTGAATATAGCCCGGTTTACCGTGAGACTCCATGCGAGAAGCCACATTAACGGCATCTCCCCACAAGTCATAAATAAATTTCTTGATACCAATCACTCCCGCAATAACGGGACCAGTGTTAATGCCAATCCGTATTTGTAGTGAACTTCCTAGATTGTTGGGTATTGTTTTCATGTAATCCTGCATTTCTAAAGCCATATCCGCGATCGCCCTGGCATGATCCTCACTGGCGATTGGCAATCCACCCACCACCATGTAAGCATCACCAATGGTTTTAATTTTTTCTAGACCGTACTTTTCCGTCAACTCATCAAAAGCCGAAAAAATTTGGTTCAATCCGGCAACTAATTGCATAGGTTCCATTTGGGCTGAGAGACTGGTGAAACCAACAATATCAGCAAAGAGAATCGTCACTTCTTCAAAATGTTCTGTGGGAGATTCTGCCCGTTTCAAGCGCTCGGCAATTTTGGCAGGCAGAATATTGAGTAAAAGCTGTTCCGATCGCTCCTTTTCTTTGCGTAGTTCTGCCGTGCGGATTTCCACTCGATTTTCTAACTCCTCATTAGCTAAGCGTAGGGCTTTTACGGATTCCTTGAGTTTGTCAGTCATGCTGTTGAAAGAATTAGCCACAATAGCAATTTCCTTAATCGAGCCATCGTCAACTTTTTGGTCGAGATTACCTCTGGCAACTTCTTGAGATGCCTGAGCAAGTTTTAATAATGGGTGAGTAATCCAACGGGCAGTGAGAATACCGATCGCGATCGCGACGAGTAAGGCTATTAAAACTAGCACGATCGTATTTTGGGTGTTTTCATAGATTTGTGCCATAAAATCTGCTTCTGGAATCACCACCGCAATCAGCCAATCAATACCTTTGCCATCCTTGAGGGGGGATACCTGCACGAACTGTCGCTTACCGTTGAGTAGGTAATCGCCTTGTTGCGATCTTTCAATGCGATCGAAGCTGCCAAAATGCTGCTGCAAATATTGGGCAGTTTCTCTGACTACGGGTTCTTCGCTTTGAATCGCCATCACCAGCTTGGCATTTTTCCCTTTGCCCACAGTCAGAGGTTCATTGGTGGAGCTAGAAAGCATGGAACCTTTGCGATCCATAATGAAAGCATGACCTGTTTTGCCAATTGCCAGACTAGCTAAAAATTTCCTTAAATCTTCTAAAAGCACCACATCCGTGGCACAAACCCCTAAGATGTTTCCCGTACTATCGTACACTGGCTCGCTAGCTGTAATCGTGGGCAATCCGCCGGAAAAATCCAGGTAAACTTCACTCCAAATCTGTCGTTTTGCTTCTATGGCGGCAATGTACCAAGGACGTTTGCGCGGATCGTAGGGGCGGCCTTTTTCTAGCAACTGCTGCCGATTGCCCCGACTATCCATAGCATAATAGTAAAAATTGTAGTCGCTCTCTTGATTGCTAACAGACATGGCGAGGGTTGCAGAACCTTGATAAAACAGGCGAG
Source organism: Microcoleus vaginatus BM001213989 (assembly GCA_036700245.1). Taxonomy (GTDB): domain Bacteria; phylum Cyanobacteriota; class Cyanobacteriia; order Cyanobacteriales; family Microcoleaceae; genus Microcoleus. The sequence goes on from JAUBOM010000087.1 coordinate 3,040, forward strand.
ATGCCCCCAGATATTGCCCTTGGGAGTCACCGCAGTAGGATGAATCAATAAAGGTAGAAATTTGTACCTGGGTCAGAAATTGCTTGGCATTGCTGGCATTAACCATGTCAAAACTATTCTCAGAAAAAGCTACTCCATTCAACTGATTAAAATCGTGGGAGCTACCTAGATATTTTTTTAATTCTCCATCAATCCGGGCAGTGAGTTCATTGCGTAATTGGGCTGCTAGATCGTTAACCGCTTTTTGACCGCTGCGAAAAGACAAATAACTGACTAAGCCCACAGTTCCAGTGAGCTGCAATACAAAGGGCACAACAAGGGCGATGCGGAGCCCGAACCTGCGATTTTTGATAATTTTCATAGAAAAAAAAACGTGAAGTTTCTGAGATTTACAGGACTTACGCATAAACCCTATTTATAGGGTGTGCAGTGCGCACCTTACGCCATAAATAGCGTGTCAAAATACTTGGGGCGTAATTCCTGATTTATATTTTTTGTTAATATCATGCTAGATATAACCCTTTGTTCCAGGAACGGCACCTTGGAACTGATAGACTTGCAATGAAAGCCGATCGCCCGAAGCAAGCTGCACCACAGGAATAGTCGAAATAACAGGAATCATAGAGAAGGAAACTTGGGGAATGGGGAATGGGGAACGGGGAATGGGAAGGGGAATGGGGAATTGGGCATGGGGCATGGGGCATTGGTAACTGGTAATTGGTAATTGTTACTAATGACTAATGACTAATGACTAATGACTTCATAGCCGATTTGCGGGCGTTGGTCTAAAATCAATACAGTCCTCTGCTGACTTGCTTTCAGCAAGATTTAAGCATACTTACCCTGAAACCTTATAATAATCCTTGTGCCAGACACTGCCCAGAACCGCCCAGAGCTGGATCTGAAGACCATATTTCCCTTCGAGCTAGATAACTTTCAGAGAGAGGCGATCGCCGCCCTCGATGCAGGTAAATCCGTTGTCGTGTGCGCTCCCACAGGCTCTGGGAAAACGTTAATCGGGGAATACGCCATCCATCAAGCACTCGACCGGGGGCGGCGCGTCTTCTATACCACTCCCCTCAAAGCTCTGTCTAACCAAAAGCTGCGCGACTTCCGCAGTCAATTTGGAGACGACAACGTAGGTTTGCTCACGGGCGACATCTCCGTCAATAGAGATGCGCCGATTTTGGTGATGACTACCGAAATATTTCGGAATATGCTCTACGGTACGCCGATCGGAGAAGTTGGTACTTCCCTCACCGGAGTAGAAACCGTGGTGCTAGACGAGTGTCACTACATGAACGATCGCCAGCGCGGTACCGTCTGGGAAGAATCGATCATCTACTGTTCGAGCGAAATTCAACTGCTGGCCCTCTCAGCAACCGTTGCCAATAGCGAGCAACTCACAGACTGGATTAACAAAGTCCACGGGCCCACAGAGCTCGTCTACTCAGACTTTCGGCCAGTGCCGCTGCAATTCCACTTCGCCAACCAAAAAGGCATATTTCCCCTGCTAGACGAGACCGGCAAAAGAGCTAATGTCCGGTTAGTCCCCAAAAAAAAGCAGCAAAAAGTAGAAAGAGGCAGCATCCCCACTCCGAGTTTGACCGATGTTTTGGCCCGGTTGGACGATCGAGATATGCTACCAGCAATTTACTTCATCTTCAGCCGTCGCGGGTGCGACCAAGCAGTCGCAGAAGTCGGCAATTTCTCCCTGGTTAACGAAGCCGAAACAGCCGAACTCAAACGCATAATTGACGATTTTTTACAGCGAAACCCAGAAGCAGAACGCTTCGGTCAAAAAGAAGCACTTTTAAAAGGCATCGCCGCCCACCACGCAGGCATTTTGCCCGCTTGGAAAGGTTTAGTAGAAGAACTCTTTGGCAGAGGTTTGATTAAAGTCGTATTTGCCACCGAAACCCTAGCAGCCGGGATTAATATGCCCGCCCGCACCACAGTCATTTCCACCCTGTCCAAGCGCACCGACAAGGGACACCGACTGCTAAACGCTTCAGAATTCCTGCAAATGGCCGGTCGGGCGGGTCGGCGGGGCATGGACGAGCTCGGGCACGTAGTCGCAGTTCAGACGCGCTTTGAAGGCGCAAAAGAAGCCTCTTATTTGGCAACAGCCAAAGCCGACCCCCTCGCCAGTCAGTTTACTCCCAGCTACGGCATGGTGCTGAATTTGCTGCAAACTCACACTCTCGACGAAGCTCAAGAGTTGGTAGAGCGGAGTTTTGGTCAATACCTGTCTACCTTGTACTTGCAGCCGCAGCAAGCAGAATTAGACCGATTGCAAACAGAATTGGCGGTGCTGGAAGAGTCCCTGGCGGCCGGAGGAAATGTCTCCACCCTGGAAAAAGAGCTCGCCCATTACGAAAAATTGCAGGGAAGACTCAAAGAAGACAAACGTTTGCTGAAAACTTTATTGCAGCAAGCTGAAGAAGCGCGATTTAAGGAAATGTCCGTAGCTGTGGCTTTTGCAGTGCTCGGCACGGTTCTGAGTCTCAAAGGTAAGCACGTTCCGACAGCCAAACGATCGCACACAACTCCTGTACCCGCCGTACTCGTTGCCAAAACCGCAGGTTCCGGCCAAGCTCCAAATTTGGTGTGCTTGGGCAAAGATAACCGCTGGTATATCGTCGCCATTAGCGATGTCGCTACCCTGCACGCCGAATTACCCCGCTTGAGTGTTGCAGATACCTTGAACCCGCCGTCGGAAATGCCCCTGAGACTCGGCCAGTGCCGCTTGGGAACTGAAGAAACTGCTTCAATTGCTGGATCGATCCCACAATTGCCGGCACCGGAACCGAGCCCAGAGGCGATCGAGCAACAGCAGAAAATCGCAGCCCTAGAAGCTCAGCTAGAAATTCACCCGGTTCTACAATGGGGCAATCCCGGTACTTTGCTCAAACGCCAGCGCCGCCGGGAAGAATTGAAAAAAGAAATCCGCAAAAGCGAACAAGACTTAGAAAAGCAGCGAGCTCGCTACTGGGAGCAATTTCTCAACTTAATCGACATCTTGCTGAATTTCGGCTGCTTGGAAAAAGTAGTTTCGGCAAATGCAAACCGAGATGACTCCTCCGACAGGTTGGTACCCACAATCTTGGGCCAAGCTTGCGCCGCCATTCGGGGCGATAACGAACTGTGGCTGGGTTTGTCGCTGATGTCTGCAGAGTTTGACGAACTCGACCCCCACCACCTCGCTGCTGCTTGCGCGGCCTTAGTTACAGAGGTTTCCAGGCCCGACAGTTGGACTCACTACTCGCTGTCGCCAGAAGTTTTGGCACCTTTGGACAATCTGCAAAAAGGCTTGCGCCGCCGGTTGTTTCAAGTTCAGTACCGTCATGAAGCTGCAATCCCGATTTGGCTGGAACGGGATTTAGTGACTTTGGTCGAGCAGTGGGCTCTGGGTGTTGAATGGCTGGAACTGATTAGCCATACGAGTTTGGATGAAGGGGATGTGGTGCGGATTTTGCGCCGGACATTGGATTTCTTGTCTCAGATTCCTCATGTTCCTCATGTTTCGGATTCTTTGCGCAAGAATGCTTGTCGGGCGATGCAGTTAATCGATCGATTCCCGGTGAATGAAGCTGCAACTTAGAAAAATGTTGAGTGTTGACAGTTGGCTGTTGACCGTTGGCTGTAAGCTGTCCGGCATCTAAATTGTATTTTGGGTTTTTCAACCCAAATGCACGCAGATTTTCATCTAAAATCGTTTACGGTTGCATCGGTATAGTTCAAATGTCCAAATGTCAACAGTCAACAGTCAACAGTAAGCTGTCAACACTCAACAGTCAACAGTAAGCTGTCAACACTCAACAGTCAACAGTCAACTGCCATAAGGACTACACCCAGATTTAAATCTAAAATCCAAAATCTAAAATCCAAAATCTAAAATCTAAAATCGATCGATTGATCCACATTTTCCTGATTCAGGTTGCAGGACAGGATAAAAAATTGTATGGTGCGGATCGATCGCTCTTAATTGCGATTGAATTTTTCTCAAGCGGTGTGGTGAGTAATTCTCATATTTATGCAACAACTCAAAAAGCCTTATCAAATGCCTGATGCCTGCTCCCAGGCTAAAAAAATTCGCTTTTTCACTTTCTTGCAAAGAGTCTTAATTGGAACTCTAGCGAGTACATTACTGAATCTCTTCATCATATTTCCCTCTCCGAGTTTCGCAGAAGTAGTTCTGGGCGTTGTTCGCAGTTCCGAGAATTCTCCCGATTGGGTGAAGATTACCACGCGCCTCTGGGAAAGCGGCATTGCTTACAAACCAATCAATCTCGAACAAATCAACAGTACCGCGGATTTAGCAGGCGTTAACGTGCTGTTTTTGCCCAACATTGAAACGTTGAGTCCGGCGCAAATTAAAGTTTTAGAAGCTTGGACAAAACAGGGCGGCCGCTTGATTGCTTCGGGCCCAGTCGGCCGCAGTTCCCCGGCCTTGGTGCGCCAATCTTTGCGATCGCTCCTCGGGGCCTATTGGGCTTTTCCCTTAACCCAGCCGGCGACCCCGCAACCCCGCACGCGCTGCCGCGATCTTGCTTGCACTACTTCTAGCAATTGGATGCCACCCGAACAAAAAAAGGGCTCAGTCCAAGGCGGTGTCTTAATTCCGGCTGATGCGAACAGTCAAACAATTGCTACTTGGAAAGATAGTTCCGGTTCCTCCGCAGCCATCGCCACCGATCGCGCTACCTATCTCGGCTGGCGCTGGGGTAGCGACGGTTCGGCAAATGTAGATAAGGCTTGGCTGCAAGCCTCGATCGCCCGCTGGGGAGGCACAATCGCTCCGCAGTCCTCCGCGCCGCCCACTGCTGCGGCGACCCCACTACCAACTCCCCCCTCGCGAGTCACTAGAAACAGCCCTAATTCGCTGCGTAGTAACCCGCTGAGCCGACTTTCTCCCTCTGGCTCGATCCCCGATCCAGTACCTGCAACTTTTACAGACCCTTCCGATCAGTCGGCGCCGCCCGGTTTGGATGTGCAGGCAAATTCCAATAAGCCGATCGTCAGCATTGAAGCGTACTTGATGCGCCAAGAACTCACCAACCTCCTCGGCAGGTTTGAAAGCGCCCTGACAGCAGCTAATTCAGCTAATACGCCTGTTAATCTCAATGCTGCTACCCCCCCTCAACTGGTGGCGACAAGCAACAGTGCCGGCGGCCCGGCAGCCAGCCGCCCGCCTGTTATGCAAGCAGCAACGGCGCGGGCGATCGCCTCGGGGCGGCAGGTTTTGCAAACTTTCGACCAACTTCTGCAAGAGCAAAAGTACGCGGAGGCTAGACAGCAGTGGGTGCAGGCGCGGCAGTTGCTGTGGCAAAATTACCCCCAGGAAGGGCAGCGCGTTGGGGCGGAAATTCGCGCGGTTTGGCTCGATCGCGGTACGATCGTCGCAGCGCGATCTGAACAAGGTTTGGCCTCCGTGTTCGATCGGCTCGCCGCCGCCGGTATCAACACCGTTTTCTTTGAAACATTGAATGCCGGATATACGATTTATCCCAGTCAAGTTGCACCGCAACAAAACCCCCTGACAGTGGGCTGGGACCCCCTGGAATCTGCGGTTAAATTAGCCCACGAGCGAGGCATGGAACTGCACGCTTGGGTTTGGGCTTTTGCCGTAGGAAATAAGCGCCACAATACTTTAATTGGCAAGCCTAGTTCTTATCCTGGGCCGGTGCTTTCCGCTTATCCAGGTTGGGCAAATATTGACAATAAAGGACGCACCCAACATCCTAACGATGGTAAATTTTATCTCGATCCGGCGAACCCGGAAGCGCGTAATTATTTGCTGCGAATAGTCAGCGAAATTGCCAATAAATACAAAGTAGATGGAGTGCAATTAGACTATATTCGCTATCCTTTTCAAGATGACAATGCGGGTTTTACCTACGGTTACGGTATGGCCGCGAGGCAGCAATTCAAGCAGTTGACTGGTGCAGATCCGGCGAATATTTCGCCGAGTTCCGGCAGTTTGTGGCGACAGTGGGTTGAGTTTAAAACTAATCAAATTAATAGTTTTGTAGGTGAAGTTTCTCAGCTTTTACGGCAGAATTATCCGCGCACTATTCTGTCGGTGGCAGTATTTCCGCACCCAGAAAGTCAGCGAATTTACAAAATTCAGCAAAATTGGGAAGTTTGGGCTCGTCAAGGCATTGTAGATTTGATTGTGCCGATGACTTATGCTTTGGATACGAACCGACTTCAGCGCATCACCGAACCGCTGGTAAAGGAACAAATGCTCGGTTCGGCTTTGATTTCTCCGTCGGTTAAGTTGTTGAGTCTCCCGGAAGTTGTAGCGATCGACCAAATTCAAGCTTTGCGCGATTTGCCGGCTGGGGGCTATGCTATTTTTGCCGTGGAAAGTATCAGCAGCGGGATGCAGGGGTTTTTTAACCGCACTCAAAGCCCGCCAGTGCGTTCCACTTCTGCAGCGCAGCCGATTCCTTACCGACAGCCGTTTGCGGCGGCGGCTTCGCGCTATACTGCTCTCAAGCAAGAATGGAGTTTTTTGTTGGCTAACAATCAGTTGCGGATGTCGGAATCTGAACTGAAAGTTTTGCAAAGTCGATCGGATGAATTGGCGCAATCTTTGAGCAAATTGGCTGCCAATCCTTCTAGGGAAAGTTTAGCAACTACTAAAAGATTGTTAAGAAGTTTTCAATCTCAATTTCCATCTTCGATGCGCTTGCATTCAGCAGAAAATAGCTATCAAGTTCAAACTTGGCAAAATCGTTTGGAGAGTTTGGATATGCTGTTACGTTACGGCGAAAGGATGGAGTTGAATCGCAGGTAAGTGCAGGTTTTTGGGGTGCACGCGGCTGTGGATAGGGCGATTCCCTACGGGATAGCTTCGCTTCACGTACTCTCCCTTTCCGCAGAAATACGCTATAGTAATTTAAATTCATACCTGTACAGCGGCCAGTAAGGTACAATCCCCACCCTGTACTCATAGTAATCTCCATTGCCTGCAATAAGTAGGCGGTGTACATGATAAAGCACTTTTCAGGTAAGCGCTTTATCATGTCCGCGCGCACAACCACAATAGACTTGAATTGCACGCATTCGCTCTCCTATCTTGAAATGCATCTGCATTCCATCTGCGTTGCATCTGCTGTTTATTTATCAATCAAAAACTTATGCAATAAGTCTAATAAAATTGGGCGAGAAAGCCAGTTTATACGAAAAAAATCGGGCTGACTAACGAGAAATCGCGAAAGAAACCGGGTTCCTGAGGTTACGCACTCCAAACAAAGAAACCCGGATTTTCAAAAGTTATCAAGTATCAATTACCAATTACCAATTACCAATTATTAATTACCAATTACCAATCTGTACCTCACTTAAGAATTGCCATAGGATGAATATGTTTCCTAAACCGCTCAATCGCTTTGCTACCAAAATTATCGGCAAAGCTCAATTACAAACTGTGATCGTAGTTCCTTTTTTAGTGCAAATTGTCTCCACCGTAGGAGTTGTAGGTTGGCTGTCGTTCCAAAACGGTCAGCGGGCGGTCAACGATGTTGCCGCTCAGTTGCGGGGAGAAATTAGCGATCGCATCAAAGACCGCATTGAAAATTATATGTCAATTCCCCACATAGTCAATCACCTGAACGTTCAAGGCATAAAATTGGGACAGTTGAACCTAGAAGACAAGCAAAAACTAGAAAAGAATTTCCTTGAACAAATTCAATATTTTGATGCGATAAGCATCATTTACACAGGCACAGAAAAAGGAGACCACTCGGGAGCAATCCGCACTAAAGATCAAACTTTGATATCTGCTGCTGACAGCTCAACTGGCAATAGATTAGCTCGATATACTGCTGACACCCAGGGAAAACGCGTTCAATTAGTGCAAATTTCGCCCAATATTTACGACCCGCGAATTCGCCCTTGGTACATAGCTGCCGCTGCGGCCAAAAAACAAATTTGGACTCCAATATATACAGATTTTTTGACGAGGGAACTGGCAATTACTGCTGCTTTGCCTATCTACGATGACGCTGGCAAGCTGTTAGGAGTAGCTGGCAGCGATGTGCTGTTTTCCCGCATCAAAGAATTTCTCGTCAGCCTCAAAATTGGCAAGTCTGGGCAAACTTTTGTCATGGAGCGATCGGGGATGTTAATTGCCACTTCAACGGCGACTCAAGAATTCGTGGTGGAGGGTCAAGAAACAAGACGCATCAAAGCTTCAGAAAGCGAGAATCCGGTTATTCGCCAAACCGCACAGCATTTAGAGAAATCCTATGACAGCTTAGCTAAAATCTCTAATTCTCAACAGCTTACTTTTGATGTTGATGGCAAGCGAAATTTTATTCAGGTAGCTCCTTTTAAAGACGATAGAGGGTTGGATTGGCTGATTGTAGTAGTTGTACCAGAGTCCGACTTTATGGAGCAAATTAACCTCAACACGCGCACGACTTTTTTGTTGTCGGTTGCAGCTTTGATCGGGGCGACCATTCTAGGGATTCTTACTGCTAAATGGGTGGTGCGACCGATTTTAAAATTGAATGCGGCGGCGAAAGCTTTGGCGCGGAATGAATGGGATACAAAGCTCACTCTCAATCGCGAAGATGAACTCGGAGAACTTGCCGCTTCTTTTAACAGCATGGCAGAGCAATTGCAGCAATCATTTACTTCCCTATCCGAGAACGAAAGCCGAGTCAAACAATTTCTCGATGCAGTACCGCTAGGCATTTTTATTGTAGAGCCAAACGGTCAACCTCACTACATTAATCCTATAGGAGAGCAGCTTTTAGGTCAAGGACTTGTGGCAGCCGATGCCGAAAATTTGCGCCAATCCTACGGAGCTTATTTAGCTGGAACTCAGGAAATTTATCCGGCGGAACGCGACCCAATGTTAAATGCTTTGCAGGGCAAAAGTGTAACGGTTGATGACATTGAAATCTCCACCGCTGACAAAAATATTCCCATGCAAATTTCGGGAACTCCTATTTACGATACTCAAGGAAATATTCTCTACGGAATGTGCGTTTTTCAAGATATTACGGAACGCAAACTAGCGGAGAAAGTATTAAGGGAATACAACCAAAATTTAGCAGTGCAAGTTGCAGAACGCACCGCAGAACTTGCTAAGGCAAATGAAAAGTTTTCTAAAGCTTTTCGTTCGAGTCCGAATGCGATTACTATCACGAGAATCAGTGACGGCTGCCATTTAGAAATTAATGATAGTTTTTGCAGAATGATGGGCTACAGTCAGGAAGAAATTATCGGTAAAACAGCGGTGCAGCTCAATTTTTGGGCGAGTTTGGGAGAGCGTGACCGCATGATTCAAATGTTAAAAAATAAGACGGCAATTCACAATTACGATCTCAGGTTTCGCAATAAAACGGGTACAGAAAGAACGGCGCTGCTGTCTATAGAAACCATCGATATTGATGGAGAAGCTTGTTTTTTGTCGATTTCTAGCGATATTACCGATCGCCAAAAAGCAGAAACAGCCCTCCGGGAAGCAGAAGAAAAGTACCGCAACATTTATGAAAATGCTTTGAATGGAATTTTTCAAACTGCTGGTGACGGGAAATACATCAGCGCTAACCCCGCTTTAGCTCAGCTATACGGTTACGAATCGCCCGCAGAATTAATAGCAGCACAGCCAAATTTTAAGAATCAGCTTTACGTGAAACCCAACCGCCGCGACGAATTTGCAGCGCTGATAAGCGAGTACGGGATACTATCAAACTTTGAATCGGAAATTTACCGCAAAGATGGCAGCATAATCTGGATCTCCGAAAATTGTCGCGCTGTCTGCGATGAAGCAGGAAATCTACTTTACTACGAAGGTTTTATTAAAGACATTACTGATAACAAACAAGCGGAAATGAAGATGCAGCAGGCGAAAGAAGCGGCCGAAGCAGCAAACAAAGCTAAGAGTGCCTTTCTCGCCAATATGAGCCACGAATTGCGATCGCCCCTGAACGCCGTCATCGGCTTTGCTCAAGTCATGCTGCGCAGTAAAACTCTGTCTCCTGAAAATCAAGAAGATGTCGCAATTATCCTGCGGAGCGGCGAACATTTGCTGGCTTTAATTAACCAAGTTTTAGACTTAGCCAAAATCGAAGCCGGACGCACTACCCTCTATGAAAAAAGCTTCGATTTGTACCAGATGCTCGACGATTTAGAAGATATGTTTGCTCTCAAAGCAGAGCAAAAAGGCTTGCAATTAATGTTCGATCGGGACGCGGAAGTACCCCATTACATTTGCACTGATGAAGTGAAATTGCGCCAAGTCTTAATTAATTTGCTCAACAATGCAATTAAATTTACTTCTGAAGGGGGAGTGTTGGTGCAAGTTAAAGGAGGAAGGCGGAAGGTACACAAAAATAGCCCTGACCAATTGCCCGGCCGCTACTCGCTGCATTTTGAAGTTCAAGATACCGGTGCAGGCATTGCTGCGGAGGAAATCAATCAGTTGTTTGAAGCATTCGTGCAGACAAAAACAGGTAAAGATTCTCAGGAAGGAACGGGTTTAGGTTTAGCGATTAGTCGCCAGTTCGTGCAATTAATGGGAGGTGAAATTACTGTTAGCAGCGAGATCGGAAAAGGTGCACTATTTCAGTTTGACATCCAAGTTCATCTGGTTGAAGCTGGTGATATTGAAAGCAAAAAAACTCAACGTCGAGTGGTTGCCCTCGAGCCGAATCAGCCGAGTTATCGCTTGCTAATTGTGGATGACAAACCTTTGAACCGCCAACTGTTGGTAAAACTTCTCAGTCCCCTCGGATTTGAGTTGAGAGAAGCTAATAACGGTAAAGAAGCGGTGGATATTTTTATGGAGTGGGAACCGCATCTGATTTGGATGGACATGAGAATGCCCGTGATGGACGGCTACGAGGCAACGAAACAGATTAAAACTACAACTGGCGGGCAAGCAACGGCGATTGTGGCCCTGACTGCTAGCGTTTTGGAGGAAGAACGGGCGGTGATTCTTTCGGCGGGTTGCGATGATTTTATGCGGAAACCGTTCCGAGAGGAGGATATCTTCGTGGCAATGGGAAAACATTTAGGAGTACGCTATATTTATGAAGATCCAACAGCAGTCAGTGCCGAAGGTGTAAGGGAGTCAAGTCAGGAGGTGCTGACACCGGAGGATCTCGCCTCTCTTTCTCCAGACTGGATGGCTCAATTCAAGCAAAATATTTTGAGTGTGGACATGGAGGCGATCGCCAGTTCGATCGCACAAATCTGCACTGTCAATTCTTCTCTGGCGGGCAGGCTTCAAGATTGCATTAATAATTTTGAATATGACAGAATTTTGGACATAATCAAAATCAGCGAGAACGAGTAAATACCCGATGACTTCAACTTTACCTAAAACCAACCGAGCTAATATTTTAGTAGTGGACGACACGCCCGAAAACCTGCGGCTGCTGGCAGGAATTTTGAGCGAAAAAGGCTATCTAGTTCGCCCGGTTCCCAACGGCAAGCTAGCACTGTCTGCCGCTGAAAAAATGCTCCCGGATATAGTGCTGCTGGATATTATGATGCCGGAGATGGACGGCTATGAAGTTTGTCAGCGGCTCAAAGATTGTGAAGTAACAAAAGACGTTCCGGTGATTTTCATCAGTGCGATTAACGACGTGACGGATAAAGTTAAAGCTTTTGCAGTTGGGGGAGTGGACTTTATTACCAAACCCTTTCAGGTTGAAGAAGTTTTAGCCCGGATAGAAACTCATTTAAAAATTTGTTCGCTGCAACAAACTTTGCAAGAGAAAAATCAAGATTTAGCAACTGCGCTCCACCAACTGCAAACAACCCAAGAGCATTTGATTCAATCGGAAAAAATGGCAGCCCTGGGACAACTGATTGCCGGCATTGCCCACGAAATCAATACCCCCCTGGGCATTATAGGTTCGTCTATTAATAATATAGCTAATTTTTGGGACGAAAATTTAGAAAAAATGCCTCAATTTTTTCAAGAACTTTCTGAAGAAAGCCAAGCTTATTTTTTAACTTTACTCTACAAAGCTACGCATCAAGAAACTTCATTTACCAGCAGAGAAAAGCGTAAATTTAAGCAGAAGTTGACGGTAAATTTGGGAGCCGAATCTGTTGAAAATCCCGAGGAAATTGCCGATACTTTAGTTGACATGGAGATCTACGAAAACATAGAACACTTGTTGCCACTTTTTAAATTGCCGGATTGGGAAGTAGTTTTAAATACTGCTTACCAGTTTGCGAGCTTTAAAAAAAGTATTAGCCTGATCCAAAGAGCGACAGCGAAATCTGGAAAAGTAGTATTTGCTTTGAAAACCTACGCTCATTTCGATAGCAAGGAAGAAAAAGTCCAGGCGAACTTGCACGACGGCATTGAAACGGTGTTAACGCTTTATCAAAATCAACTGAAACACGGTATAGAAGTAGTGAAAACTTATGGAGAGTTACCCAAAATTATGTGCTATCCAGATGACTTAAATCAAGTTTGGACGAATCTCGTTCACAATGCCCTGCAAGCAATGGATTATAAAGGTATTTTGACGATTGAAACTCAGCAGCAAGAGGCAAATATTTTAGTCAAATTTACTGATAACGGCAAAGGCATTCCCCCAGAAGTTATTCCCAAAATTTTTCAGCCATTTTTTACGACTAAATCTGCGGGCGAAGGTAGCGGTTTGGGATTGGATATTGTCAGAAAAATTGTTGAAAAACACGAAGGTACAATTGCTGTAGAGTCTGTACCTGGGCAGACAACTTTTACAGTCTCGCTGCCAATATATTAAAGAAAGCTTACCCGCAGGAGGCTGATTTCCGGTGACACTCGTGGCTGTCTCCCTGACCAATACAAGATTTATTGCGATCGACCGGGTTTCTGTTCGGAATTTCTATTAAAATAAGATAGGGGACATATATTCTGCATCTTCGCCCGAAAGCAATAACGTAGAAGCAAGTGAAGTTGGTAAACCCACTAAAATTAAAGCTGAGAGGAAAAGATGAATAAGCCTGTAATTCTTTGCGTTGACGATGAACCCGATATATTGAATACCCTCAAAATCCAGCTAAAGAATGAATTTAAAAATGATTACTTTTATGAATTAGCTGAAAGTGGTGATGAAGCTTTAGATTTACTTAAGGATTTTCAAGAAGAAGTTCAGGTGATTGTGGTTATTTCTGATTGGCTGATGCCGGGGATTAAAGGTGACGAACTTTTAATTAAAGTTCACCAAAAATATCCTAAAATTATTAAGGTGATGTTGACGGGACAAGCGGATGCAGCGGCACTTCAGCGGGCAGTACAAGAAGCAGATTTATACTGTTGTTTGTACAAACCGTGGAAAAGCAAAGAGTTAATAGAAACTATAAAATCTGGGCTGGCTAAGTTATGAAAAAACCTGTGATTGTTTGTATTGATGATGAACCTGACGTTTTGAAGAGTTTAAAGATTGAACTGAAAAAGGCGATCGGCGATCGGTGTATTATTGAAACGGCGGAAGGGGGGGCTGATGCTTTAGAGTTGCTGGCAGATTTGCAGGCAGATGAATACGAGATTGCTTTGGTGCTTTCTGATTATATTATGCCGGATATTAAAGGGGACGAACTGCTCAGACGAATTCACGAACGCTCGCCGGATACGCTGACTATTATGCTGACGGGGCAAGCAGATTTGGAAGCCCTGAGTAATGCTATCAAGTATGCTAAATTGTACCGTTATATCCCTAAACCTTGGCAAAATGAAGACTTAAAATTAACGGTAGTAGAAGCAATTCACAGTTACTTGCAAGACCAAAAGTTAACAGATGAAATCCTGAAGCGGCAAGAAGTAAACGAAGAGTTAAAGCTAGTAAATGAGGCGCTGTCTGCGAGTGAAAGTCGCCTGAGTCAATTTTTAGAAGCTTTGCCAGTGGGGGTATCTGTTTATAATCCCGACGGATCGATCGCCTATTTCAACCAGACAGCGGGGGAATTGCTGGGTGCAGACACTATCGCGGAAAGCACTGCGGAACAATTAGCTGCAACTTATCAACTTTATGTTGCCAATACTGATGAGCTTTACCCGCCGGATAATCTGCCAATTTTGCGCGCACTGAAAGGAGAATTTGTCAAGGTTGACGATGTAGAAATTCGTCAAGATGGAAAAATAATTGCGATCGAGATCAATACGACGCCGATTTTTGACGCTAGCGGAAATATTGCTTATGCGATCGCAGCTTTTCAAGATATTAGCGATCGCAAACAAGCCGAAAAAATACTAGGAGATTACCAGCGCACCTTAGAAGCTCAAATTGACGAACGCACAGAACAACTGCAACAAGCAAAACAAGCTGCTGAAGCCGCAAACAAAGCTAAAAGCACGTTTCTTGCCAATATGAGCCACGAGTTGCGCACCCCTCTCAATTCCATACTCGGGTTTGCGCAAATCATGGAACCCAGCCCGAATCTTACTGTCGAAAACCAAGAAAATATGAGAATTATTCGCCGTAGTGGCGAACACTTGCTGACCTTGATCAATGAAGTCTTAGACTTGTCAAAAATCGAAGCGGGGCGGATGACGATCGACCCGAAAGACTTTGACCTCTACCGCTTGCTTGACGATTTGCAAGATATGTTTCAACTGCGGGTACTAAATCAAGAATTGCAGTTGCTTTTTCAGCGGGAGGATGGGGTTCCTCAGTACGTGCGCACCGATGATATTAAACTGCGGCAAGTGCTGATCAATCTTCTCAGCAATGCGATTCAATTTACCCAAAAAGGCGAGATAATCTTAAGAATTAGAAAGTTAGAAATGTCGGGATTTTGTGATTTATTAGACCGTCCAACAGCTTGCTTTGATACCACAACAAGTATTCGGGAATTTTCTTCGCTAAATAGCAGTGATTTTGCCAGGGTTAAATTGAGGGAAGACGGTGAGGATTTAACTGTTCCGGATTTTTGGCTTCAGTTTGAAATAGAAGATACAGGAGTTGGCATTGCTCCCGAAGAATTGGGCAATATTTTTAAGGCATTTGTGCAAACAGCTTCCGGTCAAAAAAATCAGAAAGGCACGGGTTTAGGATTGAAGATAAGCAGTCAGTTTGTCCGCCTGATGGGAGGAGAAATCGTCGTAGAAAGTCAACTGGAAGTCGGTACTACTTTTAAATTTGAAATTCCAGTCTGTGCGGTTTATACTGCTGATGTTCCAACAGAGCAAATTAACCGCGAAGTTAGTGGGTTGGAACCAAATCAACCGTGCTACCGGATTTTAATTGTGGACGATCGGGAAGACAACCGCCAACTTTTAGTCAAAATGCTTTCTCCCTTGGGTTTCGGGATCCAAGAAGCCACCAACGGTCGCGAAGCAATAGAAATTTGGAAAAATTGGCACCCGCACTTAATTTTGATGGATGTGCGAATGCCAGTGATGGACGGCTACGAAGCTACTAAAGAAATTAAGGCGAGGATACAGCAGAGAGAGCAAGAGCAGCAAGAAAACGGGGAGATGAATATTTCCGCTCCCGAATCCCCGATTCCGAAGATTATTGCTTTGACAGCTAGTACAATTGAAGGAAGGCGATCGTTTGCTTTATTGGTCGGCTGCGACGATTTTATTAGCAAACCTTTCCGTAAAACAGAGATATTTGATACCCTCAGCAAACATTTGGGGGTGAAGTATGTCTACTCTAACTCAACGGAGTTTTTCTCAACAGGCGATCGAAATAATCTATCTGCTTCCCCCTCTAATGCTGTGCTTGCTTATTTGCCCAAACTTCCTGCAGAATGGATAAACAACATTAAGCAGGTAATCCGCAGTGCTGATTTTGACTTAATTTCCAGGACAATCGAGGAAATAAGGGACGCTCATCCTGAATTTGCCGCAATCCTCCAGGGTCATCTCGATAATTTTGATTACCAGAAAATTTTCAATTTAATTGCCGAGGCGGAGGAATCAGATAATGCAGATCGATGCGGAACAAACTGAAAACTATCAAGCAGATATTTTAGTGGTTGACGATACGCCAGATAATCTGCGTTTGTTAATTAGAATTTTGCAAAAAAACGGCTATAAAGTTAGACCTGTTACTAATGGTTTTTCTGCCATAGATGCGATTCAATCTAGCGCACCAGATTTGATTTTACTCGATATTATGATGCCGGATCTAGACGGCTACGAACTCTGTCAAAAACTGAAATCAAAACCGGAATTTAGGGAAATTCCCATAATTTTTCTCAGCGCGCTAGAAGAAGGAATAAATAAGGCAAAAGCTTTTGAAGTGGGCGGAGCAGATTATATAACAAAACCTTTTCAGGTGAAAGAAGTATTGGCGCGAGTGAGCAATCAACTTACTGTGCGTTCATTGCAAATGCAATTGCAAGGAAAAAATCAAAAGTTGACCGATCAAAACATCCTGTTGCACCAGGAAATCGCCGAACGTCGGCAGGTTGAAATGGAAACGACGTTGCTGCTGAAGGCAACTCAAGCTATTAGCAAATCTGAGGATTTTGAGTCTGCTATAGATGTGATTTTAGGTTTAATTTGCAAAACTATTGAATGGAATCTCGGCGAAGCTTGGATTCCTTGCAGTGAGGGCGTTTTAAAATGCGCTACAGGCAGGTACGTCAGCGACTTGAGTTTTGCCCAATTCCGACAAACAAGTTGGCAGTTAACTTTTGCTCCCGGTGTGGGACTCTCGGGGAGGATTTGGCAGTCACAGCAGTCTGAATGGATCGAGGATATTTCTACTGCACCGAAAGAAATTTTTTGGCGGTCGAAAATTGCGGCGGCTGTGGGATTGAAAGCGGCTTTTGGGGTGCCAATATTGGCGGACAACCAAGTGTTAGCTATTTTGATTTTTTATCGCGAGAAAGCTCTTCCATGTCAGCCGCGCTTGTTGGAATTAGTGAGCGCGGTTGCTACGCAGCTCGGTTCGCTTATTCAGCGCAAACAAGCTGAGGCAGCCTTGAAGTTGCAGCAAGAGCAAACAGAGAAATTGCTGCTGAATATTTTACCGAAACCTAT
Source organism: Microcoleus vaginatus BM001213989 (assembly GCA_036700245.1). Lineage (GTDB taxonomy): Bacteria > Cyanobacteriota > Cyanobacteriia > Cyanobacteriales > Microcoleaceae > Microcoleus. The sequence goes on from JAUBOM010000087.1 coordinate 20,003, forward strand.
TGCCGAACGCTTGCAAAAAGAGCAAAAGTTGATAGCGGATCATTTTGATGATGTGAGCGTATTGTTTGCTGATTTGGTGGGTTTTACAGAGTTTTCTGCTCAAAAAACTCCGACGCAGTTGGTAGAAATTTTGAACGGAATTTTCTCGGAGTTTGATAGATTGTCTGAGTTGCACGGGTTGGAAAAGATTAAGACTATTGGGGATGCTTATATGGTGGTTGGGGGTTTGCCAACGCCACGGGAGGATCACTCTGAGGCGATCGCACTTTTAGCTTTGGATATGCAGGCAGCTTTGAGAAGGTTTAATGTCAAAATTGGAGAAAATTTTCAATTGCGGATCGGGCTTCACAGCGGTTCGGTGGTGGCGGGAATTATTGGGATTAGCAAATTTAGCTATGATTTGTGGGGCGATACTGTTAATGTTGCTTCGCGGATGGAGTCCAACGGATTGCCTGGTAAAATTCAAGTGACGGCGGGGACTTACGAGCGTTTGAAAGAGCAGTTTGTTTTTGAAGAACGGGGTCATATCCCGATTAAAGGTAAAGGAAATATGCTGACTTACTGGTTGATTGAAGAACAAAGTAAATCTTTTTGAGTTTTCGCGGTCAATTTGAATTAATATTAAAATTAGATGTAATTTGCACTTTCAGGAGGGCTAATCTTTTGCAAACAGTTGAAAACAAATCGCCCACAGCATTGAAAAGAGTCCTAGTTATTTTAATGTCATTGGTAGCAGTAGCGATACTGTCGATCGCTACTTTTATCGCTATACCGGGAGAAAAAACAATGTTTGCGGGAAAAAGACCTGCCAATATCGGCATTGTGTCAGGAAAACTTGCAGCGTGCCCGAGTTCCCCCAACTGCGTCAGCAGCTTCAGTCAAGATGCCGAACACAAAATAGAGCCTTTGGCATACACTTCGTCCCAGAGTGAAGCGATGGCAAAGCTCAAAGGGGCGATCGAGTCTTTGGCAAAAACTAAGATTATCACGGCAACTGATAATTACCTCTATGCGGAGTTCACCAGTGCTTTGATGGGGTTTGTTGATGACGTTGAATTTTTGGTAGATGATGAAGCAAAAGTCATCCATGTGCGATCGGCTTCCCGTCTGGGAGAGTCAGATTTAGGAGTTAACCGCAAAAGGATAGAGTATTTCGCGCAACTCCAACCGTTCTAGCCATTCTACCTAGAATTTCTAGGATAATTCTACGATCTAACCCATTTTGCAAGGTGTTCAAGGTCGCTTGTTATCCTACTACTACTCAGTTTAATTGAACGCCTGCTAGGAATATTTTAGTGGCAGCCCACACAGGCAGGAAGTTTACTACGGGCGATCGACTTTCACCCAGCGTCCGGGTAGTGACAAACTTTTGCTTCACTCGCACTATGCAGATGACGTGACTCTAGCAGCTTTTGTCCGCTGCTGCCGTCCGAAAATATTCTGCGAACTCGCTGTCTACAAATTTGTAGACATGACGCTGCTGCTTTGTGTACACAAATTTGTAGACATTTTGTAAACATCACACAGTACACGAGACGGTAAATCAGATTGAATCCTTTGACACAATCCTTGAAAGTCAAATAAGTCCTTGTGGCGTGTCCTTAATTTCGATCGCGATTTGTACCTAAACAGCATTGATTTGTCCTTAATTTCGCTCGCGACTTGTACCGCGAAAACCAATTTTCCCGTAAAATCAAAACAGTCTACCCACAACCAACACACTACCTGTGGCAAAGTCAACTGAACCCAACAATCCAGAGAGGCCGAGCCAACTTGCCCGATCGCCTCTGTACGACCTATCATTAGAACTCAAAGCCCGAATGGTGCCCTTTTCCGGGTGGGAGATGGCGGTGCAGTACGCAGGCATCAGCAGCGAACACCAAGCAGTACGCCAGCAAGCAGGAATGTTCGACATTTCCCACATGGGAAAATTTGGTTTGAGAGGGAAACAATTAATAGAAAAATTTCAACCCCTAGTACCCTCAGACTTGAGCCGCCTGCAACCCGGTCAAGCTCAATATACAGTTTTGCTAAATGCCAAAGGCTGCATCTTAGACGACATTATTTTCTACTGCCAAGAACCCGACGCTATCACTAGCGAAGAACGTGCAGTAATTATTGTCAATGCCGCCACTCGCATCCCCGACAAAGCATGGCTCACAACTCACTTAGAATTGAGCGGAATCTGTTTTACAGACATCTCGGAAGATAAAGTTTTAATCGCAATTCAAGGGCCGGAATCTCTCAAATATCTCCAGCCTTTTGTAGAAGACAACCTCTCACCAATTAAGGCATTCGGTCACTTAGAAACAAATCTGTTGGGACAGCCGAGTTTTATGGCCAGAACAGGTTACACAGGCGAAGATGGGTTTGAAATCATGGTGGATGCCGAAGTAGGAAAAGAACTGTGGCAAAAATTGTTAGATGCTGGGGTTGTACCCTGCGGTTTGGGTGCTAGAGATACCTTGCGTTTAGAAGCAGCAATGGCTCTTTACGGTCAAGATATCGATGACAATATCACGCCTTTAGAGGCTGGATTGGGTTGGGTAGTTCACCTCGACACCAAAGGCGATTTTATTGGTCGCGAGGTTTTGGAACAGCAGAAAGCGAGTGGAGTATCAAAGCGGTTGGTAGGGTTAGAAATGCAGGGGCGACACATTGCGCGCCACGGCTATCCGGTAATATTTGAAGGCGAAACAGTAGGAGAAGTTACTAGCGGTACATTATCGCCTACATTGAATCGGCCAGTAGCCCTCGCATTTGTTCCCGCAAAATTAGCTAAAATCGGTCAGCAGTTAGAAATCGAGATTCGCGGGAAAAACTATCCGGCTAGTGTGGTGAAAAAACCATTTTATCGATCGCCAAACCGACCTAGTTAAATTAATTAGGTGAGCATTAATTCAGGGGCGTTGCTCAGACCAACGGTTCACAAGAAAGTGTAAGTGTATTTGTTGTGTAACGGGCTTCTAGCCCGTTGCTCATAATTGTGGTCAAGAAGACTCATCTACTAACTTAGCAAATTTTCGCAAAGTTGCAGCATAGCGATCGCCCGCCACATCCATCAAATCATTATGACCGGCCCCATCAACCCAAAAATTTAATTTCGGCTGCTTCGCCGCTGCAAACAACTGCTCTCCATGCCAAAAATGCACCACCTCATCAGCCTTACCATGAATCACCAAAACAGGCGATCGAACTTTGCCAATCTTATCAATATTCACAAACTTATCAAAGGGTAAAATCGGAATCCGCGTTAACACCCGAAAAGCCGAAACAAAGGAATTTTCAACAACCAAACCACCGACTTTTTGGCGCGACGCCAAATCAATTGCCGGCCCACCGCCCACAGAACGCCCGTAAAGAATAATTTGCTTTGCAGGTACTCCCAACTGTTGGGTTAAATAATTATAAGCAGCATCAATATCACGATAAGTATTATACTCAGAAGGCTTTCCCTGGCTCGTTCCGTAACCTTGATAATCATAGGCAAACACAGCAAACCCGCTATCTCGAATCTCTCTGAGTACCCACAAAATTCCGCCCAAGTCTTCCGCATTCCCGTGACTGTAAAGTATGGTATATTTAGCTTGCGGGTTAGGAAAATGAACAGCAGAAATTTTCACGCCATTAGCTGAGCTAACTTTGATAACTTCCCTGCTATCACTCTGACTAGATGGGGGAGATTGAAAAATTAGCCGTTCTGAAAAAAAGAAACCGTAGAAACACAGAAATGCGTAAATAAAAATTATAGATCGCATAAGTCGTTTGACCGAAAATTCTCCGAAAAGCAAGCGTTTAATATTTTTTTTGTTCCAGTTAGCCATCACTAAATGTCCATAGTTGACTAAGATTTACTTGATACTTTGTTTATTGTGAGGAAAGACATGGCAGAATACCCCGATGACTTGAAATACCTAGACAGCCACGAATACATCCGACTCGAAGGCGACCTAGCCACGATCGGCATCAGTGGCTTTGCCGTGAATCAATTAGGTGAGATCGTATTTTTGGAATTGCCAGAAGTCGGTGACACGCTGGTAAAGGGCGAAAATTTCGGTACAGTCGAGTCAGTGAAAGCCGTTGAAACCTTATACACACCAGTTACGGGTACAGTCGTAGAACGCAATGATGAGATTATAGAGTCTCCCGAAGATTTGGCCGACGATCCCTATGGCGCTGGGTGGCTGCTGAAAATGCGCGTTGACAATCCCAGCGAACTCGATGACGCTTTATCGGCCGCGGCGTATCGCGAAATGGTGGAAGGCGAGGAGTAGGGGAGGGGAAGTAGGGGAGAGTGGGGGAGGGGGAGAATGGGAAAAATCTTTCTTCTTCCTTCTCCCCTCGAACCTCTTCCCTCGAATCTCGAACCTCAACATCAATCCGCTAAATCCGTTAAATCCTTTCAATCCCGTACATTGCTGGTTGCCGAACTTTCTTCTTCCTTAGCAAAATGTTACAAACAAAGAAGAAAAGTCTATTCAGGAGAATCAGCCTTGGTACTTTACAGCCCTCAAATTGAACCCAACCAGCAGCAAAACCTTTCCCCCATTGATGGTTTTGCGGCCCGCCACATTGGCCCGACACGCAGCGAAATCCAGCAAATGCTAGATGTTTTGGGGATTTCTAGCCTCGATGAGTTGATTGACAAAACGGTTCCAGCGGCGATTCGCATTTCTTGCCCCCTACAACTTCCCGAAGCGCAAAGCGAGTACAGCGCTTTGGGAGAATTGAAAGAAATTGCTGCAAAAAATCAGGTATTTCGATCGTACATCGGCACTGGATATCACGAGTGCATAACTCCCCCCGTCATTCAGCGGAATATCCTAGAAAATCCCGGCTGGTATACAGCTTACACTCCCTACCAAGCCGAAATTGCTCAAGGGCGATTGGAAGCTTTACTGAACTTCCAAACCATGATCATTGACCTCACGGGTTTGGAAATTGCCAACGCTTCTTTGCTGGATGAAGGGACGGCGGCGGCGGAAGCGATGGCGGTGAGTTACGGCGCCAGCAAAAATAAGGCAAAAGCATTTTTTGTTTCCCAAGATTGCCACCCTCAAACTGTGGAAGTGGTGCAAACTCGCGCTAAGCCGTTGGGAATTGAGGTAATTGTTGGCGACCATCAAAGCTTTGAGTTCGATCGTACAATCTTCGGCGCTCTCCTGCAATACCCCGCCACAGACGGCGCAATTTACGACTATACGGATTTTATTCGATCGGCACACGAAGTCGGCGCATTAGTCACAGTAGCCGCCGACATTTTGAGCCTGTGCTTGCTCACACCCCCCGGCGAATTCGGCGCGGATATAGCCGTAGGAAGCACTCAGCGCTTCGGAGTGCCGATGGGATTCGGAGGGCCCCACGCCGCCTATTTCGCCACGCGAGAAGAGTTTAAACGGCAAGTTCCCGGGAGAATCGTCGGCGTTTCTAAAGATGCCAACGGCAAATCTGCTTTACGTTTGGCTTTGCAAACTCGCGAACAGCACATCCGCCGCGAAAAAGCAACCAGCAATATTTGTACTGCTCAAGTTTTGCTGGCAGTGATGGCGAGTATGTATGCTGTTTATCACGGCCCGTCTGGACTGAAAGACATTGCTGAGAAAGTAAGGAGTTTAACAGCACTTTTGGCATCCGGTTTAAGAGGTTTCGGATACAAAATTGGCGATCGACCTTTCTTCGATACTTTGCGGGTAGAATTGGGAGACAAACCGCTGTCAGAACTTCTAGAAGCTGCTAAAGATCGCCAAATTAATCTCCGAGTTTTTGATGATTCGACAGTGGGAATCACTTTAGATGAAACTGTCACCGCTGAAGATGTGCAAGAGTTGTGGAAAATTTTTGCACAGGATAAGGATTATATCAGGGCTGACGGTCAGAATGCTCTCAACATTCCCCTGGATGCAGACGCATTGAGTTCATATTTGACCTTACCAGATTTTTGCGATCGCACCAGCAGCTATCTCGTCCATCCAGTTTTCAACAGCTACCATTCAGAAACTGAACTTTTGCGCTATTTGCACCGTTTAGAAGCCAAGGACTTATCGCTAAATACATCGATGATTCCCTTGGGTTCTTGCACAATGAAATTGAATGCAACAGCAGAGATGATGCCGGTGACTTGGGCGGAATTTGGCAAGATACATCCTTTTGCACCGCGCGATCAAACTCGCGGCTATCAAAAGATGTTCGTGCAACTAGAACAGTGGCTGGCAGAAATCACAGGTTTTGCGGGAATTTCTTTGCAGCCCAACGCCGGTTCCCAAGGCGAATACGCGGGGTTGTTAGTTATTCGCCAATACCACGAACACCGAGGCGAATCTCACCGAAATATCTGTTTGATTCCCCAGTCAGCCCACGGTACAAATCCGGCTAGCGCGGTAATGGCGGGGATGAAAGTAGTTGCTGTAGAGTGCGATTCCCAGGGCAATATTGATGTCGCAGATTTACAGAAAAAAGCAGAAAAGCACAAAAAAGAACTGGCGGCTTTGATGGTGACATATCCATCTACGCACGGCGTTTTTGAGGAAGAAATTAAAGAGATTTGCGAGATTGTCCACAACTGTGGCGGACAAGTTTATATGGACGGCGCAAATATGAATGCTCAAGTTGGTTTGTGCCGCCCCGGTGATTTTGGTGCTGATGTTTGTCACTTAAATTTGCACAAAACTTTCTGTATTCCCCACGGCGGCGGCGGGCCGGGAATGGGACCGATTGGGGTAATGTCTCATTTAGTAGAATTTTTGCCCACTACTTCTATTCTTAACAGTCAACAGTCAACAGTTAACAGTCAACAAAAATCAGTTGGTGCTGTTTCCGCAGCGCCTTGGGGAAGTGCTAGCATTTTAACTATTTCTTGGATGTACATTCGGATGATGGGAGGAGTTGGTTTAACTGAGGCGACAAAAGTAGCAATTCTTAATGCTAATTACATGGCGCATCGGTTAGGATCTTATTATCCGGTTTTGTACAAAGGGAAAGCTGGTTTAGTGGCGCACGAGTGTATTCTAGATTTGCGATCGCTCAAAAAATCTGCGGCTATTGAAGTCGAAGATATCGCTAAACGGTTGATGGATTACGGCTATCACGCGCCGACGGTTTCTTGGCCGGTTGCTGGTACGGTAATGGTGGAACCGACGGAAAGCGAATCTAAGCAGGAATTAGACCGTTTTTGCGATGCGATGATTGCGATTCGAGGCGAAATTGCGGAGATTGAAAAAGGTAATGTTGACGCGCAAAATAACGTCTTGAAAAATGCGCCGCACACCGCAGAATCTCTGATGGTTGATGAGTGGAATCGTCCTTATACTCGCGCGCAAGCGGCTTATCCGACATCTTGGACTCGCGAACATAAGTTTTGGCCGGCGGTGGGCCGGATAGATAATGCGTTTGGCGATCGTAATTTTGTCTGTTCTTGTTTGCCAATGGAGGCTTACACTTAAGACTGAAATTTATGCTAAATCTCCTTTGGATCTGAGTTTAGATCCCCTTGGCATCCCCCACATCTCCGTCTAGAGAGATAAACTTTGCATAAAACTAGGTATTTAGGAAATTTTTTCTCCTAAATACCTGTTTTAGGCTACCATAATGGCTGAAAGTAATGTAATCCAATGGCTCCTAATGGGTAAAAACAATGTTAATTCAACTTACTATACAAAATTTCTTATCCTTCAGGGATGAAGTCACTTTTAGTATGGTGGGAGTTAATAGCGACCAACAACATATAGATCACCTTGCTGAAGATGCAGCAGGAAAAGGGCGATTGATATTGCCAATTGGAGCAATCTACGGAGCAAACGCAGCAGGCAAGTCAAATCTGCTCGAGGCTATAAGTTTTGCCAAAAACTTAGTTGTACAGGGAACTCGCAGCAGTGAAACTATCCCTGTTTCTCCATTCAAACTGGGTGATTATAGTAAGCAGCCTAGCAAGTTTGAGTTTATTTTTACGCATCAAGGCGATCAATACTCCTACGGGTTTACATTAAATAGAGAGCAAATTTTTGCAGAATGGCTTTATGGAATCCCTGAGGGCAAAAAGCAGGAAGTGATGTACTTTGAGCGGGTCACGTCATCAAAAAAAGAAACTACAGTAGAATATGGTTTAAAACTAAAAGGTCGAAGTAAGAAGCATCAACAGTTTCTCGATTTTATTGCACAAGGAACTCGCCCCAATCAACTTTTTTTAACCGAATCTCTTGAGCGAAATGTTACTGCTTTACAACCTATTTTTGACTGGTTCAGAAAAGTATTAAATATTATTCCAGCAGAAGCAGATTATACAGGCTTAGAAATGGGTGTACTCAGTGATGAATCATTCACGGACTTTCTGAGTGAGTTTCTGAAGTTTGCAGGAACAGGAATTGATTCAATAGTAACAGAGGAAGTAGAGTTAGATTTTGAGCGACACTTTCCAACTATGCCTAAAGTTGTAAGAGATCATCTTGTTCAGACCCTGAATCAAGCAGAAAAAAATTCAATGGTGATTGCGAACTTAAGAGGTACAAGATTTCTGGTCTTTAAGGACGATCAGAGTCAATTAACCTTGATTCAACTCAAAACTCGTCATCGCAGTGAAGAGGGAGAATTTATTGACTTTTCAATAGAAGAGGAATCAGAAGGAACTCAACGTCTCATTAATTTGATTCCTACTCTTTTTATTTTAAAACAAGAAGAAGAAAAAGTGATTTTTCTGGATGAACTTGATAGACGTTTGCATCCTCTGCTTTCTCGAAATTTTGTACAAGTAGCAATCAATTGTAGAGACAAAAAAAATCAACTCATTTTTACAACTCATGATACCAATTTGCTAGACTTAGATTTACTCCGACGTGATGAAATTTGGTTTGTTGAAAAGAGCGAACAAGGTGCGTCTAATCTTTACTCTTTAGCCGAATTCAAAATGAGACCAGATCTGAAAATTGAGAAAGGTTATTTGAATGGACGTTTTGGAGCTATTCCCTTCTTTGGAAATCCACAAAGTTTAGGCTGGCTTAATTGTGAAACCGATCTATCCGTGATAACTAACTAATAGCAATGGAAAAAATTAAGCGAACAAAATTATTAGATCGCGAACACGATCGGAGAGATGTAAAACTATTTATAGTTGCTACGGAAGGTAAGGAAACTGAAAAGCAATATTTTGGGATGTTTAAGAGCACCAGAATCAAAGTGGAGATATTAGCAACTACAGCAGATGGTAAGTCTGCACCTGAATATGTTTTAGAACGTTTAGATAAATTCAAAGAACGATACGATCTAAGTAAGGATGATATGCTTTGGCTGGTTTCTGATGTGGATCGTTGGGGTGACAAAAAATTGAGTTCTGTCTGTAGTCAAGCTAGGCAAAGAGGTTATTATTTAGCTATTAGCAATCCTTGTTTTGAAGTATGGTTAACTTTACACTTTGAAGATATTAATACTCAGGAGGATAAGGATTGCGATGAATTCAAGAAAAGACTACGAATAATTTTAGGAAGTTACAATGGTAGCAATCTGGATATCTCTGCTTACCAGCCACATACTAAAGATGCAGTAAATCGAGCGAAAAATCTACATCCAAGTTCTCAGCACAATTGGCCACCAACACTAGGAACCCATGTCTATAGACTTGTTGAGATTCTACTGAAAAGCTTGGGTAGTGACTGCTGACTTCAACATCTTCTATAATGTGAATAAGAGATTAGGATAATTTAATTAACATTTTTCGATCGCACAAGCAGTTTTCTGGCCCTATCAAAATGAATGCACGATTTGTGTGGCGATCGCCCGAAAATAAACCGCGTTGGATTATCCTATTATTTTTAGGTGTTTTGGCTGCTTTGGGGGTCGTAGCAACAGCAGCTTACCTCAAAACGGCATCCCCCAAACAGCAAATCCCACCTTATCTGTAGACGTTAAAGCCGATCGACATCCGATAAGTCCGGACATCTACGGTATGAATCATTATGGACTAGACCCGGCCCTCGCCAAAAAGTTGCGAATTCCGCTAGAACGCTGGGGGGCTAATCACAACAGCCGCTACAACTGGTTAGTCGATTCTTCCAACAGCGGCGATGACTTCTTTTTCGTGGTTGGCGGCGAAAGTGTGTGTAGGATTGGTTTCAACCGCCTAGTAGAAAAGGGGTGTTAAACTATTAAGCATCGACCATCCAAGCAATACACTGTTGCATTTGCTCGCGCATTGTTTCTCGATCGGCATAATACCTGCGGCCGTGTCCAGGCAACACCCATTCAAAGTCATAATTAGCCAAATTCTGCATAGATTTGATTTGTTCTGGCCAAGAATACCAACAGACTTCGGGAAAGCCAACTAGCTGCTGCAAACTTTCCGACCAAGCAAGATGATCGCCGCTGAACAAAAACTTGTTATTGTAAAGCAAAACTGTGTGACCTTTCGTGTGGCCGGGAACAGGTATAATCAACAAGTCATCTGCTATTTGATGCGGTTCGTTGCGCGACAATTGAATTTCTACACTGCAAGTACCAGCGTTAATTTCCTCAGCATGGAGAATGCGATCGCACCCAAAATGGTCGTGGTATTGTTGATGATCTGCCACATCGTCGCGGTGAGTCAAGTACATATAGCGAATGCCGCCCATTGCTTCTATGTTTTTGACTAGCGGCGGCACAAAACGGGGAGAATCAACTAAAATATTGCCATCGGGACGGACAATTAAATAGCTGGCCGCAGCGTAGGATTTTTCTGAGTGGTAGCCGCAGTGATAGACATTTTCTGCTACGAGTGCGGGCAAATTTTGCTGGACTTCTTTGATGTTTTTCGGTTTTGCAACAGTGCCGATCGAACTTGTGGGACAAGACAAAAGAGCCGCCAGCGCTCGCCTTTCTTCCATCTCGTTAGTTGGCTGGTGGTAAACAGCAGACTGTTCTCCCTCTTGAGTAAATACTTCAGGTGCCATCCACCGACAAGTATCGCAGTCAATGCAAGTAGTGTCTACATAAAAGTTACCGTTAATATTTTCAGTACGCCTCCGATTAATGTTAGCCATTTTTCTACCTCTTAATAACCAATATAAATTATGGTAACTTAGTAGAATTACTACGACATCCCGCCGGGGGCTTAAACCCCGTTTCACAGCACAAGTCGGTTAAAACTCACATCTTGCACCATTCTCAAGAACGGGCAAGATGCCCGTTCCACAAAAGATAAATTTTCTTGTGGAACAGGCATCTTGCCTGTTCATAAAAGCCTAATTGAGAATGGTGCAACACCTAAGTTAAAACTCACATATTGCACCATTCTCAAGAACGGGCAAGATGCCCGTTCCACAAAAGATAAATTTTCTTGTGGAACAGGCATCTTGCCTGTTCATAAAAGCCTAATTGAGAATGGTGCAATATCTAACTTTCAATCAACAATTCTACTACTGCCTCTGGGACGCTGGAAAATCACCCGCTTTCACCGCCACAGTAACAGGTTGTCCGCCGCGGCTCAATTCAAGCTGCAGATCGCTGCCCACTGTACTTTTCTCGACAATTTGCTGTACGCTGTTAGCATCGCTGACTTCTGCACCGTTGATTTTCTTGATCACATCGGCAACGCGAACTCCAGCTTGTGCCGCCGGAGAATCTTTGGCAATTCCCAAAACTAACACGCCTTTATCTTCAGTCAGCCTCAATTTGGGGTTGGGATTTTTATTGAATTCTGCCTTGATTTCGGGAGTAATGCTCAACATCCGAACGCCGAGATAAGCATGTGCGGCTTTTCCGGTTGTTACTAATTGGTCGGCAATTTGTTGTGCTCGATCGATCGGAATAGCAAAACCCAATCCTTGAGCGCCTTGAATAATCGCCGTATTCATGCCGATAACTTCGCCGCGCTGGTTCAGCAGCGGGCCGCCAGAATTGCCGGGATTGATCGCAGCGTCGGTTTGAATAAAGCTGACGCGCTTGTCGGGAACGCCGACATCGGCGCTAGAACGGCCTGTAGCGCTAATAATGCCCACAGTCACAGTATTGTCCAAACCGAGGGGATTGCCGATCGCGATCGCCCATTCTCCCGGCTGTAACTCTTCAGATTTGCCCAAATTCACCACAGGCAAATTGTTAGCTTCAACTTTAATAACAGCCACATCAGTAACTGTATCTACGCCTAAAACTTTGCCGACAAATTCGCGGCCATCCTTCAGTTTTACCCTCACCGTATCCGCGCCATCAACAACGTGAGCGTTAGTCAAAATGCGGCCGTCGGAACCAAAAATAAAGCCCGAACCGGAACCCCTTTCTACCCGATTTCCCGGTTGAATGGGAGATTCCGAACCGAAGAAGCGCCGGAATTCCCGGGGTATCTCATCTGGAATTTGGTTCGTCACCGTGCGAGACGAATTGATCCGCACCACTGCCGGGCCGACTTCCTGCACTACTTTAGTGACAAAATTAGAGTCTTGAGAGGGCAGTATATTTGCAGGCAATGCTGAGATTGGCGCTGCATTTGCCGGTTCAGCTTTGATGGCGTTAGAACTTCCAGGAACTTGAGAAGTTAGGGCGTTGCACCCAACAGTTGCGGTGGATCCGAGCAAAACAAGGGATAAAAAAGCAAGTTTTTTCGGCAACGAAAAACGGCGAGAACGCACAGTCGTAGCAGGCATATTTTTGGTTGACATAGTATTGATTTGGTGGGAGTTAGAGCGTGAGTTATAATTAGGGTTTTGCATTTTTAGCACCTACTGTAATTAAGTTAGAACTAAAGGGTCTTTAATTTTAATTCAAGCATTATGAGAGCTGCTTGACTGGTGGGGTTTACCCTACCAGGTGGGGTAGAAACCCGACATTCTCCGGCCAATTGTGGATTCCAGCTTTTGAGTGCGATCGACCTCAGGCAGCACTGGCAAATAGCCTCACACTTCCACAATCAAGACTACGGCCGCAGACCAGGAGATTCCGCATAGGCATGAAATCTTCACAGGATTGATATCCGAAGTCAACAACAGTCCTGGACTCACAAAAACCCGGTTAAGAGTCAAAATCAGAGGTTGTGATCTCACGACGTTAAAATAGAAACCGGGTTTTTGACCGAAAGCATCCAGGATACAAGCCCCCGGATTCATTCCTTCGCAGACTCA